>JASGUU010000037.1 GCA_030057555.1 Bacillota bacterium | reverse complement strand
TGCCGCCGGCACCAAAGATGGCCTCCATGCCTTCCACCGACTCGGTGATGAAGGCGATGAACGCACGCGTCAGAGCCTCGGTATCCTCGTCGACAAAGTCGGCACGCATGACATAGTTGAAGGGACGGGCGAGGGAGTAGCTGCCGTCGAGAACATTCTCTTCGGTCGGCTCGACGCCGTTGTAGCTCACCTTGCGCAGGTTGTTGGCTGCAAAGTCGGTCGTCAGCGAAACATAGCCGATGCCATGAGGATCCGCCCCCACTTTGGCAGCCATGTCGCCGTTGCCGCTCGTCTCGAGCGCTGTGTCGGTCAGTTCACCCTCGAAGCCGACAATCTCTTCGAAGGCGGCGCGGGTACCGGATGTCGCATCGCGGGTGTAGACAACAATTTTGCCTGCCATCTCACCACTGTCGTCCGGCGCAGCCGTGGTCTCGGCTTCGGTCGTCGTCTCTTCGGGGGCCGCCGTCGTCTCGTCGGCCTTCGTGGTCTCGTCGGCTTTCGTCGTCTCTTCGGCCTTCGTAGTTTCATCGGCCTTTGTGGTTTCATCGGCCTTTGTTGTCTCGTCAGCCTTCGTAGTCTCGTCGGCTGCGGCCGTCGTCTCCTTGGCAGCAGTCGTCTCATCCGCCTTCGTGGTCGTCGCGGCCGTGTTGCCACAGGCTGCGAGCCCGAGGATGAGCGCTGCGCTGGCCAGAATGGCCACCAGGCGTCTAGCTATTTTCATCGTATACAGTTCCTCCATCGTTGAGATATCGACGGAATGGTAGCGCTCCGATGTTAAGTTCGGGTTAAGCGGCGTTAAGTTTTGCAGGCCCGGGGTAAACGAAGAAAGCTTCGGAATATTTGGCCTGTGAATAGGTCCATAATCCGCTTCAAAATTACCTTTTATATAGTAAATTACTTCAATATTATGAGATTCCCTCTTTTACTCCACCGCGACCGCAGCGGCTGGCTCAACCCATGGCCTTTGCGCTGTGCTAGAATTTCTGACATGCAAAACATGCGTCTCTCAATCGTGATCCCGTTCTATAACGAGGAGGAACAGGTCGCCCTGACTGTCGCCGCCGTGACCGAAACCGTCGCGGCCATACCCGACTGCGAGAGTGAGCTGATCCTGATTGACGACGGCTCCACCGACAGCACCTGGGCGAAACTGGAACAGGCCGCCGCGAGCCATCCCGAGATCCGCCTGCTTGGTTTTTCGCGCAACTTCGGGAAGGAGGCGGCCCTCTGCGCCGGCCTCGATGCGGTCACTGGCGACTGCGCCGTTGTCCTCGATGGTGACCTGCAGTTCCCGCCGCGCTACATCCCCGAGATGGTCCGGCTCTGGCGCGAAGAGGGCTATGAAGTCGTAGACGGTATCAAAATTGAGCGCCAGAGCGAGAACCCCCTCGCCCGCGCCGCCGCCAATACCTTCTACCGCATCTTTCGCCGAGCTTCCGGCATTAATCTCCGCAACGCTTCCGACTTCAAGCTTCTCGACCGCCGCGTCGTCGATGCCTGGCGCGAGCTGGACGAGCGCGAAACCTTCTTTCGCGGCCTCTCCGCCTGGCTCGGCTTCCGCCGCATCGAGATGCCCTTCACGGTCGACGACCGCACCACGGGCCACAGCAAATGGAATGTCCGCGCCCTCATGCGCCTCTCCATCAACGCGATAGCCGGTTTCTCCTCCGCGCCCCTGCATCTCATCGTCGCGATGGGCGTCGTGTTCTGGCTCCTCGCCCTGGTCCTCGGCATCCAGACCCTGGTCATGAAGCTGCTCGGCCGCGCCGAGTCCGGCTTCACCACCGTCATCCTGCTTCTGCTCCTGATCGGCGGCGGCATCATGATCGCCCTCGGTCTCATCGGCTCCTATATCGGGAAGATCTATCATGAGGTCAAGGGACGCCCCCGCTACCTCGTCAGCCGCACCGAACGCGGCCCTCTGCGCCGTGTCGCCGAGCTCGATCCCCCCGCGCCTCCCACCGATGACCGCCCTCCTCTGGATCCTGCTGGCGGCGCTGACCGGTGATGCGGCGCTGCGCCGCTCTGCCGCCGTCAGCCCCGGCCGCCCCCTCGTCGCCGGCCAGCTCTGCCCGCCCTCGCTGACGCGCCTCGTCGCGGCCACCCTCTGCGGCCTCGTCCTGCTGACCACCAGTCTCTACGGCTATGCCTGGCTCGCCGGGCGTTTGCTCCCAGGACGCGTCCACCCCCTCCTCGTCGCGAATCTCGCGACGGTTCTCTGTCCCGTTCTACCCCTTCTGCTGCTTGAGCGCCCGCAGTTTGGCCGACCGCGGCGCCCACGGATCTTCTACCTCGCTGTCCTGCTGCTTTTCGCCTGGGTGGCCTGGCTGCTCAGTGGCTACCCCTTCCGTGAGGTCAATGGCCGCCTCGCCGCCGGACTGTCGGTTTTCAGCGACTATGCACCTCATACGGCGCTGGTTTCGAGCTTTGCCAAAGGCCAGAACTTCCCCAGCGACTACCCCCACTTCGCCGGCGCCGGCCTGCGCTGGCATGCCCTCTTCTATGTCCTCTGCGGCAATCTCCACTATCTCGGGCTGCCACTCGTCTGGGCCATCAACCTGCCCTCCGCCATTGGCACCGTCGCCGCCTTTGTGCTGCTTGGCACGCTCGCCGAGGCCTGGAGCGGTCGCCGGGCCGCCTTCTGGCTCGCCCCGACCCTGCTGCTGCTGCGCTCCTCCTTCGCTGTCTTCTCCTGGCTGCAGGGCGGCAGTCTTGAAATCCGCGGCTTTATCGGCCGCCAGCTCCACGACGACTGGGGTCTGTGGACGCTGAATGTCTATGCGAACCAGCGGCACTTCCTTTTTGGCTTCGCGCTCGCCCTGCTGATCCTGCTGTGGCTGCTGCCACTGCTGCGGCAGGGTGCGGGACCTGCAGGTGGCTGGCACGCGCCGAAACGCTGGCGTCCCCTGCTGCCCGCCGTCTGGCTCGCCGCCGCCCTGCCCTGGTGGCATGGCTCCGTGGCCGTGGCGCTGCTGCTGATTCTTTTCGTCATGGGGCTTTTCTCGAGCGCAAAATTCGTCCACATCCTCACCGCCCTCGCTGCCGGTGTCGGCAGCTTACTGGGCGGTTTCCTCTTCCTGCCCATCAGGCGCCCCGAAGCCTGGTACCGGAGCGGCACCGCTCTCACCCAGGCCCAGGCCGACTTTGCCACCGGCTGGCACTGGGGCTTCCTCGCCCCCGACTCCTCCGTCCCCGGCGTCCTCGCCTACCTTATCGAGCTGACCGGCCTCGCGCTGCCGCTCATCGTCATCGCCGCGGTCACCCATCTGGTGCGCCGCCGGGCGGACGAGCGCTGGCGCGGTTTCCTCGCCGCCGCTTTCCTGCTGCCGACCCTCCTCGCCTTCTGCATCTCGCTGACGCCCGACATCGCCGTCAACCACAAGTACATCATGCTGACGCTGATGTCTGGTTCCGTCCCCATCGCCGATCTGCTCCTGCAGTTGTGGGGGGGTGCGGGACCTCGGGACGCCAGCGGGCGGCTGCTGGACACAGACGCGGGACCTCGGAACGCCAGTGGGCGGCTGTGGAACACAGACGCGGGATTGCCGGCTCGGCTGCTGACCCGCGCCCTCGCCGTCTGTCTCGCCCTCGTCCTCACGTCAACCGGCATTGTCGATCTTTTCAGCTATCGCTACATGAACCGGGGACATGTGGAAATCAACCTGGATTCCGAGCTGACACGGTGGCTGGAGGCGGAAACCAGGCCGCGCGAAATCCTCCTGACTCCGCCCTGGCACTATCACGCCTTTTTCCTGAGCGGCCGCCTCAGCTGGTACGGCCACGGCTACTATGCCTGGTCAGCCGGCTACAACACGGCCGCGCGCCACGAGGAACTGCAGCGGGTCTGGCGCGCCGAGTGGGCCTCCTGGGCCGACGCCTACGGCTGGTTTCGTGAGCGCGGCATCCGCTATGTGATCATCGACGACTTTCTGCGCACGAATCCAGAATATGAAGTTGATGAGGCATGGTTTGAGGAGGCCGGCATCGCGGTCGCCCGCTTCCCCGCTGAGCAGAACGCCGTCGTCTACCTTATTGAGGGTTGACGGATCGTTACAGCGGTAAACACGTATGGATGTCCGGCTTATGGGATCATGGAATGAGGCAGAGTGAATGCAGACCCCTGGGCATACGGATAAGGCTGATGCCTGGTTGAGTTAATCAACATCAACAGACGAAAGAGATCGATATGTGCAGGAACTGTAATATCATAGCGGCCCTGTTTGACGCGGCACGGGACGATGCTCATAAGAACTATACTCCGCTGCTGCGTTTTCTGGAGGCACTTGAAGCTCAGGAGCGAATAGAACTGTTTGCCGGTGACTGTCTGTTAAGGGAGACGCTTGAAGTACTCAACAGCGACAGGCACTTTACCGTGTGTCACTACTTGAGATGCAGACAGTGCGGTCAGCTGTTCTTCTTTGGTGCCTGCATCAGAGGAACGCCGAAGTATAAATTGATCGATCATATTGATGAGGAGCGCATTTCCAGGATGATCTGGGGAAACGTCGGCACAAAGTACGACACCAAAGCGCCATGAGCCTAACATGATGAGTGAGTCAGTATCTGTTTGACGGATATTCAGATTTGCTGATTGTGGGGTTCCCTGAATGGCCCGGTGTCTCATATAGAGTACATCCTGAACAGCAGACGGACATGCTTTACCGTGTGTATTTGACAGCTGACGCAGCTGAGGAGCTTCAGGACGGGACTTTTTCGCAACAAGAAAAGTCGGTCATTTACGCTCTGGACGGCTGCAGCGATCCAAATGGCCACAGAATCCGTCCAGAACGGAAATTTGCATTCATTCCAGGATCTGTCCTGTGCAAAATTTCGACCTTCCGCGGGTTTCGAGCTCATTTCGTGCATATTTATTCATATTCCTGCATATTACCAAGAAAATATGCAGCATTATGAATATTTATGCACTCGGGCTGTCGTAAGGTTGAAAAACTGCACACACTCACACCACGCACACCCACACGCACTGACGCCCCGAAGCTTCCACGCCCCGGGGATTCCTCCGCACGGCAGGCTCAGTCCAGCAGGAGTTCGCGAAAGTCGTCCTTGCCCGTGAACATGCGCCGCCCCTGCCGGTTCAGGCTGTGCCAGTCGCTGCCGGCCGTACGCAGCAGCCCCAGCTTCCTGGCCACGGCGGCGATCTCCGCCGCCTGTTCGGGCGTGGTATCGCCGTGGACCACCTCGACCCCCTCGAGGCCCAGTTCAACAAGCGCCTCGAGCCGCTCCTCGAGATAGCGCCCCCCGCGACCACACCAGCCGTACTGCGCCGGATGCGCCAGCACCGGCAGCCCCCCGCACGTCCGCACCGTCTGGATCACCTCGGCGATGCCGACACGCTCGCGCGGCACATAGGCGGGCCGGCCACCAGACAGAAAACGCTCGAACGCCGTCCGCACGTCCGGTACATGGCCGTGACGAATCAGCGCCTGGGCGATATGCACACGCCCGATACTACGCCCGCCGCCGAGCTGTACTTCCTCATAGTTGACAGGGTAGCCCAGTTCCGTCAGACGCTCGCAGATCAGGCGGTTGCGCACGTCGCGCGTCAGTGTCTGCGTCTCCAGAAAGGACTCGATCTCCACCTCGCCGCCATGCGGGAAATAGGCCAGCAGGTGGCGCCCGCCCTCGGCATCACGCGTCGAGATCTCGACCGCCGGCACCAGGTCCGGCGTCTCGACCCCCAGCAGGTTCAGCTTATCAAGAATGATGGCGGTATCCCACACACCACTCAGCGTATCGTGATCGCTGACTGCGAAACCGACCAGCCCGGAACGCAGCACACGATGCACGAGCTGGGCCGGGCTCTCAAGGCCATCCGAGGCCGTCGTGTGCAGATGCAGGTCGACCGGTCCGCTCGCGATCAGGCGCTGGAGCGCCTCCCGCGGCGGCACGTCGTCGCGGGCCACCAGGCCGCGCGCCAGCGGACCGTCGGAATGACGGAGGGGCCCGCTTCCCGCGGGCCCCCGGACCACAATCCCATCGTCAGGGGCGTGGCAGATTCTCATACTTCACACCAGAACAGCCTGCCGGTGTCAGGCCTGCTCCGCGCGCGCCTTTGCGTCGGCGATGACGCGGTCGGCGATCGGCTGCGGCGCCTGCTCATAGCGGGCGAACTCGATCTCATACGAGCCGCGGCCCTGCGTCATCTGGCGCAGGTCGGTGGCATAGGTGGCCATCTCGCTCGTCGGAATCTCGGCCGTCACGAGCTGCATGTCCTCCGCCGCGTCAATGCCCATGATCCGGCCGCGCTTCTGGTTGACATCGGACATGATATCGCCGAGCTGCGGCTCCGGCACAGTGATGCGCACGGTCGAAATCGGCTCGAGCAGCACCGGCCCTGCCTGCGGAATGCCCGCACGATAGGCCAGATGCGTGGCGAGCTTAAAGGCGATTTCCGAGCTGTCCACATCGTGATAGGAGCCGTCAACCAGCGTGGCCTTCAGATTGACCATCGGATAGCCGGCCAGCACACCCTCGGCCACAGCCTCCTGCAGACCCTTCTCGACAGCCGGGAAGTAGTTTCTGGGCACCGAACCACCGAAGACGTTGGTCTCAAAAGTCAGTTCCTCGGTCTCACCGGGTTCAAACTCAATCCAGACATCGCCGTACTGACCGTGGCCGCCGGACTGCTTCTTATGCCGCCCCTGGACCTTCACCTTCTTCCGGATCGTCTCACGATAGGCAACCCGCGGCACCTCAATCGTCGACTCGACCTTGAACTTCGTGCCGAGCTTCGAGCGCAGCACGTCGATGTGGGTCGCACCGAGGCCGTTAATCACGATCTGGTTGGTTTCGGGGTTGTTGAAGACGAAGAAGCTCGGATCCTCATCCCGCAGCCGGTTCAGGCCGCTGACGATCTTCTCTTCATCGCCCTGCTTGACGGGCATGATGGCCATCGAGAACGACGGCGTCGGCAGCGGAATGCCGGGCAGAATCAGCTGTTTATCACGCCTGCAAAGCGTGTCACCGGTCACCGTGGCATTCAGCTTCGCCAGCGCGCCGATGTCACCGGCGGTGACGACGTCGGTCGACTGGCTCTTTTTGCCTATCATCACCGACAGGCCGTTGACGCGCTCCTCCTTCTCCTGATTGGCGTTGTAGAGCGAATCCGAGGCCTCAATCTTCCCCGAATAGACGCGGAAGAGCGAAATACGTCCGACAAAGGGGTCGGAAATGGTCTTAAAGACGAGAGCTGCCAGAGGTCCGTCCGGATCGCAGGTCAGTTCGACCGTCTCATCGCTGTGTGGGATCTGGGCGACAACCGGCTCGGCCATGTCGGGCGAGGCGGTGCAGGAGATGAGGCCGTCGATGGCGGCGGCCACACCCTTGTTCTCGGTGGCGCTGCCACAGAAAATCGGATGCATGACACCGGAAATCAGCGCCTCGCGCAGGCCCGTGCGGAACTCCTCCTCCGTGAAGGGCTCCTCGGAGAAATACTTCTCCATCAGTTCCTCGCTGGTCTCGGCAACCGTCTCGTTCAGGCGCTCATAGGTCTCCTCGAGAGCGTCCTCGAGCTCGGCCGGCATCTCCATGGGGCTGGTTTTCCCCTGGCCATCGTATTTATAAGCCTGCCGGGCCAGCACATCGACATAGCCGCCGAGCTCTTCGCCCATGCGGACCGGCAGCATGAAGGGCACGATGCCGTCACCGGCGAATTCGCGGATCCCCTCAACCGTCTCGCTGAAATTGGCATGCGGGTCATCAAGTGTATTAATAAAGAAGGCAAAGGGCAGCTTCTGCTTCCGCACATAGCGGACCGCTTTTTCGCCGCCGACGTTCAGTCCGTCGCGGGCGGAGACGACAATCAGGGAAGAGCCGGCAACGCGGATCGCACCCATGACCTCGCCGGCGAAGTCGAAGTCGCCGGGCGTGTCGAAGAGGTTCAGCTTCGTGCCGCGCCAGTCAAAGGACGCGACGGAGGTGTTGATGCTGATGGTCCGGCGGGTCTCCTCCGGGTCGAAGTCGAGCGTCGTCGTGCCGTCATTGACGCGGCCGAGTCGATCGATGACGCCTGCTTCATACAGCACCGCCTCACTGAATGAGGTTTTCCCCGACCCTATATGGCCGAGGATCGCTACATTACGAATCTGAGCTGCGGGATACGCTTTCATTCCCTGCCTCCTGAAACTGAAATTGCGGAACGCTAAAACCGCGGGCTTTCTGACTGCCGTCTTTTAATTATACTATACGAACTATACAGAAAGCAGGCAGAAAAATGCCCGTCTGCGGGCGTTTCGCAAACGGGCGGCGGGACATGGCTGGCGCGTCTACCGACGCCGACGCGCGGGCTTCGTGTTCAGGGCTGCCGGTCAGGCGTCGGCGGATTCGCCTTCGTCCTCGGTCTGCACGGCGATGCTGCGCGTCTTCGTCTCCGGCTCCTTCTGCTTCGGCAGGGTCAGCTCAAGCACGCCGTTCACGAGTTTCGCGTGGATGCCGTCCTGATCGATGCCGCGGATGTTGTAGCTGCGGTCATAGCGATAGTAGCGGCGCTCGCGGTAGACATAATTGCGCTGCTCGTCATCCTTCTCCTGCTTCGACTCGGCCTGGAGGCGCAGACGGTCGCCCTCGATATCGATGCGGATATCCTCCTTCGCGATGCCGGGCATCTCTGCCTGCAGCAGGAAGTGGTCGCCGCGGTCCTCAATATCGGTGCACATCGAGCTGCTGTCCGTCCAGAAACTGTTCATCATGCGGAAAGGCTCCTGCATGACACGATTCCAAAGATTGCGCTCCTGACGTCCAAACGGTACTAAATCAAACATATTCTGTCCTCCCTTTCTGTATTTGACCTTTCTTGACATTCATCATAGCAGGCTAGTTTGACCTTATTTGACATTAGCTGTGAACGAACTGTAAATTCTTCACTCCAAGTGGCCAGACTGACCCAAAAGGCAGGGTCCAGACGGGATCTTGACCAGAAACAGGCCCCCGATGGTCAGGATGAGGAGTAATCCAAATATCCTTTTGGATAAGTCTCGATCTTGACCAGAAACAGCCCCCTGATGGTCAAGATGGCGAGTAATCCAAATTCCCTTTTGGATAACTCTCGATCTTGACCATCCTCTCTTCTTGCCTGCTCCATCGGCTAAAATATAGGTGCCTCTCCGCGAGGAGGTAGCCATGCTTCTTTCATTTTTCATGCTGCAAAGTCCGCTCCGTCTGCTGATCGGCCCGCTCAGTTCCGGCGCCGACGCTCTGCTGATCCAGCTGCTGGTGGCGCTCGCCTGCTCCTTTGTCATCGGCTTCGAACGCGAACTGAAGAACCGCCCGGCCGGCCTGCGCACCCACATGATCGTCTGCCTCGCCTCGATGCTGGTCATGGCAACGGGGGTACGCTTCGCCGACCATGCCGCCCTCGCCGGACGCTCCGTCGATGCCACCCGCCTCGCCGCCCAGGTGGTCAGCGGCATCGGCTTTCTCGGTGCCGGCACGATTCTCAAAAGCCGCGGCAACATCCACGGCCTGACTACGGCGGCGACGCTCTGGGCGGTCGCCTGCATCGGGGTGGCGATTGGGGCGGGCTTTGCCTTCGAGGCCATCGCCGTGACCCTGACCATTCTCGCAGCTCTGCGCCTGGTCCGTCTCTTCGAGCGTTTCACGATTCAGCGACACGTCATTATCCAGCTGAGGGTGAACTATATCGGTGACTTCAAGCGGCTCTCCGAAATCGAGGCGATTCTGACCAGCAACCGCCACCTCATCGCGACCCATCGCCTGCTGGCACAGCAAAAGGTGGACGGCGAGCTGCACACCAGCTCCCTGGTTGAGATCCGTCAGCGCGGCAGTGCCAATCGCCGCATTGCAGCGGACCAGCTGGTCTCGCTGCTCGAGAAATTTGACTTCATTCTCTCCTGCGAAGCGGTCGGCGAACGGCCCAGCGAGCCCCACGACTTCGATCCGGACTTCCTCTATGAGAGCCGCAGGACGCGCTGAAAACAGGCCACCCCTGCAAGATCCCTGTACCCGCCCGCTGCGGGCCGCATATGCTAAAATTTGTTATGGCCATCCTCGTGCGTGACCAGCCGATGCTTTCGGCCAACGGCATACATCGCATTCACTGCCGTATCTGGCAACCGGAGCCTAGCGCCGGCCGCCCTCGTGCCCTGCTGCAGATTATTCATGGCAAAGGCGAGCACGTCGGCCGCTATGGTCGCTTCGCCGAGGATATGGTCCGGCAGGGCTTCATCGTGTTCGGCGAGGATCATCTGGGACACGGACACAGCGTCGCCAACGCCGGCGAGTTCGGCGACACCGGTCCGGGTGACGCCTCATTCCACATCATCCGTGACATCCATCACCTGCGCGGCGAGATGGAAACCGCCTGGCCGGAGCTGCCCCTGTTCATACTCGGCCACAGCATGGGTTCCTTCCTGCTGCGGCGCTATCTGATGGAGCATGGCGAGGGACTCGCCGGAGCCATCATCATGGGGACGGGCGAACCCGACCGTCTGGCGCTCGCGGGCGGCAGCCTTCTGCTGCAGCTCATGCGCCTCGTCCACAGCGATCATTACGACAGCCCGCTGATGGACCGCCTGACCACCGGCAACTACAACCGCCGCATCGAGCGGCCGCGGACCTCCTCCGACTGGCTGAGCCGCGATCCGGCAGAGGTCGACGCCTTCCGCTCCGATCCGCTGACGGGACACCGCTTCCGCCTGAATGCCTATGACATGCTGTTCACGACGCTGCGCTTCATCCAGCGGCCTGCCAACATCGAACGCATTCCGAAGCATCTGCCGCTGCTCCTGGTGGCGGGCAGCGAGGATCCGGTCGGCGACTATACCACGGGCGTCAGGCGGGTCTGGGAGAGCTACCGGACAGCGGGTCTGCGTTCAATGACGCTAAAGTTCTATCCGGAAGCGCGCCACGAACTGCTGAACGAATACTGCCGCGACGAGGTCATCGACGACATTCTGCGCTGGTGCGACGGACAGCCGCTGGCGAATTCCGAAACCACACTCGATCTGCCGCGCGGAACACGCCGCGCCTGAGGCCCCTCCTTTGGCACTGCGCATCGGCTCTCTCGAGCTTGACTCCCGGCTGCTGTTTGCACCGATTGCCGGCGGCTCCACCCCCGCCTATCGCCGCATCGCCCGGCGCTACGGCGCCGGCCTCGTAGTCAGCGAGCTGGTCTCCGCCCGCGGCATCGTGCGCCAGGGAATCGGCCGCAACTACCGCTACCTCGCGATGGCCCCGGACGAGCACCCGGTGGCGCTGCAGCTCTTCGGAAGCGAGCCGGCGGACTTTGCCGGGGCGATCCGCATCCTGCTCGACGATCCCGGGATGGCGCAGTTTGACGCTATCGACCTGAATCTCGGCTGTCCCGTGCCCAAGGTGGTGCGGAGCGGAGCCGGGGCCGCTCTGCTGCTGGATCCGCCGCGGGCGGAAGCGATTGCCCGGGCGGCGGCAGGGGCGCTCGCCGGGACGGGGAAGCCGCTGACGGCGAAGCTGCGCATCGGTTTCGAGGCCGGTGGGGAGCAGGGGCTCGAGGTCGCGCGGCGCCTCGCCGACGGCGGGGTCCAGGCGCTCACGGTGCACGGCAGGACCAGAGAACAGTACTACAGTGGGACCGCGGACCGGGCGGCGATCGGGCGGATCGTGAGTGCTCTGGCAAAGAGCCATCCGCACGTCGTCATGATCGCAAACGGCGATGTCGATTCCGCCGCCTCCGCCGCCGACATGTACCGGCAGACGGGGGCCCCGGCCCTCATGATCGGGCGGGCGGCGCTCGGACGGCCCTGGATCTTCCGCGATTTCACCGAGACCGTGGCGCTTGACGAGCGCATCGCCGTCATGCGCGAACACGCGGAGGGCACGGTGCGCCTGCTGGGCGAGGAACAGGGCTGCCGCGAGCTGCGCGCCGAGCTGCAGCCCTACCTGCGCGGCTTCACCGGGGCGAGCCGCCTGCGCCGCCAGACGACCACGCTCACGACGCTGTCCGATGTCGAGGCGCTGCTCGCGGCGCTTGCCGCCACGGAGCAGCCGGATCAGCAGCCCGAAACAGTCCCCCGCCGCTAGCGCTCGACCTCGATCCCATATGTTTCGAGCATCCAGCGGGCCGTGTCGTACATCAGATTGACATAGGAGATCTTCAGCTCCAGTGAGGGGTTGAGCAGGCGCCTGTCCTCTGTCCCGTTATGGACGAAGCTGCGGCGGAAGTGCGGCCACCTGCCGGCACCCCGCAGGCCATTCATGCCCTCGAGGGCGAAGTCATGACGGTAATCGATATCCAGCAGGCCCTGGATGACGGCGGAGAAGTTCGTGATCCCCATCATGGGCATCAGGTGCGAGTCGGCATCCCCGAAATTATCCTGAACATGCAGGCCGTAAAGCTCGCTTCCCATCTCCAGAATGGCCCTGTACTGGTCGATATCGCTCTCGTTGGCATGCCCTGTATCCCAGCAGATCTTCAGATACGGATGATTCACATATGCGAGAAAATCCGTCATGTCCCGGCCATCGAAGAGATAATAGTCGGGCGCATGCCTGGGGGAACTGTTCTCCACCATCAGGTAGACACCGCAGTCAGCCGCCAGCGGCAGCAAAGACGCGAAATACTCCCTGTTCGCTTTGAAGAAATCCTCCCTGCCGCCGCCGGGCTGTTCTCTGGAGACAGGCAAAGAATGCGCATGCACCGTCATCCTGTCGATCCCCAGCATGGCGCAGGCCCGGATCGAGCGCTCGGTTGACAGCAGCAGGCGCTCCCTCTCCTCCCGGGAGCCGAAGCAGAAGCCGTCGGGCGCATGGGCCTGATGGAATGAGATGCCGAGTTCTCCGGCCACTTCAAGGACCGCCTCCATCTCACGTTTCCAAAGGCTGTCGTCCTCAAGGGTGAAGACGTGGCCCGCGGATCCGTAGTAATAGAAGTTGTAATCCAGATGCCGGAAGGACGTGCGTCCGAAGAGACGGATCAGGTCGGCCGGCTTCGCCGCATAGAACTCCAGATCGCCTGTCGATGTCAGGATTTTCATCTCATCACCCCCATATGAATCGCCCTGCCCGGCGCAGCAGCCGGATGGCGACAGCCGGGCTGCCGTCCGTTCGTGAACCGGTGGCCCGGAATCTGGAACCATTAAAGCAGAAATGGATGAGCTGACCGTTATCAGAGACCAAAGAGCCGTGCAGAGCCACAGACCGCAGTGGAGGTCAGGCAAAACAGGGCGGAAGCAGGCCGGGCGTCCGGTTCTGCCTTTGCCGACCGAGTGCATAAAGGGGTGCTGAGCAAAAAAACGACTTCGGACACGGCTGCCTGTGTACAGCTTGTATATTTGAGCCATAAATCGCCACTCGGGCTGAATTTTGTGCCAAAACTCGACCTGTGCGCAGCGCGAACGCGCTCAGGTTGAATTTTTGCACACTGCATAATCTACCCAGATTGCAAAGAGCGGCATCGACCCGGCCGCGGCGGGCTGCGCAGCCGTCCCGACCGTTATACTGGGTACACACGCGCAGAAGGCGCAGTGAGGAGGCCCGGCCATGAGCGAAGCAAACGAGCCCAAACCCAAAACCCCGGACACGACGGCCCCTGTCTGGCAGCTGCCGGATGTAATCCCGGCCATGCTGCGTGTCGCGGCCGCCACGCCGGCACTCAAGCTTGGCGATCCGCGCGCCAACGCCCGTGAGATCGCCGCCCTCGCCGCCCGGGCGGCTGCAGCAGGCGTGAGCCTCCTCGTCACGCCCGAGCTCAGCCTGACCGGCTCCACACTCGGCGATCTCTACCACCAGCTGGCCCACGAAGAGGCGGTTCTGGCCGCTCTGGCCGACCTCGTCGCCGCTTCCACCGGCTGGCCGGAACTTGGCCTCGTGGTCGGACTGCCGCTCGCTCTGGGGGCAGAACTCTACAACGCCGCCGTCGTCATCCGGAACGGCTGCCTGCCGGGCGCCACCCTCCAGGAACAGATCGCCCCACGGCACCGCCTCGTCTTCGCGGGCGGCCGCGGCATTCGCACCGTGCTCGAGATCGCCGGCCTGCAGCTTCCCGTCGGCGCCCAGATCTTCGCCCTCCCCCTGCCCGACAGCCCTGATGAACTCCGCTTCGCCCTCACGATCGGCGCCGATGCCGACGGCCCCTGCCCACCCATGGCAGCCGCGGCGACAGCCGGTGCCCGGGTCCTCTGCCATCTCGCCGCCAGTCCTGCCGGGGCCGGCCGCGACGAGGCCCGCCGCCGGCACATCACCGGACTCTCGGAGCGCCTCCATGCCGCGGTTGTCCATGCCAATGCGGGACCGGGGGAGTCGGTGACGGACTTTGCCTGGAATGGCCTCAACATGATTGTCGAGGATGGCGACACACTCGCCGCCTCCGCCGCCTGGGCCGGCGGCTGCGACTCCCTGATCCTGGCTGATGTCGACCTCGCCCGGCTCCGGAGCGCCCGCCGCCGCGACCGCCACTTCACCGGCACCGAGATGCCCCTCACCCGGATTGCCGGCAGCGCCCGGCCGGTCCGCTGGCAGGAGCTCCGCCGCCCGCTGAATGCCAGCCCCTTCGTTCCCGCCGACCCCGCGGTCCGCTGCGACGAGATCTTCGCCGTCCAGGCCCACGCGCTCGCCGCCCGTCTCCGCCACACTGGCGCCCGCGCCGCCGTCCTCGGCGTCTCCGGCGGCCTCGACTCCACCCTCGCCCTGCTCGTTGCGGTCCGCGCGGCCGAAATTCTTGGCGAGCCGCCCGGCTTCGTCCACGGCATCACCATGCCCGGCTACGGCACCACGACCGGTACACACCAGAATGCGCTTGCTCTCATGGAGGCGCTCGGCTGCACGATCCGCGAGATCCCGATCGCGGCGGCCGTGGCGCAGCACTTTGCCGATATCGGCCACGATCCCGAGGTACACGACGTCACCTATGAGAACTCCCAGGCCCGTGAGCGCACCCAGATCCTGATGGACATCGCGAACCAGACGGGCGGACTCGTCGTCGGTACCGGCGACTTCAGCGAGCTGGCCCTCGGCTGGTGCACCTATAACGGCGATCACATGAGCATGTACGGCGTCAATGCCACGGTGCCGAAGACCCTGATGCGCGCCATGATCGAACGGCTGGCCGAGCTATACAAAGCCGGCCCCGTCCCCCGCCTCCTCCGCGACATCCTCGCCACCCCGGTCAGCCCCGAGCTGCTGCCGCCGGACGCTGACGGTGGGATTGGTCAGGTAACCGAGGATCAGCTCGGTCCCTACGAGCTGCATGACTTCTTCCTCTACCATCTGCTGTGGGAGCAGATGGAGCCCCGGCGCATCCTGCAGCTGGCCGCCGCCGCCTTCCGCGACCGCCCCGAATACCCGCCCGCCGTCCTTGCCCGCTGGCTCGAGGTCTGCGTCAGCCGCTTCATCCGCCAGCAGTTCAAGCGCTCCTGTCTGCCTGACGGGGCGGCGGCAGGTCCGCTCTCGCTGTCGCCGCGGGCCGGGCTCAGCCTGCCCTCGGATGCCGATCCCGCCGCCTGGCTTGCCGACCCGGACGGCAGCTGAGCTTTGCCCGGACTTGAGATGTGCTGTACTGTCCCGCGAAACATGAGCTGACACGTAATACAGCGCCTACATTTCGTCCGTATCCTGAAGCTCACCGGAGGCTGCCGGATTCCGACAACAGGGGGGAGCATACAAATGAGCAGAATCACCGCTGTCATCTTTGACTGGGCGGGAACCACGGTCGACTATGGTTCCTTTGCGCCCATTGAAGCGTTTATGGAAGCCTTTAGACGCCATGGGATCGAGCCCAGTCTGGAAGAAGTCAGGCAGCCCATGGGCATGGCCAAGAGGGATCATGTGCGGACTGTGCTGGAGTCACGGCGCCTCGCCGCGGAATGGCTGAAGCTCCATGGCCGAGCTGTTCATGAGGACGATGTGGAGGCGATCTATCGGGAAAGCGAGCGGCAGCTTCTCGCCCTGCTGCCCCGCTATGCCGAGCCCAAGCCCCATGTCGTGGAGGCGGTCGGGCTGCTCCGGGACAGAGGCATCAAAATCGGTTCCACGACCGGCTACACCGACGCGATGATGAAGATCGTGGTGCCGGCGGCCTGCCGGGCCGGCTACTGCCCCGACGCCTGGGTCACGCCCGACTCGACAGAAAAGCTCGGCAGGCCCTGGCCGTTCATGATCTTCGAAAACATGAAGAGGCTGCGCATCCTCTCCGTCGATCAGGTCATCAAGGTCGGGGACACGATCGCGGACATGAAGGAGGGCCGGAATGCCGGCGTGGTGACGGTCGGTGTCCTCGAAGGCAGCTCGCTCATGGGTCTGACGGAAGAGGAATACCGGGCACTCTCCCTCGGAGAGCGGACGGAGGCCAGGGAGAAGGCCAGACGCCAGTACCTGGCTCACGGTGCCAGCCATGTCATCAACGACATGAGCGGGCTCCTCCCCCTGATCGAGAGGCTGGAAAGCCCGTCCGCCGCCCGCTGCGAGGCCTGAGCCATGCAGCAGGAAGTCATCGTAACGACGGCGGTCAGAGACGAACTCGGCCGCATCCTCGCACGTCATGACGTGCAGAAATTGCTGCTGGTCGTCGATGCCGCCTTTCCCTTGCTCGAGACCCGGGAGGAATATCTCGACCTTCCACTCCCCTGTGCCATCTTCGATGCCTTCACGTCAAATCCGCTGTATGAGGACGTCGTCGCAGGCGTGAGCTGTTTCCGCCGGCAGCACTGCGATGCCATTCTCGCTGTCGGTGGCGGCAGCGCCATCGATGTGGCCAAGTGCATCAAGCTCTATTCCGGCCTCGACGAGACCAGGCTCTATCTGGACCAGGAATATCGCGCGAACGACATCCTGCTGATCGCGATCCCGACGACCTCCGGCACCGGCAGCGAATCCACCCGCTATGCGGTCATCTACCACGAAGGCAAAAAACAGTCCGTCACCCACGGGAGCATCGTGCCGCGCTATGCCCTGCTGGACCCGCGGAATCTCGTCACGCTGCCGCTCTATCAGAAGAAGTGCACGATGCTGGACGCCCTCTGCCAGAGCATCGAGTCATGGTGGTCCATCCACAGCACGGAAGCGAGCCGGGCATATGCCAGGCAGGCACTGACCCTGATTCTGGCCGGCATGGACGACTATCTCCAAAACCGCGACAGCGGCAACCTCAACATGCTGCGCGCTGCCAATCTGGCCGGCCGGGCCATCAACCTGACACAGACCACGGCTGCGCATGCGATGAGCTATCAGATCACATCACTCTACGGTGTTCCGCACGGCCGGGCCGCCTTTATCTGCCTGCCCTTTGTCTGGGAATACATGTGGTCCTGCGTCGCGGAGGATGACGGGGCAGGGGCACTGCGGGAGCTCTTCAGCGACATCGCGCACGCCCTGGGCCACGGGGACGTAGCGGGGGCCATCCGCTTCCTGCATGCACTGGACGGGCGGCTATTCGCGGAGGACAGGCTGCATTTTGACGCCGGAGACATCCCGCAGCTCGTCGCTTCGGTCAATCCCACCCGCCTCAGCAACAACCCCATCGCGCTCCCGGAGGAGGTGCTGACAGAGCTCTACCGCGCCATTGTGCGGAAGTACTCCTGAGGACGTCAGTCTGCGGGCGGCTCCTCTGTCTCTTCCGTGACCCCGGCTTCCGGCAGATCCAGTGCCTCGCGGGCGGCCTCCACGACCTCGGGCCGGGCGAGGCCGTAGTTCGCGCGTTTGAGCAGCCGGATCGAGAGGGTCCAGAACAGGGCGACCACGAGCCCGACCAGCAGGAGGTTGCGGGCGAAGACCCACATGCTGGCCTCGAGCGGCAGGAAGGCGATGATGAGCAGCAGGGCCAGCGTCAGCAGATTGAGAATGCCGCGCGCCCGGCGCCAGGCCGGTGCCGGTTCAATCTCGTGGCCGCAGTGGCGGCAGGTGAAGAAGAGGCTCATCGTGAAGATCGAGCGCAGCGGCAGCAGCGGCTCGTGGGTGCAGCCTCCGGGGGAACGGCGTGGGGGAACGGGTGGCGGCATGCCTACTTTGCCTCCTCGAGAATGGCGACGATGTCACCGTTTTGCTTGTGGATGGAGCGGGACGGAACCTGGCGGCGCACGGAACTCAGCGGGTAGACGCGGCTGCCCCGTCCCAGCACCGTGCCCGGATTGAGCACGGCATTCGAGCCGACATCCGCCCCGTCGCCGAGGATGGCGCCGAGCTTGGCCAGCCCACTGTCGATCGCGTCTCCGAAGCCGTGTATGCGCACCGTCCGGCCGTCCGTGCGGACGTTCGAGCAGATCGCCCCGGCGCCGAGATGGGCGCGCCAGCCGAGGATGGAGTCGCCGACATAGTTGAAGTGGGGCACCTCGACCTCGTCGAAGAGAATGCAGTTCTTGAGCTCGGTAGAGTTGCCGACCACGCAGCCACGGCCGACGAGGACACTGCCGCGCACATAGGCGCCGGGGCGCAGCTCGGTATCCGGCCCGATGATGGCGGGGCCGATCAGGGTCGCGGTCTGAGGTACGACCACGCCACGGGCAACCCAGACCTCAGGGGCGACTTCCTCCCATTCGCCGGCGGGGAGGCCGGCCGCGAGGCTGCGGATCAGGTCGGCAAGGCGCGACAGCAGAGTCCAGACTGCGCCGCAGTCGGCCAGCGCCGGGCCGGCGAGAGAATGTTCGAGTGTGAAAAGTGCCTGGGCCGTGAGTTCGGGAAGCATGGATTTCTCCTCTGGGTGTTCTGCCGGGTATTCTGCTGCAGCAGGATTCGCTTCATTGTACCGAAGTGTTCGGGCGGTGAACGATCGCCATCTGCGAGTTGCCCGCTGAAATCCCGGGGTGAGCTGGCCGGCCCGGCACACGGAAACGACCTCTGCCTCCCGCCAGTGGCGGTCGGTGGGTTGTCGGAGGGCTGCCACACGATTTGATATTCCTTTTCACCACGGCTTCTCCACGACTTTTCACGCTCAAACCGATATCACGCTCATTCAGGAAAGTCCGTTCTGGACAGGGTCTGGCTGCTTCTGCGCGGGCATCGCTGTCCAGAGCGTAAATTTTGCACGAGTGGCAGACGAAAGAGAACAAAACCACGGCTGGAGCAGCAACCGGGGCGCAACAACACATTCCGCTCAAGCAGCCGGCAGCAACTTCATTCCCCGCCAACCAGCTACCACCCTCCACCGCCACGCCTGCGCCAAAAGCAACGGACAATGGCCAACGGGCCGCGGCTGTCCACGACCCGTCGTTTTTGCTGCCGTTTCTCCTGAAGCAGGCTTAAGAGCGCGCCTAGTCCTCGTCGAAGTAGACGGGCCTGCCCGTTTTGGCCGAGGTGTAGATGGCCTCGAGAATCCGCGTCACTACCAGAGCCTGCTCGGGCAGGACCACAGGATCGATGTCCTTCTCGATCGCCTCATAGAAGAGCCGCGCCTCGCGCTCGTAGGGCTTTTCGTTGCCGCCGCCCTCGAAGAAGGCCACACCGCCCGCCTCGAGGTCCGGCTTGAACTCGTACATGCGGCCATACCGCTCACCATTGATACGCAGGCCATCATGGAAGTCCGCGCCCGCCTTCGTTCCGGCCAGCACGCACTTCGCCTCGTAGAAATCCAGCACATTCAGGGCCCAGGCCGACTCGAGGATAATGGTCGCACCGTTCTTCATCCGGATGAAGCCAAAGGCCGAATCCTCGACCGTGAACTCCTTCGGATCCCAGGGCCCGAAGATATTCGCCGAGTTCTCATTGTCACCGAGCCTGCGGTAGCTTGTGCCCACCACATAGTCGACGTCATAGTTATTCATCTGCCACAACGTCAGATCGAGCGCATGCGTGCCGATATCGATCAGCGGACCGCCGCCCTGCGCCTCGGCATCCAGAAATACGCCCCAGGTCGGCACTCCACGACGCCGCAGCGCCTCGGCCCTGGCGAAGTAGATTTCACCGAGATCGCCGTTTTCGATCATGGTTTTCAGATACAGGCTGTCTGCCTTGTGGCGCGTCTGATAGCCAATCGTCAGCTTCTTCCCGCTGCGCCTGGCCGCCTCGACCATCTTCTTCCCCTCGGCATAGGTCTTCGCCATCGGCTTTTCGCACATGACATGCTTGCCGGCATCCAGGCTGTCGATCGTAATGAATGAATGCTCGCGGTTCGGCGTCAGTACATGCACGACATCCACTGTCGCATCATTCACCACGTCGCGGTAATCCTCGGTCACCCGGGCACCTGCGGCGCCGTACCGGGCACACAGTTCTTCCGCCCGCTCACGGATGATGTCGCAGAACCACACGACCTCGACGTTGTCCAGCCGCGCCAGCGCCGGCAGGTGCTTCTGACGGGCTATGCCGCCACAGCCGACAACAGCGACGCGATATACCTTCTTCTCTGCCATCAGGAATTGCTCCTTCTTCCCTGCTTCCTTTTTACGCAAAATACGCAAAGCCCCGCGAGGCTCCGTCGTCTCCCTACTCCTCCGGCCAGAGCGCCCGGATCCGGGCTGCCGCCTCGGCGAGCTCCTCGTAGGGATCGCCTCGGAAGCCCTCCTGCTCGACGATCACACCGCGCTCCAGCGTCCCATTCTTCTGCATCACTTCGAGCAGCGACTTGAAATCGATGACACCGCGGCCGATAACCTCGTCGACATCACGGCTGCCGGGCTGCCACGTGGCTGAAAGCTCCTTGAAGTGCAGCGGCCCCGCCGTCGCGCCCAGTCCATCCACATAGGCTACCGGATCTACCCCGCCAACCGCCACCCAGCAGGTATCGACCTCGGCAACCATGTCCTCCGCAGCATAGGCCGCGATCAGGTGATCGTAGATGTAGCGCCCGTCAGCAAAGGTCTCGAATTCAGAAGAGTGATTGTGGTAGCCGGTGCGGATACCGTACGGCGCCAGAGCCTCGCGGGCCTGGTTCAGCACGGAGGCGAGCTCCGCCACCTCCTCCGGCGTGCTGTGCGGTGCGCCCGGGCAGATCACATAAGAAAGCCCAAGACGCCGGCTGTAGTCGACCACCTCGTCGAGATGGTCCTTAAGCATGTCGAATCTGACATGGGTCGAGTAGGGCTCGAGTCCATGGCTGCGGCAGAGAGCTGCGAGCTCCCCGGCCTCCATGCCGTAGTAGCCGGCGAACTCGACACAGTTGTAGCCGGCCGCCGCCACCTGGCGCAGGGCGCCGTCAACATCGTCGCCGATAACCTCACGCAGCGAGAAAAGCTGCAGCCCGATCTTCTGTTTCATCCTGCCACCTCCGTGAGATCCGCTCCTTTCGTGAGCGGGCTTTTATAATCCGGATTAAGGATAGCAGATCTGCCGACCTGCGGACGCTCCAGAGACCTGAATCCAGACACTGCCCTCTGCCAGGCAGAGCACTGAGAGCCTGCAGTGCGATGTGGCATCGTCAGGTAATTCGCACACGAAAAAGCATGCCATCCGCCGGGCAGATGACATGCTTGTCCTCGTGTTGCCAGCACAGGGCCGGCTGTTCAATCCTGTTGGCTTAGTTCGATTGCGCTTCCGTCAGTTTCAGTCGGCTCACGCGAGCTTCAGCAGCTCAATCGTCGTCATCGTCGTCATCGTCGTCATCATCATCGTCGTCGTCATCATCGTCGTCATCGTCATCGTCGTCATCATCATCGTCATCGTCGTCGTCGGGCCTCGGCGCGGAAGTCGGACGGGTGGTCGGAGCGGTGGTCGGACGGGTGGTCGGAGCAGTGGTCGGAGCAGTGGTCGGACGGGTGGTTGTCGGCGCTACATAGTCGTCATCATCGTCATCATCGTTGTCATCGTCGTCATCATCATAATCGTCGTCATCATCGTCATCGTCGTCACGCTTCGGGGCCGTGGTCGAGCGGGTGGTAGCACGTGTCGTCGGACGGGTGGTCGGACGGGTGGTCTGACGAGTGGTCGGACGGGTGGTCGGACGGGTGGTCCGCCTGTCATCATCATCGTCATCATCATCATCGTCATCATCATCATCGTCATCATCGTCGTCGCGGTCATCATCGTCGTCGCGGTCGTCATCATCGTCACGGTCGTCGAAGTCATCGTCGTCATCGTCGTCGAAGTCGTCGTCGTCGTCACGGTCGTCGAAGTCATCATCATCATCGTCGTCGAAGTCATCGTCGTCGTCATCGTCGTCGTCGAAGTCATCGTCGTCATCGGAGTCGTAATCTCTCCAGTCATCACCACCGCGGTTCAGACGGATCGTGCTGGAAATGCCAATCTCGTTCACAACACGCCGGATATCCGAAACGATCTCCTGCAGGAACCTGGCTGACGGCACTTCCGAACCATCCTCGAGTTCAATGGTGATGGTGTTGCCCTCTCCCTCGACTTCATCGATGAGATAGCCACTCTCGTTCAGCGCCGCAATCAGGAGAGCAACCACCTCGCGGCTCGGCTTGCCGATCAGCTCGTCGGCCACCTTGACGATTTCACGGGCATCGTCATTGCGCCCCTCGATTTTGGTCACAATACCCCTGGCGTCATAGGTCACGGCAATTTCGGGGTTGACACGCAGCAGGAGCGTACCGCCGCCCTCTTTCGCACTTTCGGTCGTCTTAACTGCGTTGTTCGTCGGCACCGAATCCTTTTTGCCACAGGCAGCCTGACCAAAGACCAGACCAATCACCAGCAGCAGGCTCAAAAAAGTGCCAAGCTTTTTCTGTCTCATCATGCTTCTCCTTCTCTCCGGCCGCGCTTCTGGCGGCCGCATGTGTCGATGTTCTTACTGAACGGTCCGTCCGGAGCTTCTTCGCTCCATGTTCAGAGACTACGGAGCAACGCGGAAGCGAACCGGGGTCGCCCGGACCGATTTGTGCAAATGCCTAATTAATCCCGATATTCATCAGCTATTCCTGTGCATCCGCCTTGCTCGTCCAGATGTCAGCCGTTTCCGGATGCCGCTCGCTCCAGACACGCACATAGGGACAGGTAGCTATGAGACACTTCCCCTCGCTCCGGGCGAGCTCCAGCAACGCCCGCACCAGACGATCGGCCACGCCCTGTCCGCGCAGCCGAGGCGACACGAACGTGTGATCGACATCCCATTCTCCCGTTTCCGTTTCCGGAAAGGTGATCTCTGCCAGCAGCTCCCCGTCGACATCCCTCGCCACCAGGGCCTGACCTTCGCGGACAAAGTCCAGAACACTCATTTTTTACTCTCCTCACCTCGTCCTTTCGGACGGATTTAAAAGTTTAACCGATTGTTAAGGATCGAAACAGCTAATCCTGATAGACTATATCAGGCAGCTGCAGCGGCCACCACTACATCCCGCCGACCGCAGCAGCCGGATAACATATGCGCCCAGCTGCGCAGGTCTGTGAACCAGGAAGGTTGTATCGTGTATTTCGCACTCCAGCTCCTCAGTCTCTGTGGCCTGATCGTCATGGCCTTCTATGCCCATCGCGGCATCTTCTACGCCTATACGATTCTGCGCCGCCCCGGCTCCCTCGCGCCCGTCGACGAATTCCGCCGCTACGGCGTCCTGATCTCGGCCCGCAACGAGGAAAAGGTCATCGCCGGTCTCATCCGCTCCCTCCTCGAACAGGACTATCCCGACGGCCTGGTCTCGGTTTTCGTCGTCGCCGACAACTGCACCGATAACACGGCCGAGGCCGCCCGCGCCGCCGGCGCCACCGTCTTTGTCCGCCACAACCTCAACGATATCGGGAAGGGCTATGCTCTCCACTGGCTTTTCCAGAAGCTGCGCTGCAGCGGTCTCGACGCCGGCGTTGACGCCTGGATTTTCTTCGACGCCGACAACATCGTCGAGCGCAGCTATATCCGCCAGATCAACCGCGCCTTCGTCGGCGGAGCCCAGATCATCACCTCCTGCCGCGCCTCAAAGAACTTCGATGACAACTGGCTCTCCGCCGGCTATTCCTGCGGCTTTCTGCATGACGCCCTCTTCCTGAACTACCCGAAATCCCGCCTTGGCCTCTCCGCCGCTGTCAGCGGCACCGGTTTCCTCGTCGCGGACAGTGTCATCCGCCATTTCGGCGGCTGGCCCTTCCATAGTCTGACCGAGGACATCGAGTTCACCTGTGCCGCCGTTCTCGCCGGCTATCGCGTCTCCTACTGCCATGACGCCGTCTTCTACGACGAGCAGCCAACCTCCTTTGCCGAGTCCTGGCGCCAGCGCCTGCGCTGGGCGAAGGGCACGATGCAGGTCGGGCAGCGCTATTTCCTTCCACTTTTACGCAAAGCCATCCGCGAACGCAGTCTCATCGCCCTCGAGATGATCTCCATGATCTTCCCGATCGTCCTCGTCATGGCCTTCAGCTACCTGATCTATGTGCTGATGGCGCTGGTAGCCGCGTTCAGCCCCACCGTCACCTGGCATGACGTTCTCGCGCCCCTGATCAACAACCTGACCGGAGCTTATCTCTCCATGATTCTGATGGGTGCCGTCAGCACAGCCATCGGCTGGAAGCGCATCCATGCCCATCCGGTCATCAAGCTCGCATCCATCATTACCTTTCCCCTCTACATGCTGAGCTACATCCCGATCAACACGGCCGCCCTCTTCACCGAGGTGCACTGGACACCCGTCTCCCACAGCGTAACCAAGGATCTCGACGCCATCCGCGGCTCCTAGCTGCTCTTTCCGAAGCGCCCGGGAATATACGGCTGCTATGCTGGATGTCAGCATAGCGGCCGTTCTCGAATCGGGTCCGGACTCGAAAAAACGCAAAACACATAGCAAACGTACTATAATGTAATAGTAATATGCATCCTCAAGTTCCTGAGCACGAGGGCAGGATCCAACGTGTAATCCTCTCGTGACCGGCAGCAGTAATGGCATTTCTCACGTCAGCGAGGTGTCTGAACATGAAGCTCCGAACGTCATTTGTTCTGCGTATCGCCCTTCCGCTCATCATCGCTGCTCTCTGTCTGCTTCTGGCGCACCTGGCACTTTCACAGAGCGGCCGGCAGACGAACGGACTGGAACGCTTCTGTTCGACTGCAGGTCATGAGGATCAGGAATTTGATGCAGAAGCAGCCGGCAACTATATCCGCTATCATCATCCTTCCAGTGGCATTCAATCGTACGACAGAATTCAGTTTGCAGGCGTATTCTACGAGCCGGCAGATCTGGAAAAGGTGAAGTACCGCATCTACCATATTCTGGACAAAGACGAAATTGTCGCATGTTTCTACGCGAACTACGACACTGGTGTCATTGAGCAGTCCGGCAACAGTCCAGCGCCTGTCTTCTCACTGATGAATCGACTGGATCTGCAGGGTGTCGAGCCAAAAGACATTCGCTTTACGACTGCGGGACTGGATGAGGCGATTCTGATCGAAACCTGCGATGGCGAGTACTTTTTTGCCTCTCTGATGACTCCGGAACTGCGCAGTACGGGGGCAAAATCTCTGTCCGCTGTCAGTACATGGTTTGAGCGGAGCCGGGTCAGTGATGAAAAGCAGGGGACGGGTCGGCCATGACAAACCGGAAGTGATCGGAACCCCGCCGTTTACACCACATCGCCGATATTTCCAGCCAGGCTGCCGCGTGATCAGAAATATAAGCTGCTTCCTCCGTCACAAACATCTCCCTACTTGTAATTCAGGCGCCTTTAGTGGTAATTTAGCTGGCGGCGGCATCCAAGTCCGCCAAGTATCACGAGAGAGGAGAACGTCAGCCATCATGAACAGCCATCGTACACGCGAATCCGACGACCCGGTTCCTTTACGCTCAACGCGCGAAGCCAGCGAGCCATTGGCGACTGCCGTACCCTCTCCGTCTCACGCTCTCTTTTAGCACCTGATTTTCTGCCCCTTATTCAGGCAAAGTTTCAGGCGGCCGACTGAAAGCCCCGCAGCGGAGGCATCGGCCGGCTTCTTCCGTCCCTGTCAGCGCAGGACCCTTCCGAGTCCGACCCGGATTTACCAGTGCACACCGGCTCTGGCTGCTGTCAGGAGGTGTCATTATGAGAGAGGCAGAATTCATCGCACGCTATGCCGCCCTCGTCGAAGAGGGCCGCATCCGCGAGCTGCGCGAGCAGCTCAGCCCCCTGCACCCGGCGGATATCGCCGAAATCATCGAGGAGCTCACGCCTGAACAGGGCGCCATGCTCTTCCGCATGCTGCCCAAGGACGAGGCCGCCGAGGTCATGTCCGCCCTGGATCCTCCACAGCAGCAGCAGCTGGTCGAGGTCTTCGCCGACAAGGAACTCGTCGACCTCATCGCCAACATGTTCGTCGACGACGCCGTCGACCTCGTCGAGGAGCTCCCCTCGAACGCCGTCCGCCGCATCCTGCAGCTGTCATCCCCCGAGAAGCGCGCGACCCTCAACCGCTTCATGCAGTACCCCGAACATTCCGCCGGCTCCATCATGACCGAGGAGTTCATCCGCCTGCGCGAATTCACCCTCGTCGGCCAGGCCATCGCCGCCATCCGCGCCGACCGCCGCAGGCGCGTCTCGCTCCACACGGCCTACATCACCACCGCCGACAACCGCCTCACCGGGGTTGTCTCGATCTCCGAACTCCTGGTCAGCCCCGACGATGTCGCCGTCGGCACCCTGGGGCTGAAAGACGTCATCTCGGTCACCACCGACACCGACCAGGAAGAAGTCGTCGCCATGATCCGCCACTATGGCTTCCTCGCCATGCCCGTCGTCGATTCCGATGGCCGTCTGGTCGGCGTCGTCACCGTCGACGACGCCCTCTACATCGCCGAAGAAGAGGCCACCGAAGACTTCGAGCTGATGGCCGCCACCACCCCGGCCGAAGACACCTACCTCAACACCTCGGTCCTCAGCCATGCGAAGAACCGCCTGCCCTGGCTGCTCATCCTGATGATCTCGGGACTCCTGAACGGCCTGATCCTGGGCAGCTTCGAGCATGCCTTCATCGCCGTACCCCTGCTCGTCACCTTCATCCCGATGCTCACCGACACCGGCGGCAACACCGGCTCGCAGAGCTCAACCCTCGTCATCCGCGGCCTCGCCCTCGGCGAGATACAGATCGCCGACGCCCTCCGCGTCCTGCGCAAGGAACTCGGCATCGCCCTGCTCGTCGGCTCGGTCCTCGGCCTGGTCGGCTTCGGCCGTGTCATGCTCTTCGGTGACGGCGACGTCAACATCGCCCTGACCGTCGGCCTTGCCCTCATCGCCGTTGTCATGCTCGCCAAGCTCATCGGTGGCCTGCTGCCCATCGTTGCCCGCCGCATAGGCCTCGACCCCGCCCTGATGGCCGCCCCCATGATCACGACGATCGTCGACGCCATCGGCCTCGTCATCTTCTTCAGCCTCGCGAAGCTCCTGCTGCCGATCTAACAGGACTTTCGAGATGACCGCTGGCTACATCACCGGCTGCATAAAGGATCCTTGAGCAGAATTTCGACCTGTACGCGGGAAAGCGTGTACAGGTCGATTCATTGAGCCATAAACCACCACTCGCAGCGAATTTTGTTCAAAAAAGCGAGTTGTGCGCGCTCAAGTTGAATTTCTGCTCACTGCATACTGTATCCAGGCCAAAAAACACTTTTCACTACCCCAATGGGCTTCAGAACGCCGGCACCATGAAGAACGGCCAGCTGGCCGGGCAGACAGATCATGGGCATGCCGTCATGTAGCACATGGTGAACGGCCTGAATGCACTTTTTTCATGCATCCCGGCCGTTCTTCACGGACTGATTTGAAAAATCCGGCGCAGGCTCTCTAGATCACTTCCAGCTCATCGGCGGAGGGCAGCGCCGGGAAGGGGGCGGCCACCCCTGTCTGATACCAGAAGGCAGTCGACGCGATGTCATCCTGCAGCGGCAGGAAGCGTCCGTCCGAACGCCAGCCGAGTGCCTGAATCGTGACCCTGAGATCCGAACGGAAGCGCACCGGATCCGTCAAATGCCAGCGGTACATGCCAAAGCGCTGCTGTGAGCGGTAGACACCGTCGGGCCGGATCACCTGATGCAGCCCCGCATAGGGCGTCGTGTACTCCTGATATTGATGCGTCTTCTGATTCTCGAAGTTGTAGGAACCGCAGAAATAGTCCTCCGTTCCCGTCCCGCAGATCGTCGGGAAGGCCTCGTCGCCGTCCAGGTAGAACTTGATCTCGCCCTCGCCCCACCAGCCTGTGTTGTTGACCCCCCAGGCCATATAGGTCCCGACATAATGCCCGCGTCCCCTGACTCCATCGAGAATCGTGTAGACCTCGCCATAGGGCAGCGGATTGCGGCGCCGGAACTGGGCATGGAAGTAGGCCGCATCCGCCTCCACCTCGCCGAGCTCATAGTTGATCTGGTAATAGATCGTCATCGCCTGCGGCGCGATATTCTCGAGCGTGAGGCGCGCCCGCCGCCGGAACGGCATCGGCCAGTAGCAGTTAAAGGCACTGCCGGGATTGACGCAGACGGCCAGAGAGGAGAGCTGGGCGTAGCTCCCCCAGCCACTGCAGAAGAAATCGCCGACCGGCACTTCGACCGCCGGCGCTTCCCTCTCATCCCAGTACATGCGCAGAATCGAATGGCGCCAGGCCCCGGTCACCGTCATCCAGATCTGCTGAATCGTGCCCGGTCCCTCGATGTCGGCGAGCTCCAGCGTCTCGCCCGCCCCGACGACCACACAGGGCCGCACCTTCCAGCCCTGCCCCAGCGTCCTCGCCGGCGACGTGGCATCCGGCAGCGCCATGGCCCCCGCACCCCGCGCGCCCGTCACATTCTCCGGGCAGATCGAACGGCTCTCGGCCTCCCGCACCCGGCTGATGTCACCCATGAATCCCGTCATCTCTTTCCTCCCTCTCAAAAAGCGGCGACAGCCGGCCCATCTCACATGATGCACCGGCTGTCAGTCTCATTTCTTCTGTCTCAGAGATCGCTGTCGTCCCAGCTCTTCTCCTCTTTCCCATAAATCCAGGGTGCGGCTTTCGGATCTTCGGGCATGCCCGGAATAATCAGGCCGCCATCGACCTGCAGGGTCTGGCCCGTGATATAGCCGGAGCGTTCAGTATCTGCAAAGAATGCCACCGCCTCCCCGATATCCCCCGGCTGTCCCCTCCGTCCGAGCGGGATGCGTGGCCCCAACCATTCGCCCCATCTGTTTGCACTGCCGAAACGCACCTGTGTCGCCCCCGGCGCCACCGCGTTGATGCGGATGCCGTAGGGTGCGAGATCGATCGCGAAGCTCTGGACGATGCGGTTGAGCCCGGCCTTCAGTGCGCCGTAGATGCCGTCGCCGCGATAGGCACGGTTGCCATGCGTCGAGGTGATGAAGATGATCGAGCCCTTGATATCGTGCTTGATCATGTGGCGGGCGGCCGTCCTGGCACAGTAGATGTAAGCGCGGTAGTTGAGGTTCATCAGCAGATCGTAGACCTCGTCCGTGATCGTCATCAGGGTCTGGAGCCGCGTCACGCCGGCATTACAGACCAGCGTGTCGATCGTTCCCAGTTCACGGATTGCCCACTTCACCGTCTCCTCGGGCACCTCGCGCTCTTCGAGGCTCGCCTGGCGGTAGACGCAGCGGCGGCCGAGGGCCTGGATCTCCTCCTGCTGCTGCCGGGCCTCCGCCTCGGCGGTTGAATAGGTGAAGGCGATGTCATAGCCATGGCCGGCGAGGGTGCGGGCGATGCCGGCGCCGATGCCGCGGCTGCCGCCGGTGACCAGTGCGTTCCCGGCCATGCTTACCACTCTGTGAAGGAGCCGTCGCGGTTATTCCAGCGCGGCGAGTCCCAGGCGCCGTCATAGAGATTTGCCTGGACATAGTCCTCGTCGATCTCTATGCCGAGACCCGGACGGGTCGGCAGGTCAATGTGGCCCTCGCGGATGACGAAGGGCTCTTTGAGATAGCCCTCGCCGAGACTGACCTGCTCCTGAATCAGGAAGTTCGGGATCGAGGCGGCGACCGCGAGACCCGCGGCCAGCGAAATCGGCCCCAGCGGATTGTGAGGAGCGATCAGGGCGTAGTAGGCCTCGGCCATGGCCGCGATCTTCCGCACCTCGGTGATGCCGCCGGCGTGGCAGATGTCCGGCTGCAGAATGGCGGCGGCGCGCTGCTCGAGGATCTCGCGGAAGCCCCAGCGGGTGAAGATGCGCTCGCCGGTGGCGATGGGGGTTTTTGCCTTCATGGAGATGCGCGCCAGCGCCGGAACGTTCTCACACTGGATCGGCTCCTCGATGAACATCAGGCGCAGGGGATCGAGCTCGGCGATGATGGTTTCGGCGGCGGCCGGAGTGGGCTTCCCGTGGAAGTCCATGCCGAGGTCGACGTGCTTCGGCAGGCCGCGGCGGATGGCGCCGACATGCTCGACGACGGAGTCGATGTAGGCGTGGTTCGGAACGGGCTCGATGGGGCCGGGCAGGCCGGTCTTGAAGGCGTCGAAGCCCTGCTCGATGAGCTTCGCGGCGCGCTCGAGGAACTCCTCGGGGGTCTCGCCGCCGCAGTGGGCATAGGTGCGCACGCGCTGGCGGGTCGGGCCGCCGAGCAGCTCATGGACGGGGACGCCGAAGTGCTTGCCCTTGATGTCCCAGAGCGCCTGATCGATGCCGGAGATGGCCGAGGTCAGCACCGGGCCGCCGCGGTAAAAGGTGCCACGGTACATGCGGGTCCACAGGTCCTCGATGGCGAGGGGATTCTGCCCGATGAGGACGGCTTCCATCTCGTGCACGGCGGTTTCGACAGTACGGGCGCGGCCCTCGACGATGGGCTCGCCCCAGCCTGTGATGCCGGCATCGGTACTGATCTTCAGGAAGAGCCAGCGCGGCTTGACGTGAAAGGTTTCCAGCCTGGTGATTTTCATATGATGTTCCTTTCAAACGTAACCGCCTGAGACGCCGGAGCGCTGGTCAGGCGGCCTGATGGACCGGAAGGCAGATGATGTCCCGGTCAGCCCTTGATGCCTGTGGTCACGATGCCCTCAACGATGTATTTCTGGCCGATGAAGAACGTAACCATAATCGGGAGCGCGAGCAGGAGGCCGGCGGCCATGGTCACCTGCATGATGGTCTGGTTGTCGCCGCCCGGAGGCTTGTAGCCGACCATGCTGAGGGCGGTCGACAGGGGGTACCTGGCCTCGCGCAGATACATGAAGGGACCCATGATGTCATTCCAGTTGCCGTGGAAGGTCAGGATGGTGACCGTCGCCACCACCGGCAGGGAGATGGGGAGAAAGATGTTCCAGTAGATGCGGAAGATGGAACAGCCGTCGATACGGGCGGCTTCTTCGAGCTCCAGAGGAACGGTGCGGAAGAACTGCCGGTACATGAAGATGTAGAAGGCGCTGCCGCCGATGCCCCAGACCAGCCAGGGTATATACGTATTAATCAGGTTGAAGCGGAAGAAGAGAATATAGGTTGGTATCTGCGTCACGATGCCCGGCAGCATCATGGTGGACAGGACGCAGAGGAAGAGGACCTTGCTGCCCGGTGCCCGGAGCCTCGCGAAGGCGAAGCCGGAGAGGCCGCTCGACAGCGTGGTCAGCGGGACATAGATGATGGCGATGATGAGGGAGTTTCTGGCGTAGCGCCAGAAGTCGATAAGCTCGGTCGCCCAGTAGTAGTTCTCCCACTTGAAGGCGGTAGGCACGGCCGTCGGCGGATTGAACCAGGGTGCCAGTGAATTGATGACCGCCAGATAGAGGGGGAACAGGAAGATAAACGACAGGAAGAGAAGAACAGCATAGAGGAGCGTTCTCGAAAGCGATATCCGTTTCATGTGTTCAGTCCCCTCCATCCTCATAGAAGACCCAGAGCCTGCTGGTCTTGAAGACGACCAGGGTCAGCAGCAGGGTAATGATGAACAATACCCAGAGCAGAGCCATGCCGTAGGCAAAACGCTGGTTCGCAAAGATCTGCTGGAAGGCATGCACCACATAGAGGTAGATCGGCTTGATCGGGCGGGCGAGCAGCTGGTCGCCGGCCAGCAGAATCGGCTGCAGGTACTGCTGCAGGGTGCCGATGATGCCCATCAGCACGTTGAAGAAGATGACCGGGGTCAGAAGCGGCAGCGTGATCCGGAAGAGGCGCTGCATGTAGCTCGCACCGTCAATCGCGGCGGATTCATAGAGCTCATCGGGCACGCCCTTCAGGCCGGCCAGATAGATCAGGATGCCGCCGCCCGCGCCCCAGCTGCTCATCAGGATCAGGGAGAAGAGGGCGTAGTCATAGCCGAGCCAGTTGACGGGACCCAGGCCGAAGACCCCGATAATGCGGTCGAGGATGCCTCCGTTTCCCGTAAACAGGATGTTCTTCCACATCATCGTCGTGACGATGGCAGGCATGATCGACGGGATATAGAAGATCGTACGAAAAACGCCGCGGCCGCGGATGTTGTGGTTGAGCAGGAGTGCCAGCGAGAGGGCGATGACCGTGCCCAGCGGGACGTTGATCACCGCAAACAGGAACGTGCGTCCCAGAGCACCCATGGCATCCTTGTCGCTGAAGACATTCTGATAGTTTTTCAGGCCCACCAGACTCAGATCTTCGAGATTGAAACCGAAATAGTTCGTGAAACTGAGATAGAAGCCATAGACCAGCGGGAACAGGGAAAAACTCAGAAACACCAGCAACCAGGGCGCGATCATCAAGTAGAAGGCAATGCTGCGACGGGTTGTCGGCTTTATCTGCTTCATTTATGCCTCCGTTCCGGATGACTAAGGAGGACAGCCCTCAGAGCTGTCCTCCCCGTGCAAATCTGAACGTATCAGCCTTCGAGTACGCTGACCATCTCGCTGATGGTCTGGTTCGCATCGTCCGTCATGCCCTGCATGGTTTCTTCAAGCGTGGCGCGATCGAAGATGAAGGGGTCGACCCACTTCTCGAACATCGGCCGGCCGGCCGTGCCGAGATAGGGGTTGATCGGGATAAAGGCATCGCCGTAGTTCAGCTCGTCAAGCGTGACGCGGTAGACCTGCTTGTCAAAGTCGTCGTTCTGGGGCAGCAGCTCCATCTTCGACCTGAAGGAGGGCAGTCCCCAGCCGCTCCTGGCACGGTCGTCGACGGGTTCGCCGCCGAAGTACCACTCGAAGAACTTCCAGGCTTCTTCCGGATGCTTCGTCTGGGAGTAGATGAAGCCGCCCGTGGCGGAACCGGTCGGCGCGACGCGCGTGCCGCCCTCGACCATCGGGGTGGGCAGCATGCCGAAGGAGGCGGTCTTCTTTGACGCTTCCTCGTTGCCGCGGATCATGCCGCTGTACCAGTAGCCGGTCACGATCATGGCGCACTTGTCGCCGATGAAGAGGTCGCTGCCGCCGGTCTGGTCATTGTTGACCGGGTTGGGGCCGATATTGCTCTTAACGGCATCGTTCCAGAGCGTCAGGAAATCCTCGACAACCGGCTTCGTGAAGTCCATGGATTTGTTGTCGTCGCTGCTGAGATTCTCACCGGCACTCAGGAGATACTGGTTGAGGTAATAGAAGCTTGGCATGGTCGGATTCTCAACCATGCCGAGACCGTACTGTACCGTGGTGTCGCCTTCTTTGATCACGAGCTTCTTCGCCAGCTCGACAACCTCGTTCCAGGTCATCGGCTCCGTGTCGCTCGGCAGCTCGATGTTGGCGTTGTCAAAGCAGGTCTTGTTATAGAACAGGGCGAAGTCGTTGGACCAGTCCTTCGGCAGTCCGTACCAGGGGCCCTTGCCAACCGTGGTGCCGTCATAGCGGTACACATGGCAGATGGGCAGCAGATCGTCGACATCGATGACTTCGCTGTTGTTCATATATTCGTCGAGGTCGAGGGCGATGCGGCGCGTCACATACGTCGGAATGTCATAAACGCCGATGCAGCGCATGACGTCGGGGGCGTCCTGCGTGGCGAGCAGCGAGGCCATCTTCGTGTCGTCGACGGCTTCCTGAACGACCTTGATCCCCGGATTCTCCTCTTCGAACTTATCGAGCAGCTCGCGGCTGAGCTCGCCCTCCATGAAGGTTGTCCGGATAACAACCTGATCTTCACCGGCAGGAGCTGCTGTCGTTTCCTCGGCAGTCTCCCCGGCATCGTCAGGCTTCTCGGCGGCCGTGGTCTTCTCCGCTGCGGTGGTCTGGCCACCGAGCGTGGGCTTCGTGCCGCAGGCAGCCAGCACGATCATCGACAGACCGAGAAGGACTGCCAAAATGCGTTTTTTCATCGTAACCTCCTGAATGCTTGAATTGCTTCTGTCCGCTGATATGGAGCCGGCAGGATAGTGGTTTTGCCGGCCTGCGGACGGCCGAACCTCGGGGAGAGTATATCATAAAGGCCGTTCATTAATGAGTTTTGTTGTCGTTTTGATACGAAGTTTGCCGGAACGGCTCGGCGTTTTAGACAGAATCACAAACAGGCCCCGGCAGGGCGGATTCCGCCTGCAGGAGCGCTGAAAAGAAGAATCCGGGAAGAATCGGTGGGGGAACGGGCCGCGGGGCTGGCAGCGATTCTTCCCGGATAACGGAAACGGCGTGAATCTTTATGCGGTCAGCCGGGCACCCAGAGCCCGACAGCTGTCCAGCCCATGCTCATCGGGAGTCTCGTTGATGATGAGGCCGTCGCCCTGAAGCTTCGCGCCAAGCTCTCTCAGCTCCGCCTCCCAGTCTCTCATCCATTCGCCGTCGCCCCAGCCATATGAGCCGAAGAGGACGACTTTTCTGTCACCCAGATCAGCCTTGATACTGTCGTACATGGGCTGAAATTCCGATTCCTCGAGAACTTCAGCGCCCATCGACGGACAGCCCAGTGCGACGGCGTCGTATGCATCCAGCATGGTGCGATCGAAAGAGGCAGCTTCAAAGACATCCACCTCTGCGCCTCCGGTCATCGCCCCCTCGGCAACGGCGCTGGCCATCATTTCCGTGTTGCCGGTTCCGCTCCAGTAGATTACGGCAATTTTCATTCCTGCGAACTCCTTTCTTTTATACAGCAACGGTCAGCTGATCGATGCTTTTTCCCTTTTCCCAATTCGTGCAGTAGATCCGTCTGCATGTCCTGAATGCCTGACAGGTCTTCTTCGCCTCAGAAACATTGGAATAGGCCCGCCAGGCAGCACGGTATTCTGCCTCTCGAGATCCCTGCTCCATAAACGCAATGACGTCATCAGGTGGATAGCCGAGAAAGAAGCCAATCTCATGCAGAAATTCATCACTGTCCGCCAGCCTGGAGATGTACTCCCTCAGACAGGCAGCGCCGCTCTCAACCGGATAGCCCAGACGGCAGAGACAGCAGCGGCAGCTCTCCTGCATAAGGTCCTGCTCCAGCAGTGTCGGTCGATAGACAAACAGCAAGGTACGGTCGCCCTGACACTGAATCGGAATCAGACGGATATGTTTCCGCTTCATTTTGACGTTAAACCCGGCAATGGAACGTTTGAGCTTCCTGTCCAATCTGCCCGCCACGGTAAACAGGTTTCCGGTTTTGATTCCCGCGAGCGACGGGGCGGAGTGACGTATCAGTAAATCGTCAAGGCAGCATGCACCCATCGCATGAAGCCTCCTTTCTTAAAACCCATGGTTAGCCACGGCTAACTACGGTCCAATTTATCATCACTCTCTTCTTTGTCAAGCTCTCAAAGACAAATGTATATCAGAAGAGATGCCTCCCTGCCGGGCGGAAAGCAGCGGGTCCGACAGGCAGAAGCAAGCCCGCCGGATTCCAGTGGCGGGCTTTGCCTGTGAGATAAGAACGGATGCCTCAGCCGCGGCGGGTCGCCTCCAGCCGTCCCGAGGCCAGCGAGCGGATCCCGGCATCGAGGACCATCTGCGCCTCGAGATTCAGGCCCAGCTCCAGCGTCGGATGGATGGGCTCGCCGGTTTCGAGGTGGTAGAGGACCTCCTCACCCAGCGTGCTCCGGCCCGCGGGCAGGGGGCCAACCTCGATCACCTCGTCCGGCTCGGGCGCGTGGCGGGTGCGGTAGATGCGGATCTCGCTGTCGTCCACCACCAGCGTCGCGTCGCGGCCATAGAGGATGGGGCCGTACGGAATGCCGGTGTTGACGGTCACCCAGGAGCCCTCGATGATGGCGATGCCGCCGGGGTAGCGCGCCGTGATCGTGGCGTAGTCCTCGGTGTCGCCGAAGGGGCTGTTGAAATTGGCGGCCACGGCATAGCAGGCCTCAGGCGCCGTGCCGAAGAACCAGCGCGAGAGATTGGCCCCATAGCAGCAGTAGTCAAGCAAAGCCCCGCCGCCGGCCGCCTGCTGGTACCACCACTCCTGACCCATCTCCTCCGGCGTCATCACCTGACCATAGGAGAGCGGACCCAGCGAGTCGCGGTTGCGGTAGGTCATTTTATAGAGCGGACCGATCGCACCCGCGGCGACGAGTCGCTCGGCTTCGCGCACCGGGTTCCGCCAGGTCGAGGGCCAGTTGACGAAGACCTCGGCACCTCCCGCCCGGGCCGCCCGGGCGATGCGCGCCGCCTGCTCCATGGTGATGGCGAGCGGCTTCTCGACGACGACATGGATGCCGCGGCCGAGCACCGCCTCGCAGACATCGGCATGGAAGGCGTTCTCGGAGCAGCAGAGGATGATGTCGAAGCTTTCGCGCTCGAGCATCTCATGGTAGTCGTCGTAGAGCTTCGTGAGGCCGATCGCGGCGTTCGTCGCCTGCATCACGCCATAGCGCGTCCTGGCGCCGCGGTTCGTCGGCTCCACCAGCGGCCTGACGTCGGCGCCCGCCCCGAAGCGGACGCGTCCGCCCAGGTTGTAAAAGTCCAGCGCGTTCGAGTGTATGTGTGAATGGGCATAGCCAATGATGCCGATGTTCCAGGTTTTCATGTATTCATTTCTCCTTCCCTGCAAAACCTGTCATCAGCGCCAGTCGGGGTAGACCTGCCCGCCATGGAGCTGCGGATAACGGCTGGCAAAGATATAGGCCGGCTCCTCCTCGAACTCGACGGCGATGACCCCGACGCCGAGCTCCGGGTCCGGGTTCTCAGACGGCAGATCCGTGATCGTGATCGCGTACTGATCCTGCTCAAAACCCGGTTTGACATCCGAGCCCAGCAGCCGCACCCCGCGCACTGCCGTACGGAAGCCGCCGATGCGCAGCGTGCCGTCATCCGGCCAGACCCAGCACCAGAGGTAGAGGGTGCGTCCCCGCCGGCTCGTTCCCGCGATCCCCGAACAGCGACGGACATCGCAGCGGTCCACCAGGCCGTAGGCAGCTTCACCGTGGCGCGCGAGCCAGCGACCCACCGCCTCCAGCGGAGCCAGGGCATCCTGCGGGACGCTGCCGTCGGCCGGCGGCCCGATGTTGAGCAGCAGATTGCCGGCACCGTGGGCGGCCGTGTTCAGCATGCGCAGGATACCCTGGCCGTTATAGGCATAGTTCGCCGTCTGCGCCACATCGAGATAGCCCCAGCTCAGCCCGTTGAAGGTCATACAGGCCTCCCAGTCACGTCCCGCCGCCTCCGCCGTGACACGTTCCTCCGGTGTCCCGAAGTCCTCGTCCAGACGCGAGCGGTTGTTCAGGATGATGTCCGGCTTCAGATCGCGCACCATCTGGTTGAGCGAGAGCGAATCCCAGCCCTCCCAGTGCTCCATGGGCTGCGCCACGTCGTACCAGAGCACATCGATGCCATACTGAGTTACGAGCTCGCGGTTGAGGGCGCGAATATAGTCCTGAAAGCGCAGACGTGCCTCGCGGTCATAGGCTGCGCGGCCGGCGTCCGGATGGTGCCAGTCCATCAGCGAGCTGTAGAGGCCGACGCCCAGCCCCTCGGCGCGGCAGGCGGCGACGAATTCTCCGACGATGTCGCGCCCGGGACCACAGCGCACCGAGTTCCATGGATTGGCTTCGGAATCCCAGAGGCTGAAGCCCTCGTGATGCCGTGAGGTGAGGACGGCATACTTCATGCCGGCCTTCCGCGCGAGCTCTGCCCAGCGTTTGGCGCAGTCGGGAGCGGGGCGGAAGCCGTCGACGAGCTGCTCATAGAGCTCCACCGGATAGTTGCCGACCGCCATCGCCCACTCATGGCGCCCGAGCACCGAATAGAGACCGTAGTGGATGAAAAGGCCAAAGCGCGCCTCGCGCCACCACTGCATCCGCCGGTCGCGGGTCGCCGCAACAGCCTCCTCATAGGATTTCCGATCCAGTCCGGTATAAGTCATGTTCGTATCCTCCTTCTACTTCAGGAAAAGCTCGACGACCGGCACGACCACATCCGGCTTTCTGACCGGAAGATCGAGGATCAGCAGCCCGTCCTCGGGCTTTTCGTAGTTGATCGACAGATTGGCGGCCTTCCCGACATGCAGCGGCAGCTCGCTGCCATCGTGCAGGAACTGGGCATAGTCGACGCGGTCCGCCAGCCCCGGCAGATGCAGGTGCTTGAAGGGATAGGCAAAGAGATGCACATAGAGGCGCCTGCCGTCCGCACTCTGCGTCAGGCGGCAGTCGGCCGGGACCTCGAGATCCGGCTCCGCCATGGTGCAGCCGTAGATCGAGCGGCTGTTCCAGCGCATCCACTCCGCATAGACGGCGAGGGCCTCCTCCGCCCGCCGGTCGATGTTGCCGCGCGCCGTCGGGCCGACATTCATCAGCAGGTTGCCGCCCGCCGAGACGGTGTTGACGAGCATGCGGATGAGCTGCGCCGGCGACTTCCAGCTGCTCTCGTCACGGTGGTAGCCCCAGGAGCCGGAGAAGGTCTGGCAGGTCTCCCAGGTCACGAGCTCGCCCGTCTCCGGATGGCGGATCCACTGGAGCGGCTGGTACTGCTCCGGCGTCCAGAGGTCCTGCTCGATATCGGCGCGGTTGTCGATCAGGATGCCCGGCTGCAGCTCGCGGGCGAGGGCGATGAGGGCCTCGGATTCCCAGTCGTCACGGCCCTTGCCACGGGTCCAGGCGAGGCGGGGGTCGTCGTTCGGTCTGTCGGCATAGGAGTAGTCGAACCAGAGAATGTCGATCTTCCCGTAGTTCGTCAGCAGCTCCCGCACCTGATGGCGCATGTAGGCGGCGTAGCGCTTCATGTCGCGGCCTGCGTTCAGCTGCCGGGCATCGGCATCAAAGCGCCGCGGATGCAGGAAGTCCACCGTGAAATCCGGGTGGTGCCAGTCGAGCAGGCTGTAGTAGAAGCCCACCCGCAGCCCCTCGGCACGGAAGGCATCGACATACTCGCGGACGAGATCGCGGCCGGCTGGCGTATTGGTCGCCTTGTAGTCGGTGTATTGACTGTCAAAGAGGCAGAAGCCCTCATGGTGCTTCGTCGTCAGCACGGCATACCTCATGCCGGCCCGCTTTGCCTGGCGGGCGAGGTCCGCGGCGTCAAAGAGATCGGGGTTGAAGTACTTGAAGTATCGATCGTAGTGCTCCTCGCTGATGCATTCTCTGAACTTAACCCACTCGTGCCGCGCCGGCAGGGCATAGAGACCCCAGTGGATGAACATGCCAAAGCGGTCGTGGGTGAACCAGGCGGTGTCGCCCGGTGTCCTGCGCGTCTGATAGCTGCTCATGTTTTCCCTTTCGCCTTCATGAGAAAGGAGCGGGGGCTGCACCGTGAAATCCCCGCCCCTCCCCCTGTTTCCATTTTGCCCGCGAACCGTGTCCGCAGCTTTTATGAGTTTACTTCAATATTGGCATGGAAGCCGGGAAAGTCAATGCAGCGGAGACAGCTGTGTCATTGAGTCCTTCGCGGAACTTTCCTGGTTGGGCACGTTAAGGGAAAGAGGACATGAATACCGGGCACAGGCAAGTCTGAGGTAGGGCAAACGCTTTGCCGGAAGGATGTGATGTGTGTTGCATACGAGGCCGCGAGCAAAAATTCGAGTTATACACGGATTAGGGCGCATAACTTGAAAAGCTGAGCAGTCAGGCCCCTTTTTTGTAAGCGCTCAAAGACCCGCACATCAAAAGACCCCGTTCGAGCCTGTTCAGGTTCCGTGCGGGGTCTTTGTCATTCGCGTTCTGTGTGGGTGGTTTTCGTCCTGCGTTTCGGTCGGCCCTGTCGTTTAAAGACCGGCATCTTTCCGGCTACTGCTGCAGATGGGAATATAGACTTGCCGGCAGCGTCGTAGACCAGGGCATCCATTCCA
>JASGUU010000036.1 GCA_030057555.1 Bacillota bacterium | reverse complement strand
GTCAGGGCCGCCCGTCCCTGAATACGTCAGGGCCGCCCGTCCCTGAATACGTCAGGGCCGGGCGAAGAACATGGTGTTGGCGTAGGTGTTGGTATGCCGCAGTGTATGGAACCAGGGCGTGCGGTTGTAGGCATCTATCGTGCAGAAGTAGATGACATCACCCGCCAGGACAGTGGCACCGTCCAGAGCGTCCATGGCGGCCCGCTCCTGATTCGAGGTCGGAACCTGATGTTTCCAGGCACCCGTTGACCAGGGAGTGAACTGTCCCGGGGCGGTCAGCACACCGTAGAGATCTCCCCAGCCACCGTCACGTACGCGGTTGATCAGCACCTGGGCAATCATGAGGCAGCCGTCGTAGTCCCAGCTGTCGCCCGCCTCGGCGGCTACCATCTTGACATAGATGTTCAGCGTATCGGCATTGATATAGCCGACCACCGAGTCGCGACCGCCGGTGGACGACGTTGGTGTGGTTGCGGTGCTGGTGGGCGCTGTCTCCGGTGGTGCGGTGCTTTCCTGCACCGTTGTTGTCGGAGCGGGTGTTGTTGTCGGAGCGGGTGTTGTTGTCGGGGCAGGAGCTGTCGTGGTCGGGACCGTGGACGTCGCCTGTGTTTCGGTCTGTCTGCTGATGGGAGGCTGTGTCGTCGTGGAAACGGCGGTGGTCGGCAGAGTAGTGGGCCTGGCCTCGTGCAGGGTGATACCATTACCATTTACCACCCGGGCTCCCTGTTCTTCGGCGAAACGCACCGCGCCTTCATAGGAATGGAAAGCGCCGAGCTGGCTCCCGCTGGCTTCAAGCACATAGTAGCAGGGAGCCGTGCTGGTGCTTTCCACTGTCACGGCGGTCATGGGAGCAGGAGTCGACGGAGTTGAGGTGCCTGTGCGGGTGGGGAGGGTCTCCGTCCAGCGGCTGTCGTCCGTAACGAACAGCTGAGGTTCGGTGACGGCACCCGTTGACGCCAGTTCCGCTTCTTCGCCTGCCGTCGTCACGGGCAGAGGAACGGGAAGAGTAGCAACGCTGGGGTCAGTTTCGGATAGATAGGGATAATAGGCCGGGGTCGACTCCAGCAGCAGGTCTTCGACAGGCGCCGAGGATCTGGACAGCATATAGGTAGAGACTTCCAGCTGCTGCGGCGGAATCATGTAAATGAAGCGGGAGCCGGCGTAAGCAGGTCCCAAGCCGGCCAGTGCGCCGTTCATGGGGTACAGTGAATGCAAAAGCAGGCTGCCATCCGTCGGCGGCTGCGGCAGTTCGTCCGCGGCCGGCAGGAGTGGCTGCCTGATCTTCGTTTCCACCGGGGGAGCAGTCTGTGCCGGCGGCGACAGCAGGGTGAGCCCCCAGATCATCAGAATGGCCAGAGAGAGTACGGTGTGGCGTTTCTTCCAGCCTGTTTCATCGCTTGTAAGCATGTGTCCTCCTGTTGGCCTGAAGTGACAGGCAGGGCCGTCACCTGGCGGTTGGAGCGCATCAATGTTGCGGATATGCGTCAGTAACATTACATTTCTGTTACAGTTCCATCATTTTACCATGCTTGTCAAATATCTGCGCCGATTTGGGCGTATTTCGCGTTTCAGGGCAGAAAGCAAGCGTCAAAACGGGAGTTTTACAGAATCGGGCGACGTCAGAGATGACTGCTTTTGCAGTCGGGCACGGAAGCGCGGCTACCATGTGGTCATCTTTCGCTGCACCCTGTATGTGCAGAGGCACGCTGAGACGAATAACACACAGCTGAGCTGGAAAGATGTGGGGACCAGGTCGACACACGTCAGGACAGGAGGGTGCTGTTTCAGTTGTAACCAGGTCGTATCCAGAGCCCGGTATGGCATGCCAGCCAATCCATGCGGCAGATGCAGGGGAGTGCACGTCATATTAGTCGGGATGAGTAAAACCTTTTTCCGAGTCCTTCCTCAAACACCTGAAACACCGAAATTGTAGCGTAGCCTGCTTGCAGGCATTTGGAAGATCCCTTCTCCCATGGCCAGCGTAGCGATCAGCCTCACAAACTGCCGAAATGTGAATGGCACGCGACAGGATAGCGAGCGACAAGGTGACAGACACGACCTGGTTACTTCTAAGGAGCTTGTGAAGCGATCCAGGTTTTCCTGCTTTGGTGCCTTTAGATAAAGGCGATCCAGACAAGCAGCGCGCCGCACTACGGCCTGCACGCCGCGCAGCGGTGTGCGCGCCTCTCGTGGTCAGGATAGCGAGTAATCCAAATCGTATTTTGGATTACTCCTCGTTTTGACCAGAAACAGCCCTTTTGTGGTCAGGATAGCGAGTAATCCAAATCGTATTTTGGATTACTCCTCGTTTTGACCAGAAACGGCCTCTTTGTGGTCAAGATGGCGAGTTTTCCAAATTATTTTTTGGATTACTCCTCGTTTTGACCAGAAACAGCCCCTTCGTGGTCAGGATAGCGAGTAATCCAAACCATTTTTTGGATTTCTCCTCGTTTTGACCATCTGAAGTCCGCAGACTCCTTTTTCCCTTACCCACCGCCCTCCCGGCATGCTCACCCACTTCCCGGTATTTTTGACGTGTACTCCAGCTGCTTCCAACGACTGATGCAGGGGAGAGGATTGACAGGCGGAAAGTCTCTGCTAAAATAACCGGGCATCAAATCCACGCGGTCGTGGTGGAATTGGCAGACACGCAGCGTTGAGGTCGCTGTGAAGTAACATTCATGCAGGTTCAAGTCCTGTCGACCGCACCAGTTCGGGCCGTGCCCGATTACCGCAACAGCCTCTCTTCCGATGGAGAGGCTGTTTTCTATCAGGCGGAACAGCCGGGATGCGCTGGAGAGCCGGCCAGCCTTTGTTTCCGTAAACGATGAGGTGACGAAAGATGCCTGTTAGCGAACATGATCTGCGCCGGTTCTGTCTCGAACTTGGCAGCTCCCGCCGTGCTGTCGATACGGTCCTCGAGGCTGCCGCGGATCTCGAGGCGGAAGGTCGTTTTGCCGCCATTCGTCGCCTGCGGGCCACGAACCAGCTGCGCGTGCTGGCCGCGCTGCAGGAGGCCGGCGTTGCGGAATCGGATTTCGGCGGCAGCAGCGGCTACGGCTATGATGACCGCGGGCGCGAGCGTCTGGAAGAAGCCTACGCCCGGGTCATGGGCACGGAGGCGGCCCTCGTGCGCCTGCAGATTGCCACGGGAACGCAGGCTATTGCGATGGCGCTCTTTGCCGTCCTGCGGCCGGGAGACGAGCTTCTGAGTCTGACCGGCCCTGTTTATGACAGTCTGCGGCCGACGATCGGGGTCTGCGCCGGGAGCTCCGTCCCGGCTGCCGCCGGGGTCGGTCAGGGTTCGCTGGCCGACTTTGGCGTTTCATACCGTGAGCTGCCGCTGCTCGCAGGCGAGCTCGATCTCGAGGGAATCGCCCCGGCCATCCGTCCGGAGACAGCCATGGTGCTCCTGCAGCGTTCACGGGGCTATGCCAGCCGCAGTGCCCTGACGGCACCGGTGCTGCGGGAGGCTGTCAGACGAATCCGCACGGCGGCGGCGACCCAGCCGACGGGCAGCCGGGCCCGCCGGCTGGTGGTCTTTGTTGACAACTGCTATGGCGAATTCGTTGAAACCGTCGAACCCGGTGCACTCGGCGTAGATCTCATGGCCGGCTCCCTGATCAAGAACCCCGGAGGCGGACTCGCTCCGACCGGCGGCTATGTGGCCGGTCGGCGTGACCTCGTCGAGGCTGCCGCCTGCCGTCTCAATGCACCGGGTCTCGGCTCGGCGGTCGGTCCGACACTGGGTCTGAACCGCCTGCTGACACAGGGCTTTTTCCTCGCGCCGCACATCGTCGCGGAGAGTCTGAAAGGGCTCGTGCTGGCGGCGGAGGTGCTGGCGCGCCGGGGCTATGTCACCTCGCCCGGCGCGGCGGCGGCGCGTGGCGACCTCGTGCAGGCGGTGGAGTTCGGCGATCCGGAGCGGCTGCTGACCTTCTGTCGCGCCATCCAGGCGGCCGCGCCCGTTGACAGTTTCGTCACGCCGGTACCGGCTCCGATGCCCGGCTATGACCATGAGGTCGTGATGGCGGCCGGCGCCTTCGTTTCCGGCTCCTCCATCGAGCTGAGCGCCGACGGACCGCTCGCGCCGCCCTATACCGCCTATATGCAGGGCGGGCTCGTCTACGAGCAGATGCTCCGTGCCCTCATGCTGGCTCTGGACGCCCTCGAGGAGTGAGGAAATGCCCGCCAGCTCGTCAGCTTCCGACCCGCATGCCGCCGTCGCCATCCAGCACCAGTGTCCAGAGCTGGTTGGCATAGTAGAGGTCGCAGAGCTGACTTTCGATCCGGCAGCGATAGCGCAGACCCTGTCCGGGGCTGCCGCGCAGGCTGGCGACGGGTCTGACGTCGAGAACCTCGGAGACGCTGTGATGCAGACCCTCGAGGCAGATCTCCAGAGGCAGAATCAGGCCGTCGACACGAAACTCGACAGAGACACGAACCGGTATGTGAACACCGCGATCGGCATAAATCATTGTCATCGTTCATCCGGCGGCGCAGGTGCCGCCGGATCCGCCTCCTTCCGGCTTCGGTGGGGATTTCATCCCTGCTGGAGACAGCATAAATCGAACGAATGTTTGCTGTCAAGAAGCGCTCAGCCGCAGGAGCTTGGATGGGGACGGCTTTGCGACTATAATTTGGCGCAGCAGGGAGGAGCGGGTCTTTCGAGTGCGAAAAAAGACCGCCGCCTGCCGAGAACCCGCCGCACTGTCGGAAGCCCGTGCGGTTTCCTGTGGTTTGTCCATTAGTAAGGAGTGAATTGGATGTCAGTCAGTATTCTCGTGACCGGTGGTGCCGGCTATATCGGCAGCCATACTCTGCTTGAGTTGATCGCGGCGGGCTATCGCCCCGTCGTCATCGACAACTTCAGCAACAGCCACCCGGAAGCCCTCAGGCGTGTGGAGGAGATCTGCGGCCGGAAGATCCCCCTCTACGAAGGCGATGTCCGTGACCGTGCGCTGCTCACCCGCATCTATGAGAACGAGAGACCGGAGGCGGTTATACATTTTGCCGGCCTGAAGGCGGTCGGCGAGTCGGTCGAGAAGCCGCTGGAATACTATGACAACAACCTCGTCTCGACGCTCGCCCTCTGTGAGGTCATGCGCGAGTATGGCGCCATGCGCTTCGTCTTCAGCTCCTCGGCGACGGTCTACGGAGACCCCGATGAGGTGCCGATCCGCGAGGATGCGCGTCTCTCCTGCACCAATCCCTATGGCTGGTCCAAGCGCATCAACGAGCAGATTCTGGAGGACATCGCCGCCAGCGATGAACGCTGGTCCGTCCTTCTGCTGCGCTACTTCAACCCGATCGGCGCCCATCCCTCCGGACGGATCGGTGAGGATCCGGCGGGCATTCCAAACAACCTGATGCCCTATATCGCCCAGGTCGCCGTGGGGCGCCTGTCCCGGCTGCGCGTCTTCGGCAACGACTACGATACGCCCGATGGCACCGGGGTGCGCGACTATATCCATGTAGTCGATCTGGCGCGCGGCCATGTCGCCGCCATCCGCCATGTGCTCGAACACAAAGGCTGTGAAGCCGTGAACCTCGGCACGGGGCAGGGCTATTCGGTGCTTGACATGGTGCACGCCTTTGCCGCTGCGGCAGGCCGCGAGATTCCCTATGTCATCACCGAGCGCCGTCCGGGCGATGTTGCCGAGGTCTATGCCGATCCCACAAAGGCGCGTGAGCTGCTGGGCTGGCAGGCGGAGAAGACCCTAGCCGACATGTGCCGCGACAGCTGGCGCTGGCAGTCGCAGAACCCGATGGGCTATCAGAAGACGCTCGACTGAGAGCATCCGTACAGCAGGACGCCAGGGGCAGAAGAATCAGACACGTGAGCAGAAAACCCGGATCCAGCGCCGCGGACGACACGAGGCCGCCGCAGCGTATGCCCTTCTCCGACTGGGAGGGAGGGGTGGAGATCGCGCGCTCCGCGCGCGAGGAGGCGGCCCGCCGGGCAGCCGGGGAAGCGAACCCGCTCGATGCCGCGACTCAGCTGCGCCGGGATGCGGAGGAGCTGCGCCGCCGGGAGAGAGCCAGACGCCGCCGTGCGGAGCAGCAGGCGGTTGAACAGGTCCGCCGGGCGGCTGCCGAGAGGCATGGCGGCCGCCGTGACGATGACCGCGAACCTGTCTTCGAGACGCCACGGCCGCCCAGGCGTGCCGCGCAGCCGGCGCTGGAAGCACAGCGGGGCCGGTCGGGTGGCGGACGGGTTCTGAAACGCGTCCTTCTCGCCATGACAGCCCTGGTGCTGGTTCTGGCGGTCGGAGTTGTCCTGCTCTGGCAGTATCTCTTCTCCGACTTTCGTGCCCGCAACCGGCCGACCCAGCCGCCTCCGGTTACCACCGTCACCGAAGCGGAGCAGAACCTGACGCAGCTGAGCGGCCAGAACGCCGAACAGACCACGGCAGCGCTGCCTGTCATCGAGCCCATCCCGGCCCCGGAGCGCTTCGAGGAGGGCATTCAGAACATCCTGCTGATCGGCTCCGATACCCGCAACGACGGCGAACATGATCTCGCCGATACGCTGATGATCGCGACGATTGACAATATCGCAGGGAAGCTCAGGCTGGCCTCCATCCAGCGCGATACCGCCGTCTATATCGGAGGCGATCTCCGGCATCTGGCCCGCATCAACTCATCGATGAGCAGTGGACCGGAAATGGTCATGCAGACGGTCAACCGGAACTTTTCGCTGGACATCAGCAGCTATGTGGCGATCGAGTTTACCGGTGTCGAGGACATCATCGACGCGCTCGGGGGTATCGAGATTGATGTGCCCGAGGATGAGGCCTTCATCGGCTACATGAACGATGCCATCTACGAGCAGACGGTGCTGCGTGAGGGCTGGGGCTACCAGGGGCCTTCGCAGCAGCTGGAAAGCGGCGGCCGCCAGCTCCTGACAGGGCGTCAGGCCCTCGGCTACATGCGCGTGCGGAAGTCCGACAACGACTATCAGCGCACATCGCGGCAGCGCGAGACGCTGCAGCTGCTGCTGGAGAAGTTCCTGCAGCAGGACCTCCTGACGATGATCAACATCGCCCGTCAGGGGCTCGGGCTCGTGCGCACCAATCTCGGTGAAATGGAGCTGCTGGGCCTGGCCACCTCGGTGCTGCCGCGCTTCCGCCACAATCTGGACCAGCTGCAGATTCCGGTCCAGGGCACATTCTGGGAGCGGGAGGACGGTGTCATCCTGCCGGGCTTTGCCCTGCTCAACCCGCGTATCCACGAATTTATCTACGGCTCGCATCAGTATCTGGCTGCCGTCCATGAGATCCCCGCGGCGCCCAAGCTGGAGACGAACTACTGGCTCGAACCCGGCAGCGATGCATTTAAACGGTATTATCGCAGTGAATTCGGCGATCGGGTTGACGCCGTGAGTCTGGAGGAAGAAAACCGCCAGCGCCAGGCAGGCTATGTGCCGACCGGCGAGGGCCCCTAACGAGCAGAGGACGTATGACAGCGGAAGACAACGGACAAAAGAACCAGGCGGAGAACGGGCGGCAGATTCGCCCTGTGCACCTTGAGCTCTCGGAGGATTTTGGCAAAGAGAGCCAGGGGCCGGAGCCAGCACCCGCTGCACGCCAAAAACAGGCCGCCCCGCCGCTGCCTGAGCCGGAGCCAGCGCCCGCTGCGCGCCAGAATCAGGCCACCCCGCCGCTGCCTGAGCCGGATGCCTACCCGCTGCGCGTGTTTACACCGCCCCGGCGGCGCCTGTCGCTCGGCCTGCGCATACTGCGCGGCTTTGCCATCGGCCTGCTGGCGATAACCATCGGCCTCTTTGTTTTCTGGCGCTGGCTCATCTCCGGTGCCCGAACCAGCATCCGTGAGACGCGGGCAACGACGACGCTCGCCGCCCTGCCGCCGGTGAGCGAGACGCCGAGTCTGCCGCCGCGCGAGACAACGCTGCTGCCGGATGCGACGGAGGAGGCCCGGCCCAGCCGGGAGTCGGATTCGCCGATCGATACCATACCCGTGATTGAAAGCACTGAGGAAACGACGCTGCCTGTGGTCAGCACCGAGATGCCGACGACACTGCCCAGCTACGATGTCAACCTGACGCAGATTTTGCTGCTCGGCGTGGATACCCGTGACGAGGAGTACGAGGTTCAGACGCGTTCGGATACGATGATTCTGCTGACGGTGAATCAGGCCGAAGATACGATCAAGCTGACGAGCTTCCAGCGCGACATGCTGGTCTATCCACCCGGTGCGGACGAGCCGATGAAGCTGAACGAGGTTCATTACCAGGGCTCCGAGGTGCTGATCGAGGTGCTGAACAGGACCTTCCATCTCGATATCGAGCATTATATCCGGGTCAATATCGGCGAGGCGGAGGGCCTTATCGACGCTCTGGGCGGCCTCGAGATCGAGGTGGCCGACGATCCCAGGGTCATCCAGTATCTCAATGAATGCATAACCGAACAGAACGCGATCTACGAGGGCTGGGAGGATCGCAGCAACTGGGTTTCCGGCTTCGAGCACGGCGGTCTGCTGCATATGAACGGGCGGCAGGCGATTGCCTTTGCCCGCATGCGCTATCTGGACAGCGACTATGCCCGTATGGAGCGCCAGCGCCACGTGATCGATCTCGCCTACCAGAAGCTCAAGGGGGCCAATCTGCTCCAGCTCATCTCGGTGGCCAAGGCCGGCTTCGACATGATCTCGACCAATCTCTCCGACGTCGACCTGACGCTGATGCTGACAGGGCTCGTGCCGCGGATGACCAGCCAGATCCAGAGCATGCAGGTCCCCATCGCCGGGTCCTTCTGGGAGGACACCCGCAGACCCTGGGTGGTGCGCGCCAACTTCAATCTGATCATTCCCTACCTGCACGAGTTCGTCTATGGTGAGAAACGCCTGTATTTCGTCCCGGTGCGTCTGGCACCCTATACACCGCTGGCCTACTACAAAGGCGAGGTCATGCCCCTGAGCGTTCTCGACGGCAGCTATACCGGAATCCCCTATACGGGAGCCTGGGGCTGGCAGGGGGATGGAACGGGACAGGATATGAGTCAGACGATCGCGGCTTTTGGCGCGGCCCGCGATGCCGCCACGCCATAGATAACGCCGTCGGGGGCTGACGGGCGCCCGTTTCGTCTGCCTGCAGTTCGTTCGGATCTGCGGCTTGACTTTCTCTGACATATGACTATACTAGCTGATGTTGGCACTCGGACGAGTCGAGTGCCAAATTGAAAAACGCGCCATGGTCAGAGAACCTGGCGAGGAATATTGAGGAGGACAGTTATGACAATTAAGCCCTTGGCAGATCGAGTGGTCATCCGGATGCTCGAGAACGAGGAAAAGACCCAGAGCGGGATCGTGCTGCCTGGTTCGGCAAAGGAGAAGCCGCAGATTGCCGAAGTCGTCGCCGTCGGACCCGGCGGTGTCGTGGATGGCAAGGATGTTGTGATGGAGCTCGAGGTGGGCGATCGCGTGCTGATGAGCAAGTATGCCGGCACGGAAGTCAAGGTGGACGGAGTCGAGTACACCATTCTGCGTCAGAGCGACATTCTGGCGATCGTCGAATAAGTAAACCGCAGCCGCGGGCAGTACGCCATGCGCATGCCCGCCGAAAGTAACAAGTGGAGGAATCTATCCAGATGGCTAAAGACCTGAAATACAACGAAGATGCACGCAAGGCGCTTGAGATCGGTGTCAACAAGCTGGCCGACACCATCAAGATCACCCTGGGGCCGAAGGGCCGCAACGTCGTACTTGACAAAAAGTACGGTTCGCCCCTGATTACGAATGACGGTGTGACAATCGCCAAGGAGATCGAGCTCGAGGATCGTTTCGAGAACATGGGCGCCCAGCTCGTCAAGGAAGTCGCCACGAAGACCAACGATGTCGCCGGTGACGGCACGACGACGGCTACGCTGCTGGCCCAGGCCATGGTCCGCGAGGGCCTGCGCAACATCGCGGCCGGCGCCAACCCGATGATTCTGAAGAACGGCATCCAGCAGGCCGTCAACGCCGCCGTGGACGCGATTGCCGATCAGGCGCGCCCGATTGCCACGAAGCAGGATGTCGCCCGCGTCGGCGCCGTTTCCGCTGGTGACGATCAGATCGGCAACGACATCGCCGAGGCGATGGAGAAGGTCTCCGCCGACGGCGTCATCACCGTCGAAGAGTCCAACACCATGGATACCGAGCTCGAGGTCGTCGAAGGCATGCAGTTCGACCACGGCTACATCTCCGCCTACATGGCAACCGACATGGAGAAGATGGTGGCCGAGCTCGACGAGCCCTACATCCTGATCACCGACAAGAAGATCTCCAGCATCCAGGACCTGCTGCCCCTGCTTGAGAAGGTCATCAAGACCGGCCGTAAGCTCCTGATCATCGCCGAGGACGTCGAGGGCGAGGCCCTGTCGACCCTGATCCTCAACAAGCTGCGTGGTACCTTTGTCAGCGTCGCCGTGAAGGCGCCCGGCTTCGGCGACCGCCGCAAGGAAATGCTGCGTGACATCGCCATCCTGACCGGCGGCGAAGTGATCACCGATGAGCTCGCGCTCGAGCTGCCCGATACCGAGCTGCACCAGCTGGGCACGGCCCGCCTGGTCCGCATCGAGAAGTCGAATACGATCATCGTCGACGGTGCCGGTGACAAGACCGCCATCGCCAACCGTGTCGCCCAGATCCGCACGCAGATCGAGGAGACCACCTCCGACTACGACCGCGAGAAGCTGCAGGAGCGCCTCGCCAAGCTCGCCGGCGGTGTCGCCGTGATCAAGGTCGGTGCGGCCACTGAGACCGAGATGAAGGAGCGCAAGCTGCGCATCGAGGACGCGCTCGCCGCGACCCGTGCGGCTGTCGAAGAGGGCATCGTCCCCGGTGGCGGTTCGACCTACATCAGTGCTCTGCCGGCCGTCCGGAAGGTTGTTGACGCCAACGAGGGCGATATCCGCACCGGTGCCCGCATCGTTCTGCGCGCACTCGAGGAGCCGGTCCGCCAGATCGCGATGAACGCCGGCCTCGACGGCTCTGTCATCTGCGAGGGCGTCAAGAACTGCGAAAAGCCCCACGCCGGCTTTAACGTCATGACCGAAACCTATGAGGACATGGTCGAGACCGGTATCATCGATCCCGCGAAGGTCGCCCGTACGGCCCTGCAGAACGCAGCCTCCGTTGCGGCCATGCTGCTGACGACGGAAGCGATCGTCGCCGACATCCCCGAGCCCGAGCCGCCCATGCCGGCCGGCGGTGGCGGAGGCATGTACTGATCGTCCGTCCGCAGCTGCACGACAGTCAGGCCCTTCGGGGTCAATCCAGCGGAGCCGCCAGCCCTGGCGGCTCCGTTTTTTACGGAGGAGGATCATGAGTCAGGAAGAGAACAGGCGGCCCTGGTGGATTCTTCTCGCGCTGTTGTGCACGGCGCTCTGGGGTTCGGCCTTTGCCACGGTGAAGACGGGCTACCGCCTCTTCTCGATTGCCGCCACGGACACGGCCTCCATTCTGGTCTTCGCTGGTGCCCGCTTCACGCTCGCCGGCTTCACGACGCTGCTGCTCGCGGCGAGCGGCCTCGCACGCCGCGGCGCCCCGGCCGCGGAGCGTCACGTCTGGCTGCCCAGGAAGGAGCAGTGGCTGGGGCTTTTGATCCTCGGCGTGATACAGTGCTCGCTGCAGTATCTCTTTCTCTATGTCGGCCAGGCGAACAGCAGTGGCACCACCACCTCCATACTGAATGCCTGCGGCTCCTTCACGACCATCATCCTGGCCCATCTGTTCCAGCGCGGCGACCGTCTCGATCACCGTTCGATCCTCGGGATTCTCTCAGGCTTCCTGGGCGTTATAGTCCTCAACCTGCGCGGAGTCACGGTCTATGACGGCCTCGGCTCTCTGTTCAGCTTCCGCTTGCGCGGCGAGGGCCTCGTTCTCTGTGCGACCGTCTGCGGCTCCATCGGCAACCTGCTGACCAAGCGGCTTACGGCTTCGGTCGATCCCCTGGTGCTGACCGGCTGGAAGCTGGGCATGGGTGGCAGCCTGTCGCTCGTCACCGGTCTCGCCGCCGGCGGGCGTCTGCTCCCGACACGCCCCGGCGCCTGGCTGCTGCTGCTCTATCTCGGCCTGCTTTCGGTCATCGCCTTCAATGTCTGGACCTGGCTGCTGAAGCGGCGGCCCCTCTCGCAGATGGCTTCGCTGCTTGCCCTGATTCCGATATTCGGCGTCCTCTTCTCGGGCATCCTGCTCGGCGAATCACTGCTCAACCCGCTGATGCTCCTCTCTCTCGCCCTCATTCTGCTCGGCGTCCAGCTGATCAACGCCCGTTTCCGCAGCCGCGGGCGCGCCTGGGTGCGTCGGGAGGAATAGGGGGTCGTGCTGCTCCAGCTCCGCGACGCGTGCCAGGCGCTGCAGAGCGCTGTTGCCTGTCACTGCCCATGACGGGCATCGGGAGTCTGTCGACCGGGTGTACGTCATGAGTGTCGGGAAGCTGATGAGCATGCCAGGAGGACGGCCGACAAGGGGAGAAAAGCAGCTTGTGGACTTCTGGTGGTCAAAACGAAGAGAAATCCAAAAAACAATTTGGAAAACTCGCCATCTTGACCACAAAAGGGCGGTTTCTGGTCAAGATCGAGAGAAATCCAAAAAATGATTTGGAAAAGTCGCCATCCTGACCACAAGGGGGCGCGCACGCCGCTACGCAGGCAATTGGAGAAGTGTTCTTCCATATGCCTGTATGCAGGCTACACAAAGATTCCGGTGTTTCAGGTGTTTGAGGAAGGCTCGAAAAAGACTTTACTCGTCCCGACAAATATGATGTGCCCCCGGCCATGCCTGCCGGCCGGGTGGAGAGGCACAGCGGGAGCTCTGTGATAGACTGGTTGAGTTCAAATTGCTGCGGCCGCCGAACGGGAGGCTGCGTGGCGCGGAGGAATCGACATGCGCGTGAATAAGAAAAAGCCTGAGGCCGAGAGGGCTCCCGAGCCGCTGAGCCAGAAGACCGTCGAGGCGATCGAGGCCCGCCGGGCGGTGGATGAGGCGGAGCACGAACTTTTGCGTGCGGCAGCCCCGGTGGAGCAGGTGACGGAGGAAGAGGCCATTTCAGCACTCAGCCGTGCCTACGCTCAATACGCACGCGAGGACCAGGAGAGTTTCATCGAGATTCTGGTACGCCCCCGCCGCCGTCCGACCGACTGGCTGCAGACCGTGGCGATTATCGTGGCCTATCTCTTTCTCGTCTACCTCGGCCTGGTGTTCGTCCAGTACATCGCCTTTTTCCTGCCACTCATCGTCTTCGGCGGAGCCTGGGGCGCCTGGTGGGCGATAACCTCCCAGAATCGCGAGTACGAATATGTCGTCACGAACGGTGACCTGGACATTGACACAATCATCGCCCAGCGCCGCCGCCGCCGCAGCTTTCAGGTGAAGGGGAAGGAGATTGAACTGATGGCGAGCTGCAGCAGCGACGAGTATCGTCAGTTCCAGGGCCAGAAGCTGCAGACGCGTGACTATTCGGCGAAGGCCGGCGACCCGAAGAACTGGTTCATTGTCAGCCAGTACAAGGGACAGCGCCAGCTCACCCTGATCTCCCCCGAAGAGCGAGTCATCCGGGCGATCCACCGCTTCAACCCGAGCCGAGTGCGCTACAACCGCATGACAGGCCTCTAGAATTCTTTTGATTTATGCAAAGTCCTGCAACCGGTCCCGACAGCGCCCGCTCCTGGCAGTTTGCCGTTCGTAACGTCGACACCGATCCCTGGGACCGCCTCGACGTGGCTGCCCTTATCGGCATGATGCAGGAGGCGGCGACCTTCGACGCCCTCAAGCTGGAGCTGGGCTACGAACAGCTTGACCCGCTGAACCTGCGCTGGCTGGTTTCACGTATTTCACTGCGCCTCGACGCGGACTTTCGCTGGCGCGAAGAGGTCACCATCCGCACCTGGTGTCACCACATCACACATCTCTATTTTGACCGTGAATTTCGTTTCGAGCGCTCCGACGGCACCGTGGCTGGCGTGGCGAATTCGGCCTGGTTTCTGGCCGAACAGGACAGCCACCGTCCGCGCCGCCCGGATACGCTCGGCGATCTCGAGGCGCTGGGCTACACCAGCGGCCCCTGGGAGCCCGTGATCGAGGCCGAGAAGCTGCGCTTTCGTCTGGCGCGTCCGGATGCCGGCGAGGCCGTGCTGCGCTATCGCCCGGGCCTGAGCGACCAGGACCGCAACGGCCATGTCAATCACACCCGCTATGCCGCCTGGAGCATCGACGCCCTCTGGGCCCGACTCGGCAGCGGACGGCGGACGCCGATTGGCTGGCAGCGCTTTGACATTAACTTCCTCGCGGAAGTGGGTCTCTACGACGAGGTGCTGCTGTTCGCCGAGCCAGGGACAGGCGGCAGCCTGCCGCTGCGTGTTGTCGGGCGTCTGGCGGATGGACGTGAGGCCTTCCGGGCCCGCTTCAGCTGAAGAGCGCTCTGTTAGATTTCAGTTACGTTTAAGATCCGTTTGACTATAATGATTTGTTCGAGCCTTGAGGAGGTAGGGAATGATAGAGATTACAAATCTGTCGAAGCACTACGGTGACATTGTCGCCGTAGACGATGTCAGCTTCCGAGTCGAAAAGGGAGAGATTCTGGGTTTTCTCGGTCCCAACGGCGCCGGGAAGACCACCACGATGAACATTCTGACCGGCTACATCTCCGCGAGCAGCGGCGTCGTCACCATCGACGGCCATGACATTCTCGAGGAACCGCTCGAGGCCAAGCGCCGTATCGGCTATCTGCCGGAAGCTCCGCCGCTGTATGTCGATATGACGGTGATGGAGTATCTGAGCTTTGTTGCCGACCTCAAGGGCGTTCCGCGCCGCAGCCGCGCCGCCGAGATTGCCGAGGCCATGCGTCTCGTGCGGATCACGGATGTCGCCCACCGTCTGATCGGCAACCTCTCAAAGGGCTACCGGCAGCGTGTCGGCATCGCCCAGGCCCTGCTCGGCCATCCGGAGGTTCTCGTCCTCGACGAGCCTACTGTCGGCCTCGACCCCAAGCAGATTATCGAGATCCGCAACACCATCCGTGATCTCGGGAAGGATCACACGATCATTCTGAGTTCCCACATCCTGCCGGAGGTCAGCGCGATCTGCGACCGGGTGGTCATCATCAACCGCGGCCGGATCGTCGCACTGGACGACGTCGCCACCCTGAACGACCGCTCCCGTGCCACCCGCGAGATGGAACTCACCGTCGAGGGCCCGGCCCGCGAGATTGTCCAGCGGCTGCGCGTGGTGCCCGGCATCATCGACGCCACCGTCCTGCGTGAGAAGGACGGCATCGTCACACTGACATATGAAACCGAGCCGGATACGGATGTGCGCCGCCAGGTTTTCTATGAAATGGCGCGCAACACCTGGCCTATTCTGGATACCCATGGCCTCGAGGCAACGCTCGAAGATGTCTTCCTGCAGGTTACCGGTAATGTCCAGACGCCGACGGGAGGGAGAGAAGCATGAAACAGACCCAGGCCATCTACCGACGCGAACTGAACGCCTATTTCAAGTCACCCATCGGCTACGTTCTGCTCGCGATCTTCATTTTTGTCAGCAGCCTTTTCTTCGCGGTCAACCTGCTGGGCTACTACGCCAACATCGCATCCGAGCTCAATTTCATGCAGGGCCTCTTCTTTGTCCTGATTCCGATCCTGACGATGAAGACCTTCGCCGAGGAACGCCGCAGCGGCACGGAAATTCTGCTCTTCACGACACCCGTCACCACGCCGCAGATTGTCGTTGGGAAGTACCTCGCCGCCTTCACGCTCTTCCTCATCATGACGGCAACGACGCTGATCCATGTCGCCATCACCGTCCTCCTGCAGGGCACGGTTGATGTCCTGCTGCTCGGCACCTATGTCGGCTTCATCCTCTCCGGCGCCGTCTACATCGCGATCGGTGTCATGATTTCGAGCCTGACCTCGAACCAGATCATCGCGGCCATCGTCTCGGTGGTCATCTTCATCGGCTTCATGCTGCTGGAGGCCATTGCCTCGCTGCTGGGCAACTTCACGACCACGATTCTGCAGAATCTGGACTTCCTCAATCTGCTTTCGGCGGCGCAGGAGGCAGCTGCCGGCGAGGCGGTTACCAAGGCCGTCAACTGGATCAATCCGGCCACCCGCCTGGTGGATTTCTCCAGCGGCATCTTCCGCCTCACGCCCATCGTATTCCTCATCAGCATCACCCTGCTTTTCCTCTACCTCACGGTTCAGGTGCTTGAGCGCCGCCGCTGGACACAGAGCTGAGCGGACAGAGGGGGAGGTACATAGATATGACTGATAATAAAGACGCCAATATTAAGGAAACCAACAGCACCGTGACACCCGATTCCGGGCAGCTTCCGACCACACCGGCCGCCGAAAGCACGCCGACCGCCGAAAGCACGCCGGCCGCCGAAAGCGCTCCGGCCAAACAGAGCGTGTCGCCCTCCGGCAGCAGACGCCGTCCGCCGAAGCGTCTCGTTGACCGCCGCAGCCGCCGTATCGGCCGCATCAGCCTGCTGACGACGCTCGTCGTCCTGGCCATCGTTATTCTGGTCAACATCGTCCTGGAGACGGTGGTTGGCGACCGTCTGAGCTGGGACCTGACCCAGAACCAGCTGATGTCCATTGGCGAGAAGACCGAGGAACTGCTGGAGCGCCTTGAAGAGGATGTCCACATCAGCTATCTCGGCACCGAGAATGATCTGCTGAACCACAGCACGCTGGCCTTTGTCCCCCAGCTGCTGAACGACTATGTCAATCGCGGCCGGGGTCACATCATCGTCGAATATGTCGATCCCGTCGCCGATCCGTCCGTGATCAGCCGTCTCGACCCGCAGTCGATCCATCAGCTCAGCGAGCGCCAGTTCGTGGTCCAGAACCGGGCCAACGGCCGCCTGCGCGTTCTGAGTCAGCAGGATCTCGTCGCAACCCAGCTCAACCAGCAGACGCTGCAGACCGTGATGACAGGCTATTCGGCCGAGAACGCCTTCTCCGGCGCCATCAACTATGTGACACTCGATATTGTGCCGACAGTCTACCGTCTGACCGGCCACGGCGAGCCGCCGCTCGAGGAATCCTTCCAGGTTCTCGGCGGCCTGATGGACGCCAACGGCTTCGATGTCAGCGACATCAATCTGCTGACCGTGGAGAAAGTGCCCGAGGACGCCGCCGTGCTCCTGATCCTGGCTCCACCAGCGGACATCTCGGGCCCCGAGGCCGACCGCATCATCGCCTGGATCAAAACGGGCGGCAGCATCATGGTTGCGCCGGGCGCCTTTACGGGCCAGGACTTCGCCAATCTGAACCGTGTCCTGCAGGAATTCAACATCGAGCTGACGAGCGACCGCGTGCGCGAGGGCGATTCTTCCCTGCATCTGCCGAACTATCCGACCTACATTCTGGCCGGCGCTCCGAAGAATGACATTACCACAGGCAGTGTGCCCGAAACCCTGATTTCCGAGGCTGCCGGGGTCAAGATTCTGCAGAATCCGGTGGAATGGATCGAAACCTCGGTACTGCTCAAAACCAGCGACATGGCCGTTCTGGAAGAGGGCGGCAATCCTGCCAGCATCAGCCCCGAAGGTGTTCAGAACCTCGCTGTTATGAGCGACTCGACCGGCTACATGGATGGCACGAACGTCAAGCACAGTTCGAGAGCCGTCGTCTTTGGCTCCTCCTCGGTCTTTGACGACCAGACGTTCAGCCTGGTCGGCTATCAGGCCTACAACTATATGCTGACCTATCTCTCGTTTGACTGGCTGAGCCAGGGGCAGACCGATGTCAACAAGCTGGTCATTCCGAACAAGCAGCTGGCGAGCTACAAGATCCAGCATACCGGCTCCACGACGCCGATCTATGCCGCGGCCATCGGGACGGCGGTTGTCCTGCCGCTGCTGATGCTGCTGCTGGCGATCATTGTCTACCGGCGCCGCAAGCACCTGTGATGGGAGCCTGACTTCTGATGAAACGCAATCGCAACCTTATTGTTCTCTCGGCCATACTTCTGCTGCTGATTGGCGTGCTCGTGATCTGGCGTGTAACCGGTGCCGGCGAGGATGCCGGCAGCACACCGACGAGTATCGGAGAGACGACGAAAAATCCGCTCGCGCTGGCGCGCGTCACCGCCGACAACCTGAAGCAGATTGTGGTGCAGAACACCTCCGGCCGCTATGTCTTCGAGCCGGTGACCGTGACGTCAGGCACAGGTACTACGACCACTCATTATGTTCTCACGGAGCCGGCCGGCATCGACCAGGATCAGGATCGCGTCAGCACGCTGGCCCGTGCCCTGCTCAACGTCACCGCCAGCCGCGTGGCGGTCGAGGAGGCCGAGGATCTGGCCGCCTATGGTCTCGCCGATCCCGGGAGCAGTGTCCGCTATGTTCTCAAGGAAGGCGCGGCGATTGAACTTCAGCTGGGCAACCCCCTGGCGGCGGACGAGAGCCAGGTTTATGTGAAGACGCCGGACAGCGACACGGTTTACTCGGTCACCGGCCTCGAGAACAAAATTAGCTTTGATGCGACGGATTTCATTTCGCTCGCGCTCAAGCCCTTTGAACTGCTCGAGATCACCGAGCTGCGTATCCAGCGCACGAGCGACCCGGCCGTGCTCGCTGCGCACGTGGAGACACCGGAGGAGCGGGGTGTGACCCCGACCCCGACGCCCGCCCCGGCGGCCGACGGCAGTACCGCGGAGACGATGGATCCCCAGCAGGCGGCGGCGATGCAGACCTGGCGTATCGACAAGCCGGTGAGCTGGGTCGGCAACAGCGACGACCTGAACAAGCTGGTCTCCGAGCTCGCCAGCCTGACGGCAAAGGAGGTCGTCGCCCTGGAAATCGACGACCCGGCCGCCTATGGGCTGGACGAGCCGGAATTTGCCTTCAGCATCGGACAGGCCAACAATCTGGTGACGATCTCCTTCGGCCGCCAAAGCGGTGACAAGGAGCGCTATGTCAGTCTGAGCGACCGGCCGGGCCTCTACACGGTCAGCACCACGGCGGTCACGATGCTTGAGCGCCCCTGGCTGAAGTTTTTCGAGTCCTTCTCCCTGATTCAGAATATCAGCGACATCGGTGAGGCGACCTTCGAGTCCCCGGAGGGCCGCCATGTATTCGAGATCTACCATCCCTCGCCTGACGAGAAGAAGGCTGACGACACGCTTGTCGAGTCCTATACCATGGATGGCAGGGATGCGACCGTCGTCGATTCCTCGAAGAAATCCTATTTCCGCCTGCTCTATCAGGGTCTCATCGGCATCTTCGTCAACGGCTCGGACTACGAAGCGGAGCCGCAGCTGGAGCCGGAGTTCACCATCACGATGACCGAGCGCCGGGAGAATCCCGAAACCTGGTCGATCGAACTCGTGCCGCGCGACGAAACGACGCTCTATATCTTCCGCGACGGTGTCTACAGCGGCTTCTACACACTGCGCCAGAACCTCGACAACGAGACCCGTAATGTCGACAAGCTCGGCATTCTGCAGCGCATTGAGAGGCTTGAGACGGCGATGGAAAAGCAGACGGACGGCGTCTATGACTTCCCGGCCGACGACGAGTCACAGTAGGAAGCGCCGCACTGCCCGGCGGCGGGACGGGATGGGTCAGGGACCCATCCTCGTTCTCGCCGCCCTTGTTCTTTTGCTCTTTGGCATTCTTCTCCTGCTGCGCTTCGGCATATTTGAGAGGCGGACGGAGGCCGCGGACGGGGCCGACGCCGCCACGCCGGCCGAGCGCGCCGCGAACCGCCCGGCGGGCGAACTCGTTCTCAAGCTGGATGCCCTTGGCCTCGATGCCCGGCAGCTCTGGGTCCTCGCGCCGGACCGCCTGCTCTTTGCCGACGGCCAGCAGGTGAAGCTGCTGACGCCGGCAGGCCGTGTTGTCGCCGAGGCCGAACTGTCCCTGCCGGAGGTCGATGTCACGCTCGTCGGCGATGTCGCCCTCGTTACCGGTCCCCGGGCCTACCGCTATGCCGTCTGGGACCGGTCGGGAGAGCGCTATCAGGGGTTAAGCGAAGAGCCCATTGTCGGCTACAGTCTGAGTACCCAGGGCCGTATCGCCCTGCTGCTGGACAAGGCCGACAGCATCGGCCTGCTGCGCGTACTCGATCACGATGGCGGCCATCTCTTCGACTGGACCGCCCGCGATGTTCTCCAGTCCGGCCATGTCATCCAGAGCGTTTTTGACAGCTCCGACCGCTATCTGGACGTCCTGCTGCTCAACACCTCTGCGTCCGAGGCACAGGCGCTTGTCAGCCGCTTCAGCCTCGCGGACCAGGATCTCGGCGAACGGCTGCTGCGCTTCGAGCCACAGGGAGCCGGCGTGCTGGTCTGGGCCGGCCGTGCACCGGACGGCGGCCTGCTCTGTGCTTCGCGCACCGAACTGCTGCTTGAGCGGGAGAACCAGCTGCAGCCGATCTGGCAGCAGCCGGCCTTCGACGCCTTCGTCGCCAGCGGGGACTGGGTCCATGCGGTTGCCCGCTCCAGTGTGGGCGGCAGGCGCAGCTACTACCGTGTCGCGCTTGATGGCAGGGCGACGGAGGGCATTGCCGTTCCGGAGCAGGCAAAGGACCTCGCGGCGGCCGGCAGCCGGGCCATTATGACAGACGGCTCGGCGCTGCTGGAATTCTCCCGCGACGGGGATTCGTTCAGGCGGCACGAGGTCTACAGCGAGATCGTCTCGAGCCGGCTGCTCGCAGACGGCAGTGCCTACGTGATGACCGGCGACGAACTGCGCCGGCTGGAGCTCGACTGATGCTGGAACGGGAGTTGAAGTTCCGTCTGCCGCCGGAGCTGGAGCCGGATTCCGGAGAGGCGGCCCGGCTGCTTCTCGGGCAGCTCGCCGGACTTTGCCTCAAAACGCTGAACTGCGATGGGGACGCCCCGCTCCCGAGTGCCGAGGACTATGATGCCCTCTATCTCGACAGCCCCGACGAAAGGCTCGGAAGACGCCTCGTCAGCCTGCGGCAGCGCCGCGAGGGGGATGTCATCAGGCTCTGCCTGAAGGGGCCGGCCTTGCCCGACCCGCTGGGCGACGCGGCCGGTGCCAGTCTGCGCCCGGAGACGGAGCGACATCTCTCACGCTGGCTTGATCCCGCCGATCCCGGAGATCTCGCCCGCCTGCGTGCCGAGCTCCTCACCCTCGACTACCGCGCCTTCGCGCCCGACCTGCCCGCCCTGCTTGCGCAGCTGCCGCTGACAGTACGGGGGCGCGCACGCTTCACACGTCATGAGGCCCGCTTTCAGAGTGCAGGCGGGTCCGCCTTTGCTCTGAGCCTCGACCTCGGCGTGCTCACGGGCAGCCGGGCAGCCGAGCGGGTTGCCATCGTCGAGCTGGAGGTCAGCCGCGAGGCACCGGAGGCGGCCGTCACCGACCGTGAGCTCGGGGCGCTGGCCGCGGCTCTCGGCGGTTTCGGCCTTGTGCCGACCCGTTTCGAGAAGGCCCGTGCTCTCGCCCGGCTCGGCCGCATACCGCTGCTCATCCTAGGCGCCGGTCCCGCGGGCGTCGCCGCCGCCCTGGCGGCGCGGGAGGAGGGGCTGGAGGGGGCGGACATCGTTCTCGTCGAGCGCAATCGCCGCATCGGCCGCAAGCTTCTCGCCACCGGCAATGGGCGCTGCAACTTCAGCAACCTCGCTGTCGGCTCCGGCGCCTATGCCTCGCTGGACGAGACGCCCGCGGCCGCGGCCGCCCGCAGCCGCTGGGTGGCGGACTGGCCCTTTGCCCGTCTGAATGAGTACCTGAATGCCGCAGCTCTTTCCTGCCATGTCGAGGAGGGGCGGGTATACCCGGCTTCGCAGCGCGCGGAGACGGTGGTCTCCCTGCTCGAGGAGCTGCTCGCCGCGGCCGCCATCGATGTGCGCTGCTCCCTGCGCGTGCTGGGTGTCGAAGCCCTGTCCGGGGGCGGCTTTGCGGTGCGGGTTTCGGAGGGGGAAATGCTCTTTGCCGACCGCCTCATCCTCGCCGGCGGCGGGAGGGCCGTTCCCGGCCTCGGTGCCGACGGCTCCGCTGCCGCCTGGGCCCGTGCGCTCGGCGAGAGCCTGACGGAGCTCCTTCCGGGCCTCGTCCCATTGTGCACCTCTGACGAGGATCTGAAGGGGCTCGGGGGCCTGCGCCTCGCCGCCACGCTCACGGCGGGCAGAATCTCGGAGCAGGGCGAACTGCTGTTGACCGACTATGGCCTGTCCGGGATTATCGCCATGGAGTTCGCGAGTGCCGCGGCGCCGCGCCTCGCCGCCGGCGCGCTTGAGATCCGCCTCGATGTCTGTCCCGGCCACGACGAGGATGCCGTCCGGGATCTGCTCGAGCGGCGCCGCAAACGGCTGCCCGGGAGCGCGGCCTCACGGCTCGCCGCCGGGCTCGTCGATGCAGGGCTCAGCGGGGTCCTCTGGCGACGTCTGCTCGCGGACTCCGCGGAGCTGCGGCGGGCCGAGGCTGCCGCAGCGGCATCGGGGGGCGCTGCGGCAGACGCCGGGGACAGGGACCGCCGGCGCCGCCGGCGCCGCGACGCGCGGGTTCAGGGCCCGGGTGACAGTGCGCTCAAGGTGCGGGATCTGAGCCCAAAGCAGGTAGCCGATTTTGCCCGCCTGCTTAAGAGCCTTCCCGTAACCGTGACCGGCACACGGGGCGATGACCAGGCCCAGCTGACGCTCGGCGGCGTCCGCCTCGACACGCTGGAAGAGCCGGGTTTCGCCTCGAGGCGCCATCCCGGTCTGTTCTTCTGCGGCGAACTCCTCGACATACATGGCCGCTGCGGCGGCTATAACCTGCACTTTGCCTTCTGCAGTGGTATCGAGGCCGGTGCCGCCGCGGCCCGGAGCCTGCTCGGGCGATGATGGGGGAGGCAGACTGGAGTCAGCTGCCGGCGGAGGTGGAAGCGCTGCGCCGCCGGCTCTTTGAGTACGCCGTGACGGCCGCCCGGGAGGCCGGGCTGTCCTGGTACTGGCTCACGGCGCGGCCGGGCGGAGGTCCCTTCGACAGCGGCCTGCTGCTGGAGCGTGCCGCCTTTGCCCGCCTCAGGGCACCGCTCGAAGCACGGATCGCGGCTACGGCCGCGCGCCTCATCCTGCCGGGCAGCGAGGCCGGCGACCCCGATCCCCACCCGCGCCTGGTCGTCGACGGGACGACACTTGAGGAGCCGTTGCGGGCGGAGCTCGACTGCCATCAGGGGATCAGCCTGCGGCTGCTGCTCGCCGACCGCCTGCCGCCGGGTCGCCTCGAGCGCAGCGCGCTGGAGTTTCGGCTGCGGCGGGTACAGGCGGGCATCTGGGCGCTGCTGGTCGACTGTGACGCTCCCGATCCCGGACAGCTTCCTCTGGGTGTAGCGGAGCTCGAGCGCCTCGAGGCGGCCCGGAAGCGCAGCAGCGAGCGCGGCCGGGAGCGGCTCGAAGCCGCCTTCCGGCGCCGCGCTGCCATCTTCGCGCGGCTCGAAGCCCTGGCGGGCGACGCCTGCGATGCCGGCCTGCCGGATCCCGGAGATTTCACCGCTGCCGACTGGCTCCTGCTCGGCGACAGCGGCCAGCCGCAGGATTTTCCCGCCGCCTCCCGCCTGGGGCCGGTTTTTGTGACCTGTCCGCCGGCTGACTACAGCGGCTGGTGGTTTGACGCAGCTTCCCCGGATCTGCTAACCTAATAAGCTATGAGTCAGATGACAGTCGGCGTAGATGCGCTGGACCACAGCGACCCTGAGGGCTTTTATCTGCCGGCCGGCTCCGTTGGGATGCGGGCTGTACAGGCCCTGCAGCGAGAGATGCTGGGTGAGCTGGACCGCATTGCGCGCACGGCGGGCATCGAGTACTGCCTGCTCTTTGGCACCCTGCTGGGGGCCCGACGGCACGGTGGCTTCATCCCCTGGGATGATGACATCGATGTCGGTGTCCTGCGCCGGGATTATGAGCGGCTGCTCGACGTCCTGCGGGACGGGCTCGACCCCGCGCTCTATCTCGTCGAGGATGCCGCGGAGGATCCGGGCATCGCGCGTCCCTTTGCCAAAATCCGCTGCCGCCACAGCCGTTTTCTCGAGGCCGATCTGCCGCCACGTTCCGCGACGCCGGCCGACGGCCGGGACGGGGTCTTTCTGGATCTCTTTCCGCTGGACAACGTTCCCCGGGGCAAATGGAGGCGCCGCTGCCAGCTGCTGGCATTTCTGCTGACGCACTTCCCGCGGCGGGTGCGTTTCGAGGGCTATCGCTCGGAGCGCCGCCTGCTGCAGCGGTACTACGAGTGGCGGGCCCGACGGAGCCCTGAGCGGCTCTGGGCCGACTGCCTGCGGGCGATGACGTCCTGTCATGATGATGAGAGTGAACTGCTCATCGCCTTTCCCTCGGCCCGCGCTGATCTGACCAGCTCCTATCTCCTGCGCCGCGGTCTGCTGCCGGCGCGGGATATCGAATTTGCCGGCCTGACCGTCAGGGGGCCGGCGGATGTCGAGGGACAGCTCGAATCGCTGTTCGGTGTCTGGCAGGAACTGCCGCCGGAGGCGGCGCGGCACGGTCACCGGCTGCGCAGTCTGTTCATTGACACAGGGGTCTGGGCGGCTGTGCTTGGCCCCGACATCCTGACGCCATGACGGAAAAACAGGGCTACAGCGCGGGCCTCGCGCGGCGGATGCTGATCTATTTCATCGGCAACATCGCAACGAAGCTCATCACGCTGCTGCTTTCACGTCTGCAGACCCGCCTCATCGAGCCGGCGAGTTTCGGCTCCTATGCCCTCGCTACGTCCATTCTCCCGCAGCTCGTGTCGATCTCCTTTTTCGAGGTCTGGAGCGGTCTTCTGCGCTTCATGTTCGACGAGGATGAAGAGCGAAAGCCCCAGGTCTTTGCGAATGCTCTGGCCCTGTCCCTGCTGCTGGGTCCGCTCTTCCTCGCAGCTCTCGCCCTGGTTCTGCAGTTTGCCGGCAGCATGGAGCTTTACGGTCCGCTCCTGCTGATGGGCATCGTCACCCTTCTGGATCTCATCTATCAGTTTGCGAGCCGCGGTCTCGGGCATAATCGTCTCTTCGCGGCGGTCGGGATCATCTCGTCACTCGTTCTGGGGCTGTCGCAGATCCTTTTCCTGACCGTGTTCCGCCTCGGCGGCATGGCCATGATCTGGTCGCCTGTTCTGGCGGCGGCGCTTTCCGTCCTGCTGTACGAGAGCCGCACGGGCCTCCTGCGCGGCCTCAGGCGTTCCCATCTCTCCCGCGAGCGTATCCGCCAGCTGGCCCGCTTCTGTCTGCCTCTGTCCGTCAACGCCACGGCCTATTTCGCGCTCTCAAAGTTCAATGAGTTCTACATCTCCCGCGTGGCCGGCGAGCTCGCCCTGAGCCGTCTGACGGCGGCCAACCGCATGGGCATGTTCGTCAATCTCTTTATCACCGTCTTTTCGCTGGCCTGGCAGGAAACGGCCTTCGCCCTCAGCGGGGAGGAGGAGCGTGGCCGGGCCTATGCTCTGACGCTGCGCCGCTACATCCGCGTGCTCGGCGGTGCCCTGCTGTGCCTGCTGCCCCTGACCCGCTTTGTGTTTCACCTGCTCGTGGACCGCCGCCATTATGGTGCCGAAACGAGCGCACTGGTGCCGGCGGCCCTGCTCGCGATCGCCCTGTCGGCGCTGGCCAACTTCATGGGGCATCTCTTCAGCGCCGAGAAGCGGACGGATCAGCTGTTCTACTCGACTCTGCTCGGTGCCGCGGTCAACATCGTCGCGATGTTCGTGCTCTATCCGCTGCTCGGGCTGCAGGCGGCGAGTGTGGCGCTCGCCGTCGGCTTTCTGGCCAACTTTGCCTGGCGCATGATCCTGATTCAGTCCTCGGTTCGCATCGAGCTGGAGCACCGTGACCTGGTCTATGTGGTTCTCCTCTATGGCCTGCTGACGCTGCTCTTCTACCGCTGGACCTCAACGCCAGGCCGGGTCGCCGCGGTGCTGCTGGGCGGCACGGCCGCAGTTTTCCTGCTGCGCCGGGAGATCCGGGAGCTCGTGGAGCTGCTCGGGCGTCGCCTGGGGGGCGGCTCGACCGGAGGTCACCATGCCGAATAATCTGATTCTCGCTCTCTGGCTGCTGGCCGTTGTCGTCGCTCACGTGCGCAGACGGCCGGACTGGAGTGTCGGGCTCGCCGCCTTCTACTGCCTCGCTGCGCCGAGCCTGGTGCTGCCTTCGGGCAGAGGCATCAATCCGTGCTATCCGCTGACCCTGCTGCTTCTGGTGCTGGTTCTGCTGGATGTCGAGGGCCGGAAGCAGTGGCGCAGCCGTCTCGCCCTCAGGGCACCGCTCGGGGGCTATGCCGCCATGCTGGCCGTTGTTGCGCTCAGCTACGCAGCCGGCTTCGCCCTCAACGGCAGGGACAGCTGGGGCGCTTTTCTGAGGGCCATGCTCGGCTATTTTAATGTCTGGCTGCTGCTGCTGCTGCTGGCCCTGCTGCTGAGCAGGATCCCCGCGGCACGGCAGCTCGACATTCTCTTTGCTGTCGTCGCGGCGCTGGTGCTGACGGGTCTCGTGTTCTCCGTTCTGCAGCGCGGCTTCTTCGATATCGGCTGGCCGCTCACCTGGCAGCTCTACAGTACCGACAGTCATCAGGCGCCGCTGCTGGCCATGTACGAGTCGGGAGTCTTCACGCGCAGCTTCGGCTGCTTCTATTCGCCGACCATCTTTGGCACCAGCCTGCTGCTGGGGATCGGTGTGCTGGCGGCCGTCATCGTCGGGCCGGCAGCGTCTCCGGAGGCCCGAAAGCGGCGGGCTGCCGCCCTGCTGCTGCTGGCTGTCGGGATCAGCCTGGGGATTTTTGCCTTTGCCAAGTCCGTCATCATCGGCGTTCCCTTCCTGCTGCTGTATTCCCTGCTGCTGCTGCCGCCTCTGCTGGTGCTGGCCGGGAGCCGGGACGGTGACGGAGGGCAGCTTGAGGGCGGCTTTCGCGCTGCCTGGCGCCGTCGCCTCGCTGCGCTTGCCCGGCCGCTGGGCGCCATGGCCCTGACGGCCTTTGTCGCCTACTTTGTGACCTGGTTTCTGATTCCCTCCTGGCAGCCCGGAGCGCGCGCCTACTACTACGGCTTCCTGCTCAATCCGATCAGCTCGCTGGAGTCGCGCTATGGTCTGCCCGGAGACCTCAACATTGACCGTCCTCTGCCCGAAGGCGGCATCCTGATCTCGGCGCTGCTGCAGTTTTTCGAGCATCCTGTCTTCGGCGTCGGACCGCTGGCCATCGCGGACGAGTTTCTCGGCGACAGCCAGCTCAATAATGTCCTGCATAACGGCGGACTGGTCGCCGCTCTGGCCTATGTGGCCTGCCATGTGCGCCTCTACTGGCTGGGTCTGCGCTGCCGGGATGCCGTCATCGTCCTGCTCATGCCTCTGGTTCTGCTCGGCTGCCTCGCGACGCCGCTGCTCGATATTCGCCAGAGCCTGCCGGTGCTGGCCCTGCTGCTGGCCCGCGGCGCGAGCGTCTGGGAGTCCGCCCGCGACGGAACGGCGCCGGATGAGCGGATATCGTAAAGTTGTGATGTGCAAAATTTCAACGTTCCGCACTGAAAACCTGCGAAAGCTTGAAAAACTGCACATCCGGAGGCCAAAATGTGCAAAATTTCAATGTTCCGCACTGAAAACGCGCGGAAGCTTGAAAAACTGCACATCCGGAGGCCGGGAAGAGTGATGTCCCGCTCCGCACGCTGCCGCACGGCGCAGCAGCAAATAATCTTGGCCCGCAGCGTGATAGAATTGCGGGGAGGTGAGAATATTGTCCCGGATACGACAATTTGTCGATAGTCGGGCAGGACGCATCGTACTGATCCTGTTCGATCTCTTCGGCATCTGGTTCAGCTACTTTTTTGTTTCCCAGGCTTTCCGCTCCGTTCCGGAAGCGCAGGGTCTGGCCTTTGTGCCCCTGCGCCAGGAAACCATGCTCGCAATCTCCCTGGTCGGGCTCCTGATCTTCGGCCTCGGCGGGATGTACTCGAGTCTCTGGCAGTACAGCGGGACGCGCGAGATGGTTCAGATCGCCCTGGTGACGCTGGTGGCGACCGGCGCCGGCCTCTTCGTCTCCATTCTCGTCGAGAACCGCATGCGCTACTCGATGTATGTCTTTGTCTGGATCACCATGCTGCTCATCTGCGGTGGCGTCCGCATCGCCCTCCATCTCGTGGCCCGGCGCCGCCGCTTTGTGAGTTTCTGGCGCCCCCGCTCCGCCGGCGTCACCCGTGTGCTCGTCATCGGGGCCGGCTACATGGGCAGCCTCCTCATCTCGCGCATGCAGGATGCGCCCCTCCGCCTCGGCGAGCCGGTTGCCTGCATCGATGACGACCCGAACAAATGGGGAAAGCGCATCCACGGTGTGCGCGTCATCGGAGGCCGTGACCAGATCCGGCGGGTGGCGAGCGAGTACCGCATCGACGAGATCATCGTCGCCATCCCTTCGCTTGACGCCCCCTCGCGCCGCGATGTCTATCGCCTCGCAGTGGCGACCGGCTGCCGGCTGAAGACCGCTCAGGATATCAGCGACATGGTTCTCGACCAGGATCAGCCGCTCAAGCTCCGCGAGGTGCGGGTGGAGGACCTTCTCGAACGGCAGGAGATTCATCTCGACACGGCGGCCATCGGGGCCATTCTGCAGGCAAAGACCATCCTCGTCACCGGCGGCGGCGGCTCCATCGGTTCCGAAATCTGCCGCCAGCTGCTGCCCTACCGGCCGCGGCGTCTGGTGCTCTACGACATCTACGAAAACGGTGTCTTCGACCTCTGCAACGAGCTCGCCGAGGAGGCGCCCGAGGACCTCGATCTCGTCGTCATGATCGGATCGGTCCGCGATGAGGCACGTCTGGAGCAGGTCTTTGCCCGCTATCGCCCGCAGGTCGTCTTCCATGCCGCCGCCCACAAGCACGTCCCCCTGATGGAGGACAGTCCCGGCGAGGCGGTGAAGAACAACGTGTTCGGGACGCTCAATGTCGCCCGTGCCGCCGAGTGCCATGGCGCCGAGCGCTTCGTCATGATTTCCACGGACAAGGCCGTCAATCCCACGAACGCCATGGGTGCCACGAAACGCATCGCGGAGTCGCTCGTGCAGGGCCTCTTCCGCGGCTCCAGGACCCACTTCGCCGTAGTCCGCTTCGGAAATGTGCTGGGCTCAAACGGTTCGGTCATTCCGACCTTCCGCCATCAGATCGCCCGCGGCGGTCCGGTAACGGTAACGCATCCGGATATCATCCGCTTCTTCATGACGATTCCCGAAGCGGCGCGGCTCGTCCTGCAGGCGGCCTCGATGGCCCGCGGCGGCGAGATCTATATCCTCAACATGGGCGAGCCCGTGCGCATACTGGACCTCGCCGAGAACCTCATCCGTCTCTCGGGCTATGAGCCCTACCGCGATATTGAAATCGTCTTCACAGGTCTCAGACCGGGCGAAAAGCTTTATGAGGAGCTGCAGATGTCCGACGAGGAGACTCTGAAGACGGAGAACCGCGATATCATGGTCTGCGCCTCGCAGCAGCAGTCGGTGGCCGAGCTCGAGGCGATGCTTGGGCGGCTCGTCCGCATCGTCGACGAACCGGCTGCCGTGGTGAAGGAAGCGCTCGCGGCGGAGCTCGCGAGCTATCGTCCCCAGCTGGAGGCCTGGGACAGTGTCTGGGATCCCGATGAGGTCGAGACGCTGCGGGCGGCGGGGAGCGATGCGAAAGGACAGTTGCCGGCATGACGAAGATTCCCTTTTCCCCACCGGATATCCGCGAAGAGGACATCGAGCGCGTCGTCGCTGTCCTGCGGAGCGGCTGGATTACCACAGGGCCGGAGACGAAGGCCTTTGAGCGCGAGCTTTCGGCCTATACGGGCGCGGCGGGCACGGCCTGCCTGAACTCGGCGACGGCGGCGATGGAGCTCTGTCTGCGCTGGCTCGGCGTGGGTCCCGGAGACGAAGTTGTCACCAGCGCCTATACCTACACCGCCTCGGCTTCGGTCGTCGACCATGTCGGAGCGACGATCGTGCTGGCCGACACGGCGCCGGGCGACTACCTGCCGACAGCCGCGGACTACGCCGCCTGCGTGACGCCAAAAACACGCGCCATCATCCCGGTCGATGTCGCCGGACGCATGGTCGATCATGCGGAGCTCATGCGCCTGCTCGGCGAACGGCGGGCCGGATTCGAGCCCCGTAATGCGCGTCAGGAGGCGCTCGGCCGCGTCGCCGTCATCGCGGATGCGGCCCATTCGCTCGGCGCCCGTCTCGGAGGCCGGATGTGCGGCGAAATTGCGGACTTCACCTGCTTCTCATTCCATGCGGTCAAGAATCTGACAACGGCCGAGGGTGGCGCCGTATGCTGGAACCGTGCGATGGACGAAGCCTTTCCCGGCCTCTATCAGGACATGATGCTGCTCTCGCTGCATGGCCAGAACAAGGACGCCCTCGCGAAGACTCGGGCGGGTGCCTGGGCCTATGACATCGTCGAGCCGGCCTGGAAGTGCAACATGACCGACATCCAGGCGGCGCTCGGCCGCAGTCAGCTGGCCCGCTATGAGGAGCTCCTTGAGCGGCGCCACGCCATCCTGGCCCGCTACGCGGCAGGGCTCGCCGGGACACGCCTGGAGCTGATGCCGCATCCGGCAGGAGAGAGGGAGCGCTCGAGCGCCCATCTCGCGATCTACCGTCTCGCCGGAGCGGACGAAGAGGAGCGCAACCGCTTTATCGAGGACATGGGCGCGGCCGGCATCGCCTGCAACGTCCACTATCAGCCGCTGCCGCTGCTCGCGGCCTACCGTGCACTCGGCTTTGATGCGGCTTTATACCCGCACGCCATGGCTGCCTATCGCTCCGAGGTGACGCTGCCTCTGCACACGCTGCTCTCCGACGCCGACGTCGAGCGGGTGGTGGAGACGGCGGGCCGCCTCGCCGGCCCGGCCAGCCGTGGCTGAGCGCTACGATGTTCTCGTAGTCGGCGCCGGCCTCGCCGGGGCGACGTTCGCCTGGTACGCGAGGCAGAGCGGACGGAGGGTGCTGGTGCTGGAGGCGGAGAAAGAGCTCGGCGGTCTCGCCGCCAGCGAACGGCGCTTTGGCATCGACGTGCATCTCTGGGGCCCGCACATCTTTCATGCCTCGGATCCGGAAGTGATCCGCTTCGCCCGCCTGACGGCCTATTTCGTGCCGACCAGGCACAGCCCTGTGGCGCTTTACGGAGGCCGGTCCTACAGCCTGCCGCCCAATCTCTGGACGATGCGGCAGCTCTGGGGCGTGGTGACGCCGGCGGAGGCCAGGGAACGCTGGGAGGCGGACCGCGTCGCGCCGCCCGCGGGTGCGGACGACTTCGAGAGCCGCGGCCGCTGGCAGCTCGGGGCGACGATTTATGAGACGCTCTTCCGCCATTATTCCGAGAAGCAGTGGGGGAGACCCTGCACGGAGCTGCCCGGCAGCCTGCTCGAGCGCACGGGCCTGCGCTTCACCTATGACAACCGCTATTTCAGGGATCCCTTCGAAGGGGTGCCGGCGGACGGCTACAGCGAATGGGTCGGGCGCCTGCTGGAGGGCTGCGATGTCAGAACCGGCTGCGACTATTTTCAGGATCCCGGGGGCTACCGGGCCCTCGCCGGGCTGCGGCTCTATACGGGACCCGTCGACCGCTTCTTCGACTACCGCTACGGCAGGCTCGGCTGGCGCTCGCTGGACTTCCGCCACGAGATCCACGAGGGCACCAGGAATGTGCAGGGGGCGGCCGTGCTCAACCACTGCGATGCCTCGACGCCGCTGACACGCAGCACGGAGCCGGCCCTCTTCGACCCCGAGGGCGTCCGGCGGCGCCAGGAGGCGGCGGGGCTCGACTGCAGCATCGTCGTGCACGAGACACCCGCGGCCGCCGGTCCGGGCGCCAGGCCCTGCTATCCGGAGCTCGACGCCGCCAACCGCGCCCGGGCGGAGCTCTACCGCAGCGCTGCCGCAGCGGAGCCGGGCTGGCTCTTCGCCGGACGTCTCGGCGAATACCGCTACCTCAACATGGATCAGGTGATCCTGCGCAGCCTCGCGCTCGCGCGTCGGCACTTCGGCGCAGTGCCATACGGGACCCCAAAACTGACATGACAGGAGATCAATCATGACGTTGCCATCCCCGAAACGCCCGCCCGTCAGTCTCGAGGCGGCCGAGGCCATCGCCAAGCGCTGGCCGACCCCCTTCCACCTCTACGACGAGGCCGAGATCCGCCGCCGGGTACGGGAACTGCAGCGGGCCTTCGCCTGGAACCGGGGCTTTCGCGAGTATTTCGCCGTCAAGGCCACGCCCAACCCCACGCTCCTCGGCATCCTCGCCGGGGAGGGCTGCGGTGCCGACTGCTCGTCCTTTGCCGAGCTGGTCCTCGCCGACCGTGTCGGGCTCAGAGGGCACGATCTCATGTTCTCGTCCAATGCGACGCCCATCGAGGACTACCGCCTCGCCATTGACCTCGGCGCCATCCTGAACCTCGACGACATCTCGCATATCCCGGTTCTCGACGGACTGCTCGAGACCTGGCCCGAGACGGTCAGCCTGCGCTTCAATCCCGGCGGTGTCTTCGCGGTCACGACGGACATCATGGACAATCCCGGCGAGGCCAAGTACGGCCTGACGCGGCCGCAGCTGACGGCGGCGGTCGGCCAGCTGCTTGAGCGCGGCGTTAAACGCATCGGGCTGCATGCCTTCCTGGTTTCAAACACGCTGGCGGAGGCCTACTATCCGAAGCTCGCCGAACTGCTCTTTGGGACGGCTGTCGAGCTGCAGCGGGAGACGGGCTGTGACATTGCCTTTATCAACCTCTCCGGCGGTATCGGCATACCCTATCGCGAGACGGAGCCGGCGGTTGATATCGCCGCGGTGGGGGCGGGGGTGGAGGCAGCCTTTGCAAAAATCCTCAGCCCGGCCGGCATGGGCGACGTGGCCATCTTCCTCGAACTCGGACGCTGGCTGCTGGCCCCGGCCGGCTGCCTCATCGCACGGGTTCTGCACCTGAAGGACACGCACCGCCGGTACGCCGGACTCGACGCCTGCGCCGCCAACCTGATGCGGCCGGCGATGTACGGTGCGTATCATCACATCACGGTGCTGGGGCGGGAGGACGCACCGCGCGATCATGTCTATGATGTGACCGGCGGACTCTGCGAGAACAACGACAAATTCGCCATCCAGCGCGAGCTGCCGGAGCTCCGGCCCGGCGACCTCGTCTGCATTCACGATACCGGCGCCCACGGCCACGCCATGGGCTACAATTATAACGGTAAGCTGCGCAGTGCCGAGATCCTGCTGACCTGCGACGGGCGGGCGCGCCTGATCCGCCGCGCCGAGCGCCTCGAGGACTATTTTGCAACGCTCGGGATCTCCGGCCTGCCCGGTGATCTCGACAGCTATCGGGAGCGGGCGGGACTCAGAACGGCAGCCGACCTCGACAGCGATCCGCTGCAGACCGAGCCGCTTGTGCTGCCGGAGTAGCGGCGGCGGGTGACGGACATGGAGAGACGAGAGGTGAGAAGATGATTCGGGTGCTGCACATCGTTCCGATCATGAACCGGGCCGGCCAGGAGACCTTCATCATGAACGTCTACCGCTCGCTCGACCGCAGCCGCGTGCAGTTTGACTTTCTCGCCCTGAGCGACGAGGAGGGCGACTACGACGAGGAGATCCGCAGCCTCGGCGGGCGTGTCTTCCATGCCCGCGGGAAGCACCTCGGCATTCGCGAGAGCCGCCGCCAGATCGCGGCGGTCGTCGAGCAGGGAGGCTTCAGGATCGTCCATCGCCACTATCAGAACGCCACCATGCTGCATGAGCTGCTGGCCGCCCGGGCGGGAGGGGCCGACTGCCTCATCGCGCATTCGCACAACACGGCCTCGGAGCGGACCTGGCTGCACCGCCTGCTGCGGCCGCTCCTGTACCGCGTGGCCGACTGGCACCTCGCCTGCTCGGAGGCGGCAGGACAGTGGATGTTTGGCAACCGCCCCTTCGACGTGGTGGCCAACGGCATCGATCCGCTGCTGTTTCAGTACAATCCCGAGCTGCGGCGCCTCAAACGCCAGGAGCTCGCCGTCGACGACAGCCTCGTGGTCGGCCATATCGGGCGCATGAATGAGGTGAAAAACCAGAGCTGGCTGCTGCGCGTGCTGCAGGAGCTGCTCGAGCGGCGTCCGGATGCGGTGCTGCTGCTCATCGGGGGCGGGGAGGACGAGACAAAGCTGCGCGAGCAGACAGCCGCCCTGGGCCTCCAGAATGCGGTGCGCTTTCTCGGCGTGCGGGCGGACATCGCGGGGCTTTTGCAGGCAATGGATGTCTTCGCGCTGCCCTCGCTCTACGAGGGGCTGCCGGTGACGCTGGTCGAGGCGCAGGCGGCCGGGCTGCCCTGCGTCGTCTCCGACCGGGTGACACGCGAGGTGGCGCTGGTGCCCGAGGTCAGCTTCCTCTCGCTCGACGAGAGCCCGCGCAGCTGGGCCTCTCTGCTGATCAGCGAGGCCGCGCGCGGCCGCCGTGATACGCGGGAAGAGATCCGCGCCGCCGGCTTTGACATTCACGATGTGGCCGACCGGCTGGTGGCGGTCTATGAGTCGCTGCCGCCGGCTGCTTCGAGCTCGAGAAGAACCTCGAGGTAGCGGTGCTCCGCCGCCTCGTGCCGGGCCATCAGCTCGGCGAGGCGGGTGTAGTGGGCCGGCGGATCCTCGGGTTCGCTGATTTCTGAGAGCCGGCCGATTTCCGTATCGAGACTGCTGATTTCCCGTTCCAGACGGCTGCTTTCGCCGCGCAGCCGGGCCCGGCGGCGGCGGTCGTCCGCAGGACTCTCGATCTGGGCCTCGCGTGCCGCTGCTGCCCTGGCGGCGGTGCCGGCTGCTGCTGTTGCTGCGGCCGTCGCAGCCTCGCGTTCACTGCGTTCGTAGAGGCGGGCCGCCTCACGGTAGCGCTCGTAGTTCACGAAGTAGCGCAGTTCGCCCTCGATGAAGCCCTCGACCGCGGCGCCCAGGGCATTGATGAAATAGCGGTCGTGGCTGACGGCGAGAATGGAGCCGGTATACTCGGCGAGGGCGCGCTCGAGAATCTCCCGCGAGCGGATGTCGAGATGGTTGGTCGGCTCGTCGAGCAGCAGCAGGTCGGGACTGCGTTCGAGAAGCAGGCAAAGCTCGAGCCTGGCCCGTTCGCCGCCCGAGAGCACCGCGAGACGCTTATATATCGAGATGTCGGTGAAGCCGAAGCGGGCGAGGCGGTTGCGGGCCTGCGCCTCGTCGAGCGGGCTGCGGGCGAGAAATTCGTCGATGACGCGCCGCTCCTCGTCCTGGAAGCGAATCAGCTGGCCCATCGTCTCGACCCTGATGCCGGGACGGATCTGGCTCGTGCCGGCGGAGGGGGCGAGCCGCCCTTCGAGAATCGCGAGCAGTGTCGACTTCCCGCAGCCGTTCGGTCCGGCGTAGACGCGCTTCTCCCCGTAGGTCAGCATGGTTGAGTAGCCTGCGAAGAGTTCGCGGTCGCCGTAGCGGTGCCCCAGCCCGCGCGTCTCGAGGATGACGCGGTCGGGATCGCCCATGTTCCGCGGCCCCTCGGTCTGGAAATGCAGGCGGACATGGCCGCTGTCTACCAGGGCGCGGGCAGATTCGAGTTCTGTCTCGAGACGCTCGATCTTCTTTTCGCGCGCGTGAAAGGACGTCATCTTCCGATGCGAGAACAGCGTCTGGGCCACCTCACGCTCGCAGGCCAGCTGGCGGTCGAGTTCCTGGACCTGCTGGCGGGCATAGTCCTGCTCAATTTCCTTCTGCGCCAGATATTCGGCATAGGCGCCGCGATACTCGCGCAGGCGGCCGCCATGCAGTTCGGCCACCCGCGTCGCCGTGCGGTCGATAAAGTGGCGGTCGTGCGAGACGTAGATGACGGTGCCGCCGAAGCGCTGCAGAAAGTCCTCGAGCCACTCCATGCCGGCGATGTCGAGGTGGTTGGTCGGCTCGTCGAGCAGCAGCAGGTCCGGCCGGCCGAGGAGGATCCAGGCCATCTCCACCCGCATCCGCTCGCCGCCGGAGAGGGTTGCGAGGGGCTGCCGGAGTTTCTCGCCGCCGAGTCCGAGCGCCGTCAGCGCTGCCTCAAGCTGCAGGGGATAGTCGTAGCCACCGGCCGCGATGAAGTGATTCTGCGCCTCCTCACAGGCTGTCATACAGGCTGCGAGGCCGGCCTCCGTCGTCGCGGCGGAGAGGGCCTCCTGGGCCAGACGGAGCTCGTGTTCGGCCGCGGTCCAGCGCGGATTGTCGAGAGCGGTGAGGGCGGCGGCGGGCAGGGGGTCGAGCTGCTGCCCCAGATACGCCAGCACCGTGCCCGAGGCCACCTGAACGCGGCCCTCGCCCGGCGTTTCACGGCCGGCGATGATGCGCAGCAGGGTGGTTTTCCCGCTGCCATTGTCACCGACGACTGCCAGCCGCAGACCCGCGTCCACGCGCAGGCTGACCGCGTCCAGAATGACGCGGCCGAAATAGGCCTTGCTCAGCTGCTCGATGCTGACGACGCTCATCTTCTCCTCTTTGCTTCTTTCCAGCGCCGGCGGGCGCGCATTCTCGACGTGAAATGATATCACGTGCCGCTTTGAAGCGGCAGGCGGCTGCGGCGGAGGACTTCAGATGGGTACACGACAAGACTGTCGGGAAGCAGATGAACAGGCCAGGAGGACGGCTGGTAGTGGGTGAAAGGCAGCTTGCGGATTTATGGTGGTCAAAACAGGGAGAAATCCAAAAAATAATTTGGCAAAGTCCTCATCTTGACCACAGAGGGCCTGTTTCTGGTCAGGATCGGGAGAAATCCAAAGAATAATTTGGCAAAGTCCTTATCTTGACCACAAATGGGCCGTTTCTGGTCAGGATCGGGAGAAATCCAAAAAGTAATTTGGCAAAGTCCTCATCTTGACCACAAAGGGGCGTGCAGGCAACGGCACACTGCCTGTCGGTACCGTCTTAATCATACGGCATCAGAGCAACAGAACCTGAATCGCTTCACAATATCCCTGAAGTGCCGGGTCGTACCTGTCATCCTCGCTGTCCGCCATCCTGTCGCATGCCATTCACATGCCGGCCGTTTGTGAGGCTGACGGCTACGCGGCAATTGGAGAAGTGATCTTCCATATGCCTGCATGCAAGTTACGCATAACTTCGGTGATTCAGGTGTTTGAGGAAGACTCGAAAAATGGCTTTACTCGTCCCGGCAAATATGGCATGCACCCATTTCGGATCAGGCAGCCATATATGATTGCGGCTGGAGCGGCGAAAGCATGTGCAGAGCGATAATTGACACAGGTGGTGGTTGAAAGGGAACTTCAGCTTCGCAGCCGGATGGCGCGGAAGGACAAATGACATTGCCCTGACAGATGCAGCGCCTGTGAGCGGCAGATCCGGCAGGAAGCGATCAGCTTTACTGTGCACTCGAGCCTTGTAGCGTCCACGGACTACAGGCTATTCTCTTCGAATACCGCGAAAGGAGAGCTGTGCCAATATGGGTATGACACAATCGCAGAAAATCCTGGCCCGTCATGCGGATCTGGCGACGGTCGCCGCCGGCGACCTCATCGAGGCACGCCTGGATCTCGTTCTCGCCAACGACATCACCGGCCCGCCCGCCATTGAGGTGTTCAGACAGACCGGGGCCACCCGGGTCTTCGATCCGGGCCGTGTCCTGCTGACCCCGAGCCACTTCGCTCCCAACAAGGACATCAAATCCGCGGAGCACTGCCGCCTGATGCGCGACTTTGCCGCCGCCGAAACGCTCGAGCACTACTATGAGCTCGGCGAGGAGAGGGCAGGCATCGAGCATGTCATCGTCCCGGAACTCGGCCTCGCAGCCCCCGGTGACCTCATTATCGGCGCCGACTCGCATACCTGTACCGACGGCGCCCTGGCCGCCTTTGCCACAGGCGTCGGCTCGACCGACCTCGGCTGCGCCATGGCGACCGGCAGCACCTGGTTCCGCGTTCCCGACGCTCTCGCCGTCGAGCTCGTCGGCGAGCCGGCTCCCTGGATCACGGGAAAGGATGTTATCCTCGAGCTCATCCGCCTCATCGGCGTCGACGGCGCCCTCTACGCCTCGCTCGAATTCCAGGGCGAAGGCGTCGCCGCCCTCTCCATGACCGACCGTCTGACGATCTGCAACATGGGCATCGAAGCCGGCGCCAAAAACGCCATCATGCCCGCCGATCAGGTGACCCTCGACTGGCTCCGGCGGCACGCGCCCGCCCGCCATGCCGCCTCCGACTTCGTCATTGAAACGGCCGACCCCGACGCCCGTTACCGCCGCCGCGTGCGCATCGACCTCAGCCGCCTCGAGCCCGTCGTCGCCTGGCCCTCGCTGCCCGCGAACGGCCGCTCCATCAGCGCCTCCGCCGCCGAGAATGTGGCCATCGACCAGGTGGTCATCGGCTCCTGCACGAACGGCCGCTACGCCGACCTCGCCCTCGCCGCCCGCCTGCTGCGCGGCCGCCGCGTCGCCCGCGGCCTGCGCTGCCTCGTCATCCCCGGCGCCCAGTCGGTCTGGAACCGCCTTCTCGCCGATGGCCTGATGCAGGACTTCGTCGCCGCCGGCTGCATCGTTTCGCCGCCCACCTGCGGTCCCTGTCTCGGCGGCCACATGGGCGTCCTCGCCGCCGGTGAGACCTGCGTCTCGACCACCAACCGCAACTTTGTCGGCCGCATGGGCCACCCGGAGTCCAGGGTCTGGCTGGCCGGCGTCCCGGTCGCCGTCGCGAGCGCCGTCACCGGCCGCCTCACAGGCCCCGTCGAGGCCGAACTCGACCCCGCCGCCTTCAGCGAGCTGCGCGCCGCCACCTCAGGCGCCGGCCTCGAGGGTCTCATGCCCGCCGCGAAAGGAGTCCATTAGATGCCCCGCGCCCATGTTTACGGCGATCACGTCGACACCGATGTCATTATCCCCGCCCGCTATCTCAATACCGCCGCCCCGGCCGAGCTGGCCAGACATTGCATGGAGGATATCGACGCCGCCTTCATCGACCGTGTCCGGCCCGGCGACATCGTCTTCGCCGGCGAGAACTTCGGCTGCGGTTCCTCCCGCGAGCATGCCCCCGTCGCACTTCGCGCCAGCGGGGTGGCCGCGGTCGTGGCGGCGAGTTTTGCGCGCATTTTCTACCGCAATGCCCTGAACGTCGGCCTCGCCATCCTCGAGTGTCCCGAAGCCGTCGGCCGTGTCAGTCCCGGCGACGAGGTCGAAGTCGTACCCGCGAGCGGCCGCATCGCCAATCTGACGACGGGCGAGTCCTGGATCGCGAAGGCCTTCCCCGCCTTTATCCAGGGCATCATCGAGCAGGGAGGACTGGTTCCCTATACGCAGGCAAAGCTCGCCACTCCCGACCGTGAGGCCGGCCATGTCTAGCCTCAGGATCGTGGCCCTGCCGGGCGACGGCATCGGCCCCGAAGTGACTGCCGCCGCGCTCAGGGTCCTCGAGGTCGTGGCCGCCGACGCCGGGATCGGCCTCGATATCGCGATCCGTCCCATTGGAGGCGCCCAGATCGATATCGACGGACGTGCCCTGGCGCCCGAGACCCTGGCCGCCTGCCGCGCGGCCGATGCCGTCCTCCTCGGCGCGGTCGGCGGGCCCCGCTGGGAGCAGCCGGCCCGGGGCTGTGAGCGCCCCGAACAGGGGCTGCTGGCCCTGCGCGCGGGACTCGGTGTCTACTGCAATCTGCGCCCCGCCCGGCTCTGGCCGGCCCTCGCCGACAGAAGTCCGCTGCGTCCGGAATTTCGCAGCGGCGGCATCGACCTCGTCATCTGCCGTGAACTGACGGGCGGCATCTATTTCGGCGAGTCGGGCACGCGCGAAGTGACGGGCCCCGCCGGCCCCGAACTCGAGAGCTACGATGTCGAAGCCTACCGCGAACATGAGATCCGGCGCATTCTGGAGCGGGCGGTGGAAATCGCCCGCGGCCGGCGGGGCCGCCTCTGCCTGGTGGACAAGGCCAACGTCCTCGAGTCCTCGCGGCTCTGGCGCCGCCTGATGCGGGATGTGGCCCGGCAGAATCCGGATCTCGAGGTCGAGTACCTCTATGTCGACAATGCCGCGATGCAGCTCATCCGACGTCCGGGGAGCTTCGACGTCATCGTGACATCGAATATTTTCGGTGATATCTTGAGCGACGAGAGCGCCGAGATCATCGGCTCGATCGGCCTGATGCCCTCGGCTGCGCTTGGCGCTGCCGGCAGTGCCGGACTCTATGAGCCCATCCACGGTTCGGCGCCGGACCTCGCCGGCCGCGATCTCGCGAATCCGCTGGCTGCCATACTCTCGGCCGCACTTCTGCTGCGCTATGCGGGTGCGAACGAGGCGGCGGCCGTCCGCATTGAACGGGCGGTCGAAGCCGTGCTCGATGCCGGCTGGCGCACCGCCGATCTTGCGATGCCGGACACAGAAGCAAAGCGGATCCTCGGCTGCGGGGCGATGACCCGCGCCGTACTGGAAGAACTCGCCGGAGCACGGTGCTCCGACTGAACTTTGCATATGACGGGAGGAAAGAACATGACACAGACCACTCCGCAGCGCAGTGCCGCCATGAAGCAGGGCAGCAACCGTGCCCCGCACCGCTCGCTGCTTTACGCCCTCGGCCTCACCGAGGCGGAACTCGAGCGTCCCTTTGTCGCCGTGGTCAACAGCTTTAACGAAGTGGTTCCCGGCCATGTCCATCTGCGTGATATTACGGAAGCGGTCAAGGCCGGCATCCGCATGGCCGGCGCCGTACCCCTGGAGTTCCCGGCGATTGCGGTCTGCGACGGACTCGCCATGAATCACGTCGGCATGAAGTACTCGCTCGTCTCGCGCGACCACATCGCCGACAGCTGCGAGATCATGCTCCGTGCCCATGTCTTCGACGGCGTGGTCTTCATCCCCAGCTGTGACAAGACCGTGCCCGGCATGCTGATGGCCGCCGCCCGCCTCAATCTGCCGTCGATCTTCGTCTCCGGCGGTCCGATGCTGCCGGGCCATGTGGAGGGGAGCGGCAGCATGGGCCTGATGGGTGTCTTCGAGGGTGTCGGTGCCCACGCCGCCGGCCGCATCACGCAGGAGGAGCTGACCCTGATCGAACAGGCGGTCTGTCCCACCTGTGGTTCCTGTGCCGGCATGTATACGGCAAACACGATGAACTGCCTGACCGAGGCCATGGGTCTCGGCCTGCCCGGCAACGGCAGCATCCCCGCCGTGATGGCCGGACGCCGCCGCCTGGCCAAGGCCGCCGGGGCCCGCATCGTCGAGCTCATAGACGCCAATATCACGGCCCGCGACATCATGACCCCGGCCGCGATTGAGAATGCCCTCGCCGTCGACATGGCGCTGGGCGGCTCGACGAACTCCGTCCTGCACCTGCTCGCCATCGCACGCGAGGCCGGCTATACGCTGACGCTCGAGCGCATCGGGGAGATCGCCGAGCGCACGCCGCAGCTGTGCAGGCTCGATCCCGCCGGCAGCCATTTCATCACCGACCTCGACCGCGTCGGCGGCATCCGCGCCCTGCTCGCCGAGCTGGCGAAGGCCGAGCTTATCGATGTGACGGCCACGACGGTGGACGGCAGTGTGGCCGCCCGCATCGCCGGCAGCCCCGGCGCCGACGGCACGGTCATCCGGCCGCTCGCCGATCCCTGGTCACCGAATGGCGGGCTCGCCATCCTGCGCGGCAATCTGGCACCGAACGGCTCCGTCGTCAAGCAGGGTGCCGTTCTCCCGCAGATGCTGCGCCACGAGGGTCCGGCGCGTGTCTTTGAGAGTGAGGAAGAGGCCTGCGAGGCCATCTTCGGCGGCCGCATCCGCCCCGGCGATGTAGTTGTCATCCGCTTCGAGGGGCCGCGCGGCGGTCCCGGCATGCGTGAAATGCTGAGCCCGACGAGCGCGCTCGCCGGCATGGGCCTCGATGATTCCGTGGCCCTGGTCACGGACGGACGCTTCTCGGGCGCGAGCCGCGGCGCCTCAATCGGGCATGCGAGCCCCGAGGCGGCTGCCGGCGGCCTCATCGCCTATGTGCATGAGGGGGACCGGATCGCGATCGACATCCCCGGCCGCAGCATCGAGCTGCTGGTTTCCGAGGCCGAGCTGGCCCGGCGCGAGCCGGCACCGCAGCCGGACCGCAGGCTCGGCGGCGTGCTCGCCCGCTATCAGCGTGAGGTCGGCCCTGCCGATCAGGGGGCTGCACTGGCAGACTACGACAGTGTGTGTGAGGAGGAAAAAAGATGAACGGTGCCGAGCATGTCATTCGCTTTTTGATGGGCAAGGGTGTCGACTACTGCTTCGGCTATCCCGGCGGCCCGGTCCTCGTCCTCTACGATGCCATCCATCGCCTGCAGTTTCCCCACTGGCGGACTCGTCATGAGCAGGGTGCCGTCCATGCCGCCGAGGGCTATGCCCGTGTCAGCGGGAAGCCCGGCGTCTGTATCGCGACGAGCGGCCCCGGGGCGACCAACCTCGTCACCGGCATCGCCAACGCCTATCTCGACTCCACGCCGCTGCTGTGCATCACCGGTGCGGTAAACCGCCGCGACATCGGACGCGACGCCTTTCAGGAGGCCGACATCACCGGCATCACTGACCCGATCACGAAGTACAACTATCTCGTCATGGAGCCGAATCAGCTGGTGCCGATCCTGGAGGAGGCCTGGGAGCTGACCACCGACGGACGTCCCGGCCCGGTGCTCGTCAACATTCCAAAGGACATCCTCGCCCTCGACATCGACAAGGCGACGCCGACGCGTCCCTTTATCCCGCATCGTCCGAAGCCGCAGCTCTCGGCTGACGTCATGTCCGACATCATCGCGGCGCTGGAGACCACGCGCCGGCCTCTGCTGCTGGTCGGCGGCGGCGTCATCCTGTCGCCGGGAGCGCCTGACGAACTCGCCGGCTTCCTCGACAATACCCACATGCCCGTCACCACCACACTGATGGGCAAAGGCGCCCTGCCCAGCGACCACCCCGACTACCTGCAGCATGTCGGCATGCACGGCACGGTGCAGTCGAATCAGGCTCTGGGCAACTGCGATCTTCTGCTCGCCGTCGGCACGCGCTTCTCGGACCGCGTGGTGGCGAATCCCGTCCGCTATTCGCGCGGCCGCACGATCATCCATGTCGACATCGATTCTTCCGAGATAGGCAAAAACGTGCCCACCAACATCGAAGTCGAGGACGACGCCGGCAACTTCTTCCGCGAGTTGAATGCGGCGATCGTCCGGAGACCCGATTTCGCGCCGGACTGGAACGACTGGCGCAACCATCTGGCGGGTCTCAGCGAGCGCTACAACCGTCTCGTCACCCCGCTCTATGAGCCCACGACTCCGCTGCGTACGCAATATGTGGTCAAGCATGCCTCGCGCCGCGTCGCGGGCCTGAACCCCATCTGTGTGACCGATGTCGGCCAGCATCAGATGTTTGCCGCCCAGCACTTTGACGTTGAGAGCCCGCGCTCCTTCATCACCTCCGGCGGTCTCGGTACAATGGGCTTCGGCCTGCCCGCCGCGATCGGTGCGGCGAAGGCCGCGCCTGACCGCCCCGTCATCGCCATCGTCGGCGACGGCGGCATCCAGATGACCATCCAGGAGCTCGGCACGCTGCAGGAGTTCAACCTGCACGTCATCATTCTGATTCTCGACAACCAGACGCTCGGCATGGTGCGGCAGTGGCAGGAGCTCTTCTTTGACGAGCACTACGCCGCCTCGCTTATGGATAACAATCCCGACTTTGTCAAGATCGCAGCCGCCTACGGCATCCGCGGCAGCCGCGTCGCGACACCGGAAGAGTACGACCGGGCCTTTGACGAGGCGCTGTCCGACCGGCGTCCCTATCTGATGCATATCCGGGTGCCCAAGGAGGACAACGTCTATCCCATGATCCCGGCCGGCCAGGACCCGCAGGATCTGATCATGCCGGGCTTCGGCGAATAGCGGGATCCGCCTGATCGCCGGAAGGGGGTTCGACGCCGTGGCGGCTTGAACCCCTTTTTGGTGCGCCGGGCATGGAGTTGCCTTGAGTTTTGACGGAGCCCTCTGGTCAGGATCGAGAGAAATCCCAAATCGATAGGGTTTGTCAGTTCCCCATTGCAGCTCATCCTGATCATCCGAGTCTGCTCCTGTCCGCTGTCACCCAAAATCCCAGGCGCCGGATGCGGTATTATCCATCTTCCTGCGCACTCATCCAGTGCACACACTGTGCACTCACCAATTCGGCTCTGGAAGCCGGCCACGCGGTGGGCTAGAATAAGAAAGCGTTGCGGAGACCTCGCGTCCCCGCGTTTTTGCATGTCAACAGGAATGTTGACGCAGCATCAGCATCCAGAATGAGGAGACGAAACATGATCCGCTTCAATCCCACCAACGCAGCCGCCTTTGTACCCGCCCACGCCGTCGCGCAGCTCCTGCCGCAGCTCGAACTGGCCCACCGCCAGCTGCTCGATGGCAGCGGTCCCGGCGCTGATTTCCGCGGCTGGATCGACCTGCCCGCCCGCCCGGACACCGAAGAACTCGCCCGCATCCGAGAGGCGGCCGACTACATCCGCCGCGAGGCCGACGTCCTCGTCGTCGTTGGCATCGGCGGCTCCTACCTCGGCGCCCGTGCCGTCATCGAGGCCCTCCAGTCTCCCTTCGCGGCTTCCCAGACAGCGGCCGAACGCGGCGGCCCCCAGATCGTCTTTGCCGGCCACCAGCTCAGCGGCAGCTACCATGCCGAACTGCTCGACTGGCTCGACGGCAAGCGCGTCTGTGTGAATGTCATTTCCAAATCCGGCACCACGACCGAGCCTGCCATCGCCTTCCGCATCCTGCAGCGCTACATGGAGTCGCGCTACGATGAGGAGGAGGTCCGCCGCCGCATCTTTGTCACCACCGACGCCAACCGCGGCGCCCTGCTCGACCTCGCCCGCGCCCGCGGCTACGCCCGCTTCGTCGTACCCGACGATGTCGGCGGCCGCTACTCGGTGCTGACCGCCGTCGGCCTGCTGCCGATCGCCGTCAACCACGACATCGACGCCCTTCTGGCCGGTGCCGCCGCCGCGCGCGAAGCCTGGCTCCACGTCGACGATCCGCTCACGGCCCCGCCCTACGCCTATGCCCTCTGGCGCAACGCCCTCCTGCGCGCCGGCTACGACACCGAGTTCCTCGTCCACTACGATCATCAGCTGCGCTGGTTCGTCGAATGGTGGAAGCAGCTCTACGGCGAGAGCGAAGGGAAGGACGGCCGCGGCCTGCTGCCGGCCGGCGTCGAATTCACGAGCGACCTCCACTCCATGGGCCAGTTCATCCAGGACGGCCGCCGCCGCCTGATCGAGACGGTCATACGCGTCAATACGCCGTGCCGCAGCCTCAGCGTGCCCTTTGACGAGGCCGACGGCGACGGACTCAACTATCTCGCCGGCCGCGATCTCGCCGACATCAACGCCCGCGCCCTCGAGGGGACGACGCTCGCCCACGTGGACGGCGGCGTGCCCAACCTCCAGGTCGAGATCGAGACCATTGACGAGACCAGCCTCGGCTGGCTGATCTGGTTCTTCGAGTTCGCCTGCGGCCTGTCGGGCTATCTCAACGCCATCAATCCCTTCGACCAGCCGGGCGTCGAGGCCTACAAGCGCAACATGTTCGCCCTGCTCGGAAAAGCCGGTTATGAGGATCTCGCCGCCAGCCTCCAGGAGCGCCTCGGCCGTTGAACCCACTGACCGCGGCCGCTGCCGAACGCCGTCGCCAGCTGCGGGCGGTGGAGAAACCCGCCCGCTACGGCGGCGGCGAATATCATGTCGTACGCAAAGACAGCGACCGCTTCGCCGCTGACGGTCTCCTGCGCTTCGGATTCTGCTTTCCGGATGTCTATGAGATCGCCCAGTCCAACCTCGCCCTGGCCATCCTCTACGATCTGCTGAACCGGCGCAGCGACGTCTGGTGCGAGCGCATTTTTGCGCCCTGGACGGACATGGAGGCCCGGATGCGCGAGACGGGCCGGCCGCTCGGCACCATCGAGTCGGGCACGCCCGCCGCCCGGCTCGATGTGCTGGGCTTCACCCTGCAGCACGAGATGAGCTATACCACCGTCCTCAACATGCTGGATCTCGCCGGCGTCCCGCTGCGCGCCGTTGACCGCGGGGAGCAGGACCCGCTGGTCATCATGGGTGGGCCCGCGGTGACGAATGCGGAGCCGGTCGCGGACTTTGCCGATCTCATGCTCTACGGCGAAGCCGAGGAGATCCTTCCGCAGCTGCTGGATCCCATCCGGGCCTGGCGCGCCGGAGAACAGGGCGCCGCTCCCGGACGCGCCGACCTGCTGCGCCGGCTCGCCGCCTTTGAGGGTATCTATGTCCCCGCCGCCTATACGCCCCGGTATGACGGGGCGGGCAGATTTACGGGCATCAGGGTGGCGGAGGGTTTTCCGGCCACGGTCCGCCGCACGATCGTCCGCGATCTCGACGCCCACCCGCAGCCCGTGGCGCCGATTGTCCCCGGCATGGGCATCGTCCACGACCGCATGGTCATCGAACTCTTCCGCGGCTGCCCCCGCGGCTGCCGTTTCTGCCAGGCCGGCAGCACCTACCGCCCGGTGCGCGAACACGACCCGCTGACCCTCGCTGCCACCGCCCGCCGTCTCGCCCGCACAACCGGTCATGAGGAACTGGGCCTGCTCTCGCTCTCGACCTCCGACTACTCCGGGCTCGAGGAGCTGGTCGGCGGCCTGCTGCCCGACTTCAACGACCGCCGCCTCAATCTCGCGCTGCCCTCGCTGCGCATCGACAGCGTCTCGCCCGAACTCGTCCGCCAGGTCTCGAGCACGCGCCGCAGCAGTCTGACCTTCGCCCCCGAGGCCGGCTCGCAGCGCCTCCGCGATGTCATCAACAAGGGCATCAGCGAGGCCGAGCTCGAGCATTCCCTGCGTTTTGCCTTTGCAAACGGCCAGGACCGCGTGAAGTTCTATTTCATGCTGGGCCTGCCGACCGAGACAGATGAGGATGTCCTCGCCATCGCCCGGCTCTGTCGCCGGACCCTCGACCTCTACCGCGAAACGGCCCGGACGCGCCGGCGTCTCGACCTCTCGCTCTCCGTCGCCCTCTTCATCCCGAAGGCCCACACGGCGTTCCAGTGGGCGGCCCAGCCCTCCCGGCCCGAGTTTGAACGCCGCGTCGCGCTCCTGCGGGGCGCCCTGCCGCGCCCGGTGAAGCTCTCCTGGCACGATCCCGACATCTCCTACTGGGAGGCCGTCCTGGCCCGCGGCGACCGTCGCCTCGGCGCCCTGCTCGAGGCCGTCCAGGCCGCCGGCGGCCGCCTCGACAGCTGGGCTGAGTGCTTTCGTCCCACGCTCTGGGACGAAGAGGCAGCAAAACTCGGCCTCGACACGGACCGCTACGCCACCGAGGAACTGCCCCTCGACGCCGCGCTGCCCTGGGATCATATGGATCCCGGTGTACGCAAAGACTGGCTCGTCTCCGAATGGGCCCGCGCCGGCCGCGGCGAACTGACGCCCGAGTGCCGCCGGAGTTGCAGCCACTGCGGAGCGGCCGCCTACCGGGCGGGCATCTGCCCGACCGGTCCCGGTCCCGTCCGCCCCTATGATTTTGACCGAGCTGCTGATGAAACGCCGCCGCCGGAGCCGGCAGGGGAGAGGCAGGAGTCTTCAGAGCGTCCCGCCGGTTACTGGTACCGCCTCACCTACGCCCGCCGCGGCGACGCCATCTGGCTCTCGCATCTCGACCTGCTGCGCAGCTTCGAGCGCGCCCTGCGCCGCGCCGGCCTGCCGCTCGCCCACAGTCAGGGCTTCAATCCCCGGCCGCAGCTCGTCTTCGCCCTGCCGGCCGCCGTCTCGGTCGAGCTCGCCGCCGATGTGGTGGACATAGAGCTCAGCAGCCCTCTCGCCGCTGCCGTGCTCAAGGCGCGTCTCGCGCCCGTCCTCGCCGAGGGACTCGAACTCGTTGAGGTCTGGCCCCTCGCGGGTCCCTCGCGCGGCCTGATGGCCGCCGTCGCCGCTGCCGACTATGCGATCAGCTTCCCGGATGCCGGTCGCCTCGCCGGGCCGCTCATGGCTGCCGGAGAACTGCCGGTGGCCAAACGCACGAAGCGTCGGGGCAGTGTCGTCACCGACATCCGCCCTCTCATCCTGGCGGCCGAAGCCTCCGCTCCCGACACCCTCGAGCTGCGCCTCGCAGCCGGCTCGGAACGGAACCTGCGGCCGGACACCCTGCTGGATGCCCTCGTCCGGCACCTCGACGCCAGACCCGCAGACGTTGCCGGCGCCCGTATCCTGCGCCGCCGTCTGCTGACCGACCCCGCCGCCGGCTGCCGCCCCCTGGGCCCCGCCGACGCTGTACGACAGGAGACCCGGCCCCATGCCTGACCGAGCACTGACACTGCCTTCCTACTATGCCAGCGGCATGGTACTGCAGCAGCAGACCCCCAACCGCATTATCGGCCTGGCCACGCCGCGTGTCTCGATTGAGCTGACGCTCGAGCGCCATCCGGCCCCGCAGCAGACGATATCGAGCCTCGACCGCCGCTTCGGCACCATCTACCGCGATACCACCGAGGCCGACCGCAACGGCCATTTCAGCTTTCTGCTGCCGGAGCTTCAGGCCTCCTACTGCCGCTATACACTGACGCTGAGCACCATCGGCAGCCGCACGGGCAGAGACGAGAGCCCTGTTCCCTATATCCGCCGCCCCGGACTGCCGCGCCCGATTGAGGATCTCGTCGTCATCGACGACATCCTCGTGGGCGAGGTCTGGGTCTCGGGCGGTCAGGACAACATGGCCCTGCCCCTCGCCGTCGCAGACCGGGGACAGTTTCGCCAGCTGCTCGACAAAGACGACTTCGTCCGCTTCCTGCTGCAGGACGAGGAGGGCAGAGAGGATGCGCCCGGCTTCGCGGTCAAGCCCCTCGAGCGCATGCCCGGCGCCCGCTGGACCCGTGCCGGCCGCGTGCTGGATCTGCGGCGGGTCTCGGCCATCGCGGCGCACTTTGCCCAGACGATCCGGCAGTCGCTCGATGTACCGGTCGGCGTCATCTCCACCGAGGTCAGCGGCACCCTGCTCGCAAGCTGGGTCTCGCACGAGACGCTGGCGGCCATTCCCGAAGCCGTCTCGCATCTGACCCGCATCCGTCTCTGGCGCACGGCCGAGGGTCTTACGCTGGACGGCGAAGGCGCACGTTTCCAGCCTTCTGTCTACTACAACGCCCGCATCGCCCCGCTGCGGGCCCTCGCCTGCCGCGGCATCATCTGGTATCAGGGAGAGAGTGATGTCGCCTTCCCGGACTACTATCAGACCGTGCTGCCGCAGCTGCTCGAGGACTGGCAGCGCGTCCTGCAGCCGGTGGCCGGAGGGACACTGTCCTTCGTCTACTGCCAGCTCGCGCCCTACTGCTATCCGACGCTGCCGCCCGAGGCCCTGCCGCGCTTCAACGCCATGCTCGCGCGCATCCGTGCCAGTCTCCCGCTCGAAGCCGGACTCGTTGCCCTCCATGATCAGCCGCTGGACTACGATGCCCTGCCGCCCCTGTGGCGCCATCCCCTGCATCCCCAGGCCAAAGCCACGATAGGCCACCGCATGGCCCGTATCGCCCTCGGCCTCGCCTATGGCTGGCCGGTGGCGCGCAGTTCGCCGGAACTCGGCTCCGTCCGCGCCGTCGGCGACAAGCTGCTCCTGGGCTTCCGCACCCAGGGCGAGTCCATCTCTATGCGGGATGGCAGCCAGCAGCCGCGGGGCTTCGAGATCGCCGGCGCCGACGGCCGTTTCCGCCCGGCGAAGGCGCGTCTGCTCTTCGGCGTCGAGATCATGCTCTGGCATCCGGATATCCCGCAGCCCGTGAGCTGTCAGTACGGCTGCCGTGAACTCAACGGTGACGCCTGCCTCGTCAGCGCCGACGGCCTCGCCATCGTGCCCTTTTCAACACGTGATCCCCGGATTGATGTGCAGCCCGATTTTCGCTGGATGCGCATGGAGAGCCTCGAACACTGGGCCTTCGAACGTCCCGAACGTCCGCGCCCGCTGCCGGACAGCGCCGGGCTGGTGCCGCTCTTTGCCGGCCTCACGGAGGCGAAGGTGCGCTACGAGCTCGAAACCGGCCAGCGCCATGAGGGCGCCGCCTCTCTGCGCATCCATTACCGTGCCGACCGCACCGTTTTTCCCATTCTCCGCTACGAGGAGATCCATCTCTCGCAGCGGCCCGCGATCCCCTGGCAGGAATACCGCAGCCTGCGCCTCGCGGTCTTTAATCCCGACCGCCAGGAGAAACGCCTGCGGCTGGGCAGCCAGCGCGACTGGGTCGACTGCCGCCAGAGCCTGAGCTGGCAGATCGTCGAGCTGCCCATCGCGGGCGCCGGCTTCGCCCGCGGGCTCGTCCTCGAGATCGAGGACCGCCAGCGGCAGGGCACGCTGCTCGTCGACAACCTCGAGCTCGTGCCGAAACAGGAGTGAAGCGGCGCGCGGGGCTCGTCGCAGCCCTGGAGCGGGCCGGCATCCGCCCGGACCGGCGCTTCGGCCAGAACTTCCTTTACGATGAGGCGGCTCTCGCCCGGATCGCCGGGCTCGCCGTCCCCGTCCCCGGAGCTGCAGTGGTCGAGGTGGGCCTCGGTGCCGGCACGCTGAGCCGGGCCCTGCTCGAGCGCCTGGGTCCGGATGGCTGTCTCGTGGGCTACGAGCTCGACCGCCGCCTGGAGCCTCTGCTGCTCGAGATCGCCCGGGATGAGCCCGCTTTTCATCCTGTTATTCAGGATGCCCTGGTGGCGGACCCGGCGGCCGACCTCGCCGCCCATGGCTGTGGGGGAGAGGCGGCCTGCGTCTCGAATCTGCCTTACTATCTGACCACGGAGCTGATCCTGAAGGCCCTCTCGTGCTGGCCTGCACTCTGGTCCTCGCTGACACTGATGGTCCAGTCCGAGGTCGTGCAGCGCCTGCTCGCCGGACCCGGCGACAGCCGCTACGGTCCCCTCGCCGTCATGGTCCGCAGCTATGGGGAGGGGCGACGGGTCTTCGATCTCCCCCCGCACCTCTTTTATCCGTCTCCGGCCGTGCGCTCGACGGTTGTCCAGCTGCTGCCAAAACCAGACGGCGGCCCGGCCGCCACCCTGCTGCACCGCGACGGAGGGGTCTGGCTGCGCGCTCTCGAGGCCCTGTTCGCGCAGCGGCGGCGTCAGCTGCTCCCGCAGCTGCGTGAGCTGGGGGTGGCTGCGGACAGAATTGCGGCCTGCCGGATCCGGCTCGAGGAGCGGGGCGTCGACCCGCGCAGCCGGGCTTCCGAACTGTCCCCGGATCTGCTCGCGGATTTGACAGTCATGTCCGATTTATGGACGCGCTATGCTAAAATGACAAGGTAGCATTTTTTGACCGTAGATAGAAATACGGGCCCCACGTCATGAAAGGATGACAACCATGGAAACCAGGAACCCGACAGTCAGACAGTGGATCGATGAGATGGCTGCACTGACGAAGCCCGATCAGATTGTTTGGATTGACGGATCCAGGGAGCAGAAGGACGAGCTCACGGCCGAAGCCATGTCGACCGGCGAGCTGCTCCCGATGAACCAGGAGCGCTGGCCCGGCTGTGTCTACCACCGTACCGCCGTCAACGACGTCGCCCGAGTCGAGCACCGCACTTTCATCTGCGCCCCGTCGAAGGAGGAAGCCGGTCCCACCAACAACTGGATGGATCCCGCCGAGATGTACGAGAAGCTTTATGCCCTCTACGACGGCTCGATGCAGGGACGGACGATGTATGTCATCCCCTACATCATGGGCCCGGTTGGTTCTCCTTTCTCGAAGGTCGGTGTCGAGCTGACTGACTCCATCTATGTTGTCCTCAACATGCTCATCATGACCCGTGTCGGTGATGTCGCCTGGAAGCAGCTCGGCGACACCTCGAACGACTGGGTCCGCGGTCTCCATGGGAAGAAGGACATCGATGAGGAGAACCGTTACATCGTGCACTTCCCCCAGGACAACACCATCATGTCCGTCAACTCCGGCTATGGTGGCAACGTCCTGCTCGGGAAGAAGTGCTTCGCCCTGCGCATCGCCTCGAACCTCGCCCGCAACGAGGGCTGGATGGCCGAGCACATGCTCATCCTCGGCGTCGAAAATGTTGAAACCGGTGAGACCCGCTATGTGACCGGCGCCTTCCCGAGCGCCTGCGGGAAGACCAACCTCGCCATGCTCATCCCGCCCGCCTATGCGAAGGGCTATAAGGTATACACCGTCGGTGACGACATCGCCTGGATGCGCGTCATGGATGACGGCCGCCTCTGGGCCATCAACCCCGAGGCCGGCTTCTTCGGCGTGGCGCCGGGCACCAGCATGAAGTCCAACCCCAATGCCCTGCTGACGACGAAGGCCAACACGATTTTTACCAACGTCGCCCTGACCGAGGACGGCGATCCCTGGTGGGAGGGCATGGGCGTACCCGCGCCGGCCAGGGCGCTTGACTGGAAGGGCAATCCCTGGACCCCGGAATCCACTCAGAAGGCTGCGAACCCGAACTCCCGCTTCACCGCCCCGGCGGCGCAGTGCCCCTCGATCTCCCCGCACTGGGAGGATCCCGCCGGTGTCCCGATTACGGCGATTCTCTTCGGCGGCCGCCGTGCGAAAACCGCTCCGCTCGTCTATGAAGCCTTTGACTGGAACCATGGTGTGTTCATCGGTGCCGCGATGGCCTCCGAGACCACCGCGGCCGCTTCCGGCGCCGTCGGTGTCGTCCGCCGCGATCCCATGGCGATGCTGCCCTTCTGCGGCTACAACATGGGCGACTACTTCCGGCACTGGATCGACATGGGCCGGAAGATCGAGCACAAGCCGCGCATCTTTAACGTGAACTGGTTCCAGCTGGACGAGAACGGCAGGTTCGCCTGGCCGGGCTTCGGCGACAACTTCCGCGTCATCGAGTGGATCCTGAAGCGCTGCGCCGGCGAGGTTGACGCCGTCGAAAGCCCGATCGGCTACCTGCCGAAGCCGGAAGATATCGTGCTCGACGGTCTCGAGGACTTCGATATCGAGGATCTGAAGAAGCTTCTCGTCGTGGATCGTGAGATCTGGGAAGACGAGATGGACGGTATCGCCGAGCACCTCGCGAAGTTTGAACGCCTGCCGAATGAGCTCAGTGAGCAGCTGGCCGCGCTCCGGGAGCGCTTTGCAAAGGCCTAGCTTGTGACTGCTGCCAGTTTTGAATCCCGGAGGCCCCCGCAGGATGCGGGGGCCTCTCGCGCCGCGGATGCGGATACGGAACGTGTGATGGCTGCTGCGCCGCAGCCACGCGCCCATACGACTTTCGTCGGCGGTGTCCGCTGTGTGATCTATACGGAGCAGCCGGAATGGCATGTCCGTGAAGTCAGCCGTCTCGCTGACGGACTGATGAAGCAGGTGCGCGAGGCGAATCCGCGCCTGACTGTCGAACGGATTGCCGTCCTCGCTCTCATGAACGCCTGCGATCTCCTGCTGGAGCAGGAGAAGCAGCTCGAAGCGCCGCGACCGGCCACGGTCCGCCGTCCGGTCCGCCGGGCCCGCAGTGCTGACGAGGTCGACGGCAGGCAGATGACGATCTACGATTACGAGCTGCCCAGCTGGCGCCCCATCGAGGAAGTGGACGCCTCCCGGTGATGCAGCCTGAGCTTCTCGCACCGGGCGGTGACCGGGCCCAGCTGGAGGCTGTGCTCACAGCCGGTGCCGATGCCGTCTATTTCGGTGTCGGCAGCTTTCATGCCCGGAGCCTCGGTCTCGAGGAGACAGCGGACGCACTGACCCGGGAAGAGCTCCCCGCCATCATCCGCCGTATTCACGAGGCCGATGCCGCCGCCTATCTCACCCTGAACACCCTGCTTGACGAACGTGAACTCGAGGAGGCCCTCCACCTCGCCCGCGAGGCGGAGGCAGCCGGTATCGACGCCGTCCTCGTGCAGGATCTCGGCCTCGCCCGCCGCCTCTCGCGTGAACTTCCGGCGCTCCCTCTGCATGCCAGTACGCAGATGGCCCTGACCAGTCCGGATGCCCTCCGCGCTGCCGCGCAACTCGGGATACGCCGTGTTGTCGTGCCCCGGGAACTGGAGCGGGCAGAACTCGCGAGCTACTGTCGCACGGCCACGGAACTCGGTATTGAGACGGAGGTCTTCGTCCAGGGGGCTCTCTGCATCGCTGTTTCAGGCCTCTGTGGCCTCTCCGACGCCATTGGCGGCCGCTCGGCCAACCGCGGCGCCTGCGCCCAGCCCTGCCGCCTCGCCTGGCGGCTCGAACCCGGCGACACACGCCAGGTCCGGAGGCTTTCGGCCCGCGAAAACTCGCTCGCAGGGCATCTCGATTTCCTGCGCGGGATCGGTGTTACTTCTCTGAAGCTGGAGGGCCGCAAGCGCGGCGAGGCCTACGGCCTCTATGTCACCCGCTACTGGCGCAGGCTGCTCGACGGCGCCGAAGCCGATCCCGATCTGCTGCGCCTGGCCTTCGTCCGCGGCAGTCGCTTCACGGACACCTGGCTGACCGGCGCCCGCGGCCCGGGTGCCCTGACGACGTCCTCCGCCTCCCGCGCCGGCCTTGTCATCGGTACCGTCAGGTCTGCCAATCCCCGCGCCGGCTGGCTCGACATCGCCAGAGAGGCTGATGGAGCCTCCTGCCGGCCGCTCGTCGATATTCTGCGCCAGGATGTCATCGTGGTGCGTTCGGCGACCGCTGCGGTCTCGGCTCCTGTCGGGCGCCTGGAAACGCTGGCGGATGGCTGGCGTGTCTACGGCTTCCATCCGGATGTCCTCTCGAACGTACGGCCGGGCAGCGAGGTCTCACGCTCCGCCTCGCCTCAGCTCGAGCGCGAACTGCTGCAGGAGCCCCTGACCCGTTATCGCCTCGATCTCCGTCTCACGGCAGATTCCGGGCACTGTGAGCTCGCGGCCCGTGTCAACAGGCGCCGGGCGGCAGCACTCGAGCTCCGTGTCGGCGCCCCTGCCGATCCCGGGCTCCCTGAACTCGCGCCCGCCCGTGTCCGCGCCCAGCTCGCGAAGCGCGCCGGCCTGCCGCTCGCGGTCGACAGCGTGGAGGTCAAAGGCCCTGTCCGCCTCTCCATCGCGGCTCTGAACGGCCTCCGCCGCGAACTGCACGCCGCCCTGCTGGAACAGGCCGGACCGGAGAGGGCCGCGACGCTGCCTGCCCGTCCCGCTCCGCCGCCGGTGTCACTCGACACGCAGACGGTCGATACGGAAGCTCCACTTCGCTTCATCGTGCACCTGCCCGCCCATCCGGACACGGCCGGCAGAGGGGTGGATGAGATGCGCCTCGCCCGTCTCCTCGACCGCGTGGCCCCCGGGTATGTGCTGCTGCGCCCGCTCGGAGTCTGGGCTTCGCTCCTCGACGCGGGCCGGGACCCCTTCGCCGCCTTCCCACAGGCGACCCGGGCGCTCAGCCTGCCGCCCGTCGCACCGGGACCGCTGCTCGAGCGCTGGCTTGAGCGCCTCAATGGCAGCGAAGGAGATCTGATCGACGAGATCCATACCGTCCAGCTGCGGAGTGTCGGTCGCCGGCGCCGGGATGGCCGCCCCCGCCGTCTCGTGGCCCGGCCCGGCATGAACCTGATGAACGCCGAGAGTGTGGCTGTGGCCATGGAGCTTGGCTACTTCAGTCTGGCTCCGGCGGCCGAGCTCGGAGATGGCGCAGCCCGGAAGCGTCTCATGGAACAGATCGGGGCTGCCGGGGCCCGCTGTCTCGTGCCCGTCTTCGGGCCGCGTCTGGTGATGCAGCTCAGGCACTGTCCCCTCGGGGAGCGGCGGCCCGGCTGCCGCCGCTGTTTCGGAGATGCTCCGCTGCCGCGTCTGGTCGAGAGCGATTCCGGGGAGCGTCGCGAGCTTATCCTCGATACGCATCCCGAACTTGACTGCCAGAGCTGCCTCTGGATGGAGACGGGCCGTACACCCGACTCCGGAAGCCTCGCTGAGCTCCTCGAACACGGTGTCCGGCTCGATCTGGAACTGACCCTGCTCGGTGATTCTGAAGAGCGGATCGTGACGGAACTGGAGCGCTGGGCCGCTGTACTGGCAGCAGGAAGAGACAGGTGAGAAGATGATGGAAGAAAAAACGGCTTTAGCACGGGTGGGCGTCCGCCGGGTTCGCCCCGGAGCCAGTCTGCCGCGGCGCAGTCATCCCGGAGACGCGGGCTTCGATGTCACATCCGCCGTCGATCTCGTGCTCGCCCCGGGCGAGACGGCGGCTGTCCCGACCGGTCTGATCCTCGATATCCCGGCCGGTGATGAGGTCCAGGTGCGGCCCAGGAGCGGGATCAGCCTGGGGACGCGGCTGCGCATCGCGAACAGTCCCGGCACGGTGGATCACGGCTATCGCGATGAGCTTTGCATCATCGTGCACAATTCCTCCTGTCCCTGTGAGGTCGCCGATACCGGGGCTGTTTATTCGCTGGCCGAACGCGGGAATCGGGCCGGCAGCTACCGCATCGCTGCCGGGGAGCGGATCGCCCAGCTGGTCGTCAGCCGGCTGGCTCCGGTCACCCTGGAGTGGACGAGCGGGGCGGCGACAGGTCCTGATCGCGGCGGCGGCTTCGGTTCCAGCGGGACGGACTAGCCTCTCCGGAGCTGAGCTGGACATGAGCAGCGCCTTTATCAGCAGTTTCCAGTCTCCTGTTGGGGTTGACGATCTCAGGGAGCGTTATGTGGCGGGCATGTCGAATATTGACATTCTCCTTGCCGACCGGGATGAGGGATGGACAGTCTGGACCGTTCCGAAGGACGCCCGGACTGGTGATCGTGTCTATTTCATGTGCGCAAAGACATCGCGGAAGCATATCCGGGATGCGCTGAGAGAAGCAAAGGCGCTGGGCGATGTGGAACTCATTCGTTTCGCCGAAGAGCAGAAGGAGAAATACGATCGTTGCGCCGGCAAAATACTGGCTGCGGGAGTCGTCGTCGGCAGGCCGTATCAGTCTTCGAGTGAATGGAAACACCAATACTGGAGAAGTCCCTGGTATGCCCGCATCGAGCAGTTGGAGTTTCTGGATCGGCCTGTTGATATCACGGAGTTTCGTGATTTTATCTTCGTCAGTCGGACGGGGGCGATTACCCGGCTGGACGGGGAACAGGAGGGCCGGCTGCTGCGCCTGATCCGTCCATGAAGATACCATTACCGGTGTTTAGGTGATGTCGTCGATCGGCATTGGTCAAGATAGCGAGTTATCCAAAACTTTCTGGGTAATTATGCGCGATTCTGAATATAACCACCTAAATACTCAATTTCGTGAATAATTATGCAAAACCATTTGGATTTCTGCCCGTTTTGACCAGAATAGGGCCCGGGTGGTCAAGATAGCGAGTTATCCAAAACTTTCTGGGTAATTATGCACGATCCTGAATATAACCCCCCAAATACTCATTTCCGTGAATAATTATGCAAAACCGTTTGGATTTCTGCCCGTTTTGACCAGAACGGAAGCGGTCGGCAACCACCGGCCGTCCTCAGGACCACCAGGCATCCAGAAAGCGCAGCACCGTGTTGATATAGGCGGCCGGATCTGCCGAGTAGGTGCCGCCGATCTCCGTGGCGTCGCTCTCGTAGACCATGGTCAGGTCAGGCAGCAGGCGCAGGCGCTCGTCACGCGGCGGGTCGAGCATGTCGCTTGTCATCAGCCGGTTCGCCTCCTGATGGATCAGCAGGACCGGACCGATGAAACGCGTCAGGGAGCCGACATTGAAGGCGTTGGGCGACAGGCCGGCCGAGAGACGGACGGCATAGGGGACGGTCAGGCGGAAGAGCTCGGTGAGGGGAGAGCCCTGGCGCACGATCTCCGCCTCAATATAGTCATCGCCGAAACTTGACGGTGCATCCAGAATCAGACCGATGACATGGGAACGATCGAAGTCGAACTCGGCGAGCCGCTTCTCAACCTGCGTGCCGCGGGCGAGCTTCTGGCGGTCGGCATCAGGCTCGGGCAGATGCTCAACGGCCTCAAGCGCCGCCGTGGCTCCACTGCCAACGCCGAGCACGATAAAGTCGCGCCGCCCGCTGTACTGGCGCAGGGTCTCGAGTGCAGCGGCGACATCCTCCCACTCGCCGTAACCGAAGCTCTGCTGGGGTCCGCCGCTCTCGCCCGAATGGCGCAGGTCGCAGCTCAGAACGTTGAAGCCCTCGCTTGTCAGGCGCTCAAAGAGTCGTCCCGTTTCCGGTCCCCAGGGCAGGCGGTTCTGGCCATAGCCGTGGACGATGAGGATGTTGGCGCGGGCAGCTTTGCGGGCCGGCAGATACCAGCCCTTGAGCGTGAAGGTCTCGTCGAGCGAGCGGAAACTGACATTGCGGTAGGTCGGCATCTCGCTCGCCGTCACGCGGTCGGGTGGAGGGGCGGCGGCCTGCATCAGCCGGCTCGCCGCAATGAAAGAGGAAACACCGACGGCAACGAGCAGCAGGGCCACGATCAGGAGAAAAGGGACCAGCCCCGTATGGCGCCGACGCCTTTGCGGACGATTGTCAATATACAGCACACTGCGTCTCTGACTCATTTTCCTGACCGCCTTTCCGCTCAGCCTGGACTCGAAATGAGATCCGGAAACTCATTATAGCCAGACACTCCGGGATTACCGCGTCAGGAGGCTCACGTTTACCCCAACGTCATGAAGATGTAAGATATCGCCATGCTTATTCTCGGAATTGAAAGTTCCTGCGACGAAACTGCCGCAGCGGTGGTTGCCGACGGCCGTCATGTTCTGTCGAGCGTCATCCACAGCCAGATCGACATGCACCGCGAGTTTGGCGGTGTGGTGCCGGAGCTCGCCGCGCGCTCCCATGTAGAGCAGATCGAGCCCGTCGTGGCCCGGGCCCTGGCCGAGGCAGGAGTCGGGCCACGGCAGCTCGATGCCGTGGCGGTGACCTATGCGCCCGGACTTATCGGAGCTCTCCTCGTCGGGGTCTCCTTCGCAAAGGCCTTCGCGGATGCCCTCGGACTCCCGCTCGTCCCCGTCCGTCATCTGGACGGCCATGTAGCCGCCAACTATCTCTCGCACCCCGGGCTCGAGCCGCCCTTTCTCTGCCTGATCGTGTCCGGCGGCCATACGAGCATTGAGATGGTGACAGGCTATACCAGCTCCCGCAGCATCGCCCGGACCCGCGATGATGCCGCCGGCGAGGCTTTTGACAAGCTCGCCCGTGCCCTCGGCCTCGGCTATCCAGGCGGACCCGCCATCGACCGCACGGCCCGCGGCGGGAATCCCGACGTGCACCGGTTCACCATGCCGCGCTTCAGCGACAGCTCGCTCGACTTTTCCTTCAGCGGGCTGAAGACCCAGGCTCTGCAGCGCCTCGCTTCGCTCCCGGAAGATGGAGCCGCCCTGCGCGATTTCTGCGCTTCCTATCAGCAGGCGATCGTCGATCAGCTGGCGGACCGCGTCTGGGCCGCCGTGCACCAGGAGGAGGCCCGGGCTGTGGCCATCGCCGGCGGCGTCGCCGCCAACCGCGCCCTGCGCGAACGACTCAGTGCGGACGGCGGGCGCCTCGGCATCCCGGTCTATCTGCCAGAAGCCCGCTGGTGCACCGACAACGCCGCCATGATCGCGGCGGCTGCCTGTCCCTATGCCCGGGAAGGCCGCTGGCTGGAGGGAGCGGAGCTCCGGGCCCTCGATGCGCTTGCGCGCGACCCCGAAGAGGAGGCTGTCTAGATGGCGCGGCAGAGCGGGATCAAGGTCGTGGCCGACAACCGCAAGGCACGTCACGACTATCGCTTCCTCGAGACGCACGAGGCCGGCATCGAACTGCGCGGCACCGAGGTGAAGAGTATCCGGCAGGGCCGCGTGAATCTCACCGACAGCTACGCCCAGGTCAAGAAGGGCGAGCTCTGGCTCGTCGGGATGCACATCAGCCCCTATGAGCAGGGCAACCGCTTCAACCACGAGCCGCTGCGCGAACGCCGCCTGCTGATGCACAAGCGCGAGATTATGAGGCTCTACGGACAGACCCGCGAGCGCGGCCTGACACTGGTGCCCACGAAACTCTATCTGAAGAACGGGCGTGTCAAGGTCGAGCTCGCCCTCGCACAGGGCCGCCGCGATTATGACAAGCGTGAGCGCATCCGCGACCGCGACCTCGAGCGCCAGGCGGCCGAAGCCGTCAAGCGCCGCCGCCAGGATCTCGACTACTGAGCGCCGCCTGGCCGGACCGAAAAAGCAGCTCTCTGTGGACTGGGTAGAGTATGCAGTGAGCAAAAAAGCAATTCATGCGCATGATTCCGTACACCACTCGAGTTTTTGATCATAATTGGCGCCTTTCTGCTCAACAATCCGGGTTGTACACGAGAATTCGTGTACAACTTGATTTCCTGCTCACGACCCTCCTATGCAGGAGGCAAAATACAGCCGACAGGGTCCTTTACAGGATCCTGTCAGACCTTTTCACTCCGGGGCAGAAAGCTGATTTGATGATTAACAAAAGACCTGTGTCCGCCTGATAGAATCAGCTGAACGATCAGGACAGGAGCTTCCCGTGGCCACAATCATCGAAACTGTGAATCTGACCAGGTATTACGGCAGACAACTGGGCATCAAGGACCTCAATCTCGTCGTGTCAGAAGGGGAGATATTCGGCTATATCGGTCCCAACGGCGCGGGCAAGAGCACCACGATCCGGCTGCTGCTCGGTCTCATTAGAATAAGCTCCGGAAGCGCCAGGGTATTTGGCAGGGACGTCGAAAAGCACAGGGAGGATATCCTCGCCCATATCGGGTACATGCAGGCTGAGTCCAATTTCTACAGCGACATGAGGGTGGGGGAGCTGATCGGCTATTCAGCCAGCCTGAGAAAGAAAGACTGCACTGCCGAGGCTGCAGCCCTGATGGACAGATTTGAGCTCGACCCCGGCAGGAAGATCGGCGAGCTCTCTCTCGGCAACCGCAGGAAGGTGAATATCGTCTGCGCCATGCAGCACAGGCCTGAGCTGTACATCCTCGATGAACCCACCAGCGGCCTGGACCCCCTCATGCAGAAGGAATTCTGGGATTTGATCAGGGAGCGCAACCGCGAGGGCGCGACGTTTTTGATATCCTCTCACGTCCTCTCCGAAGTGCAGCATAACTGCGGGCGGGCAGCCATCATCAGGAACGGCTCCATCGTGCGCACTGACGATGTCGCGAAACTGACAGGCAGCATGGCAAAGAAGGTCGTGGCTGCCGGCGTGCCTGCCGGCTTCTTCCTCGAAGGCATGCGGAACGTCAAAGTGAATGGAGATGTCCTGACTTTTTTGTTCCGTGGGGACATCAATGCCCTGTTGGCTGAGCTGGCCGGGATGGACATCCGCGACCTGCAGATCACAGAGCCGGATCTGGAGGAGATCTTTCTGCACTATTACGAAAGGGACGAACGTCCATGAAGATATTCGTCAGAGAAATAAAGAGCGGAGGCAGAGCCTTTGCTGTCTGGACTGTGTCGATCGCGGCCTTTGTCGTCCTGGTCATGCTGATGTTCCCGGAAATGTCCGGAAACATGACGGCCATTGATGAGAGCTTTGCCAATATGGGGCACTTTACCAGCGCCTTTGGTCTCGATGTTCTGAAGATGACCACGGCCATGGGCTTTTATGGCATCGAGAGCGGCAACGTCATAGGCCTGGGCACAGCCATGTTTGCGGCCCTGCTCGGAGTCTCGGCGCTGGCAAAGGAGGAGGGCAGGCATACCGCGGAATTCCTGCTTTCCCACCCGGTCAGGCGCTCGCGGGTCGTGACGGAGAAGCTGCTCGCCATAGCCTTCCAGATTCTCCTCATGAATCTGATTATTACAGCTGCAGCCGCGCTCTCGTTTCGCATGATCGGAGAGGAGATCGAACTGCCGCAGTTTCTGAAGCTGCACCTGTCCATCGTCTTCATGAACCTGCAGCTGACAGCGATCACCTTCATGATTTCAGCCTTTCTGAAGGGCGGCGGAGCGGGCATCGGTCTGGGTCTGGCCCTGCTCATGTATGCCCTCGGGATCATCGCGAACATCGCCGAACCAGTCGAGAAACTGAAGTATCTGACCCCGTTCAAGTACTCGGAAGCGGCGCAGATATTCCGCGATAACGCCCTGCTGTGGGAACTGATCGCCCTGGGCATGGGCCTTGGCCTGATTTGTATTCTCATCGCCTATGTGAAGTACGAAAAGAAGGATATCGCGGCCTGAGTTTCCGCCAGGCAAAGACCGCTCCGGCAGCGCACTGCCGGAAACTGCGAGAGGCCACGGCTGCGACAAGGAATATGACAGGGAGATTGCAGATAGAGGTCGAACGCCCAACAAAATGAGATAGCCCCGACAAAACAGTCTACGATACTCCACAATGGAATTATCCTCATCAGATGCAGGAA
>JASGUU010000035.1 GCA_030057555.1 Bacillota bacterium | reverse complement strand
GCCCCTGTTTTGCTGTCTCCCTGACATGGAAGAACTGCCGGTACTGCTCCTGGTGACTCTCTACAAGCTGCTCCTCCAGTAACTCACGTTCCAGCTGCAGGATGTGAAGATCGAAGGCGACACGGTCATCGGTCATGTGTTGTGGGTTGAAGTAGATATGCAGGTAACAGCGGCGACGGGATTCTCCCCAGGGATGAAGGAAGGTCTTGAGATAGATGGCTTCCCCATCCAGCATCCTTAGTCCATCCGGACAGTCAATCTCATCTCGATACGCATCAATGTAATCCCGCACAAAGCGTAAATGGCTGGGGACGGCAATGCTGAAGTGGTGACGATGGGCACAGAGCTCGTCGATGTTCTGCTGGCTGTAAAAGCCCTTATCCATCACAACATGCAACCTGGCAAAGTCCAGCTTCTGAAACTGGTGGAGCAGATTGGCCAGTGTCTTTACGTCCGTAATGGAACCTGGCAGTTCACGGTAGGTCACCGGAAGGAAGCTCTTCTGTCCGTAGACCATGGCCAGATTGATCTGAGGCAGTGCTTCACGGTCACGGTTATATCCATAACGGACATACTCATTCTGTTTGGCATAGGAGGAGACGGATGTGATGTCATAGCAGAGATGATCCCCCTCTGCCAGCTTCCTGCCCCAGAGCTTGAAGAAGGTCTGGCGTACATCTTCCGTGATCAGAGCCAGGATCTCACTGATACGCTGGCTGCTGAGCACCCGGTCTACTGACGACTCATGGTTCTCAAGCCACACGTCCGCATCCGACAGTGGACGCCCGGTCAGCAGGACATACCAGGCCAGAGCCAGCATCTCCTTCCAGATCTCCGGTGCTGCCTTCCTGAGGGTGGAAGATAAGCCCAGCTCTTTGTCGATCTGATTCAGAAGCATGGCCGGTCCGCTGACATGCGTCTTCACGGTCACAGCAGAATCCATCGCAGCGAGTTTGTCTTCACCAAAACGTTTGGAGGGAACAAATGCACCTGTCTCAGGGTCCAGCTTGCCCAGATAGACCTGTTTCGTCCGGGCCTGCTTCTTCTCCTTGTCCCAATAACGCTCCAGGACCTCGTAGACGTACGTCGATCCGTTCTTGTGGCGCTGATAGTTCAGCTTTTTACCTTCTAATAATGTATGCGTATCCATAGCCATATTATAGCGATGTTTTAAGTATAAAAAGCACTCCAGGCAGCTGTAACATAGATGTAAGAATGCTTTCAGGCGTTTGACAGCTGACCTCGCTATATCTCGAGCGGGATTTTAGGTGTCAACGCAGAGCAGGATAAGAGGACAAAATAAATCGCTGACAAAACCCGAAGATGGCTGCGCGGCAGGCCTCTCCGGGTTTTTGTGACTCAATAAGTCTGAAAGTCAGGAACAGGAGATAGGACAGATGCCGCCCGTCTTCCGGCAGTGGCTTAAGTCCTTCCTCCGCGAGTCGCTCGAGAGGAATCTCATGGGTGCTGCCATGGATACGTCCGTTCACACGCTCCAGCTAGCGCTGTGCCTGCTGGTTGAGGTCGCACAGATCGAGAAAGCTGCGGCCCGGGATGAAGCTCTCCTTGACATAGCGTACAAGCCGCTCCACCTTCCCCTTGGTTTGCGGGCGTCAAACACGGCATAGCTTTGGCACGAAGCCAAGATCCGCTGCGAAGCGTTCGAAATCTGCCTGCCAGACAGCTTGACCCTGCTGTGTGTGAAGGACCACGGTCTTCATGCGATCTGTCAGTACCTGCTGGGGGACACCGCCGAAGAAGAGAAAGGCGTTGACCATGGCACGCAGGAAGTAGCTGCGATGGCAGCTGGGGGCGAATTCGATATAGCGCATGCGGCTGTAGACCAGAACCATGACGAAACAGGCGACCTTCCGCTGGCGGCCTTTGGGATCGATGTACGAGCAGAATCCCCAGTCCATCTGTGCCTGGCGACCGGGCTCGCTTTCGTAGCGACGAACGGCCGGTTCCTCCTTGCTGACAGGCGGTCGAAGCGGAGACACGTACGCTTTCAGGATGCTCAGCTTCCCGTCGTAGCCCTGCTCCTGCAAGAGCTCGTAAAGCGTGACGGCGTTGTAGATCCCCCGCTTCAACAGTTCATCGAGAAGCGCTTTGTGCGGGTCCAGCTTCGAGCTGCGCTTCGTTCCGAGCCGCTTGTCCGGGACATGGCCGTACTTCAAGTACTTCCGTACTGTCGTCCGGCTCAGACCCAGCTCGCGAGCAATCGCTGCGATGCTCATGTGTTGCATTTCATGTTTTTCTCTGACCATAATGACAAGGCCACTCCTTTGCATGTCACACCTCCAAAGGGTTCTGCTTACTCCCATGGTACGTGTGTGGCGAAGGGGTGGTCATTTTTAGTTCGGCGATCCCTGGCCAGAGATCGCTCGGCGATTGTGGACAATTTAGCTCGGCGGTAACAAGATCGAAGAGAGCTTTCGCGTCCTGAAGACGGATCTTCGTGCCCGGCCTGTCTTTGTGTGGACGGACGAACGCATTCGAGGACACTTCGTCATGTGCTTCATCGCCCTCTGCATGGTTCGCTATCTGCAGTATCTGCTGGAACACAAGACCGGTGTGCGTCCTTCGGCTGCTGTACTTCAAAAGTCACTGATCTCTCCACTTGTCCTGATGCAGGGCGAGTGGCCCAGTGTCACCCTGACACCGACGAACATCAGCCAAACGTATCTGGATCTGGTCGAGGCTCTTGAGCTTCCT
>JASGUU010000034.1 GCA_030057555.1 Bacillota bacterium | reverse complement strand
CGGACTAAGGCTCCAAGGCTATGTACCGGCTGGGCGCTACCCCTTTACCGGGTGAGGAATCTCACCTCACTATCTCCCTTGCACCGAACTGGCGCACGCCAAATCTTTTTTTGGATTTCTCGCGATCCTGACCAAAGCTGGACCCGAACATAAAAAACAGCCCGCCTCCCACAGCATCTGAGTCACAAGGTACTTTGCTGCGATTTCTGTCTCGCGCTTGTGTCTTCGTATCGCTGCGGGAAGGATCATCGAGACAGACTCGATGAAGAGCAGAATCTGCCTGTCCCGTCCGGATGTGTCCTTTGCGCTGCGAAGGCACCCGCAGGCTTCCGCGTGTTCTTCTACAACAGCTCGTTCCTGAAGCTCCAGACACAACACTTTGTCTCACTCATGCACACGGAGCACTTATCGGACAGCTGAAGCGGAGCTTTTACAAAGGCAGGAGCCGATCCGGATAGCAGGGACAGCAATGCTGTCGTCGCGATGGATGACATGCAGAAGTATTCAGAAATTTAGAAAAAATGGAAGAACTGCTCGTATAATATGCACGGAACAAATGCGTCCTGTCCATACATTTAATGTATGCATTTCAAAAAACGCAAATAGACAAAGCGGCCGCAACAAACGGCACAAAAGGGGGGATACAGATGGCAAACCAGAAATTTGTCGGCGCGATAGCAACCCAGTATTACAGCTGGGGCTATACCTGCGAACTCTGCGGCATGCCGGTTGAGAAGCGCAGCGGCGTCAGTGCACGCAACGGCAGCATGCACAAGTCCACCACCTGGGCCTCTATCGACCGCGCAGGCGCGGAGGCAATGAAGGATCAGGCGAGAATGCAGCTGGCCGTCGGCGTGGCGCAAATGGATGAAAAGATCAGGAACGAAGGCTTTGAGATACCCCAGGGCGAGGAGGGGAAGTGCCCCCACTGCAAACAGTACCAGCACTGGGCGCCGGAGATTCAAAGTCAGATCGCCGCGCATAACAACCCGAAGAGCAGAAGAGGGGATAAACTGGCCATTGGCTGGCTAACATTCTTTGTCGGTATGTGGGTCAGTCTGGGGCTCCTGCTGCTGCTGGACAAACTGCTGGCTCCCGGCAAGGATACATGGATGTTTGTCCTGGGCGGCTCGCTGCTTTTCGGCTTCCTGGTCACCTGGATCGTCGTCTGGAACGTTTACAAGAGGTCCAAAGCAAACCTCGACGCACAGGTCAAGGTGCTGGAGAACGTGGAGAAAAATGAGCCCCGCTTCATCGCCTGGGCGGAGCAGTCCTGTGACACCTATGGCCTGAGCATACACTGATGCAAATCCGCTCAGGCGAGGGCGCAGATACGATGAAAGGATATGTAGAAGCATTCAAGAATCAGGCAAAAATGAAAGAACTGCTCGTATAATGGGCAGGGAACGAAGGCGTTCTGCCCATACATATATGTACTCATAAGAACAACCGCAAAAAGACTAGGCGGCCGGAGCAAACGACATAAAGGGGGGGGTTTTTATGGCAAACCGGCAATTTGTCGGCGCGACGGCAACCCAGTATTACAGCTGGGGCTACACCTGTGAGCTCTGTGGCAGGCCGGTCGAGAAGCGCAGCAGCCTCAGAGCGCGCAACGGCAGCATGCTCAAGTCTACTACCTGGGCCTATACCAGTAGCGCCGGTGCAGAGGTAATGAAAGATCAGGCCAGAATGCAGCTGGCCGCCAATGTGGCGCAGATGGATGAGAAGATCAGGAGCGGAGGTTTTGAGATACCCCAGGACGAGGAGGGAAAGTGCCCTCACTGCAGGCAGTACCAGCACTGGGCACCGGCAATCCGAAGTCAGATCGCCGCACGCAACAATCAACAAAGCGGAAAAGTGGGTAAGCTGTCTGTAGGCAGCCTGACGTTCTTCGTCGGCATGTGGGTCGGCATTGTGCTGATGGTTCTGGTGGATAAGCTGCTGGTTCCCGCTGAGGAAATAAGACTGTTTGTCTTGCTTGGCGTGCTGGCTCTCGGCTTTCTGCTCACCTGGATCGTCGTCAGGAGAATCAACAAAGGGATCGATACTGACCTCGACGCACAGATCAAGGCGCTGGAGAACGTGGAGAAGAATGAGCCCCACTTCATCTCCTGGGGGGAGCAGACCTGTGACACCTCCGGCCTGAGCATACGTTGATGCAAATCCGATCCGGCGAGGCGCAGATCTGATACCAGGAAAGTAAGCTCTTTAGCCCAAACTCCCGCCTGCCTGGCAGCCATGGATGATGGGTAGCTGGCTCAGCCTGGGATTTTTAACATCGCAGGGACCTCCCGTTGAACCCGGGTGACCTCAGTCAGCATGCTCTATATCTGCTGAAATGCCGAATCGTCGTGTGAGATGCGAGCTTCCTCGGCAGCCGGGTCACACTCTGCTTTGTTGCCTGCGCCGCACGTTCCAGGCGGCGAGCAGGAAGATCAGCCCGCAGAAGCCGGCCGCCGCTGCCCCGATCCAGAACATCCAGGCCTTCCCGGCCGTTTCAGATGCATAGCTTTTGAAGATGCCGTAGTTGGCGCGGACATCCAGCGGCGACATCGGTTCGCCGTCGCCAATGCCATAGCGGGTGAAGCGCACCATCACATCGCCGCCGGTATCGGGATCGAGCTCCCTGATCTCCCCGATCAGGGACAGGGGCTCGCTTTTGAGCGCTGCGAGCTCGGGATCTGACTCGAGCCGGGCCTCGAGGGCCTGGCTGTCCTCCCTGTTCACCACGATCGCAAAGTAGTTGTGCCTCTCGTCCCTGGCCAGATGGCAGTACTGGTCGCCGACCGAACTCACAGCGTTATCGAACCAGACCAGCCGGACCTCGACCTGCTCGTTTTCCTGCATGCTGAGATTGCCACGAAATGGGGGCTTCATCTGACTGCTCTCCCCCTTCCTCTCCAGCAGTGCGAACGGCACCAGCACGATGGCAAGGACAATCAGCAGCAGAGCGATGACAGAATAGAGCCTCTGGCGCCTCCTGTTCCGGGCGATGGTGTTCGACGGCGTCGCAACGGACGCCGGCTGGCTGACTGACATGATTTCCACCTCACAGCGCTTTGTCTCAGCATAACAAAGCGGCCGCCACCCTGTCTCCGTACAGGGCACACGCTCCGCCGGCACACCTGGATTCCACACCCTGGCCGGAAACAGCTTTCTGGAACAGCAGAACAGCCCGTCTTCCGGAAGCATGCCGGCTGGCGGGCTGTTCTTGACTTACATTGTTCAGGTCGAGTCTCCAGGGGCCCGCATGTCGGCCCCGGACTGGTCCCTCCCTATTTGCTCTGACGCTTCCCGCTGTCAGCCTGGCGGTTGTCCATCGTATAGCCGATGCGCATCTCCGGGTAGGTCTGGTTGATATAGGCCCAGAACCCCGGCATCTCGCTCTCAATGACGCGCTTCTTCGACGGCAGACTGAGAACCGACTTCTTCCCCGCCTCGTCATGCACCAGCAGCGAGTAGTTCGTCGAATTACGCACACGCGTGCTGTTCAGATAGATCCAGCTGACCTCACGCAGATCAGCGACCTTGAGGCCGCCGCTCTCCGCGATCAGGAGATCGTCGACCACGCGCAGTTCGAGATCCTTGATGGCAAAGTCCGGCTCGGCATCGAGCAGGCCGCGCTCGGCCCAGCCGGGTCGTCTGGCATCGAGCAGGGCGACAGCCTTCTTCTGCCCGCTCCGTATGCCAAAGGCGACTAGCAGGGAGATCAACCCGAAGAAGCCGGCCATCACTGCCGCGATCCAGATCCTCTCGGCTGTCTCGGACTTATAGAACTTGAAGATGCCGTAGATGGCGCGGGGATCCGTCGCCGTGAGCGTCTCGTCGCCGGGAATTTTGTAGTAGCCAAAGCGCTCGATCACGGCACTGAGCGAGTCGGTCGCGAGCGGCTTGATCTTCCCGACCAGGGACAGCGGCTCGGCGTTCAGTGCGGCGAGACGCGGATCGGCCTTGAGATTGGCCTCGAAGGTCTGGCTGTCCTCCTTGTTCACAACAACCACGAAGAGGTTGTAGTCCTTATCCTGGGCAAAGTGATAGTACTGGTCCCCGATCGAGCCCAGAGCGGCGTCGTACCAGACCAGCTCTGCCTCCACCTGCTCGCCCTTCTGATCCGCGAGCCTGCCACCAAAGGGCACCTTCTGGCTGCTCTCCCTGTTTCGCACCACCAGGCCGACCGGTACCAGCACGATGGCAATGGCGATCAGCAGCAGGGCGAGAACAGAAGAACGTTTCTGTCGCCGCTCATTCCGGACCAGGGTGTTCGAGGGCGCCGCAACGGGCGCCGGCTGACTGTCTGTCATGTTCTTCACCTCACAACGGTTTTTGACAGGATAACAAAGCAGCGGCCTCTCCATCACTGCACAGGACACAGTTTTTGTCGACGCGCCTCTTTTCAGCCCTGTTCCTGAATGTCTTCCGCGCCGGCGGGCGGCCCGATCTCCAGAGGCAGCGCGGGCAGGGGCTCCTCGAGCAGGTCGACGGGGACGAAGCTGCCTTCCTCCATGACCAGACAGGTGACGAGGGCATGCGCTCCGACCTCGAGTTCCTGCGGCTTCGCGTCGCCCCAGCGGAGGCGCGCCACGGTCGCCCGCCCCTCGCTCTCATAGAAGCGCACGACTGCCGCACAGCCCTCGGTATTGGGCTTGACCGCCGTGATCTGGATGTTCCCGGGCTCGACCGTGAGCCGGCCGGCCGACGCCTCCGTCTGGCGGCCCCGATGCACCGTCGCCAGCCCGGCCCGCAGCGGCTGCGCGAGCGCGGTGGCCAGACGGGCGCCGTCCTGCGCCCGGGCCGGCCCCGGTAGCGCCCGCATGGCGAGGTGGAAGCTGTGGACGCCGAGATCGATACAGGCCTGGTCGTCAATCTCTTCCGTGATCACATGGGGGTCATGATGGGCGTAGGCCGGCGAGCGCAGCAGCGTCAGCAGCAGGCGGCGGCCGTCGTGGCTGGCGCCGCCGATGGCACGGTTCGCGAGCACGAGCGTATGCCGTCCATGCCGCCCGCCCGTCTCGAGCGTGCACCAGGGCCCGAACGGGAACTCGCGGCCGTCGCAGGCGACTTCGCGGCTGCCGAAGGGCACGGCAACCCGCAGCCGCGGCGTCTCCCGCCCCTCGAAGCCCAGCTTCAGAATCGCGCTCCGCTCCTGCCAGTTGACGACGAAACGCCAGTCGAGCCGCCCGTGAACGCGGTCGATGTCGAGATAGATCCAGGCGCGGCTCGCCCCGAGCTCATATGTCCAGCACCAGGTCTCACAGTGAATCCCGGCGCTGCACGGCCGCAGACCGAGCAGGCGGAAGCGCTTCGCCTCCGCCGCGAAGTCCGCCGCGAAGCGGTCGATGCCGTGGCTCCAGGTGTCGCTCGAGTCCGGCAGCGCGTAGAGCTGCGGCGGCAGCCGCAGCAGCAGCTCCCCCTCATGCGTCAGCTCCGAGCGCTCCGGGGCCTCCGGGTCCAGCGTCAGCAGGCAGCCGTCTCCGAGCGGGTAGCTCGCGGCCGCCGGCACGGCGGGGCGCCGGGGCTCCGCGGCGCCGGCCACCGGGTACAGCTGATAGAGGGCATAGCCGAGGGCCGGCAGCTGCGCCGGGAAGCAGAGCGTCACGCGGCCGTCGACATGGGCCGCCGGCGGCTCGAGCTGCACCGGAAGGCGCATGCCGTCGGGGCCCAGGGCCTCCCAAGCGCCGGGCCGGTCGACATGCTCGCGCGGGGCAATTTCGCAGCGCACGAGTTCCCTGCGCTCCGCGCCCGTCGGGTTGCAGACCAGCAGCGGCACGGCGCTCTGGCCGCTGACATGGACGGGGGCGTCGGGGTCGGGAGAAGGGCTTTGCGTGGCAGTGGTATCAATGGCCGCGGCGATGCGGGCGAGGGCGAGAGTCGCCGCCTCGTCCGCCGCCGTGATGGCGGCGCCGAGCTGGTCGCGGGCGTCGCGATAAGCCGTGGCGATGCTGGTGCCGGCGAGCGTGTCATGGAACTGGTTGAAGAGCAGCCGCTGCCAGGCCTGGTCGAGCTGCGGCACCTTATAGTCGGGGCAGAGCCACTGGGCCATGACGGCGAGGGCTTCGGCATCGAGCAGGGCGGCCTCGGCGCGGCGGACGTCGCGCTTGATCCCGCGGTGCACCGAGTAGCAGCCGATGGCGTGAAACTGCAGGTCCCCGCGCACGACCGGCCAGTCGTCCCGGCGGCGGCGCTCGGCAGCGAACCAGCTTTCGGGGTCGCCAAAGCGATATTGGACGGGGTCGCCGGAGTCGGCCATGCGCGCCCGGATCTCGAGGATGTTTTCACGCGTCGGGCCGCCGCCATGGTTGCCGACGCCATAGAAGCACATCAGGTCGGGATGCCGCTCGTCGAGCAGGTCGCGGACGCGGTCGATGTGTGCGCCGAGATGGCCAAACGTGCCATAGCTGAAGGGAATGCGGTAGGCCAGCACCTGCGAGCCGTCATCGGCCTCCCACAGGAAGGTCCCGTCGGGCAGCTCCTTCTCATGCGTCCCGGGGCGCGAGAAACAATAGTTTTCGATCCGGCCGGCCGCGAGAATTTTCGGCAGCGTGGCTGTGTGGCCGAAGCTGTCGACATTGTAGCCGGTCGTGATCAGGCGGCCAAAGCGCGAGAGCATGTAGCGCTGCGAGAGATGGATATGGCGGGCAAAGGACTCGGCTCCCGGCAGATTGCAGTCGGGCTCGATCCACATGCCCCCGCAGATGACCCAGCGGCCGGCGGCGACATGGCCCGCGATGCGGGCGAAGAGTGCGGGGTCCGCCTCCTCGACCCAGAGGTGCAGCTGCAGCGAGCTGGCGGTGAAAACGGTTTCCGGAAACTCGTCCAGGATCTCCACCGCGGCGTGGCAGGTCGCGAGCGTGGTGCGATGGCCGTCGCGCCAGTCCCAGAGCCAGACGGGATCGATGTGGGCGTTGCCGATCATGGTGAGTGTCTTCTGCATGGTATTTCTGTCTCCTTCCACAGCTGCCTCAGGCGTCATATCCGATATCCACAGCGTGCCCGCTACATTTCCAGCAGCCCGCGCAGGGAACCGTGCTCCTTCCGGATCGTATCGTAATATTCATGCATCCAGACGGTATGGGGTTCTCCTCGAATCTCGTCATAGGCGTAGGCGAGCAGGCCGTTGACCATCACTTTCACGGCGACCCAGATGGACGGTATCAGACCGTCCAGCCACGGTTCCCGGCGCAGGACAAGCGGAATCGTCCAGCTCCGACTCTCGCCCGGACGGAGCGAGAAGCTGAGGCTGCGGCACGGCAGGTCACACCAGGAATCGCGGTTAAAGCCCGTCAGAGCCCAGCTTTCAAAGGGGCTGGCGATGGCGAGTTCGCCCGACTGCCGGATATCGGAGGGGTTGTTCAGGTAGATGACCAGCCCGTCCGCAGCCAGACGAACGCTGCACACGGGCAGGGTGGGCGTTAGTGCCATGATGTCCTCGAAGGACTGGCCGTCGTGCTCATAGCAGAGGCGGAAAGCTCCGGCAGGCGGCTCCCCCGTCCGTTCAACGGGGACCAGCCGCACCGTCTCCGACTGCGGGGCGAGGTCGTAGCTTATCTCATCGCAGGCAGTGCGGAAGCCCCCGGGCAGCTCCAGCTTCATGACACCCGAGACGGCACGGTCGGTGTAGTTATTGGCGATGTTGATCGCGAGTTCCGTCCGGCCGGCCGTGAGGTCCAGCACTTCGCGCTCGATCGAACCGCAGAGCGGGAGCATGCCCATGGGCATGGAGCCGAGGTTGTACTCCCAGCTGCGCACATAGGTCGGCTCGTGGAGCTCCCGTTCCGGACCGAGGCGAATCTCCGCCGCCTGCTGCTGCAGTACGGCCCCAAGGGCAAACTGCCAGGTCTGAATCTGCTGCGGGCCGGCTGTGAAGCGGTACACGGTCGGCATGTCGCCGGGCTTGGCAGAAAGCCGGGCCATTCCGGCATCCGCATCGACAGAGTCACCCAGGAAGTTTATGGCTACGGGATCCCGGAGCGGCAGAGCTGTGCCAAGTGTCACGCTGGCGTCGTCTCCGTTCGGCTCGAAGCCCCGTAACGTTATTCCGCGTTCGCACACAGTCCCCATCCGGCCGCGCAGGGAGGCCAGGGGCCACCCGGAGAGGTGCAGCGAGGTCAGGATCCAGTCAGGGCTCGTCTCGAGCCAGCTCATGGCGGCCGGCAGACTGCGTTCCTCTATCCGTTCCGTGCTCTCGTGATCCGCTGACAGTTCCTGGTGGACGAGCGGAGGATCGTTGAAGCCATACGCCTCGCGGTAGAGATCAGCGGGGCGCATGTCGCCCGCGTGCGGCAGGAGAGCATAGGAGAAGCTGTGCGTCTTCCGCTCGGGAATCAGCTGCCCGCGGCCGGTCACTCTCCCGGCATTGCCGTAGAAGTCGGCCGTATGGAAAAGCATCAGGTTGAGCATGGACCTGCCCTCAACCGAGCAGCTGATGTTGCCGCGATTGAGCAGAGCGACACCGTAGTCATCCGGCGGCGCTACAGGGTCGACGAGGATGGCGTTCTCGATCACGACCCGGCCGGCCTCATGCAGCTGCCGGCAGAAGTCCACTATGGCTTTCCGCAGCGCTGCCGCATCGGCCGCCAGCAGCAGAACGACCGCAATCTCCTTTTGGTAGGCATTTTCCATATCTGTGAAATACAGGACAGCGAGATCCCGCCCGGCAAGGGCAGCGCGGCAGCATTCCAGCGTCTGTTCAGCGCAGCGCCCCAGCAGGTCCTCCACATAGTGATTGCCGTCCCCGGCAATGCCGAGAACCAGGCGCGTGTCCGTGTGATCGAGAGCCTCGTTGAAATGGATATACCTGTGGGGTCCGCTCTGCCCGCGATCCGGGAACTGGATGACAGGAATCGCACGGCGTGTCAGAGCGCCGAGAAGCATATCGGCCGCCTGCTGCTGAGCCGGCTCCTCCACGCGGATGAGGGCCACAGGGCCCAGATTCAGGGCCGCCGTCGTGTCGTCCTCAGCCCGGGCTGACAGGACGGGGTGCGGGAAGACAATCCGGCTTGTCGGACCCAGATTCAGCCACTGGTTGACGGGCAGAATGCGGCTGTGGGAGGGCGAGGCGAACTGATGCGTCTGAAAGGACAGGGGACGCGGGCTGCGGCTGGCTACATGTGAGGAGAAACGGTCGTCATAGAGTGGCTGTGAGCAGGACAGAGCCATGGGGAAGGTCACGCAGAAGAGGTCGTCGCGATCCTGATAGTCTTCGATGATCGTCTGCAGCTCAATCCGTTTCAGACCCTGATACAGGGTGATGCTCTGGCGGATGCGCGCCACGGTACCAGCCGGGACACGGATCAGCAGGCGGGAATAGACCGGACCCGTTTCACAGCTGACGGTGGCGCGATAGTCGGACGAAAAGAGTTTATGCCCGCTCGTGTACAGCTCGTGCTGCGGCTCCATGCGCCCGGGGACCTCGCGCAGGACGGCAATGCAGTGGGCCGGTCCGAAGGCGCTCTCCTGATCGATCAGTTCGCGCTGTTGGAGCCGGTCCCAGAGCGAGACGATGCCTCCTCCGCGCTGCGGATCCACCGTAATCGTCCAGTACTCGTTGCTGATGGTGCAGGTATCCCGGAGCTCCGTCTCCGAAACGGGCGCCGAAAGCGGGTCTTCCCGCAGGTCCGGCCGGGCACAGAGACGATACTGCCGATAGCCGAAGGAGGGCAGCTCGGCGACAAAGACCAGCCTCCCGCCTGACGCGGTCCGCTGCAGCGGCACAACATCACCGCAGCTGTCGAGAAGGGCGAAGCTGCTGTCCGCGAGCACGTCCGGCAGTACAATCTCGGCCACATCGCGGCGGGCCCAGCCATGCGTGTTGAAAACGCTTGCCTCCAGCAGCGACTCGCCGGCCGCGGCGGCAGGGCGGATCTGCGCGGCCAGAAACGCCATGCTGCGCCTGACGAGTTCCGCACCCAGCTCGCAGGCCTCGCGGTACTGGATCAGAAGGTCGACATGGGAAACCTCGTTGTTGGTGCCGGTGATGGAGTCGTGGTGCTGAGCGCAGAGCAGCTGCCGCCAGGCCTTGTCGAGTGCCCTGTCCGGATATTTCGCCCCCTGCAGAGCCGCGATCGTAGCCAGCTTCTCCGCCGAGATCAGCAGGTTCTCCGCCAGGCGATTGGCCTGCTTGAAGTCCGTGCGCGTCAACATGACACCGAGATGATGCTGCGTCAGATCCTGTGAACTGAGAACGACACGGGTGGTATCCGCCTGCATCTCCACTTCATGAACGATGGCGTTGGCGATCTCGGAGGGGGTAGAATACCGGGTCCTGGTCAGCGTCTCCTCCATCCAGTCGAGTGCCTCATCCGCCGGCCATGAGGGGACGTTTCGCAGCACCGCCGTGTCAGCCAGACAGGTGGAGAGTCCGAGACGCATGGCATCCCGCTCTCCGAGCCCCTTCTCATGGATGAGCACGGTGCCATCTGGCGATATGTGCCGGAATATCTGATCCAGCCCCCAGACCAGCTTGCTCCAGCGCGCAAAGCGGCAGCCTGCGAGCCGGCAGAGCTGGGACATCTGATTCGGATGTCCAAAGACGTCGTGGGGAGAATAGACACTTACGGCCCGGCCGAAGACATCACGATGATAGAGCTGACCGCAGATCGCATTCCGTACCAGTGCCTCAGCACCCGATGTAAGCTCATTGGGCTGATTGTAGAAGGAGTCCGCCTCGATGCGTCCCTCTGCGAAGCCCTGCCGCAGAACGGAACGATGCCCTGCGTAGAGCGAATAGTAGGGATGCAGATAGTCCAGCTCCGAAAGGACGGTACGAAACGCCTTCTCTTCCTCAAGGCGCTGCAGCAGCTGACGCGTGATCCAGAATGCGCCGAGGGCATAGACATGCTGTTCCTGATGGTAGGTCGTGTCGAAATGAAAGCCCGAGATGAGATGTGACTGCCCGCGAAAACCACTGTGCGGTGTCGTGACCAGCGAAAGCAAGGTCCCGGCCCGTTCACTGCCGCTTGCGAGCTCAAGCCGCAGTTCGCATCGCTCCCTGTCGCTTGGTACTTCCAGCCGCACGGTCTGATACGAGCCCGGCGGCAGAGGATCCAGCACCTGACGGCAGAGGACCCTTCCTGCGCCTTCCAGAGTCGCCGTCAGCTCCGCGACAGCGTCACCCGCCCCCGGCAGGGGGACGGCGAAGCCCTGAAAAACCTGCAGTGGACGATCCGGGGATCCCGCATAGGCAGCGGTCGGCAAAAACTGCGACAGCGCCACCCCGCGGGTTTCCACCGTGATCGGATGCAGCGAGCAGACCGTCAGCGACAGATCAATCGTATCGGCAATGAAACCCGGGCGCAGCTTGAACAGCAGCAGGTTCCTGCCCTCACGAAAGTAAACCGGAATGGCATGCCCCAGAGTCGGCAGAGCGTTCACGCGCCCGTACGGATGGCGATGCAGCAGCGAGCCATTGAGATAGAGGTAGCCACCGGAGTTCTCAAAGACCAGAATCGCGCGCCGGGCCCCGGAACAGTGGATGTAGACAGCGGCGTAGTAGACGCAGTTTCGCTGCCGGGTCTTGTAAAGCGCCGTGTGAAAGTCCGATCCCTCCGCATCGAAGCGAAGCATGCCCCAGCGCTGGCAGCCGGGAGACCAGCGGAGCAGCGCGGGACCCTCATGACGGTTTGGAACGGGCCGATGCAGCCAGGGAACATGCTCCCTCTCACCGCCTGCGGCGCTGAGATAGTCCTCTTCGAGTACGAGGTTTCGCTGATGGAAGTACTCTGTCTCAAAGAGACCCGGCGTCTCCATGACAAAGGGACCCAGCACCATGAAGTCCTTCAGCTCGAGGGCGTGGATATCCTCGCGCACGGAGCGGACATGCCTGTCGAAGTCGACCTCGACAATGGGGCCTCTGATGTGCTCGTCACGATATAAACTCAAGTCAGCGATCCTCCGGAAAACACCCGGCCGGACGGAAAAACCGCGTATATCATTGCTTCGCTTCCGAGGCCAACACGGGCAACATGGCAGCACAGGCGGAGCAGTCGACCGGGCAACTGGTGGTGCCGAAGCGGCTGAAGCTGATACCATCGTTCCCGTCTGGTCATTGCTGACCCCCTGCACCGCAGGCCATTGTCAGAGCCGGCTGCATCAGCCCTTGATTGAACCGATCATGACACCCTGGACAAAATAGCGCTGAATAAACGGATAGACCATCAGCACCGGCAGCGTCGACACAATGATCGAGGCATATTTCACGGTACGGTCGATATTTGTATTGACAAAGGCCTGATCGGACTGACCCGTGTGGCTCGTATCCAGAATCATGCGCAGCACCATCTGCAGCGAGTACTTCTGGTCCGAACGCAGATAGAGCAGGCCGCGGAAATAGGAATTCCAGATTTCCTCGGTGTAGTAGAGGCCGATGACCATGATGCTGGGCAGAGCCAGGGGAAGGACGATGCGCACCATAAGCTGGGCCGGGGATGCACCGTCGATGATGGCCGCCTCTTCGATCGAATCGGGAATCGCCTGAAAGGCGGTGCGCAGGATGATGAGGTTGTAGGTGTTGATCGCATAGGGAACAAACTGCGACCACATGGTATTGGTCAGACCCAGAGAATCCACAATAATGTAGTTGGGAATCATGCCGCCGCTGAAAAACATCGTAAAGACGACAAGTTTCATCATGACTCCGCTCCCTATGACATTTTTCCGTGAAAAGGCATAGGCGGCGAGAACCGTCATGGTCATGTTTACAATCAGTCCGAAGAAGAGATAGACAAGGGTGTTGCGATAGGCAATCCAGATCAGGCGATAATTCAGCACCTCCCGGTAGGCATAAAGGTCGAAGCCTTTGAACCAGATCATGATGCCACTGGTCCTGACCACCTCGCGGGGATCGCTGAAGGAGGCGACAAAGATATACCAGAACGGATAGAGCGTCACGATGACGATCACCAGCATCACAACGGCGATGACAGCCTTGAGAACAACATCCCCCGGCGACCGGCGCCATGAACGACTCAGCATACGCACCTCACCATAGACTCGTTTCACTGAAACGGCGGGCGACAATGTTCGCCAGCGTCAGCAGACAGAGGTTGACGACCGCGTTAAACAGGTCAACGGCAGTGCTGAAGGAATAATCAGCACGTCCGTCGATGCCGAAGCCGCGGCGGTAGACAAACGACGAAATGATGTCGGAAACTTCCCAGGTATTGGGATTATAGAGCAGCAGCGTTTTCTCGACCCCCAGACTCAGCATGCTCCCTATGCGCAGAATGAGCAGAATGATGATGGTCGGCGCGATGCCGGGCAGGGTCACATAGATTATTTTGCGGATGGAGCCGCAGCCGTCGATCTCGGCGGCGTCATAGAGATCGGTATCGACATTGGACAGCGCTGCGAGATAGATGATGGCGCTCCAGCCGAGGTCCTTCCAGATATCGGAGAGGATATAGATGGTGCGATAGGCGTTGACATCGTTCAGCCAGACCTTCCGCGGCAGACCAAAGACCCTGTTCAGCAGCGTGGTAATCGTCCCCGTATCATTCAGGAAGTCATGCATGATGCCGGTCAGAACCACCATCGAAATAAAGTGAGGCAGGTAGCTGATCGTTTGAATGCTTCGCTTGACGGCACTGTGCCGGATCTCGTTCAGCATCAGGGCAAAGACAATCGGGGCGGGAAAGGCAAAGATCAGATTCAGCAGATTCATCACAATCGTGTTGCGAAACACCCGCGTGAAATAGGCACTGGTAAAAAAGCGTTCGAAGTTTTTGAGTCCCACCCAGCGACTGTTCCAGATACCGGCTGAGGGCGTGTAGCGGCGGAAGGCAATCTGGACACCATACATCGGCGCATAGCGAAAGATGCCGTACCATATCAGCACAATAAGAAAAATCAGATAGATAAACCAGGTGCGGGCGAAGTAGGCGCGCCAGTCCCGTCGCCTGGCAGGCGATGCTGTGGGCGCATCGCTTACGTCTCTTTTTCTGTTGCGCATGAAAGCCATCTTCCTCCCGTTCTGCAGTCACAGGCGGCCTGCGGAAGCGCGCCCGTGTTTGTGACACGGGCGCGTCCCAGGGTTATGTCAGCGGAGGCTGGGATCCATGTATTCGATGCCGCGTTCGCTCAGGAACGGGATCTTCGACCAGTCGATTTCAGCCCGCTGCAGCGTGAATTCGTAGGGAACTCCGCCGCGTTCCTGCCAGGCCTTGATCGCGATATCCTGCAATTCGAGCGCACGCTCGGCACCCAGCACACGGCACTCTTCGACAAAGGCGTCGTACTGCGTATCGATGTCCCACTCGCCGGTCGTGAACTTCGCGACGCTTTCCAGCAGGTAGGTCTGCAGGTCGGCCATGATCGTCGCATACTCGTCCGCATCATCGACGGTCATCATGGCCGGTGGAATCGGAGTATTGGTCTCTTCGGTAAACGTGTCGGTCCAGGTCTTCATGGCAGCCTGGCGTGAAGCAGGTGTTGTCAGTGAAAGCTGGGCCCAGACACGCAGATCCTCATAGGTGCGGGCACCCGGAATGCCGATATATTTCACCTGAGCATCACCAACACCGAGGCCGTCGGGATTATGCAGAATCAGGTCCGTATAGTGGGGGAAGTCGCCGTCCATCTCGTAGGTCAGACCTTCCACGCCAAAGGTCTGAAGCATGTGACCTTCATCGGTGTAGAAATAGTCCAGAAGAGCGGCACAGACGCCCGGATCCAGAGCATTGGATGAGATCATGGTGATGTCATGGCGCATGGCCTTCGACAGATCGGTACGGTCAAAGTAGCGGTTGCCGTCCTCCTGGGCAGGGTTATCAAAGGGCCACATCAGAAAGCTCTCGTGATCGGCCATCAGATTGTTCCACTTGTCAAGGTTGCCAAGACCCGTCAGCGCCGCACCGATACGATCCTCCGAAATCCAGGTATCGCGCATCTGCATATCGAAGTTGTAGTAGTTCTCGTTGATCAGTTTCTCTTCGACCATGGTACGGATCAGCTTCAGGCGCTCGCGGTAGATTTCCTCCTCGAAGGGACCAAAGACGACCTGGCCGCCGGAACCGCCGACCATGGAGAAGGTCTCCTGAACACCGAGGAGGTTGCCAATAACCTGCAGTGAACCCTGAGTGCCGCAGAAAGGAATCTCATCCGCTTCGCCATTGCCATTGGGATCCTTGTCACGGAAGGCGCGCAGGATGTTGAGGAAATCGTCAATCGACTGCGGCATCTCCATGTCCAGTTTTTCGACCCAGTCACGGCGCAGCATCAGACCGCCGGACATGCCGATCTCGGCTTCAAAGATGGGCATGCCAAAATACAGGATATGACCCTCATCATCCATCACGTTTTTCATCAGCACCGGGTTCTCATCGATGATGCTCTTGTAGGTCGGAATCTGATCGATCACCGTGCCGAGGTCAATGATCTGGCCATCGGTAAACAACTGGTCGGGGCGGATCAGAAACGTGTCGTAAGCTCCCGGCGTAGCCACGATGTCCGGCATGGAATTGGTGGACAGCAGTATTCCGAGCTGGTCGCGTGCCTGATCGCCCGGAGATGTGACGAAATCGAGTTTGATGTTGAACTTTTCCTCGAGAAAGCCGAGATCTTCCTCACGCGGAATCTGATCCGTCCGCTCGTCGATGGTAAAGCGGCCGATGGTATACCAGATCGTAACCGGTGTAGGTTCACCCGCCGTCTCTGTCTCGGGAGCTTCAGTCTCTGGAGCCTCCGTTTCTTCAGGGGCTTCCGTTTCGGGAGCCTCCGTCTCTTCGGGGGCTTCGGTCTTTTTCGGAGCTTCTGCTGTCGTATCCGCAGCAGCCTCCTGCCTGGTAGTCGGGCCGGCCGTGGTGGGCTGCTCCGTTCCACCCTGACAACCGGCCATTATGCCAAGCAGCAGACCCAGCGCCGCGAAAGCGCTCAGCCACTTCAATCCTCTCTTCCTTTTCAGCATGTCTTCACACCTCTTTTCCTTGTGTTTCCCTGCGGAAATCCGTTCCCCTACCTTCCGTCCATGCAGCACCGTCAACCTGGAAGCCGTCGATGCAGTGCCTCCACCCAGCCACGCTTCGTGGCGCTCAGCTCACCGGAGGAAGAGCGCGAAGCGGTCCCGATCGGCACTCCGGAAAGCGCCAGATAGTACTTCATGCTCTCCAGACCACTGCCCTCGTTATAAATACCTTCTATCCAGATATTGACATCACGCTGGATCTGCCGGGCACGTTCAAGGTCGCGGCTTTCCCAGGCCCGGCGGATCGCTGTAAGCTGCTCGGGATAGACATTGCAGCCACCGCCGATAACCCCGGCACCACCAAGGCAAAGCGACGAGAGATAGAGCATCTCGACACCCTGAATGACAGTGATCCGCTCTCCCTGTTCCGCCACGTAGCGCAGATGACGAAACATGTTGGTATTGCTGCAGCTGTCTTTGATGCCTGTCAGGAGATCTGCGTCCACCAGCTCTCCCAGCTCTTCCGCTGTGAGCGGATAGGGCGAATTCCCTGTCTGATAGACAAAGACCTTAAGTCCCATGTCGCGCAGTTCGCTGAGACAGCGGCGCACATCGGCGAAAGAGCGACAGCCTGCCGGGAGAATAAAACCTACTGTTTCAATTCCGCGCTCACCTGCATAGCGTGCGAGAGCCAGCGAAGGCTCCCACTCGAGGCTCGAGATGTTCGGTATCCAGGCGGTTTTGAGTTGCAATTCAAGCAGCAGGTCCAGTATTTGACAGCGTTCTGCGAAATTCAGACGGTCATATTCGCCTGTAGCTCCCATGACAAAGAGACCATCCACCGCATCCCGGGTATCAAAGTGCTGCAGCAGAGCCGCAAAGCCGTCGAGATCCAGAGCGAGATCGGGTTTGTAGGGGGTGACCAGAGGTACAACAGTTCCACAAAAAGTACAGTTCATCCTTGTTCCCTCTTCATCAACAAGCAGCAGATAGAACAGAAATGCAGAACGGCCTGGTCTTATTCTTTCACGCTGAGGATACTATGTCAACCATCTTTACTAAGTCCGTTTTGGATTTGAAAACTCAAGTTACCAGTGTCGCAAAGTCCTCCAGCAGGGCGTCCGGCGTGACAGCGGCGAGGCGGTCGCGCTTCCGGCACCAGGCAGCCGTGCTGTCGCCCTCACGGCTGGCAATGGCAAGGGTCCGGCAGCCCGCCTCCCGGCCCAGCCGGAGCTCGACGGGGCCGTCGCCGATGACCAGAATCTCGGCGGGCTCCCAGCGCTCGAGGAGCAGGCCGAGGAGGTATTCCTTCCCCGAGGCGAGACGGGTGGGCGGCGAGCCGACGATTAGGTTGAAATGCGGGGCGAAGCCGAGGAGGGCGGCCTCACGACGGACATCGGGATCGTCGGTGCCGCTGGCGATCGCGAGCTCACAGCCGGCGGCGGCGAGGCGCTGCACGAAGGCATGGGAGCCGGGGACCGAAAAGGCGGGAATCAATGCCGGATTTTGCGTCACCAGGGCGATGCGCTCTTCTACAATGGTCATCAGGCGGTCGAGATAACCAGCCTTATACCACCAGAGATCACGATCGGGCCAGGGGCCGTGGCGCTCCTCCACCCGGGCGGCGAGCCAGATCATCTGGCGGGCGGTCTCGATGCCGGTCGACTCCGCAATGTAGCCGTCGACCAGAGGGGCGAGTCCGGCATGGGCGGCGCCGGTGGGGTCGAGACAGTCGAGCATGAAGCCGCGCATGACGGCTTCCCAGCCGCTGCGCAGCAGGGAAAGTGTGCCGTCAAAGTCGAAGAGAATGGCACGATGCTTCAGAATCTGCAACAGATCCATCTCAGGTCTCCCCGAAAAGAACCGCCTCCACCTCATGGAGACGGATGCGTCCGGTACCGCGCTGTCTGGTGCTTACGGTGGCGACGGCCGTGGCAAAGGCGACATCACGGAGGCCTGCTGGCACCTGCCCGTTCTTCCGGCCGACAGCCCAGCTGGCCGCGAGGGCCGCGCTGAAACAGTCACCGGCGCCGACCGTATCGACAATCCGGTCCAGACGGGGCGGGTGCAGATGGTGCACCTCCCCGCCCATCACCGCGAGGGCGCCCTCTCCGCCGCAGGTGACGGCGAGGTCGTGGCTGAGCCGGCGGGCGAGCTCGCGGCCGGCTTCATGAAGATCGAAACAGCCGCTGACCTCCCGGGCCTCGTGGCGGTTGGGGGTGGCAAAGACATGGGAGTAGGCACCGAGATGATGGCGGCTGTCGACAACAACAGGCAGGGCGCCACCTCTGCCGATGGCGGAAATCTCAGCACGCAGGGCGGGCGTCAGACAGCCCTGAAGGTACTGGTCGCTGACGATGATGAAGTCGACCTCGGCCGCGAGCCGGCGGATCCGGGTCAGCATTTCGGCCTCCAGATCGTCCGCGAGCGGGACTGCGCTCAGGAAATCAAGGCGGCTGACCTCAGTTGCCGGGGCATCCGGGTACCCCTCAAGGACGGGCTTCAGATAGGCCGGGGTCTGGCGCTCAGGTGTGCGGATGAGCGCTTCTGTTGAGATGCCTTCGGCTGTAAGCAGTGACTCAAGGAGATCGGCACGCCAGTCGCGCCCGATAACGCTGAGCAGACAGACGCGGCCGACACCGAGGGTGCGCAGCTGGACGGCGACATTCGCGGCCGCCCCGCAGCCATAGCGTTCGGAGACGACCGGCCAGGTGGGGAAGGGTGTCTCGAGGGAGAGCTCGCTACGGCGCATGTCGCAGAACCACCAGGCATCGAGGGCCCCGTCGCCGATGACGGCGGCCGCGAGTGACCGGCTTTGCCTGGCAAAGCCCTGCAGCCAGGCGCGATCGACGTAATCCGGACAGTTATATTCCCGAAGCATCAGTCTGCCTCCTTCGTATGCAGGAGCCGGTAGAGGGCCACGAAGCTGTCACGGTGGTCGCCCGTGATCCGGAGGCCGCGGCCGCCGAGGCTGGTGGGACGCTGGAGGATGTTTTTGAGCGGACGGTAGTAGTAGTCGGGCTCGCTGTCGGACAGACGCTCTTCCGTGGGCCGGGCCAGCGGGCGCAGGTCGAGATTGGCTGTTGTGATGGGATGCACCCCGTGACCCTGGTTGCGGGCGATGGAGAGGGCCTTCAGAAAGACCTCGGGACCGGTGACGGCTGAGCCGGCATTGATGAAGACGCCGCCCGAGAGCTCCGAGACGACATGGCAGAAGATCGCGAAATCGCGTCCGCTCGTCTCGCCGAGGAGGGCAAAGTCGGCCGTCGGATGCTGGTGGATGATGTCCGTGCCCACCGTCACGTGGTAGGTGGCAGGGCAGCCAAGGCGGCTGGCGGCGGCGAAGACACAGTCGGAGACGTGGGGAAAATTCTGCGGATGGGCTTCGACCCAGGCGGCGAGCGACTCGCCGTAGCCCAGGCCCCGGGCCGAGCCCGCACGGAGGGCGTCCCACATGCCGCGGCCCGTCTGCTCCCACATGCCGAAGCTGCCGTCCTCAATTGCGCTGGGAACGTGCTCGGAGGTGCCGCCCAGACAGGCGAGCTCGAAGTCGTGGATGCTGCCGGCACCGTTCGAGGCGACGGCGGTGACATGGCCCTCCTCGAGAAGGGCAATGACCAGCGGCGAGAGGCCGCGCTTGATGACATGGGCGCCGAAGAAGAGAAGGACCGGGCGCGAGGCGGAGCGGGCCACATGGATGGCGCGGGCGAGTTCGCGCAGTGCCCGGTCGCGGCCGAGGGCGGCGGCGGCGGGGGTGGGAACGTAGTCGGGAGCGAGAATCTCGGCCGGGCGCAGGAGATTGTCGATGCGGACGAGGTTGTGGCGCCCCGCGACATCGAAGCAGCGGGTCTTCGTGAGATCAAGGCGCGGCGCACGGTAGACCGACATGGGCTTATCCTCCCCTGCTGGCTGTCGCATTGGCGATGAGCGGCAACTCTCCGCTGAGCACCTGGTCGACGACGATGGCGACCGAGCTCATGGCGGCGATGCGGTGACCAAAATGCGAAGGCCGAACGGCAACCTGACGGCCGCTGTGGTGGCGGTGGCGGGCGGCGATCTTGGTCTCGAGCTGGCGCTCGAGATAATCCGTTTCCTCCATGCCCGCGTAATCGACCAGAATAAGGTCGAGGGCGAGAACATTCATCACGCTGACCAGGGCCGTGGCGATGAGGTCCAGGTAGTCACTGACGACAATGGTGGCGAGGGGATCGCCGGCGGCGGCTGTCTGGATAAAGGCGGCAAAGGAGACACCTGTCTGTCCCGCGAGCGGACTCATCGGAAAAGGGGTTCAAGGGCATGCTGGCGTTCACGCATGGTGTCGAGGTTGGCATAGCGCTCGAGGCAGCCGCGCTGGCCACAGGCGCAGGGGATGCCGTCGGCATGGATCGAGAGGTGTCCGAGCTCGCCGCTGAAGCCGCCCGAGCCCTGGTAGAGAGCATGGTTCAGGCAAAGTCCGAGACCAACCCCCGCATGCAGAGAGAGAAAGCCGAAGTTGGCCTCGCTGCGGCCGGGATTAAAGAGGCGTTCGGCCAGGACGGCGGCTGTCACATCATGCATGACCTGGACCGGCATGCCGGCCCAGGCGCGCAGCGGGGCGGCAATGGGATAGACGGTGGGGCGCAGCATGAAGTTCTGGGGGGCGAGGAGGACGCCCTCGAAGGGTTCGACGGGACCGAGCATCGAGATGCCGATGCCGACCACGGCTTCCGTCGTTGCTTCCATCAGGGCGGCGATGCCGGTGCGGATGTGCTCGAGCATGGTCTCATAGCTGAGCCGGGCATCAATCGCATGGCGGTGCAGGCTGAGGATCTCACCGTCGAGGCGGGCGAGCGTAAAGGTCATGTACAGGCGGCTGACGGAGACGCCAATGACCTGAGGGGCATGGCTGCTGAGACAGATATATTTGGCCGGTCGGCCATGGGCGCGCCGTGATTCGGCCGTCTCCACAATGAGGCCCAGCTGTAGGCATTCATTAACGAGATTGGTGATGCTGGTCTTTGAAAGGCCCGTAGCACGTGCCAGCTGCACACGGGTTACCTGCCTGTGTCGTACGAGCAGAGCCAGCAGCAGACGGAGATTCTGCGCGCGTATGTCGCTCGGATTCTTTCCTGCAGTCATCTGAAGCGCCATGAATTCTCTTCCCCTTCGCCTCGTTATGCCCTTTGCCTGCGATGACCCATCTACCGCGAGCGTAGCAGAGGAGCCAACTTTGTCAACTGTTTTTACTATATCGAAGGGCGAGCAGTGCTCCGGCTGCTGCCAGGCATTGGGACGGACAGGCATACCGGGATGGAGTTCGTGAAGCAGCACGTCCGTGCATTGAGATGAATCACCGGAACAGCGCGGAGAGTGCAAATCGGGTCATAAACCATCATGCAGACGGCATCTACTTATGCGAAGATTTATGCCGGACAACAGAATCCGGCAGAGCCCGGATTCGCGGCGGGAGGCAGGCTATGACAGTAACGGACATCGGATCGCGGGTGGAGATGCTGGTCGACGACAGCCTGCTGGCGGAGAGCCGGGGACTGGACTTTCGCCTGACATCGCCCGTCCGCTGCGAAAGCGCCATCGTGCTGGACCGCCCCTGGGAGGGCGAAGGAGCCGGGGCCTATGCGAGCGTGCTGGCATTTGACGGGCGCTTCCACCTCTATTACCGCGCCGGAGTCAACACGAGCGGCGACGATCAGGACGAGGGGCAGTGCCTCTGCTACGCCGTCAGCAGCGACGGGGTGCACTGGGAGAAGCCCGATCTCGGGCGTGTTCTGTTTCGCGGCAGCCGGGCGAACAACATTCTCATGCGCGGGCATGAGTGCCACAACTTCACGCCCGTGGTCGATCTGAATCCCGCCTGTCCGCCCTCCGAGCGCATCAAGGCCACGGCCGGCTACCAGCCCGGGGGTCTTTTCATTTATGCCTCGGCGGACGGGCTTGAGTTCCGCCGCCTCTTTGACACGCCGGCGGTCACGGTCGGCCTGCTCGATTCCCAGAATGTCCTGCTCTACGACCCCACAGCCGGCCGCTACCGCATCTATTCGCGCATCTACCAGCCGGCCGTTCCTGACGGCCCCAGGCTGCGTAGCATCCTGAACGCGGAGTCGACCGATCTCGAGCACTGGAGCCAGCCCGTGCCAAACCGCTACGTGCAGGGACCGCAGCCGGACGAGCTCTACACCAACGCCACGGTGACCTGTCCCGGGGCGGAGCATCAGCTCGTGGCCTTCCCGATGCGCTTTGTTCCCGATGTCGATGTCGTGGAGCCGCGCCGCAGTCCTGGCATCTCCGACGCCGTCTTCATGTCCAGCCGCGACGGCGTGCTCTGGGACCGGCGCTTCATGGACAGCTGGATCGGCGGCGGCCTCGATGAGCGGAACTGGACGCAGCGCTCGATGATGCCGGCGCGCGGCATTCTGGCGACGGATCCCGAGCACTTCAGCGTCTACGTACTGGAGCACTACTGCTGGCCGGATGCCCGGATCGTGCGCTATGAACTGCGCCGCCATGGCTTTGCCTCGCTCCATGCCGGAATTCAGGGCGGATGCGTGCAAAGTCTGCCTCTCCGCTTCACGGGCAGCCGCCTGCTCCTGAACGCCCGGACAGCGGCGAACGGCCGGATCCGGGTCGGCATCCGCGACGCCGCGACCGGCCGTTTCGTGCCGGGCTTCGCGCCTGAGGACTCGGCAGTCTGGCGCGGCGATGCGACCGGACGCGCCGTCGACTTTGGCGGCGGCTGCCTCGCGGCGCTCGCCGGCCGGCCCGTGGCGCTGCAGTTCGAACTCGAACTCGCCGATCTCTACGCCTTTCAGTTCAGCAGTTAACAGAGACACCCGTTTTCAGGTCCACAGCAAAGGAGGCCAACCATGTCCCAATCCCCCTTCACCGCCCGTCTGATGCACAGGAACGGCAGCTGCCTCGACTATCTCTGGTTTGAACCAGAGGCTGCCGGTGATGCGCGCCGCCCGCTGGTCCTGTTCCTGCATGGGGCCGGCGAGCGCGGCTCCGATGTCTGGCAGCTGCTCAAAAATGACGAGTGGCTGATCTTCACGACACCGGAATGGCAGCGGCGGCAGCCCTGCTATGTGCTGGCGCCTTTGTGCCCCGAGGGTGAGTCCTGGAATGTCGATCGTTTCCAGCGTCTGCTGGTTGCCGAGATCCGGCGTCTGCTCGAGACAGAGCCGATCGATCCGGCGCGTGTCTACGTGACGGGCCTGTCGATGGGCGGCATGGGCGCCTGGTCCCTGATCTGCCGCTATCCGCAGCTCTTCGCGGCGGCGCTGCCGATCTGCGGCGGCGGAGAGCCGCAGCTGGTGCGGGCGGCGCGGCATGTGCCGGTCTGGGCCTTCCACGCGGAGGACGATCCGGTGGTGCCTGTGACCGGAAGCTTTTTCGGGCTGACGGGCGAGCGGGTCGCCGGGACGCGGACGATGGTGACCGCGCTGCGCGGTGCCGGCAACCGTGAGGTACGCTACACCGAGTATCCCGCCGGCTACATGGAGGCGGAATACGGCATCGGAGCCCATGCGTCCTGGGTGCCGGCCTACGCCGACGCGGAGGCGCTGGACTGGTTCTTCGCCCAGTCCCGGGCGGCGCGCTACGAGGTGGACTGGCTCAGGCCGGGCCTGTGGCAGATCGACGACGCCGGGGGCGACACCTGCTATGTCGTCGTGGGCGCGGACAAGGCCCTCGTGATTGACACCGGCATGGGTGACGGCGACCTCATCGCCTGTGTCCGCGGGCTGACGCAGCTGCCGCTGGAACTGGCGCTGACCCACGCCCATCTCGATCACCTGCGGCATGCAGACCGCTTCGATACCGTCTACATGTCGCATGCGGAGGCACCGGTGCTGGAGTGGTCACGGGAAGAAGACATGCTGCCTGATCTCAGGCTGCAGCTCGCGGACTGCCGCGACATCGGCGACGGCGACACGATCGACCTCGGCGGCGGGGTCGTGATCGAGGTAGTGGAGCTCGCCGGCCATACGCCGGGCTCTGTCGTCTTCATCGACCGGGCGCACGGCGTCCTGTTCACCGGTGATGCCCTGGGCGGCTGGCTGCAGGTGCCGGATGCCAGGCCGCTCTCGGAGTTTCGTGCGAATCTCGAGCGCTTCGCCCGCCTCCTCGAGCAGCCGGGCTATCAGGATCTGGTCTTCCTCGGCGGACACCGCTATCAGGAGGGCGCGAGCCTGCTCCACGGCGAGGACTACGTTGCGAACAGCCCCGAAAAGGTGCAGGACCTCATCGAGCTGATCGACCTGATTCTGACGGACCGGGCGGATGTGGAGCCCTACCCCATCGGCTTTGGCGAACAGGCCTACACGGCGGCCCGGGGCACGGCAAACCTGGTTTTCAACGCGACGACGAAGCGCCAGGCGACGGGCGACAGGTGACAGAAGGGGAAGAATCAGAACCGTCGGCTAAGCCGGCGGTTCGCTCAACCCCTATATGGACTTGTTACCGGCTGGACTGGCGTTCTTAGAATCCTGTCGCGCGCACCTGTCTTCTCAGCAGCTGCGAAAGCAGCCTGTCGTTTGCATTTGTGTCTCGCGATCACCCGTAAACGGGTCAACATATTATTTTCGCTTATTTGATCCTGAAGCTTGTCTTCCGCGAGCTGGTTCGTGATCCATTCTTCATTCTTTTCATTCTTGCCTGCTGTACCGTCAGAAATAGTAATCTCAACACCGGAAGAGACGGTTATCGCATCTGCTTTTTTGTTTGTATATCAATCGAGGATGATTTGACTGCTTTCCCTTTTGATCCGAAGTCTCAAGCCATCGCTGCTGGAGCGAAAAAACTGGCCACGGCTGGACAAAAATTGCGCTGGTGCCCCGGAATCGGGGCAGGAACGGAAAAATAGGCCACGGCTGGACAAAAATTGCGCTGGTGCCCCGGAATCGGGGCAGGAACGGAAAAATTGACCACAGCTGGACAATAATTGCGCTGGTGCCCCGAAATCGGGGCAGGAGCGAAAAAATAGTCCCACCTATTTACTTCAACTGGCGGTCTGCACCGCCGTTTTCTCTTCATTCTCGCAAAGCGGCGGCAAACGAATTGACAGGATGCAGTCGTGCGGGCGGCACCTGCTGCGGTGCCCTGAAATGCGGCATGAATGGATAAGTTCTCATAACCTGATCAAAAAAGCGTATTGATGCCCACAAAAGCAGGCACAACTCCTGTTTTGCCTACGGATCAGAAGGAAAGCTCGATAAATCCCAGTACCTCCATGCAAGCGACAGGCTATGTCCGCGACAAGCGTGCTCACACGATTTACTTGAGTAGCCAGGTTTAGGCATACCCTCTTTTTCGAGCACAAAGCTACTTCGCAGCCTTTGCCGCGCATCATCTATCGCTTTCTTTACACATATAAAAGGAATATGACATGAAGGGCGGGCGGCAGCAGTGACTTCCGACGCTCACATGGCAGTAACGGAAAGCCAGGCGTAAATTGATTGTTCGCTCTATGGGAAGACGAGTCTTCAGCATATGAAGCCATTGAAATCTGTGAATTGGATGAAATCCATTGAGTGATCTAAAACCATCGTTCCGATCTCTAAAGTCCTCTGTTTGCAGTCCTGTACGAACTATATCAAGTCGAGTTTCAATGGCTGCCAAGTCAACGAGTAAGGCATTTAGTTTTCTGAAAAAGTTTTGTGAAGCTTCATTTTGCAGCATATCAGAGGCAGTTGGCAGCAAAGAAACATGACCATACCTTTCAGTGCCATTCAGCAGAGGGATGGACGTTTACTCATTATGGTGGACAGAATCTGGCAAAGTGTAGCTGCTTAGGCATCTCCATTTCCGGATTTCATCTTATTATCAAACCGGATTTCGTCGACAGTCGACGAAATCCGGCTTGCACAGACGATGAAAATGGTGTAAAACAATGCTTGAAGAACGGATTTCATCGATAGTCGACGAAATCCGTCGCGAGGAGCTTTTATGATAGTCATTGAACGGGAGCGGCCCCTGAATCGTCTCATAAGCATGATGCACAACGGCCGAATTAAGATTATTACCGGAATACGCCGCTGTGGAAAGTCGTTTTTGCTGTTCCGCCTTTTCAAAGAACATCTGCATCAGCAGGGTATAGATGGCAGCCAAATCATTGAGATCGCTCTGGACAGGAAACAGCATGAAGCCATGCGCAACCCTAACACCCTGTATCAGTATGTTCTCGAAAGGATAGAAGGTCATAGCCAGCAATTCTATTTATTCATTGATGAAATCCAGCTCTCTTACAGGGTCAAGCGTCCGGATGTAGACGAAAGGCAGGTGCCTGAGGAAGATCGGGAGCTTCTATACACTACCTTTTATGATGTCCTCAGTGATTTAATGACCCGACGCAATCTGGATATCTATGTAACCGGGAGTAACTCCAGACTGCTTTCCAGGGATGTCGCCACCAACTTCCGGGACAGAGGTATTGAGATACGCCTGCATCCCTTCAGCTTTGCAGAATTCCATTCCGTCTCTGAGCTGGATAAGACGGATGCCTGGGAAGAATATCTGATATATGGCGGTATGCCGCTTGCAGTACTGGAGAAGGACCCGAGAGAGAAAGAAGCGTACTTGACCAGTCTGTTTGAACGGGTATTCGTGGCCGATATTGTGGAACGATACCGTGTAACGGAGTCCTATGTGGATGACCTGCTGGATGTGCTGGCTTCCAATATCGGTGGTCTGACCAACCCTTCAAAGCTTGCCAACACGTTAAACTCTGTTCGCCATGCAGGGACAACAGACAAAACTGTAAAGAAGTACCTGGATGCCCTGGAGGATGCGTTTCTCTTTACCAAAGCCAGACGCTATGACGTGAAAGGGAAAGCATACTTTGGTTCTCCCGCAAAATATTATGCTGAAGATGTCGGCCTGCGAAATGCAAGGCTGCATTTTCAACAAATTGAAGAGACTCGCCTGATGGAAAATATTCTACATAACGAACTGGTGCTGCGTGGATTTGCGGTAGATGTAGGCTCTGTCCGTTTCGCCAAAACCGTGGATGGTAAACGTCTCTCCGAACGATGGCATGAGATTGATTTTGTAGTAAACCGAGGAAGCCAAAAGGTTTACATTCAGTCCGCCTTCAGTATCCAGGACGCAGAAAAACGCCAGCAGGAAATCCTTCCTCTCCTGAAAAGTGGGGACTCCTTCAGAAAGCTTGTCGTAACAGGCGGCAACAGAAATATGCACACGGATGAGTTTGGCATCAGCTATGTGGGGATCATCCCGTTCCTGCTTGAGGAGATCGACAATCTGCTGTAAAGAATGCATTCGCTGCTCTGCGTCGTCCAGAATACATCAGGCCTGGCTGGCACCATCTATCGCATCGCTTATACATGGAGTTTTGTACAGATCGCCTTGTTAGAGCACATCGTTTGACTTGGGATCCTTGCGCTGCCTCCCCTTGGGCGCCTGGGTTTGCTTACGTCAGGATTCTTTCCCGGTCTGCCCCGTTTCTTTGGCTCCGGCCTGAGTACGGGCACAGACAGTCCAGGAAGCTCCAGCTCCTTCATCACAAGATTGTCAGTATGCACCCAGTATCGTCATCACTTCTGGCTTCTATCGGAACGTCAGACCGTCTCCAGGCAGAGCTGAGATCGTCCATCAAGTCGCCATAACTGAGCTTTTTCAGAAAACCCAGCCCGCCGGCTTTCTTCAAAATCCGACCGTTTGCGATCGTGGCGGTGAAATTGATGAACTTGGAGCCGATGATGGAGAAGACTCCCTTCGCATTCGTTTTCGTAAGCTCCTGATCGTTCGTATGCTGCTGGAGAACAGGTTCAAGCAGCCAGCGATCCTTATACGAGCGGTACTGGGCAGCCGGTGGCAGTTCCTGATCCGATTCAAACACGGTGACACCTGAGGTGCTGCGCTTCTTTGCGCAAGCTTCTCTGTCAAACACCTCCCCATCTTCCACGCTCGCCAGATAGCGGGATCCCTCCACAACTGCCTGTTCGGCATCTTTAAGCGCATACGAATAAGAATATTATGCGTTTTATGTAACTTCACAAATAAATGTGCACCAAGTACGCCCATAAACTGCGAAAGCTTGAAACTTTGCACACCCCACCGCCCCTCCCTGCGCTCAAGATCACTCCGCACACGAAAAACAGCCCGAAACCCCTGCTCCCGGCAGGAATTTCGGGCTGCTGTGGTTTACTGCTGCTGCGGCCTGGACCAGGCCAGCTCAGCTCCGGGCCATCTCCTCCAGCCTGGTCAAAAAACCGAGTTTTGCCACTTTCTCTGCATATTTATGCATCACTATGAATATATCGGATGATATTCATTCTTCTGCATATTTATGCATCACTTTGATCACAACTCGATTTTTTGACACACCGACAACTATCAATAACTACTGCCATCCCGGAAGCACGCCCGCCCGGATACAAAAAACAGCCCGAAACCCCTGCGGTCAGCAGGAATTTCGGGCTGTTGCGGCTTAGTTCAGGCCAGCTCAGACGCGCCTAGCGGCGGACGCGCGCGTTGCCCTCGTAGAAGCTCCAGACCTGCTCCTCGTCGGCCGGCGAGGCGTAGTCGTTCTCCATCGTCACGGCCATGGCGCCCGTCGCCCAGGCGAACTTGACCCAGTCGGCCGGGTCCTTGTCGCTCAGGATCGAGTAGAGCAGCCCGCCCACGAAGCTGTCGCCGCCGCCGATGCGGTCGAGCACCTGGATTTCGCGCGGCTCCTCGACAAACCAGTCGTCGCCGACGCGCACCAGCGCCCCCCACATGTGCGTGTTCGCGTTGACGACCTCACGCAGCGTGTTCGCGAAGACGGAGGCATTCGGATAGGCCTGATGCACGCGCTCGACCATCTCCCGGAAGCCGCCCATCTTCTCGGCCAGGCCCTCGACGAGCTCCGCCTCCGGACCCTGGATGCCGAGCGCCAGCTGGTAGTCCTCCTCGTTCCCGATCAGGATGTCGGCGCTGTCAGCAATCTCGTGGAAGAGCGCCCTGAGCTCCTCCTCCCGGCCCTCCCAGAACGAGGCACGATGATTGAGGTCAAACGAAACCAGCGTCCCGTACTTTTTCGCCACCTTGGCGATATCGAGGCAGAACTGCCCCGCCTCCGGGCTCAGCGCCGCGATCAGGCCGGACATGTGGACGATCTCCGCGCCCTCTTCGCCAAAAATCCGCTCCAGATCGAAATCCTTCACATTCAGCATGCGCCCGACTTCACCGGCACGGTCGTTGTGCACACGCGGCCCGCGCAGGCCGAAACCGGAATCGGCGATGTTGAACTGATGGCGGTAGCCCCAGGGTCCGCCCTGCTCGATTTCCGGCCCTTCGAACTCAATGCCGCGGAAGCCGAGCTCGCTCTTGATAAACTGGGCAATCGGGCTGCCGGCGACGAAGTTCGTCAGCACCTTGACGCGCTTCCCGAGCGACGCAGAGACCTGGCCGACATTCGACTCGGCACTCGTCGCATGCATGCGGTACTCGCGGCTGACATGAACCGGCTGCCGGTTCACCGGCGTAATGCGGATTCCCATCGACGTGGGGATCACCAGCTGATATCTGGCATTCTCGCGGCGTTTCATTCGGATACCTCCTCAAATTTGGCACGCAAAGCCCACAGGCCGAGTGCCGGGTTGCTGATATAAAAAATCCGCCGACCGTTCCAGTCGTTCCAGCCGTCCTGGAACTGATCGATCGGATAGAGCTCCTGGGCCTCCTCCGGCGCCATATAGTTGAAGCCGACCCCCTCCACCTGTTCGCGGCTCAGGCCGCCGGGCACATAGGTGATCCGGAAGCGCCCCTCGGAGGAACCGTGCACGAGGTGGGCGGCGACGCCCAGGGCGTCGGCGAGATCCGGCTTAGTCGCCACCAGCTCGGCCACCCGGTCCGCCCCGACGTAGCCGTAGCGGCCGATCAGGACATCGTTGCCCTCGTCCTCGCCAAAGTGGGCGACACCCGGCGCGATGATGATCAGATCGCCGTCGTCGGCCATGGCCATGCGGGTGCGGTAGATGGACTTGTTGCCGACCCAGGTCGTGCGGAATTCCTCGGGCTTCAGATAGACCACGCAGGTGTCGATCGGCTCTTCGAGCAGATCCAGGTTCCAGCGCTGGCTCTCCGCTACCAGCTTATCAAAGAGCGCCCGGCTGCGCCCGACGCCCAGGCTGCGCACGCGCACGGTCTCGTCCGGATCGGTCGTCGTCACGGTCAGCACGTAGACCAGCGGCAGCTCGGCGATGCAGTTCTCCTCGGCATAGTCGAGCAGACGACGCACCGGCGTATCGCCGCGGCCCATCATGCGCTCCATGCCGTAGAGGGCGCCGAGATAATGCGAAACGTTGATCATCTGCCGCCCGCCGCAGCCGACGAAGAGGTTCTTCGAATAATTCGCCATGCCGACGACTTCGTGCGGCACAATCTGGCCGATCGAGATGACGAGGTCGTATTTCGGATCGAGGACATAATTCGAGAGCTCGACCTCAACGGAGGAGTTCATCCGCCCCTCTGACCATTCCAGAATCAGCTCGGCCGGCACGGTGCCCAGGTTCCGCGTGCCCGTGCGCCAGTCATGGACGAGCATGCGCTCGGCCGGCACGGTCGGGTACATGAATTCGCGCTCGGCGTCGGTCATCGGGACATGGGTGCCGAGGGCCGGCAGGACGTCGACCTCCGCCTCCGGCAGCAGCTCCCAGAGCATGGTGACGATCGGGCCGGCATAGGCGTTGAGACGTGTGATGTCGGGTGGTACAAGCAAAACCCGCCGCAGCTGCCCGTCCTCAAGCGCCGCCGCCCGTTCGGCCAGCACAGCCGCCAGCATCTCGCGGATCTCATCATCCGGGATCGCGGGCGCACCGGCTGCGGCCGTGAGGAAGCGCTCCTCAGGACGCCAATACGATGTATTCATCAGGCACCTCCCCCGGCGACGGGCGTGCCGCCGCCCGGCGTGGCACCCTCCGGCGCCTCTCTCCCCGCCTGGCGGTCGGCCGCGCGGCCGGCGGCCAGCACCGCCTGCAGCGTGCGCGAGACCGCCCCCGGCCCCGCCAGCATCTGGCGGAAGAGCTCCGTAATCCTGGGCGCGAGGCCCTCCTTCACGAGGTCGAGGCGGAAGATCGTCTCGTTCGACAGAATCGCGTCCAGCGAGCCGTCAACCGGGTTGGCCGCCGCGGCCCTGGCCAGCGGCACCAGCTCGTCGAGCAGCGGGTCGGGCGACGGTGTCATGGGCTCACCGGCATCGTTGGTTCCGGTCAGATAGCGGACCCAGGCGGCGATGACAAAGGGGATGGCAACGAGCTCGTCGAGGCGCCCCTGGGCGGCGTAGACCTTCATCGTCTCGCCGAAGCGGATGCCGAGCTTCTGGGAGGTATCGGTCGCGATGCGCTGCGGCACGTCGGGCACATAGGGGTTCGGGAAGCGTTCGTTGACGACGGTGTCGAGGAAGTCACGCGGCTCGATGATGCCGGGGTCGGTGACCACCGGCAGGCCCTCGGTGTAGCCGATGCGGCGCACGAGCTCGACGAGGTGCGGGTTCTGCATCGTCTGGGCGATGGTCGGGATATCGAGCAGGCAGCCCAGCACGGCAAGCGCGGTATGCAGCGGGTTCAGGCAGGTGCAGACCTTCATGCGCTCGAAGCGGTCCGCCGTCTCGCGGTCGGTCAGGTAGACGCCGACTTTGCCGAAATCGATCCGCCCGCCCGGGAAATCGTCCTCGATCACGAGGTACTGCGGCACCTCCGTGTTGACGAAGGCCGCGTTCTTCTGGCCCCGTGCATTCACATCAATGCCGAGGTCCTGCAGTCCCAGCTCGGCGAGACTGTCGGCGACGCGCTGGTCGGGGCCGGGCGTGATCTTGTCGATGACGGCGTTCGGGAAGGCCGCCCAGGCGGGATCCTCGATCTGTGCCAGCGTCCGGGCCGAAATCTGACCGTTCTCCGCCCAGGCCCGGGCGACATCAAACACGGCCTCGCGCAGCTTCTCGCCGTTGTGTGAGAAGTTGTCCATGCTGATAAAGGTCACGGGAGCCCCGCAGGCCCGGCTGCGCTGGACGAGCATCGCCGCCAGAATCGCCGGCGTCTCTTTCAGGGACACCGCGCTGTCGGGGCCGCTGGCAAAATCGGCCGCGGTCGTGGCCTTCCACGCCCCGTCGAGGTCGCGCAGCTGATAGCCCTTCTCGGTGATGGTCAGGCTGATGTAGGCGAGCTCCGGCGCCCGCGCCATCTCCATCAGGCGGGCCCATTCCCCGGGATCGTAAGAGCCGAGGCACTCGGAAACCGAGCCGATGACCTTCCGATCCATCGTCCCGTCGACATGGATCTTCACCTGCAGGGCGAGGTTGTCATGGGCGCGGTAGATCGAGACGATTTCGCCCGGCGTGGTCTTCACCGCGACGATCCCGGTCTCGAGGTCTCCGCTCTCGATCAGGGACTGGGCGAGGTCGGCCACATAGCCGCGAAAAAGGTTGCCGGGTCCGAAATGAATCCAGGCAGGCCGGCTGTCGGTCCGGCGGGCGAGTTCCGCGGGGTCAAAGGCGGGCAGGCATATCCCCGCCTTTTCCCAGGCACTGCGGTCGGCGAGACCCGCGTGCGTCAGTGTAAGCATGGCTCTTTTCCTCCTCTGGCTCAGAATCAGCTTAGCTCATAATAGCAGGAAAGAGCCCAATGTTCAGATGGGGAAGAGCAGACGTGCGAGATAGATCACCAGCAGCAGGCTGACGGAGCAGGTCAGGGTCGTCACGAGGACGGTCTGCGAGGCAAAGTCCGGCTCGTTTCCGCAGTCCACCGCGATCAGGGCCGTGTTGACGCCCGTCGGCACGCTCGAGGAGACAAAGAGAGTCTGGGCGACGACGCCGCTGAGGCCGAGGAGGCGGATCAGGAGGAAGGCGAGGGCGGGACCGCCGGCGAGGCGCAGGACGGAGGCCAGCGGGACCGAGCGGTCGCTGAGGTTGAAGCTGGTGCGGGAGAGCTGGACGCCGAGTGTCAGCAGGGCGATGGGGACGAGGCCGCCGGAGAGGATATCGATGGCCGGCCAGCCGGGGAGGCTGGTGAGGTCGGCGGGGATGGCTTTGCATAGAAAGGCAAAGGGAATCGCGTAGACCGTGGGCATGCGGAAGGCCTGGCGGACCGCAGCGCGCCAGGGGAGACTGGCGCAGGAGGCGTTGTAGTAGCCGATGGTGTTGGTGGCGACGTTCTGCAGCGAGAGGACCATGACCTGGCTGGCGGTGGCGATGGCGGCGGCTGCGGGCGGGGCGGAGGCGAAGACCAGGGCGATGAGGGGGATGCCGACGTTGCCGGAGTTGTAGAAGGAGATGGCGTTCTGGAAGGCCTTGCGCCGGGCGAGCGGATAGCCCAGGAGGCGGGCTACGAGGTCGCTCGCGAGGAGATTGGCGGCGAGATAGCAGGCGGCGAAGGCGAGGGCGGCGAGGGTATCGGAACCGAGCGGGGTCAGGTAGAGATTGCGGAAGGTGAAGGCGGGGACGAAGACTACGAGATTGAGGCGCGTCAGGGTCTGGATGTCGAGGGGGAAGAGCCGGCCGAGGAGGAAGCCCAGCGCGATCAGGATGAAAAGCGGCAGGATGTTCTGGGTGAAGATCTGCAGGATGATGCCGGGCATGGAAGCTCCTCCGGTAACAGGCGGCTGCGCCGCGACCCCGGGTGGATGTCGCGGCGCAACGGTTGGGTGGTGTATGGGGGCCGGTCGCCGCCGCCTGCTGGAGGCGGCCGGGACGGCCTGGTCTGGGCTGGTCTGGCCTACCAGCCGAGCGAGGCGAGGTAGCGGCGGCTCGCGGCGGCGGCCTCGAAGGGGCTGCGGTCGCTCGAGCGGTCCTGCTCGACAACTACGTATTCGGAGCCGACACGGAGGGCGGCGGCGAGGATCGCGGGGATGTCCTGCTGACCTTCGCCCAGAGGACGGAAGTCGAAGCTGCCCTCGCCCTCCTCCTCCTCGTCGACCGTGGTGCCGATGAGCTGGTAGAGGTTCGCGGGGCGGCCCGTCATCACGAAGTCCTTCAGGTGGACGACCGGGACGCGGCCGGCGTAGCGGTCGATCCACTCGGCGGGGTCATAGCCCGCGACCCTGACCCAGCAGGTGTCGGGCTCGGCCGCCAGCTGCTCGGGGGTAAAGGTGTCGTAGATGGTGTCGAGGCCGGTGCGGCCGTCGGGCATGGGGATGAACTCGAAGTCGTGGTTGTGGTAGAGGAGCTGGATGCCGGCCTCCCGGAAGCGGGCGGAAATCTCCGGAATGGCGTCAAGCACGGCCTGGAAGGCGTCGGTGCCGGGGCGCTGTTCGGCGGGGAGGTAGGGGATCGCGGCGTATTTGAGGCCGAGGACCTTCGCATCGGCTACGACCGCATCGATGTCGGCCACCATGTCGGCGAGGGGAATGTGGGCGGACACGGCGGGCAGTTCGAGTTCGTCGAGGACGGCGCGGATGGCGGCGGCATCGAGGCCGTAGAGGCCGGCGAGTTCGACGCCCTCATAGCCGAGCTCCTTGACCTTCGTCATGGCGGCACGGAAATCGGCGGCCGCTTCCTCGCGAACCGAATAGACGGCGAGCAGCACGGGCAGTTTGTTCATGTTGGGAAACCTCCTGTATGGTATCGGATACTTTGTTTATTATCGGCGATAGACAGAAAGTGCACAAGCGCAAGCGGGCGGCGGGCGGATGCTTTTGCACATGATTTGTGACTGCCCGGGAGCCTGGGAGGCTGCGCGAGGGTTCGCGCCGTGCGGAGGGTGCATGTCAAGAATGTCGGAAAGCGGGTGAGCATGCCAGGAGGGCGGCTGGCAGGGGAGAAAAGCAGCTGGCGGACTTCTGGTGGTCAAAACGAAGAGTTTTCCAAAAAAATATTTGGATTACTCGCCATCTTGACCACAAAGGGGCCATTTCTGGTCAAAACGAGGAGTTTTCCAAAAAATGATTTGGAAAAGTCCCCATCCTGACCACAAAGGGGTCGTTTCTGGTCAAAACGAGGAGTTTTCCAAAAAATGATTTGGAAAAGTCCCCATCCTGACCACAAAGGGGTCGTTTCTGGTCAAAACGAGGAGTTTTCAAAAAATGATTTGGATTACTCGCCATCCTGACCACGAGAAGGCGCGCACGCCGCTGCGCGGCGCACTGCTTGTCGTAATCGCCTTTATCACACGGCATCATAACAACAAAACCTGGATCGCTTCACCATCTCCTTGAAAGTGCCAGGCCGTTCCTGCCATTCTCGCCGCCCGCTATCCTGTCGCATTCCATTCACATTCCTGCAGTTTGTGAGGCTGATCGCTGCGGCAGGCCACGGGAGAAGTGATCTTCTCTATGCTTCTGCATACAGGCTGCGCTAAAACTCCGGTGTTCAGGTGTTTGAGGAAGGCTCGGAAAAAGGTTTGACCTGTCCCGACAATTATGACGTGCACCCGTGCCGGGCGTCGGCTTGCCCGGATCAGGTCTGTTGACCTATATTGTCATGCAAAAATAGAGGGAGCGTGTACATGGCTACAGGCTTTCTGAAACATAGTGTCCGCGAACGCCGCGAGTTGATCCTGCATGGCAGTCCCCTGCGCGTCATCCTGCTGCTGTCGCTCCCGACCGTCATGATGGCCTTCGTCGCCTCCCTGATCCCGATGACGGACGGCCTCTTCCTCAACAACGCCGGCAACCACATCGTTGCCTCGGCCGTCGGCTACTGCAACCCGGTCATCAACATGCTCGGAGCGCTGGGCCAGGGTCTCGCGACCGCCGTGACGGCGATGCTGGGACAGACCTACGGCCAGGGCGACATGAACGCCGTGCGCCATATGTCGCTGCAGGTGATCGTGTTCGCAATCGTGCTGGCGCTGGGCGTCGGTCCGGTCTGCATCATCGCGGGACGTGTTCTCTCGAACGGCCTCTCGGATCCGGAGCTGGCCTCGGGCGTCTTCCTCTATCTCTCACTCCACTTCTTCATCCTGCCCTTCCACTTTCTGGCAGCGGTGTTCAACGCGATCAAGAACGCGACCGGTCAGCCCGAAGCCACGTTCTACCGCATGACGATCCTGCTCGTCTCCAAGCTGGTCTTCAACATCATCTTCCTCTCGCTGCTCAATCTCGGCGTCCTCGGCGCCATCCTCGCCACACTGGCCTCCTATTTCGTGATCAGCGTCTGGATGTACTATGACCTCTTCGTTCAGGTCAGCGAGATGCGCCTCGAGCTGCGCGGCTTTCGCTTTGACTGGGCGCTGCTCGGTCGCCTGATGAAGCTCGGCGTCCCGGTCATGCTCTCGACCGCCCTTATCAATGTCGGCTTCTTCCTCATCAACCAGGAGGTCGTCGCCTATGGAACGGTGGTCTTCACGGCACAGACCATCGCCGGCAACATCAACTCCCTGACCTTCACCATCCCCTCCTCCATCGGCACCACCATCACCACGATCGTTTCCATCAACGTGGCGGCGAAGCAGGTCGAGCGTGCCAAACGCTCCTTCCACATCGCCCTCGGTGTGGCTGTCGTTCTGGGACTGGTGCTGACCGCGCTTTTCCTGCTGCTGGCGGGACCCTTTGTCAGCCTCTACCTGCAAAATCCGGACATGGACCCGGCACTGCGCGCCGAGATCTACGACTTCGCCGTCGGTGCGGTCAACATCTACACCGCCTCGACCATCGGCTTCGCGCTCTTCATGGCCGCCCAGGGCGCCTTTATCGGTCTCGGCCGGACGCGGCTGCCGCTCTTCGGCGGCCTGCTGCGCATCTGGCTCTTCCGCTATATCTTCATACTCCTCTTCCAGGAGCAGCTGGGCGTCTATGCCGTGTTTTACGGCAATCTCTTCTCCAACTATGCGAGCGGCATCATTTTCTACATCATTCTGATGCGCACGGACTGGTCGCAGGGCCTGATGGACAATCTGAAACAAAAGCGCAGCCGTCTGACCTGGCGCTTCCCGAGCAGGGTGCGCGAACGCATCGGGGCCTTCCGGCCGCTGCCCGAACGCTCGGGGTCGCCATTGCCGGGCGCCGGCAACGGTGAGCAGGTGCCCGGGGACGACAAGACGGGCAGCGACGAACAGGCGGCAGGGAACGACAAGACGGGCAGCGACGGCTGAAGCAGGCGGCAGGCGGGGAGCACGCTTGAGCACGAAGGAGTGGATCCGCTTGAGCAGAAATCGGACGTATGCACATTTGCCTGCATATTTATGCGGTATTTCACATAGAACAGCCGGAACATTCCGAGTTATGAATCTTTATGCATGCCCGGCCGCAAAAATCGGCCACAAGACGCTTTTTTGCACGCTCAGAAAGCCTGCAAAGCAACTGCTGGCGCTGGGGGCGGCACTGGCTCTCCTCTTTCCGCTCGTCGCCTGCGCTGCGGCCGCGGAACAGCCTTCGTCCTCTGTGCCCCGGGACGCGGCGGGCGTGATCTGTATCCCGGCTGTCGATGGCCGTATCGCCGGCACCGGCACGGAATCGCGGGATGACGACGGCATGCGGCTCGACCTCGTCGGCCCCTTCGCGGAGGAGGGCGACAGCTGCGAGGTTCTGGTACGGATGGAGGAGGACTCGGTCTGGAGCCTCTCTCTGCGCTATTTCCTGCCGACCGAGTATGGGGCCAGGATCAATTCCGTCAGCGTCAACGGCAGGCTCTACGGTTCCCACAGCTTCGCGCCCGGAGCAGGGCTGCAGGAAGCTCGAATCGGGCCGCTCGCGCTGTCTGCCGGAGAGAACACGATCCGCTTTTTCAAGGGGCCGGCCGACTGGGGCTGGATGTATCTGGAGAGCTTTTGCCTGGAAAGGAACGGGGAGGAGGGAGACTTCGCGTTTGACGTGAATGCCGAACTTATCGACCCCGATGCTACCAGTGAAACCAGGCGGCTCTACGCGTATCTGGTCTCGCAGTACGGGACGCGGGTGCTCGCGGGACAGCAGCTCTACGATTCTGCCGAGGAGGAGATCGCCCGCCTGCTGGAACTGACCGGGAAGAAACCCGCCATCAAGGGCTACGACTTCATCAACCAGACCGCAGGTGCGCCGGGGGATGACCAGATTGAACGGGCAATCCGCTGGGTGGAGGACGAAAACGGTATTCTGACGCTCTGCTGGCACTGGTTCGCCCCTCTGGGCGGCCATGCCTTCTATACCGATGACACCAGCTTTGACATCCGGGAGGCCGTGCGCGAGGGGACGCGGGAGCGGGAGCTGATCCTGCGTGATATCGACACCATTTCAGAGCAGCTGCTCGAGCTGCAGGAGCGCGGCATCCCCGTGCTCTGGCGGCCGCTGCACGAGGCCTCGGGTGGCTGGTTCTGGTGGGGTGCACATGGGCCGGAACCCTTCATCGAGCTCTGGCGGCTGATGTACCACCGCATGGTCGATCACCATGGCCTTCATAACCTGATCTGGGTTTACAACGGACAGCATCCGGACTGGTACGTGGGGGACGACTACTGTGACATCATCGGCGAGGACATCTATCCCGGCGAGCGGATCTACAGTGCGCATCCCAAGCGCTTCCACGAGGCCCGGGAGACCGTGCGGGGAAAGAAGATCGTGGCTCTGACCGAGTCAGGGGTGCTGCCGGATCTCGACGAGATGGAGCGCTCCGGGGCCATGTGGGCCTGGTTCTGTCCCTGGTGGGGCGAATGGATCACGACGGACAGGTATACCGGGGACGAGGTCATCGCCGCTGTCTACTCCGATCCGCGCGTGATCACGCTGGACGACCTCCCGGCCGATCTCTACGGCGCGGCTGTTGAGGCAGAGGATACCGGGGTCTGTGACCTGCAGCTGGGCTGGAACCTCGGCAACACGCTCGATGCCACCGGCGGAGAGACGAGCTGGGGCAATCCTCCGGCACTGAGGGAGCGGGCCGGCCGGGCATTCACCGATGCGCCCGGGCAGCTGAATTCCGGGCCCACCTGAGCAATAAATGAACTTGTACACGCTCGGCCGCATATTTATGCAGTCAAATAAATAATTCTTCCACTATATGCAGCTATTTGAATAAATATGCACTGCGAGCGCCAAAAAGTGCGCATAAGTCGTTTTTCTGCTCACCCCAGAAGCCACCTGGAGCAAAAGCGAGTGCGGATCACTTTTCTGCACACACCTGATCCCCAGCATATGCCCCATTCTCAACCAGGCCCTACACCCGCTCTGCCTCACCGTAATCGAGGCCCCAGCCGGCGCGCAGGCGGTCCATCACGCCCATCCAGGCGAGGGTCTCGGAGTGCGTCATCTCGGGGCTCTCGAGCAGGCCGGCCCGCAGGCAGCGCATGACCTCGGCGGCCTCGTAGTTGTAGGCATTCCCGATGATTTCGGGGCGGAAGCGCTCGACGGCGCCGCCCGAGGGCAGGCCGTAGACACGGTCCGCAGGCGTCGTCTCGGAGGCGTCATCCGTGCGCCGGATCACGGCCTCGAAGGGATTCCAGAAGCGCGGGATCTCGATAACGCCCTCCGTGCCGTAGATCCAGGCGGAGTGGTCGAGGTCACAGGCGACAGCCGAGCTCAGTTCACAGACGGCGCCGTCAGGATAGCCGAGCTGGACGACCGCCACGCGGTCGACACCGGTCACCGGGTCGAGATCCGCCATGCCCTCGACCCGATCCGGCTCATGCCCGAGCAGCAGGCCGGCGAGCGAGAGCGTGTAGATGCCGACATCCAGCAGTGCGCCGCCGCCGAGCTCGCGCTTCAGCGCCCGGCCTTCGCGGGCCGCTGCCGTGTCGCCGGCGTTGTAGCCGAAGGCCGCCCGTACGAGGCGCAGCGTCCCGATGCGCCCCTCCCGCACCCAGGCACGCACCTGGAGGCTGACGGGGTTGAAGCGCGTCCACATCGCCTCCATCACGAAGAGCCGCCGCTCCCGGGCGAGCGCAAAGACGCGGGCCGCCTGGGCGCGGTTCATGGTGAAGGGCTTCTCAACGAGGAGGTGCTTCCCGGCCTCGAGCGCCCGCAGTGCGAGCGGATAGTGCTCCGGATGGATGACGCCGATGTAGACGACATCGATCTCCGGGTCGGCGAGGAGGCCGTCGTAGCCGGCATTGTGGCGCCGGGCGCCATGGCGGGCGGCAAAGGCGGCGGCCCGCTCTCCGTCGCGGGCGGCGACGGCCGTCAATTCGGCATCGGGAAGGTGGGAGAGGCCGAGGGCGAACCTGGCGGAGATGACACCCGCCCCCAGAATGCCCCAGCGGATCGGTCGTTGTGTGCTTAAAGTCATGCGCTTCCCTCCCGGAGTGCTGCGCTCCAAAAGCTCTCAAATACTATATACTAGCCTCTGACCTGAAAGTTTACGTAGAAGGTGCCGCAACTACCATGAACCAGCCGACCCTGCTCCGTTCGTTTATCAAACGCCTCCGCCGCAGCCGCCTCAACCGCATCCTGCTGCTGGAACTCGTCGTTGTCTTCGTGCTCGTCATTGTACTGACCACGGTGCAGGCAGGACGGGGCCGGAGTCTTCCTGCCGTCGATGAGACGACAACCGCGCCCCGGACGACGGCCGCTCCAACGACGGCAACGGCCCCGATGACCAGTGAAACGACGCTGCCGCCGACCACCACGGAATCGACCACCCTGCCGCCGACCACCACGGAGCCCCCGACCACCCCCGAGCCGCCCCCGACCGAAGCCCCGACCGAGGCCCCGACCGAGGCCCCGACAACGGTTGTGGCTCCGATCCCCGCCTTCACCGGCAGGCAGTCGACCGGCAGCGCCGAGCTCGACGCTCTCGCCGACTCCATCCTGAACGAGCTCGGTGTCGCGGCTATGGATGAGTACAAATCCATGGACGCCTGCTTCTGGTGGTGCCAGGAAAACATCAAGTACAAGGTCCAGGACAACCGCACCCGCTGGGTCGAGGGCGCCTATGACGCGCTCTCGCGACGCAGCGGCGACTGCTATACGGCGACCTTCGCGATGAAGGCCCTGCTGCGTCGCCTCGGCGTCAACTCCACCATCATGACCAACTACGATGCCCGCCACTGCTGGCTGAGCATCCAGAACTACGAGCATCTGGTCTGCGATATCGTCAACATCTTCTTCATGGCCTCCTACGAGATGACGACGAACTGGGCCACGCCGCGCGGCTATCCCACGATTTACAAGGACCCGAAGCCCCTACCCAATCAGGACTGAGAGAAGAAGCATGAACGCAAAATTCACCGCCCGCCCGACAACACGCCCGGTCTGCCGCCTCACGGCACTGCTGCTCGCCGCCCTCCTGCTTCTGGGAGCCACCGCCTGCTCCTCCACAACAGCCACAACGACAGCGCCTCCGGCGGCCGACAGCTATGTCTTTGCCTATGAAGGCATCCAGATCCCTCTCGCCGCCCGCGCCGACGAGGTTCTGGCCAGGCTGCCCGAACCGGCCAGTGTCTTCAAGGCCCCCTCCTGCCTCTTCGAGGGCGAGGACGAGGTCTACGCCTTCCCGGGCATCGAGGTCTATGTCGGCAGCTACCGCGGCGAACGCGTGGTGGCGGCGGTCTTCCTGACCGATGAGACGGCGAAAACGCCCGAGGGCCTCGCGATTGGGGACGCGGCTGCCGAGGTCGACCGCATCTATGGCACAGAGCGCCGCGAGAGCGTCGGCGCCTTCACCTACACAAAGGGCGACACCGAGCTCGCCATCGTCACGGTCCAGGACCGCGTCACCTCGATCGCCTACTACGGCGTCTTCGAACGTTAACGGGAAGCCGCCCGCCCAGCGCCGATGGTTTTCAGCTCGCCCGTCTTTGTCTTTCTTTTTCTGCCGCTCACGCTGCTGCTGAGCGTCGTCCTCCCGAAGCGCTGGCACAACGCCATGCTGCTCCTGATGAGCCTCATCTTCTATGCCTGGGGCGAACCCGTCTATGTCCTGCTGATGCTGGCCTCGAGCCTCATCAACTGGCAGCTCGCCCTGCGCGTCAAACGCCGTGGCGTCATCCAGGCCGCCGTCATCATCAACATCGGCCTGCTCGTCGTCTTCAAGTACACGGACTTCCTGCTGGCCGGCATCAACAGCCTCACCGGCCTCAACCTGCCGCTGCCGCATCTGCCGCTGCCCATCGGCATCAGCTTCTACACCTTTCAGGCCCTGTCCTACGTCATTGATGTCTACCGCGACGAGGTTCCGGCGCAGCCCAAATACGCCCGCGTCCTGCTCTACATCGTCCTCTTCCCGCAGCTCATCGCCGGCCCCATCGTCCGCTATGCCGACGTCGCCGAAGAGATCGCGTCGCGCAGCCGCAGCCCGGAGGATGTCGCCGAGGGCATGGCACGCTTCGTGGTCGGCTTCGCGCGAAAGCTCCTGCTCGCCAACAACTGCGCCCTCATCGTCGACCGCCTGATCGAGCAGCCCGAGCCCTCCACCCTCACCGCCTGGCTCATCGCGATCGCCTATGCTCTGCAGATCTTCTTCGACTTCGCCGGCTACTCCGACATGGCCATCGGGCTGGGACGCATGTTCGGCTTCCATTTCAAGGAAAACTTCGCGCAGCCCTACCGCGCCCTCGGCGTCCAGGACTTCTGGCGGCGCTGGCACATGTCGCTGACCTCCTGGTTCCGCTCCTATGTCTACATCCCCCTCGGCGGCAACCGCCGCGGCACTCTCCGCACCCTGCGCAACCGCCTCGTCGTCTTCACCCTGACCGGACTCTGGCACGGCGCCAACCTGACCTTCCTGGTCTGGGGCCTCTTTCACGGCCTCTTCCTGATGCTCGAGCACCATCTGCTCAAACCCGCCCGCTGGCCGCGCCTGGTCGCCCGCGTCTACACCCTGCTGGTCGCGGTCACGGGTTTCGTGATCTTCCGCGCCGACACCCTGGCCCAGGGCTTCGGCCTCCTCGGGCGCATGTTCTGGCCCCATGCCACCACCGCCCTGGGGCGCGCTCAGCTGGCCCCCCTGCTCTCCCCCTGGGCCCTGCTGCTGCTGGTCCTCGCCGCCGTCATCGCCCTGCTGCCGCCCGTGCGTCTCCGCCATGCGCTGCCGCGCTATGCCCTGACGGCCGGACTCTGGCTCGTCTGCCTGCTGAACCTCTCCGCCGCGACCTACAACCCCTTTATCTATTTCCGCTTCTGATGAAACACAAAGCGAAAGCCCTCCTCCCGGTCCTCTGGATCGCCGCCTTCTGCCTCTCGATCGCCATTGTGCCGGTCAGCTGGATCACGGGCCTGCGCAGCGCCGACCATTCCTACGGCGACGAGGTCGCGCCGCCCGCACTCATGCGCGACGGCCGGATCAACACCGGGCTGCCGCAGGACTTCGAGGCCTGGTGGGAGCGCAGCTTCCCCTGGCGCAGCACCCTCGTCTCGCTCTGGAACCGCGCCCAGCAGACGCTCTTTCACAGCTCCGGCAGCGAGCGCGTGGTCGTGGGCCGGGACGGCTGGCTCTTCTTCGCCGAGACCCTGCCCGACCATACCGGCAGCCGCCGCCTCTCGGATCTCGACCTGCGGCGCATCGCGCGCACGCTCGAGCTCGAGCGCGAATACCTCGCGGCACAGGGCATCCGCTTCCATGTCGCCCTCGCCCCCAACAAGGCCAGCATCTACCCCGGACAGCTGCCCGCCTGGCTCGAGCGCTGGCTGGAGCCCTCCGCTCCGGCACGGCATATCGAACGCCTCGGAGCCGAGCTCGCGGCCACGGCACCCGAAATCGACTGGATCGACCTCGAAACCCCCCTCACGGCAGCGCGGGCCACGGCCGGCGAACACGGCCTCTACCACGCCCTCGACTCGCACTGGAACCAGGAGGGGGCCCAGCTGGCGGCGACGGTCCTCGGTGCGGCCATGGAGGTGGACCGGGACGCGCTCGACGCCCTCGCCCCGACCGTCTGGCGCCATGACTGGCCCGCCGACCTCGCGCGCATGTACTACCCCGACCGCGTGACCCACGACTGGCAGTGCTACTCCGATCTCCCGCAGTCGTACCAGTTCACCCGCGCCGTGCGCAGCCTCGAGGATGTGCGCTTTGCGACGCTGGCCCCGGACGGCAGCGGCCACCTCTACACCATCCGCGACTCCTTCTCGAACGCGCTCGTCGACATCTGGAGCCGCCTCTTCGCCGCCGTCGACTACGACCGCGCCTTCCCGCACGCGCTCACGACCGCCGCCGCCAGCGGCTGCGACCGCGTCCTGCTGCTGATCGCCGAGCGCAGCCTGGCCTCCTGGCTCGAGGGCACGCCGGTGCTGCCGGCTCCGTTACGCGACCTCGAAACCGTCCTGCCCTCCGACCGGGCGGCACTGCCGGCGCTGGCGCTCGGCTGCGAGGCCGGGACGGGCAGGCGCGGCGAACTCGGCCACCTGAACGTGCGCTGGCGCGGCGACGACGCTTTGACCCGCTCCGTCACGCGCGTGCTCGTGGGGCTCGGCGGCGACTGGTACGAGGCCTTCCCCCTCTGCGAGGACGAAGACGCCCATGACCGTGACATCACACCCGGCTTCTCGCTCTACCTCGAGGATGCGGCTGCCCTCGAGGGGCTCATCGAACGGCGTGGCGAGGGGCTCGCGGGAGCGGAGCTGCTGGTCGAGTCGGACGGCAGCTGGTTTCGCATCAACTGATTCCGCTCAGCTGCCGCCGGGCTCCAGCCGCACATAGACCGAGGCCCGGAACACAGTGTCCCGCACCTCGAACTCCGCGTTGCCACCATGCTTCTTCGCCACGGCGCTGACGGATGACAGGCCGATCCCCTCGCCCTCACGCTTCGACGAGAGGAAAACGCCGTCCTGCCGACGCAGATCGCCCTCGAAACGGTTGTCGACGGCGATGGTCAGCACGCCATACTGCAGACGGCTGTTCACGTGGATGAAACGCTCCTCCCCCGTCATGCGGGCGCAGGCCTCGACCGCATTCTCCATGAGATTGCCGATAATGATGCACAGGTCGCTCTCGAGTTCCGGGGGCAGATCCGCCGGCACCGACAGGTTGACCGCAACCTCGGCCCCGGCCTGCTTCGCCAGCCCGGCATAGTGGGTGGCAACGGCATTGACGGCATAGTTTTCGCAGAGCCGGGGCCGTCCTCCGGCGGGCAGCCTGTGGTTCAGGGCTTCGAGATAGTTGCGCAGCTTCCCGCGGTCATCCTGCTCATAAAGCTCCCAGAGCACCGCCAGATGGTGACGCAGATCGTGGCGCTGGGCCTCCACCTGCGCTTCGTTCTCCGCGATCTTCTGAAACTGCTGCCGCTGGAGTGCCTGCTGCAGATTCATCGCCCGGATCTGATACTCGAGCCGTTCATTCTCCTGAGCGGTGCGCAGGGAATCCCGCACATAGTAGCCGCCGACGATGCCCAGCGAGAACACGAAGCCCAGAACCCCCAGCTGGAAGAAGAAGGTGAACGAACCGGCCAGTCTCAGGTCATAGTTAAGGATCTCCAGAATGGTAAAAACGCTCAGAATCACGATGCCGGGCCCAAAGCGGCGGGCGGCGGGATTATCGTACTTCAGCCGTTCCAGCAGCAGGGAAAAGAGAAAGACCGCCAGATTCATAATGAGGACGAACTGGAAATACGTCAGGAATCTGATGAAATCCATGCAGCCGGTGAGCTGCAGCCAAAGCGCCACAGCGAGCGAGAGGTAGTTGATCCACAGGGCCAGCCGCATGGGGCGCGGCTCTCTCGGATCCAGCACCAGGAGTCCGAAATGCAGAAAGGGAATGGGGATGAGGAGAATACTCAGAAAGACCATGACATGCAGCAGCGCAGGATAGGGAAAGAGCAGGAAGCTCAGATCGCATTCGCCAAAGCCCCAGGTGCCCGCCAGAAAGGCAAACAGCCCCAGCCACAGAAACGACAGGTCCGGGTGTTTTTTGCAGATAATGATCAGGGCGAACACCGTCATGATCAGGCCGATACAGATCAGGACGAGCGAAAAGATGAAGAGGAAGCCGTCCTGCTGCAACTGGTACCTGACCAGGGCCCGCTCGGTCCCCACCCGGATGACGGGTATGTCGAGCGCGGCACGCTGGCCGGGAGTCAGATAGCGGATCGTGAGCGTCATGTCCCCGCTGGACGGCGGTAAGGAGAGCAGGATCAGGGCGATGGGCGGATCATTGAAAAAGGCGGGATAGCTGCCCTCCTGTCCGTAGCTCAGCAGCGGATTGCCATTCATAAAGACTTCCATGGGCGCCGATACCGTGCCCACGAGGAGATATCTGCCGGGCGGCTCATTGATCCTCGCCGTCAGCGTAACGGCGGTCCGCTTCGGAAGACCTCCCAGCCTCGCCGGCAGCGCCAGCCTGCCGGAAGCGCCGCCGTCGATTTCACAGTCTACCTGGTGGATATATAAATAAGAGCTTTCGTCCTCCGTCTCCACAGGGAAGGAAGCCGCATAGGCTCCGATCAGGCAGAAAAGCGCCAGCAGCAGAAGCACCGACAGAAGGACGATCCCCGCACGGCGTTTCGTCACATGTCTTCTCCTCTGGCCAGTGCAAACAGCTGCTGTTCATAGGCCCTGAGCGCCCTGCCAAGGGACTGACGGCGGATATAGACCGGATCGTCATTTTGCATCCGGAACAGTTTCAGTTCCCGATCCAGCTCCTTGACATAACGTAGATTGGCGATATAGCTGTTGTGACAGCGGAAAAAGCAGTCCGGCAGCAGCGGCTCGATATCTCCCAGCTTCACCGTCTGGCTGGTGCGCAGAACACCTGTCAGGGTGTTCACGAAAACAGCATGGTTTTTGCACTCAAAGTACAAAATGCTCTGCAGCGGAATGTCCTGATACTTACCCTGGATGAGCAGCTGCACGGTGGGAACGTTCCGCCGCCTGTCCCCGGCGTGTTCCAGCACCTCCCGCACATCCCGGGCCTGGACGGGCTTCTCCAGATAGGCAAAAACCTTCAGGCGGTAGCTCTCCAGGGCATGCTCCTGGCTGACAGTAGTAAAGGCCAGCGTCACCAGCGCATCCAGTTCCCGGATGCTGGCGGCGGCATTGACTCCCTGCTGCACATCGTTCATGTAGATGTCCAGAAAGATCAGATCATATTTCCCGGGGGCAAAATCTGCCAGCAGCGCAGCACAATCCGTGAAAACCCGGCATGCAACGGGAAGGCCGCTTTCGTCAATACAGTGCAGCAGGCGCTCGACGTCTCCCGGCACATCCTCGCACACGGCAATCTGGATCGGAGTTTCCACAAACTGTCTCCTTCTCCCAGTCTGGTGCGATGGCTGTCGCTGTCATAAAAATACGGAGGCTATTTTGAACATTTACTTCATTAAAGGCAAATTGTCAAGTGCGGATTTGGTTGACCTGCTGAACAATTCCGGTACTGGTTCTACAGCAGGCATCATTTTTAAACTGGATTGTGGATAGTTATTCGCTCAATCCAGTTGTCCGCTCAATCCAGTTACAGGAGGTACAAGGTAATGGAGAGGCATAAACGGAAAAATTGTCTGCTGGCGCTTGTCCTGTCTCTGCTCATCCTCGCCGGGTTCATACCGGGGGCGATCATCGCAGAAGGCATGGACGGTGCGGACGGCGGCCCATCGTATTCCGATGAGAGCCTGCCGCAGGAGAGCAGCGACGAGGCCCTCCCTCTCGAGACATCCCAGGAGGATGCTGAAGAAGGCGACAGTCTCGAGGCCCCGGAGGCCAGCACTGAGGCCCCGGAGACCAACACTGAGGCTCCGGAAGCCAGCACTGCGGCTCCGGATCCTGTGGAGTCAGAAGAGCCGGATGTGACCGAGGCGGCCCCGCCGCCGGTGGGTACGGCGAACACAGTAGAACCCGCTCCCGCGCCCGAAAAGGGAGAGGAGAATCCGGATCATCTGGAGGAACTCGACAGCTCACCCGAGGGGGGAGAGATCGACTATCACAGTTATCCGGAAACGGACTTTGCCCTCCCTTCCCCGCGGCGTTTAACGCGCGGCGGCGTCAGGGCCAACGATCCTCCGATTATCGGAACCGACCATCCGTCGCAGCCGGGCGAGGTCATGCTGTTCAAAGAGAGCAGCCCCGTCGCCGGCATGGTGAACACCTGGGATGTGACGCTGCGGATCGAGGGCGTGGATACCCAGAAAACCAGCGACATTATTCTGATCATCGATACCTCCGGCAGCATGTTGGGCACGAGGCTGGATGCTGCGAAGGCTGCCGCCATTGACTTTATCGAGCAGCTGCTGCCCTCCGATACAACCAGAATCGGCGTGGTCGGTTTCGCCTCTTCCGTCTATGTTGTCCAGGATCTCACCAACGATGCCGATGCGCTGAGAACCAGTATTTCTGCTCTGAAAGCCATTGGCGGGACCTTTACCCAGGCGGGGATCAAGCAGGCCGATGCTCTGCTGGCAAATACCAGCGCCGACAACAAACACATGGTGCTGCTCTCGGACGGCCTACCGACCTACAGCTACGCGATTCCCAATGACGACATCCGCAGAGCCGGATACGTTGAGCAGGGTTCACTCCTGGTAACCGGAACCGGCTACGACAGCTCGGCCTATGGCAGCGAAAGAGTTGGGACCGGTAGCCACCTGACGTCGTTCTGTGAGACTTATCAGAACAAAGACTGCCGCTACCACAATGGCAATTCCGCCATCGCCCAGGCAGGTTCTGCCAAGAATGCGGGCCAGCGGGTCTGGTCGATTGCCCTGGAGGTCAATGAGACCGGCCAGGACATTCTGGAGAGAATCGCTTCCCCGGACAGCTACTACACCGCCTCCCCCGACGATCTGGCGGCCATCTATGTCGACATCGCCGGCCAGATTGCCAGGGCCTGTGAAAACGCCCAGATCAGCGATCCCATGGGGATGGGCTTCGTCATTCCAGCGGCGGAGGTGGCCAACATCAGCACGGTTCCCGCGACACCGGCTGCCAGCTATGATCCGGACACGAAGAAAATCACCTGGAACCCGGGCACGCTGACCACCCCCATCGAAGAGGGCAGCAACATCAAATACGCCCAGCTGACCTATCGCATCGAGATCAACGACGACATTCTGGACCAGACGCCGGAGGGAGACTACTACTCGACCAACGGCGAGGCCACGCTGAGCTTCACCAACGCGGTCGGCCAGACGGAGACGCGAAACTTCCCGGTCCCGAAAGTCGATCCGATTCTGCTCGTTGTCGAGAAGGTCCTTTATGATTCACACGGCGTTCCGGTCACGGACGATCCCTATGACCGGGTCTTCACCGTCGAAGTGAACGGCCTGTCGGAGGGCATCAGCTGGCCGGAGCCCTACCACCAGATCTTCGAGCTGCGCGCGGGCGAGAAGAAGATCATGACCAACCTCCGTCTCGAGGACACCTATACCGTCACGGAAACCGGGGTCACGTATTCCGGCAGCCCGGGAGATCTGGGCGATTATGAGACGAACATCAACGTCTACGGCATCGATCAGGCAACCTTCCAGATCCGCCAGGGCAATCCCGACTCGCCCGTCCTGGTCAGCAACAGCGAAAAGCCGCTCGGCGAGATTCTCGTCTACAAGAAATTCGAACCGCTTGAACTGCTACTCATGAGTGCATCGCGGACAGGCGGAACGCCATCCTCAGCTGCACCGGTGTTCAATTTTGTACTGCTGTATCAGGACGGAACGGGGAAAGAATTCACCCTGAAGGCGGGAGAGTACAAGCTCTTCGAAAACCTCCCCTACGGCGAGTACATCGTTACCGAACCAGATTCCCAGGGCTTTGAAGTCGAATACTATGATACAGATCCCACCAACGGCGACTACTATGACGGCAGGGTCACCCTGACCATCCTGGAAAAAGAGGATGAGGTTACTGTCGTCAACAGACCCCGGGACGATGACATGACGGTCGACATCGTCGGCAGAAAAGTCTGGTCGGGCGGCCCGGAGGCGGATCATGTTGCCGTGCAGATGTATCTGTGGCGAAACGGTGCAATACTGGTGTCACAGCCGGACTATACCGTGAGTCCGTCCAGCGGCACGGCGACCGAGTTCACCTATACCTGGGAGGGCCTGCAGAAGTACGATGACAACGGTGTTCCCTACGTTTACACCATTAACGAGGGGCCGGCGCCCGACAAGTACGTCAAGACCGTCGACGATGAGACACTGACGGTCACCAACACCTTCCAGCCCGACATGCTGGAACGCATCGAGGCAGAAAAGATCTGGCGCAACGGGCCGACACCCCGTCCGACCATCTACTTCGAGCTGTTCCGGATCATTGCCGGCGGAGTCGCGGAAGCCGTTCCGGGCGCTGAGGTCAAAGAGCTGCGTGATGGCACGACCCGTGTCGAGTGGCTGAATCTGCCGGCGGAAGACAATAACGGGAATCCCTATTTCTACTATGTCGTGGAAAAGCTGAGCGCGGACGGTGAACCCGCAAGCCCCGAGAATTACGAACTGGACAACGAGCAGCCGCTGACACTCATCAACAGCTATGTCATCCCAAGGGATTCCGTGACTGCCACGAAGACCTGGATCAATGGACCTCAGGTGCATCCGGAAATCTGGTTCAAGCTGTATCGCTCTCTGGAAGATGAACAGACTGAGGAAGTGCCCGGGGCCGAACTCAAACACCTGCCAGACGGGACCACGGAAGTGGTCTGGGAGGATATCGAGCTCACGGATATCAACGGCAACGCCTATACCTTCAGAGTGAAGGAAGTCGACGCGCTGGGTGACGACTATGTGCCGGAGCACTACGAAAAGACGGAAGACGGCCTGACAGTCACCAACAGCTTCGTGCCGCCTGTTGATGACTTCTTTGTGATAAAGGTCTGGGAGGATACGCCGACAGATCCTCACTACATCCATCCGGCCGTCAGCATCCAGCTGGAGTACAAAACCACCGCCGACGCCAACTGGCAGGTCTATCCCATCCCCGGCGAACTCGATGGCGAGAAGGAGGTCCTCGCGCCGGACAGCTGCGGGGAGGCGGAAGACTGGATCTTCCAGTGGACGAATGTCCCCCTGACCGATCTTGACGGCATCCCCTACGAATTCCGGGTCGTGGAGACTGCCGTGCCGGACAACTTTGTCGTGACATATGACTTCTGGAAGGACTTCACCGTCATCAACACCTGGCAGACCGTCGATATCAGCGGCTTCAAGACCTGGGACGATGCCGGTGATCAGGACAGGATGCGTCCCGAGAGCATCACCATCCGCGTGCGCGGGGGCGGCCTGGAATACAGCAAAGTTGTAACGGCTGCCGATGGCTGGGCCTGGAACTTCACTCAGATGCCCAAGTTCAAGGACGGCGAACTCATCACCTATACCGTCTCGGAAGATCCGGTGCCCGGGTACACCAGCGAGGTGTCCGGCTACAACGTGACCAACACGCATGTGCCCGGCAGCATACGTGTTCCGGTCAAAAAGGTCTGGGAGGACGAGAACAACGCCGACAAGGTCAGACCCGACTCCGTAACGATCAGGCTGCTGGTCGATGGCGTGTACAAGGGCACGAGCCTGGTCCTGTCGGAGAAGAACGGCTGGAGCGCCACCTTCGACAATCTGCCCGAATATGCGGATGGCAAGAAGCTCATCTACACGGTGGATGAGCTGCCGGTCGACAAATACACGGCCAAGATCACGGGTGATGCCCAGAATGGCTTTGTGGTAACGAACTGCCATGAGCCCGTCAAAGACACCCCGAGAACCGGAAGAGACGGCATCAACCCCTGGCTGGGTCTGGCCCTGCTGGCCGCGGCAGCCGGCATCCTGCTCATAGTGCGCAGAAGAAAAGCCTGACGCTCTACACTGAGGGGCAGGGCGAAGGGCCGCGGGCTGCCGTCGTCTCTGCTCCTCACTTCTTCTTCACCTGATGGATTCGTGCAGTTCCTCCCACGGGGGCTGCACGAATCTTTTCGACTGGAGCCACAGCCGCTCTTTTCACTCTGCCCCGGTCGAGGGCCCCTCGAAGTCATCGTAGAAATACCCGGCTGCTTACCGGAGGTCGACGGAAACACAGTTCATCCTCGAACGAAAGGGTCCAGGTCTGCGAATCGGAGAGGATGCCGCTTTCGTCAATACAGCGCAGCAGCCGCTCTCTGTCTCCTGGCGTTTCCCCGCACACAGCGATCTGGGGCGGAAGGAAATCAACAACGCATTTTTATGAAATAACGCATTTGTCAAGTGCTAATTTAGTTGGTTACCCCAACGTTTTCGGTACTGGTTTTGCTGCAGTTGCCATGCCAGAACAGCATTATCCTTAACTATCTGAAATCCATACAAAAACAGGAGGTAATCTGAAGATGAGAAAGTACGCGTTGAAAAGTGGTCTGCTGGCTCTGTCGCTGGCTCTGCTGATCATCGCCGGTCTGCTGCCGGCAGTGGCCAGCGCCGAAAGCGCCGCCGGAGGAGAAACCTCTCCGGCCATAGGTACTGACCATCCGACTCTGCCGGGCGAAGTCATGCTGTTCCAGGAGGCCAAACCCGCCGCAGGCCTGGTGAACGCCTGGGATGTGACACTGAGGATCGAAGCCAGAGACTTCCAGCTCTTCAGCGATATCGTTCTGGTCATCGACACCTCTAAGGCCGCGGGTACCCGCCTGGGCGCTGCGAAGACTGCCGCCAAACACCTGATCGACAAGCTGCTGCCCTCCGACATAGCCAGAATCGGAGTCGTCAGCTTTAATACGGAAGCTACTGTCGTACAGGAACTCACAAACGATGCCGCTTTACTGGAAACTGCGATCGACAGCTTGACTACCGCAGGCGCAAAGGGAACGTTTCATCAGGCCGGAATCGATCTGGCCCATGGCATGTTGGTGCATGGCAAGTGTGAAAATTCACATCTCATTCTGTTCTCCGGCACTCTGCCGACATTTAGCTACAAGATTCCCAATGACGCTGTCCGTCGTGCGGGATATGAATTAAACGACACTGGTGTTGAATATCTTACCGGAAGCAGCTACGAATTCAGTGACTTTGGTACCACCAGACCAGGGTTGGCAATGCTGATAGTTTTTATGAATACATAGAAGAATATAATGGTCTAACTGCTTTTTACTACCACTCAAATTCCGCAATCGCGGCGGCAGGTTCCGCCAAGAAAAAGTTTATTAAGGTATGGTCGGTAGCACAGGATGAGGATCAGGATGTCAAGAACATGATGCAGGGCATCGCTTCACCTGGCAACTTCTTCACCGAAGCTTCTACTGCCAATCTCAACAGCATTGCCGCCGGCCTCATCAGTCCGGGTGTACTGTCTGCCCAAAACCCCCAAATCACCTGTATCCTGGAGCAGGGCTTTGATATCCCGGCGGATCACATAAATTCGATCAGCACGGTTCCTGCGTACCCGAAAGCAGCATATAACGCATTTACAGGAACAATCACCTGGAGCCCGGGAACTCTGACCACCCCGATTAAAGCAGGCAGCAGCGTCAAGTATGCCGAAATGATCTATCGCATCAAGATCGACGAGGACATTTTGAACCAGACGCCAGTGGGCAATCTCTACCCGATCAACCTCGAAACCAAACTGACGTACGAAGACATCAATAATCTGCCTCATACCCTGGACTTCCCGATCCCGAAAGTCAATCCGATTCTGATCACTGTCGAGAAGCTTCTCTACGATTCAGATGGCAACCCGGTCACAAAAGATAATGATCACCTCAACCGTCTCTTCACCATAGAAATAAAGAGCCAAATTCTTGGAGCTGACGGAGCCCCTGTCTACCACCGGACTGTCAAGCTGGGTGGCTCAGAGCAGATCGTTTTGACCGACTTTTGGGCCGGGGGCACCTATATTGTCAACGAAACCGAGGTTAAGAAATATGGCATCAACGGCGAGGTGGGAGATCTGGGCGATTACAAAACGACCTACCTGGTTGATGGCCGGATGAGTAATGCCTTCAGGGTCGACCAGGGTGGTCACGACTGGTCCATACAGGTCAAGAACGAAGAGCGGCATAAGGGCAAGATCACCGTATACAAGGCCTTCGACCCGACAGGATCGGGTTCTTACGACATCCCGACCGAGACACCTCCTGCAGATGCACCGATATTTGGGCTAAAACTGACGTACCCCGACGGAAGTTTTGAAGATTTCACTCTGAAGGCTGGGGAGAGCAGAGTTTTCAGCGATCTGCCCTATGGCGATTACAGCGTTGAGGAAACAGATTCCAAAGGCTTTGAATTCACCTACAGTGACACGGATTCTGCCAACGGCAACCTGACTGATGGCAGGGTTACCCTGAGCTTCCTGGACCAGGAGGATGAGGTAACTGTTATTAACAGGCCTGCAGATGATGCTTTGACAGTCGGTGTTGTTGGCAGGCTGGTCTGGTCGGGCGGTCCGGAGGCGGATCATACAGCCCTGCAGCTGCCCCTGAAGCGAGACGGGTCCCCCCTGTTCCCAATACCAGACTATACCGTCAATCCGTCAAGCGGGACGGCGGACTCGTTCACATATACCTGGAGTGGTATGCAGAACTACAGCGAGTGGGGTATTCCCTATACGTACACCATTGGAATAGGACCCGCACTCGATAAGTATGATACGTCTGTCAACGATGCAACGCGGACTGTCACGTATATCTATAACGACAACCCAACCCAGAGCAGCTCGTCCGAAACCCCGACATCCTCGGCCGACCCGAC
>JASGUU010000033.1 GCA_030057555.1 Bacillota bacterium | reverse complement strand
AGAACTTGCCGCAGAACCACATCAAGGAGCTTGACGACACGCGCGCCCTGCTACGCCGCGGGGATTATGAGGCACTCGAGATCATCTACGACAACCCAGCCATCGCCCTGTCCCAGCTCATCCGCACGGCCTTCATCCCGTCCGAAGGCTGCCGCTTCATCGTCGCCGACTTCTCCGCGATCGAGGCGCGTGTCATCGCGTGGCTCGCGGGCGAGCAGTGGCGCATGGACGTGTTCAACAGCCATGGAAAGATCTACGAAGCCTCCGCCGCGGCGATGTTCGGCGTGCCGGTAGAAAGCATCGGACGCGGCGACCCGCTGCGTCAGAAGGGCAAGATCGCCGAGCTCGCGCTGGGTTATGGCGGCTCCGTCGGAGCGCTCAAGCAGATGGGCGCACTCGACATGGGCCTTGAGCAGGGCGAGCTGAAACCCCTGGTCGACCAGTGGCGGGCAGCGAACCCCGCGATCATAGGCTTCTGGTCCGACGTCGAGGAGGCGGCCCTGGAGGCTGTCAGAGAGCGCAGGACCGTCAAGCTGCAGCACGGCATCACGTTCGAGATCCAGGCAGGCTTTCTGTTCATCCGGCTGCCGTCCGGGCGCAGGATGGCCTACGCACGGCCCAGGATCGCCCAGAATCGCTTCGGGCGCGACGCGGTCATCTATGAGGGCATGAACCAGGTGACGCGCAAATGGGAAGCCACAGAGACCTACGGGGGCAAGCTGGTCGAGAACATCGTACAGGCCACGGCCCGCGACTGTCTCGCAGAGTCCATGCAGCTGCTGGACAAGGCCGGATACCAGATCGTCATGCACGTTCATGACGAGGTTGTTCTCGACGTACCCCAGCACCAAACCGACGCACTCTCCGACGTTCTCAGCCTGATGTCAAAGCGCCCTGCCTGGGCTCCTGACCTGCCGCTCCGGGCAGACGGCTACGAGTGCCCCTATTACCAGAAAGATTAGAAGGGAGGGCAGGATATGGCCTTGGCAATCAAACGGCCCTCACCGAAGCTGCAGCATGACGGACTCGTCCAAATCTCTGTCGGTCTCAGCCGGAAAGACATGAAGTGGAAGCAGCGTGAGCTCCTGTGGTCCGAGTTCGTCGGGATGCAGATGGAGCCCACGCGCACCCGGGAGACCTATGCGGAATACCGGCGGATGACAAAGACGCAGCAGACCGAAGTCAAGGACACCGGCGGTTATGTCGGGGGCACGCTGAAAGGCGGCCGGCGCAAGTCGGAGAACGTCGCCTGGCGCACGTTACTGACGCTGGACCTTGACTTCGCGCCTCGGACGTTCTGGGAGGACTTTATTCTCCTGAACGACTTCGCAGCCTTCGTCTATACCACGCACTCACACTCACCGCAGAACCCGCGCTTCCGTCTGGTGGCCCCGATTACCCGTCCGGTCACCCCGGAGGAGTATGGGGCCTTCGGCCGGCGCATAGCGGCGATGATCGAGATCGACTACTTCGATGACACGACCTTCGAGCCGGAACGCCTGATGTTCAACAGCAACGTCTCGGCCGACGGCGAGTTCTTCGCGGAGTACCAGGACGGCCCCTGGCTCGACCCGGACGAGATCCTCGCGACGTATGACGACTGGCGCGACGTTACGAGCTGGCCGGAGAGCTCACGCGCTGCGGGCGTCCGGCAGAAGCTCAAAGACCGCCAGGGGCACCCACACGAGAAGAAGGGCCTCCTGGGCGCGTTCAACCGTGCCTACAGCATCGAGGATGCGATCGAGACCTTCCTACCGGACGTCTACACACCGTGCGACATCCCGAACCGCTACACGTATGCGCCCGGCTCGACAGCGGGCGGGCTGATTGTCTATGACGATGGCCTGTTTGCCTTCAGCCACCACGGCACCGACCCGATCAGCGGCAAGCTGGTCAATGCGTTTGACCTGGTCCGCCTCCATCTCTATGGCGACGACGACGAAAACGCGAAGCCTGGCACACCGCCGGGCCGGATGCCGTCCTATCTGAAGATGCTGGAACTGATCCAGTCAGACCCGCTCTCAAAGCGCGAGCTGGCCGCGGAGCAGGATGCGCTGATCGCGGAGGACTTCGGCGAGGCGCTGCCTGACGCGGAGAAAGCTCCGGACGACTGGAAAGAAAAACTAAAGTACACAAAAAACGGCCTCGCGCAAACCATCGACAACGCGGTGATTCTGCTCGAGAACGACCCGCTCCTCGCGGACAAGCTGCGTTTCAACGTCTTTGCACAGCGCTATGAGGTAGTCGACGAACTGCCCTGGCGCGATGATTTCACAGCCTGGAGCGATGCGGATGATGCGTGTCTGCAGCATTACATGGAGAAGTACCGCAACTTCACGACCGCCTCGAAGCTCGACACCGCGCTCGCCGTGGTGATGCAGCGGAAGCGCTACCACCCTGTCCGCGACTACTTCAACAGCCTTGTCTGGGATGGTGTCCCGCGGCTTGACTCGCTGCTGATCGACTACCTGGGCACAGTAGAAGACAACGACTACATCCGCGCCGTTACGCGCAAGACCCTTGTCGCCGCCGTCAAACGGATCTATGAGCCAGGGTGCAAGTTCGACTACGTTCTCACGCTCCAGGGCGCACAGGGCATCGGCAAGAGCTCCATCCTCCGCCGTCTGGCGGGGCCGTGGCTGCAGGAGACCATGCCTTCGATGGAGGGCAAGGAGGCATCCGAGCAGCTGCGCGGCATGCTCATCGTCGAGCTCGCGGAGCTCTCCGCGCTGCGGAAGTCCGAGCTCGAGTCGATCAAGTCCTTCATCACCCGCACAGTCGACATCTACCGCGTTCCCTACGGCAAGCGCCTGTCCGAGTTCCCGCGGCAGTGCATTTTCGTCGCCACGACGAACGAGGCAACCTTCATCAACGACGCCACAGGCGGCCGGCGCTGGTGGGTCGTCCGCCTGTCCGGCGAGCCGCGTGTCCGCGAGGGGTGGACAGCCCTGACAAAGGATCTGGTCGACCAGGTATGGGCGGAAGCCGTCGCGAAGTACCGCGCCGGTGAGGCCGTCTGGCTTGACGACGGCAAAGTGGAGGCGAAGGCAACCGAAGAACAGCGCATGGCGAGACGTGAGTCCGACAAGTACGGCATCGTCGAGAAGTACCTCGACACGCTGCTGCCGGAGGACTGGGAGGAGCTCGACCTGCACGAGCGCCGGCGCTTCTTGGAAGGCGACGAACTCATGCTTCCGGGCACAATCGTCCGCGACCGGGTCTGTGCGATGGAGATTTGGGCGGAATGTTTCGGCCAGAGACCGGAGCAAATCAGGAGCTTCGATTCATCCGAAATCCACCAAATCATGACGATGATGGACGGCTGGGAGAGGTACACAGGGAACTCTTCAGGAAAGTTGAAATTTGGAAAACTGTACGGTGTCCAGAGAGCTTATTTGCGAACTTCAGAGAGGCTTGAAGCTATAGCAAACAGAATTCTGGAGAAAAGAAAAGAGGAGTCAAAAGCGACGTTGCCGGGGGTTTCCGACGGTTGCCGACCTATTTCAGCGGCAACCGACGAGGGTTGCCGACGTAGCCGACGTTTCCAAAGGTCGGCAACCCTTGAAAGCCCTGACACAGAGCCGTTTGAGCTATAGGTAGCCGAGGTTGCCGTGTTTACTAAAAGATTTAGAAATTAAGAGAAATAAGGCTTTTTCGCGCGTATACGCGCCTTAACGCGCTTACACGCGAGGGAAGTATAGAAAACCGGCGATATCGGCAACCCGGCAACCGGGCGCAGAAAGGAAGACAAATGCGAGAGTCTGCAATCGAAAAAAAGATCCGGCTGAAGGTCGAACGGATCGGAGGTTTGTTTCTGAAATGGAACGGCAGCGTGAGAGGTGTGCCGGACCGGATCTGCCTCCTGCCGAACCGCAACATTATGTTCGTCGAACTGAAGCAGAAGGGGAAGAAGCCGAGCAAGCTGCAGCAATATCAGAGGGACCGGATCCGGGCCCTTGGATTTGATGTGTGGGTCATCGCCGGGCCGGAGGAAGCCGAGGCCTTTATCCACGACCTCTCCTGCTGGAAGGAGGTGACCCGATGAAATACAAACCCCACCCGTACCAGACAGTTGCAACGCAGATGATCCTGGATCAGCCTGCGGTCGCTCTCTGGCTGGACATGGGCCTGGGCAAAACGGTAAGCACCTTGACCGCTGTCTCCGAGCTTATGCACGATCGACTGTCTCTGTCCCGGGTACTCGTCATCGCACCTCTTAGGGTCGCGAAGGACACCTGGGCGAGAGAGACGGCGAAGTGGGATCACCTCCAGTACCTCCGCCTGTCGAAAGTCCTGGGCTCCGCGGAAGAACGCCAGGCAGCGCTGAATCGGAAGGCGGACATCTACATCATCAACCGGGAGAATGTGCCCTGGCTTGTGGAGTACTACGGGCGCAAATGGCCCTTCGACGGAGTGGTCATCGACGAGAGTTCGAGCTTCAAGAACAGCCAATCGAAGCGCTTCAAGGCACTACGGAAGGTCAGGCCGCTGGTACACAGCATGGTACAGCTGACCGGAACCCCGAGCCCCAACGGCCTGATGGACCTCTGGTCACAGGTCTACCTGCTGGACCGGGGCGAGCGGCTTGGTAAAACCCTGACCGCCTACAGAAACGAGTTCTTTTCCCCCGGACGACGGAACGGGCACATCATCTATGAATGGATCCCACGCCCAGGGGCGAGGGAGGAAATCTATAAACGTCTTTCGGACATCTGCTACTCCATGAGCGCGGAGGACTGGCTGACCGTGCCGGAGAGAATCGACAACAGCATCGAGGTCACACTGTCAGCCGAAGCGTGTCGGAAATATGACGAACTCGAGCGAGAGCTTTTGATCGAACTCGGTGACGGCCAGATTGCCGCGATCACGGCAGCGACCCTGGGCAACAAGCTCCTACAGATGGCGAACGGCGCGGTCTACGACGACACAGGGAAGCCGCAGATCCTGCATGACACGAAGCTCGAGGCGCTGGACGAGGTTGTCGAAGAAACGGACACGCTTCTGGTCTTTTACTCGTACAAGCACGACCGGGACAGAATCCTGGAGAGATACCCATACGCGAGAACTCTGGAGACCGAGGCAGACATCTCCGACTGGAACGCCGGCCGGATCAAGCTGCTGCTGGCACACCCAGCAAGCAGCGGGCACGGCCTGAACCTCCAGGATGGCGGACATGTTATTTGCTGGTTCGGGCTGCCCTGGAGCCTGGAGCT
>JASGUU010000032.1 GCA_030057555.1 Bacillota bacterium | reverse complement strand
CAGTATAGACTATCCGACCCCGTTGATGGATTCGCCGCAGCTTAAGAATCGAGGTAAAAACGCAGCAGACAGCTGCTGAAACACAGGCAAAGCCCGGAACCGCCGGCCGGGGCTTTCATATCGCATCTCGCCGTAGCGTCAGGGGGCGGGCTGCAGGGCCTTGTGCCGCAGGATCTTGCGCGCGGAGTTCTTCTCGAACTCGCAGTCACGGAGGACAATTTCCGCGATACGCTTGGCGGGCTGGGCCGCGGCGTTGTAAACCCGGCGCAGCGTGCGGAAGTGCTCGGTGTTGCCGAGGAAGGCCTCCGTCGGGAAGATGTAGGCCACAATGCGGCGATCCTGCTCCACGACGAGGACTTCCTGAACGGCGCTGTCGCGGGCGAGCTCCATTTCGATCTCCTCCGGCGAGACATTTTCGCCGTTTGCGAGGATGATGAGGTTCTTCTTCCGCCCCGTGATCGTGAGGTAGCCCCCGGCATCGAGACTGCCGAGGTCGCCGGTGGCGAACTCTCCGTTCACGAGGCTCGCCTCCGTCGCTTCTTCGTCGCGATAGTAGCCCTGAAAGACGCTCTCCCCGCTGACCATGATCTCGCCGTCGGCGGCGATGCGGACACGGCAGCAGGAGAGCGGTGTGCCGGTGGTGCCGGGGCGGGGGCTGTATTTGTCGTCGACCGCCACGACGGGTGCGCATTCGGTGATGCCGTAGCCGTTGATGACGTTTATGCCGATCTGATCGAAGAAGCGCACATGCTCCGGATCCATCGGGGCACCGCCGCAGATGAGGTCAACGAGCCGGCCTCCGAACTGCCTGTGAATGGCGGCGAAGAGCCGGCGCCTCAGATCGATCTTCAGGAAACGCAGGAAGCGGCTGAGTCCGAGCGCGAAGGCGAGACTGCGCTCGCGGCCCTGACGGCGCACGGTGTCCATGATGCGGCGATGGAAGAACTCAATGAACAGCGGCACCACGGCCATGGCCGTGGGTCTCGCGGCGCGCAGGTCGTGGAGAATCGAGTGCAGGCCTGCGTTGATAAAGACGCTGTGCCCCTCGTTGTAGACCATCAGAATGGCGACGACGAAACCATAGGCGTGGCGGAAGGGCAGAACCGCCAGCGTGGCGCCGTGGGCGATGTACTTCTCGCGGTTGGCATTCACGACCGCGGTGATGTTGGCATGGCTCAGCATGACGCCCTTGCTGTTGCCGGTGGTCCCGGATGTGTAGAAGATGGCTGCCATCTGCCGGGGATGAACCTCGACCTCGCTGTAGCTGCTGTCGCCGGCCGCGATGGCGGCACGCCCGGACGCGATGAGGGGCTCCAGCTCGTCGAGGGGATAGAGGGGGATCCCGGGCGGACTGGGCAGTGCCTGAAGCGCCTCGAAGTGGGCACGGGAACAAAAGAGGCAGTCGCTGTCACTGTGGGCCAGCTGTTCGGCGAGCTGTCCGGCTCCGAGCGAATTATCGAGCGGGACAGCGACGAAGCCGGAACAGATGGCGGCGAAGCAGGCCGTGACCCAGGCGCAGGAGTTTTCCCCGATAACGGCAATGTGCGGCTGTCGGGCGGCGGCGGGCGGAGTCGCCCGGTTCCGGGCCAGAAGCTCCGTGCCGAGGGCGGCGACATCGGCTGCGAAAGCCGTGAAGCTGATTTCGCGCAGCTCATCACGGCTGAGACGCTCGGCGAAAGCCAGCCGGTCGCCGGCTGTGGCAGCTCGCGAGATGATGAGTTCGCGGATGTCGGCTACGGGCGTCAAGTCAGTGCTGTATTTGCGCATGGGCAGAGGATCCTCGTCATAGATGGGGCCAACGTGCTGGGTAGACCTCCATTGTACGTTATGGCGGCGGAGGATGCCTGACGGAAACGTTGCTGTTTTAGCCGTTTAGCGGCTTTTTCGCCCTTTCTGTTCGGCGAAGTCCGCCGCTTCCAGCAGCCAGCCGACCAGCTCATCGTCCACATCCGCCTCGCTGCCGATGACGATGTGGCAGGTCCAGCGACCGGGCCACGGTTCGGTCTGCGCGGCGACCCGCTCCGAGTCGAGCGGATGGGGAAGCCCCAGCGTGATGGTGAGATGGGGTTCGGGGAGGGAGGACTTCCGTCTGACGCGCAGAAAGGAAACGCAGGCGAAGACATGACGGTTCGAGAACGTGATCTGGGTCTTCTGCACGCGCATCACGGTTTCCGGCAGACGGGAGAAGACCACCCCGGCAAAGGCCTCGAAGAGCGGCCAGGCCTCCGGCTTCCGGGCAAAGAAAAGAGCGAGATCTGCATTCTGCCAGTCCATGGCGGCCTCCTGTTGCCTGCTTTGCGAATTAATACTCCTCGTCACTGCATCTGCGGATCATGCGCCTGATCCTGTCCAGAGGATAGGGTGCATCGGCGGCTGCGAGATAGTCCACCCGCTCGACGACGACCGGAAACTCGCGTCCTTCATCGCCCACGGGCACGATGACGGCATCACCCACGACGATGCTGCCGTCGTCGCTGAGATAGGTGTAGCGTTTTCCCGAGGAGGGAAATTCCACGCCCAGGAAGATCAGCTCGTCCCGGCGCCGCCGGGATCTGCCGTAAAAGCGGGGATTGAGGATTTCGTCCCGGTCGCAGCCGGAGATGAAAGCGCGGATTTTCCGGGCAAAGTCATCCCAGTCGTCCGGCAGTGCCTTCCTGTCAAAGGAGCCCTTGATGACCCGCTGCGGACAGAGGCGGAAGTCGACCGTGATGCGGTACTCCCTCGTCTCATGGGGCAGCGGAAGGACGTCGTCGGGATGGCCCTCGATCGCGGTGAAGAGCTTCCCGGGGTCGAGGCTGTCGAGCAGGCGACGGATGCCATCCACGTCGACAATCTGCCTGGTGACCGTTCGCCTGCCGTTGCCGCGCCGCCGCTGCTCCAGCATCCCTGTGGTGCGATCAAGCACGAGGGCTTCCATGTGGTCTGCTTCGCCTGTTGTCGTGCGCTGGTAGTCCACGCTGATCCGCTCGATGCGTTCGGCCCTCTGTCCGTCATCGAAGAGAAAGAGGTCCTCGAGACCGAGGCTGTCACGAAAGCGGTCGGAGAGCTTCTGGCAGACAGCGAGGATTCCGGCATCCGGCGAGGCCTGCAGCCTGTACGACTGACCGGCGCTGTTCGTGAGTCTGAGATCCCAGGAGGCGGAATCCCGGTCCAGCTGCAGTTCTTCAGAACCGTGCCAGAGTTCGGCTGCCGCCTCCAGCAGATCTGCGGCCAGTTCCGGATCGATGCGAAAACGGGTGCAGCCGATGTTTTTATTCGCAGTGAAATCGCCGGAGAAAGAATAGCGGACAACGGATGCCCGGCCGTTACCGTGCAGGCGGAAGCGCTGCTCGATTTCTTCGCCTTCTTCGGGGCACAGGAACACAGTTGCGTACGACACGAGAGTCATGCTCTGCGGCGTGCCCGTGAAACGGGAGGGATCGGCGAGAAAGGCCAGGCGTTCCAGCTCCTCATGGAAGTGCACACATTCGCTGTCAGCCAGAATCCCGCTGTCGACTGTTCCAGCGAGGCATTCCCAGCGGGCTGCGAGGGATGAGAGGAGGTGCCGGATGCTGGCGTCCGTGTTGTCGCTGCCGGAAACCGCATCAGCATCCAGGCTGCTGGCCAGTACGGCCAGCTCAGACATGAAATGCGGATCCTGAAGGGAGGGGATCAGGTCCTGTAGAAGAAACCGCGGGATCCATCTGCAGGCAAAGTCATATATTTCCGACCGTATAGCCATGGCTGGGCCTCCTCTGGGGGGTCTGGCACTTTCAGTTTAGAATAGCATGCAGCCCGTGTTGCCAATGTCATGACGTGTTTCAGGGTAAGCATATAGAATGTCACACATGGATCTGAAAATCAGGAACATATCCAGAAACGAAATACTGAACTACCTGCGCTATGCCGGTGGCGAAATTCCCGCAGACACAGAAGCCATGATCGCCCGGGCGACGGAGGAAGTGATGGCAGGCGCCCGGGCGAAATACAGGTGTGTGGAGAAGGCCAAAGATGCCGCAGAGCTGCGGGATGTGCTGCAGGGCAGGGACGTCGAGGCCATGCTGGCCGGTTGCGACAGAGTCCTGCTGCTGGCGGTCACTCTGGGCAGGGAAATCGAGATGCTGATCAGAAGGCATGCCTTTGCCGATCTGGCCTATGCGGTTGTGCTCGATGCCGTTGCCAGTGCGGCTGTGGAATCACTGGCGGAGGATATCAACAGAGAGCTGGCAGGGAAATATGCGCCCTGCCATTTGACGGACAGATTCTCACCGGGCTACGGTGACATGCCCATGAGCGTGCAGGAGCCGCTGCTGCGCCTGCTGAATGCCGAAAAGGATCTGGGGCTGACAACGACAGCCGGCCATATCATGATCCCGAGAAAGTCCATCAGCGCCATACTGGGTGTTTCTCCGCTGCCACAGCCGAAAAGGGCGCCGGGCTGTGAGGGCTGCAGGCTGTATGCGAACTGTGAAATAAGAAAAAGAGGTGGGTCCTGTGCGAAGTCAGAATAGAACGGTCATGCTCGATGGCGCCATGGGAACCATGCTGCAGAAGTCCGGCATGAGGGTAGGACAGATACCGGAAGAGCTGAATATTGACGATCCGGGCCTGGTCATCGATGTGCACAGGAAGTATATCGAGGCTGGAGCCCAGGTGATCTATACCTGCACCTTCGGGGCCAACAGGAAAAAGCTCAGAAACTACGCTGTCTCCCGGGTTGTCGCGCAGGCCATTGAAAATGCCCGGCTGGCCAGGGGCAGTCAGGATGTAAAGATCGCTCTCGACATCGGGCCCCTGGGCGAGATGCTCGAACCTCTGGGAACGCTGAAATTTGAAGAGGCCTACGAACTGTTTCGGGAGATCATCGAGGCGGGCCGCGGCGCCGACGCCATCGTCATCGAGACCATGACGGATCTCTACGAGGTCAGGGCGGCGGTGCTCGCGGCGCGGGAAAACAGCCCTCTGCCCATTTTTGTCACCATGAGCTTCGAAGCGGATGGCCGGACCTTCGCCGGCGTCTCCCTTGAGACCTTTGTGAATTCCATCGGCGGTCTGGGTATCGCGGGGATCGGCATCAACTGCTCCCTGGGGCCGCTGCAGATGTACGACATGGCGAAACAGCTCGTGACGATGACCGATCTCGCTATTGTGATCAAGCCCAATGCGGGCATGCCCGGAATGGACGGGAGCTATGACCTCGCCGCCGCGGACTTCGCCGCCGGCATGGAGAAGATCCAGCAGCTGGGAGTGAAATATGTCGGCGGCTGCTGCGGCACGGACGAAGAGTACATCAGGCTGCTGGCGGAGCGGGTCAGGGACAGGGACGTCCCGCCGAGAAACATCAGAAAGCTCAGCGGTGTTTCATCGGCGACGCGCTTTCTTCCAGACGGGGGCATCAGGGTTGTCGGCGAGAGGCTGAATCCCACCGGGAAGAAGAGATACCAGCAGGCCCTCATGGATGGGGATATTCCCTATATCGTAGGCCAGGCTGTCGAGCAGGTGGACGGCGGTGCTGAAGTCCTCGATCTGAATGTGGGCTTTCCCGGTGTCGACGAGGCCGGGATGCAGAGGCGTCTGGTCAAGGAAATTCAGGCTGTTCTCGACACGCCCCTGCAGATTGACAGCACCCGGGTTGAGGCCCTCGAAGCTGCCCTCAGGGTCTATAACGGCAGGGCCATCGTCAATTCGGTGAACGGGGAAGACGACAGCCTGGAGGAGATTTTGCCTCTGGTTAAAAAATACCATGCACAGGTGATTGGCCTGACTCTGGATAAAAGGGGCATTCCCGATACGGCGGAGGAAAGGCTGGAGATAGCCGCGAAAATCGTCAGGGCGGCGGCAGAGTACGGTATCCCGAAGGAGGATATCTACATCGACTGCCTGACCCTGACGGTTTCTTCTCAGCCTGAGGCGGCCATGGAGACGCTGCGGGCCGTCCGCCTGGTCAGGCAGCAGCTGGGAGTCAGGACGGTCCTGGGGGTGTCCAACATCAGCTTCGGCCTGCCGAACCGGGAGGCGATTAATCAGAGCTTTCTGACCATGGCCCTGTATGAGGGCCTGGATCTGGCCATCATCAACCCCAATTCGAGGCCCATGATGGAGACCGTAAGGTCTTTTAAGGTGCTCAGAAACGAGGAGGGGGCGACGGAGGACTTCATCAGCAGCTACGGCAACGTTAAGGTAGAGAAAGCACCGGAAAAAGCCGGGGATCATACGATTGCCAGCGCCGTTTCCAGGGGCCTGGACCAGGTGGTGAGGGCAGAGGTCAGGCAGCTTCTGGAGACGATGGATGAACTGGATATTGTGGACCGGGAGCTGATCCCCGCCCTGGACAGGGTGGGCAGTGACTATGAAAGCGGCAGGATCTTTCTGCCCCAGCTGATCAGGTCGGCGGGAGCCGCCCAGGCCGGCTTCGAGCTGATCAGGGACTCCATCAGCAATAAGGGCAGGGACGCCATCTCCAAAGGTGATGTCCTCGTCGCCACGGTCAAGGGCGATGTCCATGACATCGGCAAAAACATCGCCAGAGTCATGATGGAAAGCTACGGCTACAATGTCATAGACTTGGGCAGGGATGTGGAGATCGCGGATGTGGTCAGGACGGCGAAAGAGAAAAACATCCGGCTGGTGGGCCTGAGCGCCCTGATGACCACGACGCTGGACAACATGAGGGAGACCATTGTCCAGTTGAGGCAGGAAATACCGGACATCACCATCATGGTGGGCGGAGCGGTTCTGACCGAGGCATACAGCAGGGAAATAGGCGCCGACTACTATGTAAAAGATGCCCGGGCCGATGTGGAAGTGGCACGGAAAGTTTTTGGCAATTGACATGGCACATGAAAATAAACTGCGGTTTCCTCTGCTCTTTGACGGAGCCATGGGGACCTACTATCAGGAGAAATCAAAGCGGCCCCTGCCTGCCTGCGAGATGGGCAATCTCTTTGACAGTCAGGTGATTCTGGAAATCCACCAGGAGTATGTGGAGGCCGGTGCCGCCGCTATAAAGACTAATACCTTTCAGGCCAATCCGGTGGCGCTCAACGCGGACATGGATGTGGTGGAAAGGGTTATCAGGGCCGGGATCGCACTGGCAAAGCAGGCGGTCCGGGACACCGATGTCAAAGTCTTCGCTGATATCGGTCCCATGGCTCCCGACGAGCTCGTCTGCTTCGAGGACTACAGGGCGATCATCGATGTCTTTCTGCAGGAGGGGCTGGAGTATTTCCTGCTCGAGACCTTTTCCTCTTTCCACTGCCTTGATGAGATCGCGGCCTATATAAAGGAGAAAGCGCCACACGCGTATATCATCTCTTCCTTTGCCATCAGCCCTGATGGTCAGACCCGTTATGGCGAGTTTGGCGACAGCCTGCTTGACAGGGCGGCAAACTGTGACGCCATTGATGCCGTCGGCTTCAACTGTGTTTCCGGCCCCATGCATCTGAGGGAGTATCTGGAGCAGATCGATTTTCCCGAGAAAACCATGTCCGTCATGCCCAATGCCGGCTATCCCACCGTCATCAACGGCCGGACGTTCTATTCCAATGACAAGGACTACTTCGCCAACGCAGTCCTGAAGATTCTGGATTACGGCGTGGATATTATCGGCGGCTGCTGCGGCACCCGGCCGGAATTCATAAAGGCAATTTCGGACAAGCTGATTGACCACCGCATACTCAGAAAGCCAGGGAAAAAAGCCGGTGAAAGGCGCCTCGCCAATCCCTATGCCGAGAATCTCTTCAGAAACAAGCTCGAAAACGGCAAGATGCCGATTGCCGTGGAATATGATCCGCCCTACGACCTCAACATGGAGAAGTACATAGAAAATGCCAGGGCCCTGTACAGGGCCGGGGTCGATGCCATTACCATTGCGGACTGCCCGGTGGCCAGAGTGAGGATGGATGCCAGCCTGACCGCCTATAAGCTCAAGAACGAGGTGGGGATAGACCCCATTGTTCACATGACCTGCAGGGACAGGAACATCAACGCGACCAAGGCCCTGCTGCTGGGTCTGAACATCGAAAACATTCTCAATATTATCCTGATTACCGGCGACCCGGTGCCTACGGCTGAACGGGATGAGGTGAAGACCGTGTTTCAGTTCAATTCGACGCGGCTCGCGAGTTTCGTCGACGAGATGAACGAGAACATCTTCATCAACCAGATGTATATCGGCGGGGCCCTGAATATCAACGCCGCGAAGTTTGATCTCGAGCTCGAAAGGGCCAGAAAAAAGGCAGAGGCGGGCGTGAACGTCTTCTATACCCAGCCGGTCATCTCCCAGAGGGCGGTGGAGAACATGAAGAAGGCCAGGGCGGAACTCAGAGCCTATATCATGGGCGGCCTGCTGCCGGTGGTTTCCTACAGAAACGCGATGTTTATGAATGCTGAGATTTCCGGGATCCGCGTCGAGGATGAAGTAATCGAAAAGTACAAAAACGCGGACAGGGAGACGGCTCAGAGACTGGCCGTTGACATCGCCACGTATTTCGGCAGGCAGATTGAAGCGTATGTGGACGGCTACTATGTGATCACGCCCTTCAACAGGGTGGATCTGGTCAAAAAAGTGATCGCGGAGCTGAGGCGGGCCTGATCTGAAAGTAATCGAAAGCGCATGATGCGGTGAAGGAGCATGGCCACCCGGCCATGCTTTTTTCACGGGCTGACGCAGCTGAAGCTACGGCCTGGCTCGGGACACAATCGCTTTGCCGTCTCAATGAACGGGTGTGATGTGTTTGTGCCGAAAGGCCGGATAGATGTTTCATCCTCTGTACACAGTGGAGAGCAGAAATACAATTGAGGCTCTGCAAGAAATCGGCTATGATAATATCACGTATTAAAATAGCCGAACGGAGTTAAGCAGATGAGTGGCGAGCCTTTTATATACAGACTCAGGCATGCCCAGGCTACCGTTGAGCGCTTGTCACGTATGTTTGGCGCTGTCCTGGTTGCCGGTCCGCGTCAGGTGGGGAAAACCACGATGCTCAGACACGTTACTAAAAACATGAACTATGTGACGTTGGATGACCATGTTGCCTTAAGCAGTGCCAGGGAAGGCAGCATCACTTTTTTCAAGGACCATCCACCGCCTGTCTTTATCGATGAGATTCAGAAGGCACCTGAGCTGTTTCCGCAGATCAAGATGCTTATAGATCGTGACAGGCTCAAGGGCAGCTTTTTCATGTGTGGCTCCCAGCAGTTTCATATGATGAAAGGTGTGAGTGAGTCTCTGGCAGGTCGCCTCGGACTGCTTACCCTGCTCGGCTATTCTTTGCGGGAAAAGCTGAACGAGGCTTTTGACCTTCCCTTTATTCCTACGGATGCTTTCTTTGCCGAGAGAGAAAAGCATCTGGGGAGCATCACATATAGCGAAATATGGGATCTCGTACAAAGGGGTTCCATGCCGGAGCTCTGCGAAAACCCCGAATATGACTGGCAGCTTTTTTACAGCGCATTTGTGCAGACGTATGTAGAACGAGATGTCCGGGAGCTTTCGGAGGTAGGGGATACGCTAAAGTTTATCAGGTTTATGACGGCGGCTGCGGCAGCTACCGGACAGCTGGTCAATCTCGCGTCTCTCGCCAGAGATGTAGGCATCAGCCAGCCAACCGCCGATCGCTGGCTGTCCATACTGCTGGCTTCCAATATTGTTTATCTGCTAAAACCATATTTCAATAACATTACGAAGAGAGCCGTCAAGACTCCCAAGCTCTACTTTCTGGATACGGGTCTGGCGGCTTATTTGACCAGGTGGAATACAGCTGAGACATTAAAAAATGGAGCGATGGCAGGAGCGTTTTTCGAGACCTTTGTCATCTCAGAGATTCTGAAGTCCTACTTCAACAGAGGGGATTCAGATCCGCCATTGTATTTCTACCGTGACAGAGACAGGAATGAGATCGACCTGGTCATTGAAAAGGATGGCTGTCTACATCCTGTCGAAATCAAAAAGCACGCCGACCCCAAAAGGAGCGACATCAGAGCTTTTGACAGTCTGGAAAAAAACACAGGCCTTAAGAGAGGAAGCGGAGGCCTTATTTGCCTGTATGACAGGCTGCTGTCGCTAAGCGAATACGACAGGGTGATTCCCCTGCGTTACATATAAACAATCCTTATCCGTTGCTTGTGCGATTGATGCTCTGTTCTGGCTGAATAAATACAGGATATTTAAATAGCCGTATCTGTGCTGAGCCCCTGTAAAGTCCTCGGTTCCTGTGACAGCGAATCCACGACGATCTCAAGGGCTGGCAGCTGCGCACTCCTTAGAGCTGAGGTCGATCCGTGTAATGTCAACGCGCTATAGCTAATACAGTGCAGTGTTCCCGGAAGCTGTCACCGTCCCTGCAGACTGTCATAAAGATGAAGCAGAGCGATGGCGATCTGCTCCTCGCCGTCTGCGTCTCGCAGGGCATCACCATAGGCTCTCTGAACAGCCGCATCGTTCGCATGATGTGCCTCGAGCAGGTCATAGGGCATCACAGTAGGGTCATAGAGATCGGCGAAGGACTCATCTGGGTAACGCTCGCGCACTTCGAGAATCTTCAGGGCAGTACCTTCTATCCTCTCTATCTCGGCCTCGCTCGCATCGGGCCAGGGGAAGTTGTTGTAGACGAGTTCGACAGAGTAGCGGTAGCGCATTTCCAAACGACCGGCGACAAGGCGCATCCAGCTCATGTGGATGGCAGACGTGAGAACACCGAAATGGTAGAGGGTCGCGTTCGGTACGATTCTCACGAGGCTGGAAGCGAGGACGTCCGGTGACATAAAACCAATCGGGACATAATAACGCCGCTCAGACGATGTTTCTGGTATGAGAAGGAACTCGCTGGCCGGTATGTTGGTAAATGCGAATTTACGCGGCCGTTCTGCCAGCTGCCGCGTAACTCGTCGGCTGCTAGCTAATCTGAACTGCCGTACGGCTTCGATGCGTTCCATCGATCGGGGCATGCGCCGCAGCTGGCTCGGGGGAACATGGGCGAGATAGAGACAGTAGCGCGGCTGACGGTTGATGAACTCCTGAGCGCCATACCAGGGACGAAAGTAGCTTTCCGCGGCCGGTTCCTGAGCGATAAAGTCCTGCATTTCCTCGGCAGTAAAGAGATAGTTGCCGCCGTCAATGGGCTGGTTACCAACGCCCAGTTCAGGGACGTCGCAGAGTGGCTGCGAGCGGTTACTGACCACAATGTCAGGACCATCGATGAGGTAGGGTGAGATGTTCCGGGCGAAGATCACGTCGTCCTGCAGCGAATCTGTTGTCTCGTATATTCGTTTGCGGACAGCGACGGGACGCCAAGCAAAGCCCAGTATAACGCAGTGCACGGCAGCCTGCCCACGCGCTTCATTTGTCCATTTAAATGTGCGATAGGCGTAGATGATTTCGAAAGCGCGGTTTAGAAGAGGCTGCCACAGTATGGCAGGCTGTTCTCCCTGGGTAATAGAGTTCGTCGAGACAAAGGCTGCCCGAATATCGCTGCCGGTCATCATGTCCGCTGCTTTGCGGTACCAGGCGGTGACGAAATCGAGGTTGCCTACGCCACGAATCCTGCCAAAGACATTCTGTAGGTCAGCCTTCTGCGCGGCGGACATCGTCCGCGCACCGTTGAAGGGCGGATTTCCTATGATGTAGCTCAGCTTCTCCTTCGGTACGAGATCCTGCCAGTCAAAACGCAGAGAGTTGGTACAAATGATGTGGGCAGACTGGCGAATTGGAAAGTCAATCAGATTGAAGCCAAAGTGATTGGAGAGTTCGAGATCCATCAGGTGCTTCATCAGGATCATCCCGATCTGCGCGATCTGAGTTGGAAATTCTTCGATCTCCATGCCGTAGAACTGCTCAATTGAAATACGGGAAAACGCCTCAATAATGCCCGACTGGCTGCTGTCATAGAGCAGACGCAAAAGTTCAAACTCCAGACTGCGGATCTGCTGATAGGTGATGATGAGGAAGTTGCCGCAGCCGCAGGCAGGGTCGAGCCAGGTCAGTGAGGCAAGCTTGAAATGGAAGTCCTGAAGCTCCTTTTTCGTTGCCTTCGCCCGCTCGAATTCATCCCAGAGCTGGTTGAGGAAGAGGGGCTCGATGACGCGCATGATGTTCTCCGTGCTCGTGTAGTGGGCGCCGAGTTCGCGACGTCGCTCGGGGTCCATGACGCCCTGAAACATGGCGCCAAAGATCGCGGGAGAAATGCTGCTCCAGTCAAAGGCACAGCAGTCGATCAGGGCCTCGCGGATCTGCGGTGTAAACCAGATGGGCGAGACGGGCTGGTTGAAAATATCACCGTTGATGTAGCGAAAATGCCGGTACTCCTCCGGCAGGTTCTGCGGCCGCATGTTTTCGCGCGTGTTCAACACATAGAACAGTGTGCTCAGACGTTCCGCGAGATCGCTGCCGTCGGGCTTCGAGTTCTGCAGCAGACGTTCAAAGCTGCGGGCCTCGAAGATTCCCGTATCTTCCGCGAAGTAGCAGAACAGCAGACGCACCAGATAGATCCCAATGTCGTGCTCTTCGTAGCCCAGTTCTTTCAAAATGTCATGGACACGGGCCAGTTTGTAGGAGGCTTCGGTGTTGACATCGACATGCGTTTCAAATGTCTCACTGCTCTCATAGCCTGCGAGGATGCCGAACATGCTGAGATAGCGACGCAGCTGCGAGACGCGAAAACGTCGATAGTGGTGCATGGTCCTGAGGTTGGTGACTTCAATCCAGTCGAAGTCGCAGACCATGAGCAGTTTGGGCTGTTCTTCCGGTTTGAGGTTGCGGACGTAGTTGTAGGCCTGGTTATAGGCATTGATCAGCGACTCGCCGCGGGATTTCATCTCGATGACAATCTGGCCGGGGAGGAGATAGTCCACATAAAGACGGCGGCCTTCGCGGTCGTAGACACAGAACTCGTGGCTTCCGGCCATCCAGTCGACGCCGAAGACGTGCAGAAAGTCGATGATGAAGCCCTGTGCACGCTGTCTCTCTCCATATGGGTCATTGCGCCATTTGGCGATGAAGTGAACAGCACGACTTTCGATTTCGTTCCAGTTAAGCAGTGGCACCTCATGGTCTCCTTGTGCTGGTGAAGTGGCGAAAGCTCTGTGTTTGAGTGTCGCAGTCTTTTTCACGAGGTGCAAGAGAGAAGCTTCGGGCAGATTCGGAAGTGTGATGTGATGAGCGCTTGGCGACATTGAAGAATAGTATGGCGAGACCGAGGAAGTGTCGCAGAGTGGATGCTTTTGTTCAAACAATGGATCACTTTGGAGCACTGAATACAGGTTCGAGGTACAAAGCCAGCTCGTGTTGACGATCGAAGAGGATCCTGACACCCGGGTTACATGTCGCATTTTTGGCTATTTTAATATCTGATATTAAAATAGCCGAGACAGCACACGCTTTATGAGCCTGTAATGCCTGGCAAGGATTGAGGCTCACATGGTTTGCGAGCTCACGATCCATACGCACTTTATCTGGATCGTTCCCGTCTGTCCGAACTGTTTGGGTTATTTCGCGATCACCATGTCGTCCTGCCGTGCTTGCTCTGATGTGGCAGAAGGCGTTGATGACGATTCGGCTGTGCAGGAGCAGATGTCATTGATCCGATTCCTGACACCGGGGAATCGGGCTTTCCGGTACAGAAAAAGGAAACTTGGCTTTCATCTGTCTGCCACTAGAACAGCAGCGGCATATCTCCATGTATCCAGATGCGTAACAGGCCAATGATCAACAGGTGCAGTGTAAGCGCTCAAAAAACGGCATCTCGAAATAGGTTTCCGGTAACCGTAGTCTGACGCAAACAGCGTCAGGAGGTTACCCATGAAACAAGAACGCACGCGCGCCGAGTGGCGCGAGCTCATCACGCA
>JASGUU010000031.1 GCA_030057555.1 Bacillota bacterium | reverse complement strand
GGTAAAGGGGTAGCGCCCAGCCGGTACATAGCCTTGGAGCCTTAGTCCGCGAGGACGGGTTTAAGCGTAGGCAATGGAGCGTAAGAGCCGCAATGCGAAAGCGTGAAGCGATTGAGCCTCGTAAATTTATTGAGTGGAAGCCGATACCGTGCCAAAGGTCGCAGGCAGCAATGCACAGCCGCACAGAGGAGCAAGGCTGTAGCAGGTTCCACCGGGGTCTGAGAGCGTGGCGAGTACGCAAGGTCGCCCTTGCATACCTGGGAGGTCTGGACGTCTCCTGATGTGGACACGCATCGGGTAAGGGAGATTGAAGTCCCAGAAAGATGGAGAGATGCTGATGGACGTTCAGAAGTCGGACAGGCTCATAGTAGTGCTGAAGTCTGTGAAAGCAGATGGAGCGAAGGGGCCTGCAAGGAGTCGTTCCCTGAGTGGAAACATATGCCGTACAGGAGGCGGAGACATATGGAAAGCGAAACAAGGGGAATAAGGTGGCAGTCGAGGAACCGACGCAAGGTGGAGAACCTGATGCATCTGGTGGACAGGGAAGCCCTGATGCAGGCCCATGCGAAGCAGCCGTCCGGAAAGGCCTCAGGCATCGATGGCGTTACGAAGGAAGAATACGGTAGGGAGCTGGGGAGAAATCTATGCGATCTATGGGAACGCATGAAGACATTCCGCTACCGGCCGCAGAGCGTGAGGCGCGCATACATCCCGAAGACGGATGGACGCCTGCGCCCGCTGGGCATCCCGGCTTATGAGGATAAGCTGGTACAGAGTGTCATGGCGGATCTTCTGACGGAGGTCTACGAGCCGAGATTCCGGAACTGTTCCTACGGGTACAGGCCGGGACGCAGTGCCCATCAGGTGGTGCGGTACGTGAACGAGCGAATACAAAGAAGCCAAGTGAACTATGTAGTGGAAGCAGATATCAAAGGCTTCTTTGACAATGTAGATCATGAAAAGCTGATGATGTGCCTGTCTCACGATATAGCCGACAAGAATTTTCTCCGCTACATCGTACGGTTTCTGAAAGCCGGGGTGATGGAGGAAGGCAAAATGCTCGAGAGCGAACGGGGAACCCCACAAGGTGGACTGATCTCTCCGATCCTCGCGAATGTCTATCTCCATTATCTGCTGGATATGTGGTTTGAGGACCGGGTACGGCCTCGCCTGAAGGGTGAAGCCTATTACGTAAGGTACGCAGACGACTATCTGATGATGTTCCAGTACGAAGACGAAGCCCGCGCGGTCATGGAAGCCATGAAAACGCAGCTGAGCAAAGGCGGACTGGAAGTGGCCGAGGAGAAGACCCGTCTTCTGCCGATGGGCAGACGGACAGGTACCCGGGAGTCGTTCGATTTTCTGGGCTTTACGTTCTATAACACGAAGAGCCGGAGCGGCAGGCGGCGCCTGGGAGTACGTACGAGTCAGAAGAAGCTGAAGGCAAAGCGACAGGATGTAAAGGGACGGCTGAAAAAGAAGAGACATCAGCCCATAGCCGAGACGATGAAATGGATCGCAAGTGTACTACGTGGACATGGCAATTACTATGGTGTGAATGGCAATTTCAAGAGTCTCCAGAAGTTCTGGAACTACGTATATTGGACCACGTATCGCATGCTAAGACGTCGCAGCCAGCGCAGTAAACTGACGTGGGAGAAGTACAACAAGATCTGGCAATCGTACGTGCCACGACCGAGGATCACGGTAAACATCTGGTATTAGCAACCAAAGACGCCTTGAAGAGCCCGGTGCGGGAAAACCGCACGCCGGGTTCTGTGGGGGGCAGGCAGCTTCTTGAAGAAGAAGCTGACCTGTCTACTCGACAAAGTCCTCATCCTGACCACGGGGCCGTTCGGGGAATCAAACAAAGGGAGCCGCCCCTCGCGAGGCGGCTCCGATTGCGTTACTGCTAAAGGCTCGATGTGCTGCTAAAGGCTCGACTGCTGTGCCCGGCCCGCTGTCAGCCGATCTGGAGCTTGAGGCGGAAGGTGAACTCGCGCTCGGCGAGGCGGTACTGCTCGAGCAGCGGCGGCCCGCAGCTGTTGGAGCCGACACCGCTCATCATGTAGTCCAGGCAGAGCCAGGTGCAGTCCGACTCCTCCAGCAGGTGATCGTGCGTCTTCGCCGTCAGCTCCTCCTGCGAGTAGACCTGGCAGTTGAAGCTCAGGCCCTCGTAGGGGGCGTCGGCGTCGGCGACCACGCCGAGCAGCGGCAGATCGCCCGCAGCCCGGCCCAGCATCAGCTGGCTGACGCCGTAGTGGCTGCCGTTCTCCTGCGGCATGAGATAGTGCTCGGTCTCGTCGACCACGTTGTTTGCGAAGATGCCGACACTGCTCGCACGGCGCTTGTCGATGTAGGACTCGAGCGGGCCGTAGCCAAACCAGGCGACACGGTCATAGCGCCGGTCGAGCGCCAGGCGCAGGCCGAAGCGCGGCAGCCACAGCGGCGCCTCGTCGGTCCAGGGGTGCGGGTTGCCGCGGTCCACCGTGATCTCGCAGCCGATCTCGCCATCGGCGCTGACGGTCCAGGTGGCCGTGCCGCGGGCGATGGCCTGGCGGTAGATCGGCAGCAGGGCGTAGTCCACCGTGAAGACGACCAGATTGTCGTCCGTTGTCGCCGTCGCGGAGTAGACGCGCGTCCGAGCCTCGTTGAAGCCGGCCGCCTCCCACTCGGGGCGGATGTACATGTCGTTGTCGGTCGGCGCGCGCCAGACGTTAAACTCGATCGGGGCGGCCAGCAGCTCGACCCCGGAGTGGATCAGGCTCGTGAACTGGCCCAGCCGGCGGCTGAACTCCGCCGAGAAATCGTTGCCGAAGACGCGCCAGCCGTCGCTCGTCTCCATCAGGCGCAGGCGCGTACGGCGGCGTCCGACCGAAGCCGGGGCCGTGCCGCTGTGACGCCCGCCGGCCGGGGCCCCGCACTGCACCGCCGCTGCCAGCCGCGTGCCCACGCGCTCCACGGTCGCGGCATCCACGGAGCGGCGGATCACGATCTGGTCCTCGCCCACGGCGTCGAGCGTCTCGATGTCCGCGCCGGGCTCATCCTCTCCGGCCTCGTCCACCAGCGCCTGGAACCAGTCGATATGCAGGACCAGGTTGCCGTCGGCGGGCAGCTCGAGCGCGGCCAGTTCCGGCAGCTCCAGCAGCACCTCGGCGTGCGGGGCGATGTCGAGGTCCTCGATCCAGCCGGAGCCGATCTCCTCGCCGTCATGCTCGACGCTCCAGTGCCCGACGAGCACCGCGGCGTTCAGGAAGTCGTAGTGGTTCTTCACCAGCAGGCGCCCGGCCGCCACATCGGAGCCCTCGGGGCAGACGCGCAGGGGACGGATGGCGTTGCGGTACTCGAGCAGACCCGTGTGCGGCGTGCGGTCGGGATAGACCAGACCGTCCATGCAGAAGTTGCCGTCGTTCGGATAGTCGCCCCAGTCTCCACCATAGAAGTAGATCGGGCGGTTGTCGGGGGTCTGGCCCATGTAGATGGCGTGGTCGCACCACTCCCAGACAAAGGCGCCGCAGAAACCGTCGTATTTATAGAGGCGCTCCATGTAGTCCTCGATGTCGCCGGGGCCGTTGCCCATCGCGTGGACGAATTCGCAGAGGATAAAGGGCTTCTCCGAGTACTTCTCGTTGAAGTAGCGGTCGATGTAGTCGACAGGCGTGTACATCTGCGAGACCAGATCGAGGTTCGAGTAGTCGTTCACATGGTCGCGGTGCTGGCAGTTCGAACCCTCGTAGTGGGTCAGGCGGCCGGGATCCACCGACTTCACCCAGGCCAGCGCCTTCTCGAACGAGGGTCCGTAGCCCGACTCGTTGCCAAGCGACCAGATCAGAATGGAGCCGTGGTTGTACTCGCGCTCCACCGACCGCTGCACGCGGTCCAGAATGGCCCTGTCAAAGCGCGGATCCATCGCGATCTCGCAGTAGGAGTCCGTCTCGACCGCCGTGTCGGAGATGCGCTTCTGCCCGCCGCCGCGGTAGAGCGTCTGCACGCCGTGAATCTCGAGGTCGGCCTCGGCGATGACATAGAAGCCGAGGCGCGTGTACCAGTCATAGGCCCAGGGCGCGTTCGGGTAGTGCGCCGTGCGCAGCGCATTGATATTGTGTTCCTTCATCAGCAGCAGGTCCTCGAGCAGGGCCTCGGGGCTGATGGTGTAGCCGGTCACCGGATTCGAGTCGTGGCGGTTGACGCCGCGGAACTTCACCAGGCGCCCGTTCACGAGCACCCTGCCGTCCTCGATGCGCACCTCGCGGAAGGCCACGGTCTGCGCAATGGTCTCATCCTCATGTACCAGATAGAGGGTGTAGGTGGTCGGGGTCTCGGCCGTCCACAGATCTGCTTCGGGCAAAGTCAGCGACACCCGTCCGCCGAGCCGCTCCTCGCTCTCGTTCCAGCTGGCGAGGTCGATGGCTGTCTCAGCGCGCGCCACCTCGTTGCCGTCGCCGTCCTCGAGAATGGCCTCGAGCGCGAAGCTCAGGTCGCCCGGACGCGGCAGCGGCCGCCGGCCACGGCGGCGCGGTCCGCGGGTGCGCAGCCAGAGGTCGACATCGAGCGTGGCGTCACCCGTCAGGCCGTCCTCGCTGATCGGAGCGATCGTCATGCCGAGGCGGAAGTCGTGGATGTGGCGGTCCGGACGCCGCAGCAGCAGGACATCGCGGAAGATGCCGCTCATGCGCAGCTTGTCCTGATCCTCGAGATAGGAGGCCAGGCCCCACTTCAGCACGATGATGCTGAGGCGGTTCGTGCCTACCGAGAGCTTCCCTGTCACCTCAAACTCGGTCGAGGAGTGTGAGACCTGTGAGAAACCGATGTACTGGCCGTTGACCCAGACGTGGTAGCAGCAGTCAACGCCCTCGAAGTAGAGGAACTGGCGGCCGCGCAGGTCGGCGCGCTCGAGCTCGAAGTCGTGGATGTAGGCCCCCGTCGGATTCTCCTCCGGCACGTAGGGCGGGTCGTAGGGGAAGGGGTATTTGATGTTCGTGTACTGATGGTTATCATAGCCCTGCGTCTGCCAGCAGGAGGGCACGGGAATTTCGTCGAAATCGCAGCTGTCAGGGTCGAAGTCGCGCTCGGGGAAGTTCTCCGGCACGGCTCCGGGATTCGGGTAGTAACGGAAACGCCAGTCGCAGCCCGAGAGCATGGTCAGGCGGTTCGAAAGCGGGCGCAGATCGAGCTCTTCGCCCTCATCCAGCAGCTGCTGATGGGCGCGGGCTTCCTGTATATTCGCCTCGGGTACATACCAGCTGCGGTTGATTTCGCTGCCAACATGCAGCGTTTCGAAACTCAGATGTTCGTTATTCAGCTTCATCTCGTGTGCTCCTTGAATTTATAATCTCCAGCGGACAAGCGTTCTGTTATGATTATAGCCGAGGATTTCATCAAATAGTATGCCAAATCCACCTTGGCAAACCTCACAGGCGATCGAAATCGCTGGAATCCCGGATTTCCAGCATTAAGTCGGAGGGGACCCCGAACCGTGAATGCTTCCTCGATCGCGTATCTGGCCCGCTATCTCTTCGCGGGGCTGTTCGTCCTCATCGCCGGCCTGCTGCTGACGAAGGCGATACGCGATATCTCCGGCCGCATGCGCCGCAATCTGCGCCCGGTCGCCGGCCATTACCTGCTGGTGGTCGAGGGCGAGGGCGCCGCCGCGCGCACGGTCAAGCCGCTGCCGCTCTTTCACACCACCATCCTCGGCCGCAGCCGTGTCTGCGACATCCGCCTGGGCACCGACACCGTGGGCGCGCGCCACGCCATCATCTACCGCTTCGAGGGGCGCTGGTTTATCCGTCCGGTGCGGGCCAGCCTGCCGCTGCTGCTGAACGGCGCCGAGGTCCGCGATCCCGTCCCCCTCGCCGACCAGGACCGCATCACGCTGGGCGAGGTCAACCTGGTCTACATCCAGGACGAGGCCGCTCAGGAGCTGCTCGCCGCCGAGCGCCAGCGCCTCTACCGCGACCGCGGCATGCTGCCGACGCTGGGCACCTGGTTCTGGGTCAACATCTTCTATGGCGCACTCGCCCTCCTGCTGCTGTTTCTGCTGCAGGGCGACCGCCTCTTCCTGCGCGAGCCGGTCTTCATCCTGCTCGTCGCCGTCTGGGTGCTCTTCAACCTCTACCACTTCCTGCTGCCCTGGCTGCTCGATCCCCTCGACCGCCCGGCCTGGCTCGCCATGATGCTGGTGGCGATCTTCGGCATGGTCATGCAGATCCGCTTCTCCGGCCTCTCGAACCGTCTGCGCGAGATGGATGCCGAGCGCATGGCGAATCTCCTCGGCGACATCCGCATCCAGGGCATCGCCCTGCTGGCCGGCCTCGTCCTGCTGCCCATCGTCGCCGTCATCGCACGCCGCAGCCGCCTGATCGAGCTCTTCGTCCCCGTCTGCTTCGTGGTCACCCCGCTGCTGCTGATCATCACCCTGATTCTCGGCCGCGGCCGCGAGACCCACGGCGCCTCGCTCTGGATCCGCATCGGCGGCATCTCGCTGCAGCTGACGGAGTTTGCCAAGCTGACCTACCTCGTCGTCCTCGCCGGCTTCTTCAAAATCCGCCCCGACCGCCGCGTCCAGATCGGCTTCGCGGCCTGGGCGGCCGTGATCTTCTTCCTCATCATGCTGCTGCCGGACCTCGGCTCCGCCATGATCCTGATGATGGTCACGCTGGTCGTCTATGTGGTGATGACCTCGGAGTACCTGACGACCCTGGCCATCCTCGTCGCCGGCAGCGCCCTCGGCGCCCTGGCCTTCGCCCTCTTCCCCCATGTACGCGCGCGCATCAGCGGCTGGACCACGCTCTGGACCGAGGTCACGCCGCGCAACGCCCAGATCGTCTACGGCCTGCAGGCGATCGCGCGCGGCGGCCTGCTCGGGCGTGGCCTCGCGAACGGCTCGCCCGAGGGCATCCCGCTCGCGGCCAGCGACATGGTCTTTGCCGTCGTATGTGAGGAATTCGGCATTCTGGTCGGCCTCGCCATCGTCGTCTGCTACATCACAATCTGGCTGCGCGGGGCGAAGTCCACCATGACCGTCCGCGACGGCTTCACCTCGAGTCTGATCCTCGGCATCGTCACCGCCCTCTTCGCCGAGGCCGCCATCGTCATCTGCGGCGTGACCGGACTGCTGCCGCTGACCGGGGCGACGCTGCCCTTCGTGGCCGCGGGAGGCTCCTCGCTGCTCGCGAAGTTCATCATGATGGCGATCTACTTCGGCCTTGCCGCCCGCCGCGAGGAGGATGTGCTCTGGCTGCAGCCGACGGCCGGCGGTGTCCCGCTCATGACGGAGGAGGATGACGGACCGTGAGACTTCTGCTGCGCAACATCAAAATCGTCATGATCGTCTTCGCCCTGATCTCGGTCGGCCTGCTCGGCGGCATCCTGATCCAGCAGTACCGCGCCCAGCGCGATCTGCGCGTGGCCGCCGGCGAGAACAAGGCCATCCTCCGCTCCCGCTACGCCTCCGCCGGCACCATCTACTCCGCCGACGGCGTCGCACTCGCCCACAGCAGCGAGGGCCGCCGCCTCTATGCCGCCGATGCCACGCTCGCCCAGTCGCTCTCGCAGCTCGTCGGCGACTACACCCACAACATCCACAACACCATTGAGGCCCAGTACCAGGGCCAGCTCACCGGCACCGAGCGCAACCCCTTCTCGCAGCTGCTTTTCGACGTGACCGGCCGCGGCCTCGCCGGCGACGACATCACGCTGACTATCGACAGCCGCCTGCAGCTGGCGGCCTGGAATCTCCTCGGCGACTACCGCGGCGCCATCGTCCTGATCGACTACCACCTCGGCGCCATCCGCGCCATGGTTTCGAAGCCCGCCACCAGCCCCGAGAACATCATCAACTACGAGAATATTCCCGATACCGCCCTCTTCAACCGCGCCCTGATGGGCCGCTATGCGCCCGGCTCGAGCTTCAAGTTCGTCACGGCGGCCGCCTATATGCAAAGCCCTGCCTGGAACCCCGACCACCTCGTCTTCTGCAGCGGCTCCGAACCCATCGTCCCGAACGGCGTCCGCGAGCACGGCGAGGGCCACGGCGAGCTCAACATGACGCGGGCCTTCCAGGTCTCCTGCAACCATTTCTACGGCAATATCGCCCTCGAGGCCGGCTACGAGAAGCTGCGGGAGACGGCGGAGGGCTTTGCCTACAATCGTCCTCTCGCGGTCGACCGCCTGGACGCGAGCGGCGGGCGCATCTCGTCGGATCCCTTTGACCAGGCCCTGCTCAGCTGGCTCGGCATCGGCCAGCCCCTCGATGCCTCGGTGCTCTATGCCTCGCCGCTGCAGCTCGCCCTGATGGCCGGCGCCGTCGGGAACGGCGGTGTCATGATGGAGCCGCATATCGTGCAGCACCTGACCAATCCGCTCGAGCAGCAGTACCAGACGCTCGAGCCGCGCGAGCGGGCGACGGTGCTCGACCCCGAGACGAACCGCCGCGTGCGCGAGCTGATGCTGGCCGGCATCGACGGCGGCACCGGCGAGCTGGCGGCCGTGCCCGGCTATGCGGTGGGCGGCAAGACCGGCACCGCCGAGGTCGAGGGCCAGGAGAGGCCGAACGCCGTCTTCCTGGCGTTCCTCGACAGCCCCGCGCATCCCTATGCGGTCGGCATCGTCTGCGAGAACGCCGGCTACGCCTCGGGCATCGCCGCCCCGATGGCCTCCGAGCTCTTCCGCCTCGCGATTCAGCTGCGCGGCTAGGCGCCGGAGCCACGCTGGAAGAGGCTTATCGGCGTTTTCCGGTCTGGGTACGTTATGCAGTGAGCAAAAATTCAACTTGAGCGCGCACAACTTGTATTTTTGAGACAAAATGCGCTGCGAATGGTGGTTTTCGGCTCAAAAAAACAAGTTATACAAGTTCCCGCGTGCATAACTTGAAATTCTGCTCATGCAGCCTCTATGCAACAGGGAACGAAGCATCCGGGCGGGCCAATGCGCCGCCATCCCGGTCCATCTCCCGCGATGGTATCGCTATTTTTCCGTTTCAATGATACATATGAGGGACGACTACGAGGAGGGTTACCATGTCGTTTACCTTGGAACGCGTCAAACGCATCACAGCCGATCTGAAGCGCCTGATCACCCTGCGCAGGGAGCCCGTGAGCGGCTGGCTCTATCGCGAGGAGCCGCACCGCCCCTGGGTGGCCGGCTCCACCGTGCCGCTCATCGGCGACGGCAGCGGCCGCTTCACGCCGGCCGCCGAGCTGGTCGGCAGCCCCGGCACCTACGGTGTTGCCGCGGCCCGGCCCGCCGTCGCCGGTGAGGATGGCTGGCAGCCACTGGATCCCGAACGCGGCTGGGGCGGTTTCCGCCGCCATGTCAGTTTTGAAACCGAATTCCGGGTGCCCGGGTGGGCGGCCGGAGAAGCGCTGGAGCTGCGCATCTCCACCGGTGTCAGGACCGGCTGGAATGCCGACAATCCGCAGTTCGCGGTCTATGTCAACGGCGAGCTGCGCATGGGTTTCGATGTCAACCACCGCGCGATCCGCCTGAGTGACGCCGCGGTGGAGGGCGAGAGCTACCGCGTCCGTCTCGAGGCCTATACCGCGAACTATGCCGGACGGCTCGTCCTCGAGGGCTCGCTGGTGACCATCGACCGCGAGACGGAGGCCTTCTGGTACGACCTCAGCGTGCCGCTGGGCGTCGCCGGGTTGCTGCCCGAATCCGATGACAACCGCGGCCTCATCCTGCGCACCCTGAATGACTGCATCAACCGCGTCGACCTGCGCCGGGCCGGCTCCGCCGCCTCGCGCGCCTCGATCCGCGAGGCCCGCGCCTGGCTCGAGCGCAGCTTCTATCAGGACCTCTGCAGCACCGAGCGCAAGCCCACCATCTACGCTGTCGGCCATACCCATATTGACATCGCCTGGCTCTGGACGCTCGACATCACAGCGGACAAGACCGTGCGCTCCTTCTCAGGCATGCTTGAACTGATGTGCCACTACCCGGACTTCATCTTCATGTCCTCGCAGCCGCAGCTCTACCGCTTCATCGAGCGCTTCGCCCCGCAGCTGCTGCCCGAGATCGAGGCGCGCGTTGCGGAAGGCCGCTGGGAGCCCGAGGGCGCGATGTTCGTCGAGCCCGACTGCAACCTCGCTTCCGGCGAGGCCCTGGTCCGCCAGGTGACGACGGGCATCGCCTACTTCGAGGAGCGCTTCGGCCGCCGCCCGCGCATCCTCTGGCTGCCCGATGTCTTCGGCTATTCGGCCGCCCTGCCGCAGATTTTGCGTGGTGCAGGCATCCCCTACTTCATGACCACGAAGATCTCGTGGAACGAGACCAACCAGCTGCCGATGGATACCTTCACCTGGGAGGGCATCGACGGCTCCACCGTGCTGACGCACTTCAGCCCCTCGCGCGAGTACATCCAGCCGTGCGGGAAGCCTGCCTGGTTCACAACCTATAACGCCGAGCTGGGTCCGTCGCATGTGCTCGGCGCCTGGCAGCGCTACCAGCAGAAGGACCTCAACGACTTCGTCCTGATGACCTACGGCTACGGCGACGGCGGCGGCGGTCCGACAGTTGAGATGCTGGAGAACCTGAAGCGTTTCGAGCGCGGCATTCCCGGCGCTCCGGTGGTGAAGCCGTCGACCTCGCTCGACTTCTTCGAGAAGCTCGAGGCGGCTGTGGCCGATTCCCCGCAGCTGCCGCACTGGCGCGGCGAGCTCTACCTCGAGCTGCACCGCGGCACCTACACCTCGATGGCGCGCAACAAAAAGTCCAACCGCTCGGGCGAGTACGGCCTGCTGGCGCTGGAGATGCTGGCCTCCATCGCCGCCCTTGAGACGGGCGCCGCCTGGCCGGCCGACGAGCTCGCCGAAGGCTGGGAGATCCTGTTGCGCAACCAGTTCCACGACATCCTGCCCGGCTCCTCGATCCATGAGGTCTATGAGGACAGCCGCGCCGAGTACGAGCGGCTGGAGGCGTTGATCGAGCGCGGCATCGCCGGGCGCCTTGGTGCCCTCGCCGCGCAGTATGGCCTCTGCCAGGAGCATGTCATCGTCTTCAATCCCACGGAGACGCGGGGCTCGATGGAGGTCCGACTGCCGGAGAACTTCGCGCTGGTGAGCGGCGTGCGGGATGAGCAGGGCCGGCAGCTGCCCGTGCAGGAGACCGCCGACGGCCGCACCGTCTTCGTGGCGGATGCGGACGGCATCGGCCTCACGGCCTACACGGTCGAGGGTGTCATCGCGGATCCGGAGGAGCCGGCGCCGGTGGGAGCGGAGCTGGGCGCGGGCTTTGCAGCACAGCATTATGACGCCGTTGATCCCGACGGCTATGTGCTCGAGAATGAGAGCCTGCGCCTGGTGTTTGCGGCCAACGGCGAGCTGGATTCCATCTGGGACAAGGATGCGAAGCGCGAAGTCCTGCCGCCCGGGAAGCGCGGCAACCGTCTCGTGATCTACGAGGACCGCCCGCGCAACTGGGAGAACTGGGAGATCAGCTCCTTCTACCGTGAGAAGTTCTGGCCCGTCGACGAGGTCGCGCATTTCCGTCTGGTCGAGGATGGACCGCTGTTCAAGACCGTCGAGATCAGCCGTCCCTGCCTCGATTCCCTGATCGTGCAGCGTGTCCGCCTCGCGAAGCACCGCAGGGGGCAGGTCGACTTCGACACGCAGATCGACTGGCGCAACGAGCGTCTGCTGCTGAAGGCCCTCTTCCCGCTGGATATCGTCGCCACCCACGCCACCTACGAGATCCAGTACGGCGCCGTGACGCGGCCGATTTCCGAGAATACCAGCTGGGACCAGGCGCGCTTCGAGGTCGTCATGCATAAGTGGCTCGATGTGGCGGAATATGGCTATGGTGTGAGTTTCCTCAACGACGCCAAGTACGGCTGCCACGTCCGTGACGGCGAGGTCGGCCTGACGCTGCTGAAGTCGGGGACCATGCCGAACCCGACCGCCGATCAGGAGCGCCATCACTTCACCTATTCGCTCTATGCCCACGCGGGCAGCTGGCAGGAGGCCGGCACCGTCCAGCGCGCGAACGACCTGAACCGCCCGCCCTATGCCCTCGCGGTCTGCGGTGGCGGGGAGGCCGCGGCGGTGGTCGGCGGACTGCCTGCGAACTGGCTGCTCGGCAGCGACGACAGTGTGCGCATCGAGGTTTTCAAGCGCGCCGACAGCGACCCGCAGCGCTGGCTGCTGCGCGCCTACGAGAGCCACGGCCGTCGTGCGGAGGCGGAATTCACGTTCGCGTGTCCGCTCGTGAGTGTCACGCCCTGCAACCTGCTCGAGGAAGCGGACGGGGAGGAGATCGTTCCGCTGCCGGACGACGACGGGTCGGGCGCGGGTGGCTTCCGGGCCGACTTCAGGCCCTGGCAGATCCGCAGCTTCCTGGTGGACTTTGCCTGAGCGAGGTGATGCAAAACGGGTCCCGGTGCCGGGTCCGGCGCCCGCACCCGGCATAACGGAGCAGATCACGGCTCGTCTCGCGGGGCGTGCCGCGCGGCCGGGCGAGACCGGCTGGGTCCGGCGCATCCGCGAGGCGACGGCCGCCGATGCCGCTGGGAGCCGGCCGGCTGTTGCGCCGGGGCGGGCGCTCGCTGCCCTGACGCTCTTTGATACCCTGCTTGATTTCGCCGCGGCGGATGAGCGCGTGCGCCTCGTCTGGCTGAACGGCTCGCGTGTGGATCCGGCGGCGCGCCACGATGCCTGGATGGATTTCGACACCGTCTACGGCGTCACGGATTTCGCGGCTCTCGCGGATCCCGACAACTGCGGCTGGATTGATCGCTTCGGGCCGCGCGTTATCTGGCAGACGCCCGATGCCTCGGCGCTTTTCGAAGCCGCGCCTGCCGGCCGCTTTGCCTGGCTGCTGCAGTTCGCCAACGGGCAGCGCGTCGATCTGACCATCTACGATCTGCTCCGCGATGGTGCTGGCGGGGTGGCGGCGCGTGCGGCGGCCGGCCTCGGCGGCGACAGTCTGACGGCGCTCCTCGTGGACAAGGACGGCCTTATCGCCGACCCGCCCACCCCGCACGACGGCGATTACCTCGCTCTGCCGCCGACGGCCCGGAGCTGGCGCGATTCCTGCAACGAATTCTGGTGGGTGACCGTCTATGTCGCGAAGGGGCTCGCCCGTTCCGACTGGTGGTACGCCGCCGATCTGATCGCGAATGTGCTGCGGGCGGAGCTGCTGCGCCAGCTGACCTGGCGTGTCCTGCTGGAGCGGGGAGAGAGTTTCAATCCAGGCAAAGCCCACACCCATCTCTTCCGCCTCCTTCCGCCCGGGGACCGCGACCTCGTCTGGCGGACCGGCGCTCTCGGCAGCCCCGCCGCCGTCTACGAGGCCTTCGTCTCCGTGCTCGATGCCTTCCGCGCGGTCTCGCGCCAGGTCGCCGGCCTCGCCGGCTACGACTATCCCGACTTCGACCGCGACGTCAGCGCCTTCCTGCCCGGCTACATCGACGCCGGCCGCTTCTGGAGCCGCTGACGAGATCCGCACCGGCTACTCCCGGCTGCTGCGCTGTGCAGAATTTCAACCTTCCGCACCGAAAGCGTGCGGATCCTTGAAAAACTGAGCAACTCGAGGCTGAGATGTGCAAAAGTTCAACCTTCCGCACCGAAAGCGTGCGGATCCTTGAAAAACTGAGCAACTCGAGGCTGAGATGTGCAGAATTTCAACCTTCCGCACCGAAAACGTTCGGAACCTCGAAAAACTGAGCAACTCGAGGCTGAGATGTGCAGAATTTCAACCTTCCGCACCGAAAGCGTGCGGATCCTTGAAAAACTGAGCAGCTCGAGGCTGAGATGTGCAGAAATTCAACCTTCCGCACCGAAAACGTGCGGAACCTTGAAAAACTGAGCAAATCGAGGCTGAAAGGTGCAGAATATCAACCTTCCGCACCGAAAGCGTGCGGAACCTCGAAAAACTGAGCAAATCGAGGCTGAAATGTGCAGAATTTCAACCTTCCACATAAAAAACGTGCGGAACCTTGAAAAACTGAGCAAATCGAGGCTGAGATGTGCAGAAATTCAACCTTCCGCACCGAAAACGTGCGGAACCTTGAAAAACTGAGCAACTCGAGGCTCGATCCTTCTTCTCTTTATATATCTGTTTATAAAGAGCATGAGGCTCCTGAGGCTGTCGTCACATCTTCATCTTCAGCTGTCGCCTCTTCTTCCGAGGTCCACAGACACTCCAAAGATCCGGCTGTCTCCGTCCCGCTCGCGGCACCGCCGCCCCGGAAGCTCAGAAATCCGAAGTGCCGTGCAGACGGACGTGGCGTCCGTGGCCGGTCAGGCGGTACTGATATGCGATGCCGAAAAGAGCGATGGCAATCCAGAGCAGGAGCAGAACGATGAGGACGAAGTTGCGCGCGGGATCCTGGAGGTTGAGCCAGACGCCGGCCTCCTCGCCGCGCACGAATCCGTGAATCGCATCGACGGTCAGATAGGCACCGGATACTGCTGTGGCAGCGATGATAAAGAGCTTGATAAAGGCCGCCGCCAGCACCGCCGCCAGCAGTCCTCCGAGCAGCAGGACCCAGCGGTTCTCGAGACCGAAAATCGAAATCCCCAGAGTGCGCAGGACGTGAGCACCCATAATGAAGGCGGCGACGAAAATGCTTGCCCGCAGGGCCAGCCAGAGAAAGAGCGCCACGGCCAGCGTAATCAGCACAATGATGAGGAAACGCATATCTCCCTGTATGTCTGCCAGATGGACGAGCCATTCGGCGAGCCTGTAGCCCGTCCAGAGACCGATGGCGAGCATCCAGACCCGAAAGAGCGTGTAGCCCCAGCCGACCAGGGCGATGCCAATGACGAGCGCGAACAGCAGCGGAATGGCATCCGGCAGTCGTCCCAGCAGTTCGGCTATCTGCTGGATAAGATCCTGGATCACAGTCAGCATGCGGGCAAAGCTCCTCTTCTGTCCATGTCTCTTGCACCGTCGCCCTGCTATTGCGGGCAAAACGGTACTTTATTGTACACTGTTGCGCCTTTGAACCCTAACGCTGCCGTAACGACGCAGGGGAGAAGCCAGCTTTTCAAGCTACCGCACTTGTACTAAACTGAACGATAGCTTTGGTTTTTTTACCGGCTCGAGAATGGATCAGGATGACCCCTCGTCAATTCAGTCAGGAACCACAAAGGAGAGACTTATGGCCAACATGCAGAAGCAAACCATCCGCGACATCGCAGTAGCGGGGAAGCGCGTCATCGTGCGCGTCGACTTCAACGTCCCGCAGGACAAGAAGACGGGCGCCATCACGGATGACAAGCGCATCCGCGGCGCGCTGCCGACGATCCAGTATCTGGTCGGGCAGGGAGCGCGTGTCATTCTGGTCTCGCACCTCGGCCGCCCGAAAGGCGTCGATCCGAAGTTCACCCTGAAGCCGGCCGCCGACCGCCTGGCGGAGCTGCTGGGCCAGCCGGTCACGCTGGCCGCCGACACCATCGGCGACGACGCCAAGGCGAAGGCCGCGGCGCTCCGGGACGGTGATGTCCTGCTGCTCGAAAACGTCCGCTTCCATAAGGAAGAGACGAAGAACGATGCCGCTTTCGCGCGCGAACTCGCCTCACTGGCGGACATCTATGTCAACGATGCCTTTGGCACGGCCCATCGCGCCCATGCCTCGACCGCCGGCCTGGCGAACTTCCTGCCCGCCGTCTCCGGCCTCCTGATCGAGCGCGAAGTCGCCGTCATGGGCGGTGCGCTGAAGGATCCGAAGCGGCCTTTCGTCGCGATTCTCGGCGGAGCGAAGGTCTCCGATAAGATCGGCGTCATTGAGAACCTGCTCGGCAAGGTCGACACCCTCCTCATCGGCGGCGGCATGGCCTATACCTTCCTGAAGGCCCAGGGCTACAACACCGGCGCGAGCCTGCTCGAGGCGGACAAGCTCGACCTCGCGAAGCAGCTGCTGGAGAAAGCCGAGGCAAAGGGCGTCAAGCTCCTGCTGCCGGTCGACAACATCGCGGCCGACCGTTTCGCGGCCGACGCCGAGGCGAAGGTCACCGCTGACGCTGCGATCGAAGACGGCTGGATGGGCCTCGACATCGGCCCCGAGACCGTGAAGCTCTTCGAAGCCGAGATCAAATCTGCCGGCACCATCGTCTGGAACGGACCGATGGGCGTCTTTGAGTTCGATGCCTTCGCGAACGGGACCCGCGAGATTGCGCGGGCGGTCGCCGAGTCCGACGCCGTCTCGATCATCGGCGGCGGCGATTCCGCCGCGGCGGTCGAACTGATGGGCTTTGCGGACCAGGTCACCCACATCTCCACCGGCGGCGGTGCTTCGCTTGAGTTCCTCGAAGGCAAAGTCCTCCCCGGCATCGACTGCCTTATCGACCGCAATCCGCGTTCGACCTTCTCGGCCGGCAACTGGAAGATGAATCTGGGCACGCCCGCCGAGGCGGCCGCCTTCATCGCCGAGCTGAAACCGCTGGTGGCCGACGCCGATGGCCCGATCGCCGTCGCCGTGCCCGCCACCGCCCTGGCCGCCGCCGTCGAGGCTGCTGCCTACTCGAACATCCATGTCGCGGCCCAGAACTGCCACTTCGAGGCCAAAGGCGCCTTCACCGGCGAGATCTCGCCCGCCTGGCTGGCGAAGATGGGCGTCTCCTACTGCGTCATCGGCCACTCCGAGCGGCGTGAGTACAACAACGAGACGGACGAGACCGTGAACCGGAAGCTGCTGGCGCTGCTCGACAACGGCGTGCGCCCGATCGTCTGCTGCGGTGAGTCGCTGGCGCAGCGCGAGGCGGGGGAGACCTTCGACTTCGTGCGCTCGCAGATCGTGGCGGCGTTCGCGAACGTGCCGGCTTCGAAGCTCTGCCAGGTCACGATTGCCTACGAGCCCATCTGGGCCATCGGCACCGGTGTGGTGGCGAGCGATGAGCAGGCGCAGGAGGTCTGTGCCTTCGTGCGCGGCCTGATCGCGGAGCTCTACGACGCCGAGGCGGCTGCCGGCATCCGTATCCTCTACGGCGGCTCGGTGAATGCAAAGAACGTCGGCGGCCTCTTCGCGCAGGCGGATATCGACGGCGGTCTGGTCGGCGGCGCTTCGCTGAAGTCGGCGGATTTCGCGGTCATCTGCAACACCTATCAGGCCGACTAAACAGCGGCTTTGGCATGACTTGACAGACGGGTCGGCTCCTTCGGGGGCCGACCTTCTGCTTGTTCCGGAGGCGGGGAGATGGCGGAGAGGCGTGTGACGGGAGCGCCGGGGTTGAGGTGCCGGTGTTTCGGATGCCGGAGGAGTGCTTTGCAGAAACAGGCCGTGGACCTCACGATCATCGCCTCGCCCGTGCCCTTCCATCTGGAGCAGGCGAGTCTGGCTCTGAGAGCGGGGAGCCATGTGCTCTGCGAAAAACCGCTGGTTCCGCTGTGGGTGGCTGCCGTGTGGCCAGCGGAGGTGGAGGCGGAGATCTGCCGCTCGAAGCCGATCAGCGGTTTTGGCACCTGCTTCCTGCGGGGGCGGGCCGCGTTTCGTGTTCGCCGCCAGCCATTCGTTGGAGCCGAATGAGCCCGTGAGCCTGTGGATTGTCTGTGAGCGGGTGACGCTGGAGCTGGGCAGCGGGATCTGGCGGTGTTTTTGAAAGCGCACGGGCTCGACAGCTACATCTGCGACTCGGCAGCTACATTTGAGAGCGGGGTTCGACTGCGCGCGAGCCTGAGTGAGAAAGCAATAACGAATATAGCCTGTGCATTTCCTCCTGGTCCGCGTCAGAGGTGCACAGATCGTACTTCTGATCAGTCGTGGTCCTGGGATGAGCTAAATTTTCGCTCTGGACGGTTATGGCTGATTCGGATCGGGCTGTGGCTGTCCAGAGTGTAGTTTTTGCACTCCCGGGAAGCGGATATGCTCAGAGCTTTCGCCGTCTGGTGGGTGAACTGCACTGACTGACATTCCTGGACAGGCGGAGGGGTTCGAAGCGGCCAGCCTGTCGATAAACTCTGCAGCCGTGGTCTGAATAGGAACATTTGTTACAGGTTTAAAGGCCCTGTGCTATACTTCTTGGTGGTTCTGTATGCGTAGCGGCGGACACGGCCGCGCCTGCGCTGTCATTGGCTCAAATGCCGGAATCAGCGCAAAAACAACAAAGTATCAAGGAAACAAGGAGCGCAGTATGGGCAAAAAAACCACCTTTATGACTATGGATGGCAATGAGGCCGCGGCGTATACGTCGTATGCCTTTACGGAGGTTGCGGGCATCTATCCGATCACCCCGTCCTCTCCGATGGCTGACCATGTGGACATCTGGGCGACACAGGGCCGTCTGAACGGCTTTGGCCAGACCGTCAACGTGGTGGAGATGCAGTCCGAGGGCGGCGCTGCGGGCGCCGTGCACGGATCACTGAACAGCGGTGCTCTGACGACGACCTATACCGCTTCGCAGGGCCTGCTGCTGATGATCCCGAATATGTATAAGATCGCCGGCGAACTGCTTCCGGGCGTCTTCCACGTCTCGGCACGCGCGCTGGCCAGCCACGCGCTGTCGATCTTCGGCGACCACTCGGACGTGATGGCCTGCCGCCAGACGGGCTTTGCCCTGCTGAGCGCAGCCAGCGTCCAGGAGACTGTTGACATGGCCGCCGTCGCGCATCTGTCGGCGATTCGCGCCCGTGTTCCCTTCCTGCACTTCTTCGACGGCTTCCGTACCTCGCATGAGATCCAGAAGGTCGAAGTGCCGGCCTACGAGGATCTGACCGCTCTTATCGACCAGGACGCCCTGGCGGCCTTCCGCGCGCGCGCCCTGTCGCCGAACCACCCGTCGCAGCGTGGTACGGCTCAGAACCCGGATATTTTCTTCCAGGCGCGCGAGGCCTCGAACCCCTACTACCTCGCCGTTCCGGAGATCGTCGAAGACTACATGAAGCAGATCAACGACCTGCTCGGACGCAACTATCAGCTCTTCAACTACTACGGCGCGCCGGATGCCGACCGCGTCATCGTTGCCATGGGCTCCGCCGTCGGCGCGATTGAGGAAGTGGTTGACAACCTCAACGCCCGCGGTGAGAAGGTCGGCCTGGTCAATGTCCACCTCTATCGCCCCTTCTCGGTGAAGCACCTGCTCGCGGCCGTGCCGGAGACGGCGAAGCGCATCGCGGTCCTCGACCGCACGAAGGAGCCGGGCGCCCACGGCGAGCCGCTCTATCTCGACGTTGTCGCCGCCTTCGCCGGCCAGGAGAATGCCCCGCTCATCGTCGGCGGCCGCTACGGTCTCGGCTCGAAGGACACCACGCCGGACCAGATCTTTGCCGTCTTTAAAAACCTCGCCGCTGACGAACCGCGCCACAACTTCACGATCGGCATCGTCGACGATGTCACCCATCTCTCTCTGCCGTCGGAGGACTTCACCGGCGTCGCGAGCGAGGGCACGATCGCCTGCCGCTTCTGGGGCCTCGGCTCCGACGGCACCGTCGGCGCGAACAAGAACTCGATCAAGATCATAGGCGACCACACCGACATGTATGCCCAGGCCTACTTCTCCTACGACTCGAAGAAGTCCGGCGGCATCACGATCTCCGATCTGCGCTTCGGCAATGAGCCGATCCGCTCCACCTATCTCATCAACCAGGCGGACTTCGTCTCCTGCTCGCAGCAGTCCTATGTCGAGCGCTACGACATGGTGACATCGCTCAAGCCCGGCGGCACCTTCCTGCTGAACACGGCCTGGAACGTTGACGAGCTCAGCGAGCATCTGCCCGGTGCCATGAAGCGCCAGCTGGCCGCCAAGAACATCAGGCTCTACACCGTCGACGCCGTCGGCATCGCCGCCGACATCGGCCTGGGCCACCGCACCAACACGGTGCTGCAGTCGGCCTTCTTCAAGCTCGCGAAGGTACTCCCGGTTGACGATGCCGTCACCTACATGAAGCAGGCGATCGTAGACAGCTATGGCCGCCGCGGCGAAGAAGTCGTCAGGATGAACTACGCCGCCGTCGACGCCGGCCTCGAGAATGTCATCGAAATCGAAATCCCGGCCGACTGGGCCGACGCACCCGACAGCGCGCCCGTCGTGCGCGATGTGCCGGTCTTCGTCGAGGATATCGCGGACGTCATGAACGCCCAGCGCGGCGATCAGCTGCCGGTTTCCGCCTTTGCCGACGCCGCTGACGGCACCTTCCCCGTCGGCACCTCGCAGTATGAGAAGCGCGGCATCGCGGTCAACGTGCCCGTCTGGATCCCTGAAAACTGCATCCAGTGCAACCAGTGCTCGCTCGTCTGCCCGCACGCGGTCATCCGTCCCTTCCTGCTGACCGAGGAGGAAGTCGCCGCCGCGCCCGCCGGCACGGAAGTCCTCAACGGCATGCGCCCCTATCAGGATCTCAAGTTCCGCATTCAGGTTTCGGTGCTCGACTGCACCGGCTGCGCTTCCTGTGTGGAGACCTGCCCGGCGAAGACCAAGGCTCTGGTCATGAAGCCGCTCGCCGACAACATGGATCAGGCCGCGACCTGGGACTACATCCGCGCGCTGCCGCTGAAGCCCAACCCGATGCGGAAGAACATGGTGAAGGGCTCGCAGTTCGAGCAGCCCCTGCTCGAGTTCTCGGGCGCCTGCGGCGGCTGCGGAGAGACCCCCTACATCAAGCTGGTGACGCAGCTCTTCGGCGACCGCATGATGATTTCCAACGCCACCGGCTGCACCTCGATCTGGGGCGGCTCGGCTCCCACGAACCCCTATACCACGAACGCCGAAGGCCGCGGCCCCTCCTGGGCGAACTCGCTCTTCGAGGACAACGCGGAGAACGGCCTCGGCATGTACCTCGGCTACAAGCAGCTGCGCGACCGCATGATCGACCGCGTCGACAGGCTTGACGTCGGCTGTGAGACGCTTTCGCAGGCGATCGACGCCTGGAAGGACGGCCGCGACGACGGCGAGCGCACCCTCGAGGTTTCGACCGGACTCGTCAACGCCCTTCAGAACTACGAGGCAAAGTCCGACGCCGAGCGCGCGCTGGTCGACGAGATTCTGGCCGGCAGCGACTATCTCTCGAAGCGTTCGCAGTGGATCATCGGCGGCGACGGCTGGGCCTATGACATCGGCTACGGCGGCCTCGACCACGTGCTGGCCACGGGCGAAAACGTCAACGTTCTGGTCATGGACACCGAAGTTTACTCGAACACCGGCGGCCAGGCGTCGAAGGCGACCCAGACCGGCGCCATCGCACAGTTCGCCGCCGGCGGCAAGGCCATGCGGAAGAAGGACCTCGGCATGATGGCGATGTCCTACGGCTATGTCTATGTGGCCCAGGTCGCGCTCGGCGCGAGCCAGGCCCAGACCCTGCGCGCCTTCCTGGAGGCGGAAGCCTATGACGGCCCCTCGCTCGTCATCTGCTACGCGCCCTGCATCAACCACGGCATCCGCGGCGGCCTGCGCCTCGGCATCCAGCGCGAGAAGGAAGCCGTGGAGTGCGGCTACTGGCACCTCTATCGCTTTGACCCGCGCCTCGCCGACCAGGGCAAGAACCCCTTCCAGCTCGACTCGAAGGAGCCCACCGGCGACTTCAAGGCCTTCCTGAAGAGCGAGGTCCGCTACAGCTCGCTGGCCCGCAAGTATTCGCCCGAGAAGGTCGACGAGATCTTCACCCGGGCCGAGGCCGACGCTCTCTACCGCTACAAGACCTACGAGCGGAAGGCAGCCGAGGACTGGTCCTGATCCGATGAACCCTGTCCGGCCGGCCCGGGCGGCATACGCCCGCAGCGGCCGGCCGTGACCTGATCCAGTATGATGAGAGAGGTTCCTGCCGTGAACACGCGCGAGCGGCAGGAGCCTCGCTTGTTCTCGCAGCAAAGCCAAAGAAGGAGGTAGCGCCAGCATGGAGATCCGGGCCCTGCGCAGACGACTGTACAGTGACCTGCATCTGCCGGCGGTCTTTGTCACCGATTATCTGCCGGACCTGTCACTCGATGCCGTCCGCGCCTATCTGACCCTGAGCCTGCTGACACAGGAGGGGGAGGAGCGCGTCGAACCCGCCAGTCTGCTGCGCATGCTGCGCCTCGACGACGACGCCTTTGCCGCCGTTCTCATCGAACTCACCAACGCCGGCCTGATCAACTACGTTCAGGGCCAGCCCTATCTGACTCTGGTCGATATCAAGGACCAGCAGGTCCTGAAGCTCTTCCGTCCCCGCACCGGCTCGCGCCAGGATGACCTGATGGATCACTACGAGCACGATGAGGGCTACCGCCGCCTCAGCGAGGACATCAACAACCGCTTCTTCTCCGGCATGATGGGCATCAAATGGTTCGATGTCCTCGAGGTCTTCTACAGCGAGTACCGCTTCGAGCCCCAGGTCATCTATGTCCTTTTCAACCTCTGCCGCGACCTCAACAAGCTCCGCGTCGGCTATGTGCAGGCGGTCGGCCGCGACTGGCACCAGAACGGCGTCGTCAGCTACGAGGACATGAACCGCCATCTCGCCCGCCACGAGCGCGAGGCCCAGCTGCTCAAGCGCATCGGCCGCCGCCTGCGCATCGACACGACGGAGTACCATCGCCCCTTTGTCGACCGCTGGCTGAACGAATTCGGCTTCGACGAGGACATCATCGAACTCGCCCTCGAGCGGGTCGTCAAGCTGCGCAGCCCGAGCTTCCCCTTCTTCGACCGCCTGCTGCGCGAGTGGCACGAGGCCGGTCTCGAGTCGGTGGAGGCCATCGAGGCCTACGAGAAGGAGCGCGAACAGCAGCTGCGTTCATCGCGTCAGAGTTCACGCACGCAAAGCCCCACCACCCGGCCGCAGCCTGCCGACCGTCGTGCGGGCGGCAACGTGGCGGCGAACTTTGACCAGCGCAGCTACTCCGATGAATTCCTGCGCGACTTTTATGCCGACCCGATGCGTCTCGGCGAACTGCGGCGCAGCGAGGAGAAGGAAGAAAAGGAGAGGAGAGGGGAGACCTGATGCCTGCAGATAACCGGCGCGAGATGCCCGAGCACGTCCGCGCCCTGTACGCGGGCCGCCGCCAGGCCGCCGAGGCCGCGAGCCATGCCCGCCGCCGTGCTCTCGAGGCGGCCCATCCGGAGCTGGCCGCTCTCGAACGCCGCGTGACCGCCGCCGCGATCGCGCGGCTCGAGGCCCTCGATCTCTCCCCGGATGCCCGCAGACGCGCCGAGGACGAGCTGGACAGTCTGCGCGGGGAGCGCCGCCGCCTGCTCGCGGCCCTCGGCACGGACCCGGCGGGCTACGACGCCACCGTACCGCTCTGTCCCCGTTGCGGTGACACCGGCTACGACGGCGACAGCTTCTGCGCCTGCTACCCCGAGGTTGCCGGTCCCTGGCTGCGCGCACAGTCCGGCCTGCCCGCAGACGCCGAGGCCGGCTTTGCGAGCTTCGATGCCGCGCTTTTCAGCGCCCGTCCCCGCAGCGCCCCCGACGGCAGTCCGCTGCCCTCCGTCCGCGACGAGCGCGAGTGGCAGCGCGACTATCTCCTCGGCTGGTGCAACGCCTTCCCGGCGAACGATCCCACCCACGTCTATCTCAGCGGGCCGACCGGCACCGGTAAAACCTGGTTCGCCCAGGCCATCGGCCGCCGTCTGCTCGAGCGCGGCTATGGGGTGCTCTATCTGACGGCGCCCGACTGGCACCAGCATCTGGCCCGGCTGCGCCGCCTGACGACGAGCTTCGGCCCCGACCCGCTGCGGCTGGCGCTCGCCGAAGACATGCAGCAGCGCATCGAGAGCGTCGACTGCCTGATCCTCGACGATCTGGGCACCGAGAATGTCCCTCCGGCGACGCGTCTGACCGAACTCCTCGGCCTGTTGAATCAGCGTCTTGCGGCCGGGCGCCCGCTCGTGATCTCGAGCAATCTGGCCCTCGGCGACGTCCGCCAGGTCTACGACGAGCGCGTCTCGTCACGCCTCATCGGCGCCTTCCAGCTGCTCGACATCAGCGGCGAGGACATCCGCCTGACGCGGCGGCGCCGCCGGCTGGCGGAGCGCTAGAAGCGCCGGCCGGAACCCGGCGGGTTGACTGACATTCCAGATGGCCTGTCTGCTTCCGTCGGGTGCTGATGCTGCGCTGCCGGCTGCACAGAGACCAGTGGGCAAAAATGGCTCGATCAAACTATGAGAAAACTCAATCGACCGTCACTCTTCTTTTCTCTGAGCTACACCCTGTACACGCTGATGGGTTTGTGAATGCCGGACAACGTGCCTCTTTTTTAAACCATCAAGGCACTGAATTACCTCCCCTTCTCTATCATCAATGATTTTGGAGGGCTGTGACAGGAAAAGCGCGATGGAATACGAGCATGGCGTCCAAAATACCCAGAAACAGGGCGGTGTTCGTGAAACCGTAATTTATCACTATGGCATGAATACATGTCCGGCATTCTGTGGATCTAAAAGTCCCGATCTAGAAGTTCCATTACATTGAACAAGATGTACATCCGGCACCCTGTCGTTCATTTAGGTTCCATTTTGGGGGTGCACGTCAAATTTGTCAGGACGAGTAAAACCTTTTTGAGCTTTCCTCAAACACCGGGAGCACCGGAGTTTCAGCGCGGCTTACATGCAGGCGCAGGGAAAATCCCTTCTCCAATTGCCTGCGCAGCGGCCAGCCTCACAAACAGCCGGAATGTGAATGGGACATAGGAATAAGATAGCGGGCGGCAAGGCTGACAGGCACGACCTGGCACTCCCAGAGAGATTGTGAAGCGATCCAGATGCTGTTGCTCTGATGTCGTGTGATAAAGGCGATACCGACAGACAGTGCGCCGTGCTGCGGCCTGCGCGCCCCTTCCTTGTGGTCAGGATGACGAGTAATCCAAATGGTTTTTTGGATTACTCTTCGTTTTGACCAGAATCGGCCTTTTGTGGTCAAGATAGCGAGTAATCCAAATCTTTTTTTGGATTACTCTTCGTATTGACCACCAGAAGTCCGCAGGCTGCTTTCTCCCCCTGCCAGCCGTCCTCCTGGCATGCTCAGCCACTTCCCGACACTCCTGACGTGCACCCCCATTTTGTCGAAGTAACATGCATCCGCTGGGGGCGGCGAACTTTCAAATTCCCTGCATATAGATGATCCACTGAAGCTGTTATTTCCGGCTTTGGTCATGTATGCCTGCTTTTGGGCGCAGCTCCATTTCATCGCTGTCGTCTAAAAGGGGCAGATGACTCCCTGATGGCAACACCATGCATGGTCCACAGATGCTCCATGAGCTTTATATAGTCGAGTTTGAGGAGATCCAGAAGGATAAGTGCTTTCCTGTAATCAGGATCATCCATGCCATGGATGTCATAGCTTTCCGTATCCCATCTTCTCCAGATAGATACCCTTGCTTTTGTCGCATAACTGGTGATGGGCAGAATTTATCAGAGCCTTGCTGTTCCAGCCGGCCATCCGCTTCCCGCCCGGGTGCGCCTCCTGCCATTATCTGTCGTGGCCGAGAGGATCAGCGCATGAACCAAAGCGCCAGGGCTGCTATTCCACTGCCTGGAATCCCAGTGAATATGTTCATCCGCCAGTCGGGCAAAGGCGATTTCGTCCCAAATCCGGTTCGTAACCGGCATCGGGGGAAGCTTCTCCGGTCTGAGGCGGGCGGCCTGCACGGGGAGTGATATCTGTACAGCCCTGAACGGAATCTACAGCCTGAGACTGGACCCTAAATAATCGACCCGGGGAGCACAATAAAAGATCCGATCTCTTCAATCACAAGTCACATACAACATATCCTGGCTTCACATAAAACCCGGAAAGAGCGGCGTTCCAGTGCTCTCCGTGTTTTCATGTCCCCTCAGCTTTCGATGACAGGACTATAATATTAACTGACATGTTTGATATGTGGAACTGTCAAGAAGCGTGCAGTCTCCTCATGTGAAGGAGACGTGTCAAAGAACCCGTCATCTTGACATGAAGTAAATCGGTAGATGTCGAGGTATGCGATAGTGACCACTGCCATTGTGTATTATTCTCAGCACCACGGGAACACAAAGAAACTGCTCGATGCGATTGCGAGTATAGACAGCTCTGTGACTTTATTTGATGTCACAGAGAATCCGGATGTTGACCTGTCATTCTACGACCGTATCGGTTTCGCCTCCGGCATTTACTTCAACAGCTTCGCCAGGCAGATTCTGTCTTTCGCTGATGCTCATTTGCCGAAAAATAAAGATGTATTCTATATCTATACCCATGGCGCACCAGTCGGCAGCTTCCTGAAAGGTATCCGTGAGATTGCGGAAAAGAAGAACTGCCGGGAACTAGGCAGCTACCATTGCCTTGGCTTTGACACGTTTGGCCCGTTTAAGCTGGTCGGAGGGATTGCCAGGGGACATCCAGATGAGGAAGAGATCGCCGCTGCGGTGAGTTTCTATAAAGCTTTATAGCTTGTCAGTGGGACGGGTTCTTTGACATGGTTTTACCTTCTCCCCAGCATCCTATAACGTACACCTGTTGAGGCGTTGAAATGAGGATAGCATGTGCAGCTGTACGCGCTGCACTTATGCTTCTATCTGCAATTGCTTGTTCTTTACCCGTGGAAGGCTATGCCGTAACTGATGCCAAGCTGCTTGAAAGCCCGGACACCTGACAAAGGTATTTCGTGTTCTTGACAGGGAACGTGTACGCATTTCAAAAAACCACCACCCGCAGCGAATTGTGTTCATGAAATCAAGTTCTGCGCAGCGAAAGCACTCACAAGCCAGGTTGCTGGGTGCACTGCATAATGCAGCCGGGACGAAAAGCGTTCTTTCCCCTGTTCCGACGAGGTCCCGAAGGGCTGCCGTAAGCATGAGGCACAGCCCGGCATCAGTGTCCCGGCCCTACAACAGCAATACTCGTGGTGCGACACCGGCAGGGGGCGGATGAAGTGGGCAGCTGACAGGCGGCAGGAAGAACGGCTGAAACACACGTGTATCAGGCGTTCTGGCCGTCTCCCTGTTTCCTGTTCGGCAAGTTCCGTGCTAGGCGGGGTCGAGTGCGGTGGCGGCGGCGAGTGTCTCGCAGCCGACCGACTCCATCAGCTCTTCGCGCAGCTCCGGATCCCCCGGCCAGGTGACCAGCAGGCGCCCCTCACCGGACAGCGTCAGCCCGGGCAGCGCCGCCGGCAGATAGACCGTGCGCCCGCGTCCGACCGTCACGTTCCCGTTCAGGGTGACGCTTCCGGTCAGGCAGGTCAGGATGCGAAAGCGGCGCGGATCGGCCTGCCAGGTGGCCTCGCCCGCGAGATCGATCTCTGCGAAGCTGATGTAGCGGTTTAGCACCAGCAGACGGCTGCTGACGTCGCCGCTGAGGCTCGGCACCGCGTTCGGCAGGCCGTCAAAACGCAGCGGCGCATCGCCGGGCGCAAAGTCGATGACCTCGAGCCCCTTCTCGACATGGAGGGGGCGCAGCCTGCCGTCGGCGCCACGACGGTTGTAGTCGTAGAGTCGATAGGTGGTGTCCGAGCTCTGTTGCACTTCGTAGACGATAAGGCCCGCCGTAATCGCGTGGACGAGACCCGCCGGAATGTTGATGACATCACCGGCCTTGACCGGGATGCGGGCGAGAAGGTCCTCGCAGCGGCCGGCGGCAATCGCGGCGGCGAGCTGATCAGGTGTGGTGCCGGGCTTCAGGCCCGCGACCAGGGTGGCATCCCCGGGAGCGTGGACGACATACCAGATCTCGTTTTTGCCATAGGGGACATCCTCGAGGCGGCGGGCGGCCTCGTCGTCAGGGTGCACCTGAACGGAGAGATCTTTTTCTGCATCGATGAACTTGACGAGGAGAGGGAAATTCTCGCTCTCCGCGAAGTCCGTCCCCATCCACCCGCTTCTGTCCGACAGCAGCAGCTGGTCGAGGCGCTGCCCGTCATAACGGCCACCCTCAACAATCGAAAGCCCGTTCGGCTGGCAGGAGAGCTCCCAGCTCTCGGCGACGGGGCCGTCGGGTGGCAGCTCCTTCCCGAAGCCGGCGAGGCGGCGGCCGCCCCAGAGATAGTCCTTGTATTGTGGAGCAAACTGCAGGATTTCGTACATCATGAATCTCCTCTCTTTTGATAGCTCATCTGATCTGTCATCATCGCGTGCAGATGCGGAAGAAGCCGCGATGCTGCTGTTGGGAAAGCCAGCCGGCGTGTGCAAAAATTCAACCTTCCGCACGATTCGGCTGCGGAACCCTGAAATTCTGCACAGAAGGCCTCGAAAATGTGCAAAAATTCAACCTTCCGCACGATTCGGCTGCCTGAGCTGCTTCGATGACCTCCTCCCTCGTCTTCTACCCGAGATTCTAGCATGCAGCCGCTTGTGCGATAATGAGAGCCCGATGTGTGAACTGGATCCAACTACAGCCGGTCTGCCGCCGCTCGCGATACGAAGCGGCATTGACATTGTCGCCGTGGCGCGCATCACCCGCCTCCTCGAGAGACAGGGCGAGCGCTTTGTCGCGCGCATCTTCACGGCACGGGAGCGGGCCGACTGTGCCGGGCTTGCGCTGCCTGCCCAGAGCCGTGCGCTGGCCGCACGCTTTGCGGCGAAGGAGGCGGTGGCGAAGGCCCTGGGCACAGGTATCGGCCGTGCCGGCATCAGCTGGCAGATGATTGAAACGGTACGGGGTGAGAGCGGGGAGCCGTTGCTGCTTTTGCATGCAAAGGCAGCAGCCAGAGCCCGCAGCCTGGGCGTCATCAGCCGGAGTGTAAGTTTGAGTCACGAGGCGGAAACGGCGGTCGCGAGCTGCATGCTGCTCTGCCTTGCGGAGGAGGCCTAGGCGGTGGAGAGACAACGGCGACAGGCAACGACATCGCGTGAGACGAATGCCGCGGGCATCCGGCGGGTGGAAGCGCCGGTGTCGAGCGGACGCGCGCGCGATGAAGTGACACCGCGGCAGCGGCGCGAGTATCTGCGCGCGGCGAGGCGGCGTGGGCGGCGGGCCCGCTTTCGGCGGCAGGGTGACAGGCTGCGGCGGGCCGTCTGGCTGCGCAGTCCGCTGACGCAGCTGCGCCGGGAGGCCGGCCGCCATGTACTGACGGAGGACTGGCTCGAGGCGCGAAAAGAGGATGGCGAGGACGCGGGCAGCGAGGCGATCGAGCCGCGGCGTTTGCCGGGCTGGCTGCTGCCGGCGATCGTGCTTGTTCTGCTGCTGGCGGGGCTCTTCGTCGTGTTGCCGCGGGTGCTCGCAGGTGTCGGGGTGACGGATCCGAGTGCCGTGGAGGATCCGGGGAAGAAGATGCACGATCTATATGACGATGATGCCTACGCGGTGGTGCTGCGTCCGGTGGTCAATGTCTACGCCCGGCCCGACATCAAGGCCGAGCGTGTCACTCAGCTGCTCTACAATGCACCGGTGCGGCTGGGCGATCCGGGCCTCGCAGCGACGGGCTTTACGACCGTGCTGCTCGAGGATGGAACGGCAGCCTTTGTCAAGACGCGCGACCTGACGCGCGACCAGCGCTCGATCGAGCCGGCGGGCTACGAGGGGCGTGTGGTGGTGGCCGACCTGGCGAAGCGCGTGATGACCCATGCCAGCGCCGGGAACCTGATCGTTGAGGTCAAGCTGGGTACGGTGCTCTACTATGTCTATCAGTCGAGCACGGTGTATCGTGTGGCGCTGCCGGACGGTGGCGAGGGCTGGATGGACTCGTCGGGCCTGATTCCGCTGGCCGTGGATCAGCGTGTCGAGGTGGCCGAGGCGCAGCGCTTTGCGTCGACGCTCAGGGCCTTTGTGAACTCGACCCTGCTGCATAACGGCATCTCAAATTCCGGTGCATCGATTCACGGAATTGTCCAGCAGGCTGCCGCCGTCAACGGCCTGAGCCTGCCGCACACCATGGTCGGTCAGATGGAGATATCGCCGCCCGTGCAGAACTACCTGAACCTCAACGGAACGGTGAACTATTCGCGTCTTGAGCCCGGCGATCTGCTCTTCTTCTCCTCCGCCCCGCCGCCGCAGGCCACCTCCGATGGCGAGGAGGGCGAGATCGTGGCGCCGGACCTGCCGACCGACATGGGTGTCTGGCTCGATTACGGTATCGTGCTGATGGAGTCCGAGCGCAGCTTCGTCCTGCGCGAACTGGAGCTGACCCAGGTGCTGGAGAAGCTGCGCCTGCTGGATGTCAGGCGGCCCTTTGTGCAGGAGTGAGGCGTGTGCCGCTGCCTGCTCTGAGCCGGGAGCGGCGGATCGGGAACGGCCTTCGACGGAGGAACATCGGGGCTGACAGATAAAAGCCGCCACGTCTCGGGACGCGACGGCTTTATGCGCTGGTGAATTGAAACGCCAGGGTCAGGCGCGCTCAACTTTGCCTGAACGCAGGCAGCGCGTGCAGACGTACATGCGGGACGGCGTGCCATTAACTAGCACGCGGACACGACGGACGTTGGGCTTTTGCATGGCCGGCGCACGGCGGGAGACCCGCGAACGCGTGATGCTGATCTTACGGCCGAAGTTGATACCCTTATCGCAAACTTCACATTTCGCCATCCGGAACACCTCCTCACCACTCGACATGAAAACGCAAGCGACAGAATACCACAGCTGTAACCGGGCGACAAGCGTTTTTTGCGTGTGGCTCACGATAAAAGGGCGAAAAAACGACGCTGCACCGGACCGCCGAACGTGGAAACATACCCGGCGTGGAGGCTCTGTCCGTGAAATGCAGCCTCGGTGGCCGGATGCAGAATGACGCTGGCGAAACCCCGGAATGCAAATTCTGGCGCAATAAGCGGATGCCGATGAGATGACGGTGAGAGATTCCCGTCTGGTGCATGTTTCTGGTGTCCGGAGCGCAATAATTGCACAATCCCGTTCAGGTAAGCGTCATCCCTGTGTTGCTGCCGACTTCTCAGCTGCCGCTGGCCTTTGCGGGCTCTTTGCTCTCCGCTTGGCAGCAGGCGCCGCAGAGACCGCGGATCTGCATGGTGATGTCGCTGATGCGAAAGTCACTGTGAGTCTCGATATGTTTCTTCAGATCTGTCAGGTAATCCTCGTAGCGCTCGATTTCAATATCAAAGAGCATGCCGCAGCTGTCGCAGACAGCGTGAGCATGTGGGTGAACGTTGGCATCGAAGCGGGCCGGCTCGGATGGGATGTCGAGCTTGAGCAGCTTGCCCTGCGCAGAAAAGAGGTTGAGATTGCGATAGACCGTAGCGAGGCTCAGCCGCGGGTTCGTGGGTTTCAGAGCGTCGTAGACCATCTCCGCCGTCGGGTGGTCGGGTATGGTGCGGACCGCCTGGAGAATGCGCTCTTTTTGCTTTGTGTGTCTCATCTCATACCTGCCTTCTAGTATCTGGTATATGGGCAATCGGTGGCGAATGGTCGGGAAGCGGTCAGGGGAGGCGGTGGCTGAAGTACTGTACGAGGGCGCGGCAGAACCAGGCCTGATCCTCCACGCCGGCCGTCTCGCGCAGACTGTGCATGGCCCAGACCGGTGTTCCGACATCGACACCGGCGAGTGGCAGCTGCCCGGACAGCAGCGGCCCGATGGTGGAGCCGCCGCCGAGATCGCTGCGGTTGCTGAAGCTCTGGCATGGCACGCCGGCAGCCTGGCAGATCAGGTGGAAACGGGCCGCACCCGGTGCGTCGGTGATGTAGGAGAGGTTTGCCGCGGACTTGATCACGGGTCCGCCGTTCAGGCGCGGGCGGTTTGTCGCATCCGCCAGCTCGGCGCGGTTGGGGTGGACGGCATGGGCGAGGTCGGCGGAAAGCAGGAAGGACTGATCCAGGCCGGCGAGAAACTCCGCTCTCCCGGCACCCAGAATGAGGGCGATGCGCTCGAGGCGGTCGCGCAGCAGGAGGGAGGCGGCGCCGCTTTTGCCGTGGCTGCCGACCTCTTCGGCGTCGGCGCAGAACAGGACCGCATGGTTCCCCGGCACCTCCTCCGCGGCGGCTGCCGTGAGCAGGGCCTCGAGTCCGGCATGGCAGCTCGCGAGATTGTCGAGCCGCGGCGCCTGTATCCAGATTCCGCCGTCACCGAGGAAGCTGGCCGGCTCCGGATCGAAAAAGCGCAGCTCCCAGTCGAGTAGCGCAGCCGGGTCAACGTCCGCGGCCTCCGCCAGCAGCGAGAGCAGATCGCGCCCCTCCGCCGTCGCATAGACCGGCAGCAGCTCGCTCTTCGGATCGATCGCGACGCCCTTGTTCACCTCGCGGTTCATGTGGATGGCGAGGTTTGGCAGCACGAAGCGGGTTTCCAGCTCCACGAGTCTGGAGCAGAGCCGTCCCGTCTCCGCGTCCGTGAACCAGACCCGCCCGGCGAGTCCCAGCGGACGGTCAAACCAGGTACTCAGAATGGGTCCGCCGTAGACCTCCGTCGCGAGGCGGCGGTATCCTTCAGCCACCTGATCCGCAGCGGGCTTGACCGCGAGGGCCGGAGAATCGCAGTGCGTGCCGACAAGCGACCAGACAGGCTCGGGCGCGTCGCCCACGATGACCGCGGTCAGTGCCGAACCGAAGGCGATGTCGTAGACCAGATCGCCGGGTTCCAGTCGTGTGTGGTTTCCGAGCGGAACAAAGCCGGCGGCGACAAGGCGCCGCTCCATCTCGGCCACGGCATGCCAGGGAGTGATCGAGCGCCGTATGAAGTCGGCGAGCGAGAGACATGTCTCGCGTGCATTTGTAAATAAACTGCGAATATCCATAACAATTATTATATGCAGATTCAAAACTATGCCAAGAGCAATAGCAGCGCCACCCCATGAAACGGAGCCAGCCAGGTCAGCAGCGGTATGCCGCGGCTGCGGACGGCCGCACGCCGGCGGGCGCTGAGGCCGTAGACGATGGCAATGAGAAGGAGACCCGCGAGCAGGATCAGAAGTCCCCGCCGGGCTCCGTGGATCCAGCCGCAGACAGCGGCGAACTTCACATCCGCTCCGCCCATGTCATCGCTGAGATAGTAGAGGCAGGCGAAGGGCAGCGCGCAGACCGCGAGACCGGCGAGCGCCGCCCCCGGGCCCGGGCCGCCGCCGGCCATCTGTACCAGGGCCGTCCCGGCCACGGCCAGCAGGAGCAGCCAGCGGTTAGCGACCTGACGCCGGCGATAATCCGACACCGTCACGATGGCCAGCAGCCAAAACTGCAGCAGAATAAGACCTGGTCGGATGAGCGCACCTCCTTTCACCGGACTCAAAGACAGCATAGTGCTCCTGCAGCTGTCGGCGGAGGGCTCCATTCCACCCCTTTTCGTCGCAAAGGCCAGTGTCCCACCGGGTGCACGTCATATCTGTCGGGACGAGTAAAGTCTTTTCCGGGCCATTCCTCAAACACCGGAAACACCGGGGTTTCAGCGCAGCTTGTACTCAAGCATAAGGAAGTTCACGTCTACCATTGTCTGCATAGCGATCAGCCTCACGAACTGTCGGAATGTGAATGGCATGCGACAGGATAGCGGGCAGCGAGGATGACAGACACGGCACGTTCCAGGAGATGGTGAAGCGATCCAGGTTCTCTTGTTCGGAAGAAGTATGATTAAGGAGATCCCGACAAGCAGCGCTGCTCCCTTCTTCGTGGTCAAGATAGCGAGTAATCCAAATCATTTTTTGGAAAACTCTTCGTTTTGACCAGAAACAGCCCCTTTGTGGTCAGGATGGCGAGTAATCCAAATCATTTTTTGGAAAACTCTTCGTTTTGACCAGAAACAGCCCCTTCGTGGTCAGGATGGTGAGTAATCCAAATCATTTTTTGGAAAACTCCTCGTTTTGACCAGAAACAGCTCCTTCGTGGTCAAGATAGGGAGAAATCCAAATCGTTTTTTGGATTTCTCTTCGTTTTGACCACCAGAAGTCCGTCGGCTGCTTTTCTCCCCTGGCCAGCCGTCCTCCTGGCCTGCTTACCCGCTTCCCGACATTCTTGACGTGCTATCCTGTACTGCCCCCGCTGCCGTGGACAGCTCCGTCAGTCGATTAGCGGCTGCGATTTCCGCTCTTCCACAGAGTTTTCCATACTCCGACGTGTTAGGACAGTGTTGAAATCACCCTGTAATCTGTTTGTCATAATGGCTGAAAGCCTGCAGGCGCAGTACTCACAGCCTGCCAAAAAACTGTTCTGAACAGTTGTTCGCAATATCCCTGTAATCCGTGAAACATGCATGTAACCTTAGTTTCAGGGATATCGAGGCGTGAAACGCACTTTTTGTTATCCATAGACTTTTCCACAGTTTCCACAATTTCCCGGCGAATTGTGGAAATCCACCGGAAAGCCGCCTGATGTCCTGAAAGAGCGACTGACCGTCCACCAGCGACGGACGGCGGGGCATGGAAGAGGCGCGGGAGCATGCTATACTTTTGCCAGAAGAACAGTAGCAGCCCCTCCCGGCATGAGCATGGGATGGGTGCTTTTCGTGCGTTTTGGCGCCGCTGTTTCGGCTGCGAAACCCGGATCAGGGAATTCCGGGAGAGACGTCCGGGAGGACGGGAAGGTAGGATCAGAACCATCGTTTACGAACGGAATGAAGAGATCATGGCCGTCATACTGGCCGCACAGGATTGTGCCCGCCTGCACTCGGAGCAGTCGGTGCATGCCCGCCGCATCGGCGGACAGCCGGTGGCCGCCCGCGTCCGTGCGGTGCTGCAGGAAGCCGGCGTCGGCGCCCTTGCCTGCGTGGTCGGCGACCGCCAGGAACAGGTCCGCGCCGTCCTCGGCGAAGACATGGCCTATGTCCTGCAGGAGGAGCGCCTCGGCACCGGCCATGCGGCGCTGCAGGCGGCGAGCTTCCTCGAGAGCCGCCGCGGCCTGACGCTGGTCGTCCCGGGCGACGCGCCGCTGCTGACGACGGCGACCGTCTGCCGCGCGCTTGAGACCTTTGTCGCCGAGGACCTGGACTGCCTGCTGCTGGTCGCGAAGGCGGGCGATCCCGGCCCTGTCCGCCTGCTCACGGCGGAGGCGGCGGAAGAGATCGTCGCCGTCAGACGCAGCGCGGCCGGCACCGAGCGCGAGCTGGAGGTCAGTTCCGGTTTCTATGTCTTCCGCACCACGATACTGCTCTCCGTTCTCGGGCGCATGCGCTTTGCCGAGGACGGCCGTCTCGACCTCGCTGCCTGCCTGCCGATCCTGGTGGCGGATGGCCGCCGGGCCGCCACGCTCGGCATGCCCCCGGCGGAGGCGCGGCATGTACGCTCGGTCGGGGACCTGGTCTTTGCCGAACGTATTCTCAGCCAGCGCGAAGCCCAGCGCCTGCTTGATGCCGGTGTTGAGCTGCAGCGCCCGGAGACCTCGGTCATAGAGGCCGGGGTCAAAGTGGCTCCGGACACCCGGATCGCGCCCGATGTGACCCTGCTGGGCGCCACCGAGATCGGCCCCGGCTGTGATATCGAGCGCGGCGTAGTGCTCGAGAACGCCAGCATCGGACCGGGCTGTCATGTCGGCCCGCATGCCGTGATCCGCAACAGTGAGGTGGGCAGGGACTGTGACATCGGACCCGGCGTCTGCCTGCGCGACGGCGCCTGGATCGACAGGAAGACCAGGATCGCAGCCGGGGCGGAGATCGCGAATGCCGTGATCGGGCGGCGGGTGACGATCGAGGCGCATGTCTCCCTCGTCGACTGCGATGTCGGCAGCGACAGCCGCGTCGGGGCGGGGACGGTGACCGCCAACTACGATACCGGTGGGCAGTCGCAGCGCACCACGATCGGCCAGATGGCCGTGGTGGGTTCGAATACGACGCTGGTTGCACCGCTTGAGATCGGCGACAATGCCGTGATCGCAGCCGGCTCGGTGATTACGGAGTCGGTGGGGTCCTTTGCGCTGGCGATCGCGAGGCAGCGCCAGTCGACGCTGGAAGACTGGGTCCGCCGCCGCCGGCAGAGACGCGGAGGCTAGCGGCGATGGCGTTTTTTCCCGGCCCGCGGGGACGGCTCGCCGAACGCAGCTGGCTCGTGGTGGGACTCGGCAACCCCGGGCCCCGCTATGCCGCGACCTGGCACAACTGCGGCTGGCTCGCACTCGACCTCATCGCGGCGCGGCATGGCATCAGGGTAGGCAAAGCCCGCTTCCACGGCGCCTGGGGCCAGGGCGACACGGCTGACGGCCGCCTGATTCTGCTGAAACCCGAAACCTATATGAACGAGAGCGGGCGCAGTGTCGCCGCCGCCCTGAACTGGTTCAAGCTGCCGCCCGAGCACCTCATCGTCCTCTATGACGATGTCGACATCGCACGCGGGCAGGTGCGCATCCGCCAGCAGGGCGGGCCGGGCAGCCACCGGGGCATGCAGTCGGTGACCCGGGAGCTCGGCACGGGTGCCTTCCCGCGCATCCGCATCGGCATCGGACCGCAGCCCGGGAACCGCGACATCGTGGCCTTCGTGCTCGAGGCGATTCCGGCGGAGCTGCGGCCGCTCATGCGCGGAGCTTTCGAGACGGCGGCCGACGCCGTCGACCTGATCCTGAAGCACAGTGTCGACCTCGCGATGAACCGCATCAACGTGCGGCGCCCGGCGGCGGAGGAGTCCCCGGCGGCGGAGGAGTCCCCGGCGGCGGAGTCCCCGGCCGCGGACGCGGAGACCAGCGATGCCGGCTGACAGGCCGGCGCCGGCGCAGGAACCGCCCGCCAGCCCCGCCGGTCCCGTCAGCGCCGCCGCCGCCCCGCTCACGACCGCCGCGGAACGCGATCCATCGGTCGCTGCGATCGCCCGCCTCTGGCCCGACCGCCATGTCAATGTCACCGGCCCGGTCGATGCCCAGAAGGCCTGCCTGCTCATGGCGGCGGCGGGACGCCTCGGGCGCCCGCTGCTGCTCGTGGTAGCCGACGAGCTCGCCGCCCGCCGCTTCACCGGGAGCCTCGCGGCCTTCGCCCCGGATCCTGAGCGCGTCGCCGTCTGGTCCCGCCGCGAGCTCGAGCTCGGCCACGCCGAGGCCGCGAGCCGCGAGCAGGAGCAGGCCCGCCTCGCCCTGCTGCGCCGCCTCGCCGCCGCTGAACTCGACGCCCTCATCGTCCCGGCTGCCGCGGCTCTCATCCGCCTGCCCGAACCCGGCCGCCTGGCCGCCACCGCGCTGCAGATCACGTGGGGCGGGGAGGCGGACGTGGATGAGCTGTGCCGAAAACTCGAGGCCCTGGGTTACGAACGCGCGCAGCAGGCGCGCCTCGCGGGACAGTACGCCCGCCGCGGCGACATTCTCGACATCGTGCCCGTCGGACTCCCGGAGAACCGAGGGAGCGGGGGGATGGAGGGGGAGGACGGGATCGGCTATCGCATCTCCTTTTTCGACACGCAGATTGACCAGCTGAAATCCTACAGCCTCGCTTCACAGCGCTCGCTGGACAATCTCGAGCGGATTCTGGTGACGGCCGCCCGGGAGCGGCTCATCGCTCCCGACGGGCGCGCCGCTCTCACGGAGCGCGTCCGGAAAGCGGGCGAGGCCGAGCTGCTTGATCTCGGCCGCCGGCAGGCCGATCCGGTCGTGAGCGACCGCCTGCGCAGCCTGCTGAACCGCGATCTCGCCGATCTCGCAGCCGGCCATGACAGCCCCGGTCTCGACAAATGGCTCGCCCTCATCCACGGCGACGACACGATTCTCGACCATGGCCGCCACTACGGCTGCCTCTTCGCCGTCGACGAGCCGCAGCGCGTCAGCCAGCGTCTCGACCAGGCCCAGGCGGAGCATGCCGCCCATGTCGCCTCGCTCCTGGCGAAGGGCCAGACCTTCGCCCTCGCCGGCCAGGCCCGCCTCGGCCGCACGGACATCATGAGCTGGCTCGACCGCGAAACATCTGTCCTCTCCCTCGCCATGATCGGCTCGGCCGGGAGCGGTCTCCCGGGTGCCATCCACTTCAACATTCAGGGACGCGAGAGCGAGGGCTTCCGCGGCCGTGACGCACAGCTCGCCGAACTCGTCCGCGGGCGGGAGCGGGAAGGCCTCGAGACCTGGTTCCTGACGCAGTCCCCTGAGCGCGCCAGCCGCCTCGGCGAGATCCTGTTCGAGCACGGCGTCACGACCCCGCCCCGGATCGCCCCCCGCAGCCTCGCGCGCGGCTTCGAGTGGCCCCGCGCCGGCCTGCTGGTCTTCGGCAGCGAGGATGTCTTCGGCCAGGAGCGCCGCCAGCGCCGCCGCCGTTTCCGCGGTCAGGGCCGGGCGATCGACTTCTTCAGCGATCTGCGCCCCGGCGAACGTGTCGTCCACGAGAACTACGGCATCGGCCTCTACGAGGGTCTCGTCAACCAGAGCGACAGCCAGGGCGTCCGGCACGACTACCTCGCCATCCGCTATGCCGGCGACGACCGCCTCTTCCTGCCGATGGAGCAGCTCGACCAGATCCAGCGCCACATCGGCACGGCCGGGGACGGCGACGGGGCCGACGGGGCCGGCGCCGCCCGCCTGACCCGCCTCGGCACCCTCGAGTGGACGCGCGCGAAGGAGCGCGCCCGCAGCTCGATCCGCAGCCTGGCCGTCGACCTCGTCAGGCTCTATGCCCAGCGCAGCGTGCTGCGCGGCCATGCTTTCCAGCCGGAAACCGTCTGGGACCGCGAGTTTGCCGAATCCTTTCCCTATGAAGAGACCGCCGACCAGCTGCGCGTCATCGACGAGGTCAACAGGGACATGGAGTCCGACCGCGTCATGGATCGTCTGCTCTGCGGCGACGTCGGCTTCGGGAAGACGGAGGTGGCCTTTCGCGCCATCTTCAAATGCGTCGGCGACAGCCGCCAGGCAGCCCTCCTCGCGCCCACGACCGTCCTCGCCCAGCAGCACTACGACACGTTTCGCGAGCGTCTCGGCGATTTCCCGCTCCGGGTCGGCCTGCTCTCGCGCTTTGTTCCCGCCGCCCGCCAGCGCCAGATTCTCCGCGGCCTCGCCGCCGGCACGGTCGACGTCGTCATCGGCACCCACCGCATCCTCTCGCAGGATGTCAGCTTCAAGCGCCTCGGCCTGCTGGTGGTCGACGAGGAGCAGCGCTTCGGCGTCAACCACAAGGAGCGCATCAAGGCCCTCACCCCCTCCGTCGACGTCCTCAGCCTCTCCGCGACCCCGATCCCGCGCACCCTGCACATGTCGCTCTCCGGTATCCGCGACATCTCGGTGCTCGAGGAGGCGCCGGAGGACCGCCGCCCCGTCCAGACCTACGTTATGGAGTACGACAGCGGCGTCATCGAGGAGGCCATCCTGCGCGAGCTGGGCCGCGAGGGCCAGGTCTTCTATCTCTTCAACGACACCCGGCGCATCGCCGAGCGCGCGGCCGCCCTCAGCCAGGCCCTGCCCGGCGCCCGTGTCATCTACGCCCACGGCCGCATGCCCGAGCGCGATCTCGAGGATGTCATCCGCAGCTTTATCGCCGGCGAGGCCGACATCCTCGTCTGCACCACGATCATCGAGTCGGGGATTGACATGCCAAACGTCAATACCATCATCGTGGAGCGCGCCGAACGTCTCGGCCTGGCCCAGCTCTATCAGCTGCGCGGCCGCGTCGGCCGCTCCCACCGCCAGGCCTATGCCTATGTCACCTACCGCCGCGAGGGGGTGCTGAGCGAGGTCGCCGAGAAGCGCCTCGCCGCCATCCGCGACTTCACCGAGCTCGGGGCCGGCTTCCGCATCGCCATGCGTGACCTCGAGGTCCGCGGCGCCGGCAATCTTCTTGGTGCCGAGCAGCACGGCCAGATGGAGGCCATCGGCTACGATCTCTATACACGCATGCTGAGCGAGGAGGTGGAGAAGGCAAAACATGAGGCAAAGGCCGCCTCCCCGTCCGCCCCTCCCGCCGATCCGCTCACCGATCCCGATCCCACGGCCCGTGTCGACTGCGTCGTCGAGCTGGCCCTCGACAGCTATATTCCGCCGACCTACATCGCCGACGAAGGCGAGCGCATGGACATGTACCGCCGCATCGGTGCGATTTCGGATGCCGCCGCCTACAGCGATGTCCTCGATGAGCTTCAGGACCGCTACGGCGATCCCCCGCCCGCCTGCCTGACGCTCTGCGACGTCGCCCTGGCCCGCCGGAGCGCGGGCGCCCTCGGCATCAGTCGCATCCATGTACGTTCCGAAGACCTGCGCCTCGAACTGGCGACTGAAATACGCCCCGACATGGCGAAGCTGCTCGCCCTGCCCACCCTCGAGAACTGGCGCGGCCGCGTCCTCTTCAGCGCCGGCCAGCGCCCGCACTTCCTGCTGCGCGGGGCCGCCGTGCCTCTCAGTTCAGCTCCCGGGCTCCTGCGCCGTCTCTTCCTCGATCTCGAGGCGCAGCTGCGCCGCGAGGCCGCCGCGCTTCAGGGCTGACCCACGAGTACCAGCGAAACCTCCTCGCCGTCCACCACGAGCCAGATGACGAGTTCCTCATGCGTACCCAGTTGGCGGGTGTCAATCTGCAGGAGGGCCGGCAGGCGGATGTTCTTTGCAAAGCTCAGCGCCTCCACCGACTCCTCCGTCGCACCGCGCCGCACCCGGATTCGGAGGCCGGCGGGATCCAGCTCTTCGCCGTCGCCGTAAACGGCGCGGATGGCCTCGATCCTGATCGTCTCCGGCGGATCCCCGGGCGGCGCCTCCCGGTCGGGGAAGGCCGGCGCACCGAGCAGAACCTGGGCCACGCCGGGTTCGGCGTCCGCCAGCTGCAGCGGTGCGAGCAGCTGCTCGAGCCGGACATCAACACCTGCTTCGTCCATGCACTTTTCGTCGAGAGCTGCTTCTCCGTCTGCTTTTTCCGTGTAGGAGTAGAGCACTTCCCGTCGTGTCCCGGTGCTCCGGAGCTGCTGCCGGGCATAGGAGAGAATGTCCTCTTCCTCCTGCACCACGGCCTCTGAGCGGTCCAGCGCCGCTGCCTGCGTCGGGCTCAGGGACGGCTCCGGGGCGGAGCGGCTGTTGGGCTCCTCCTTCGTCTCCGGCGCCCCCTCGGGGAGGGCGTCCGCCGGTGCCGCCCCCTCCATGCCGTCGTAGAGCGCCAGCTGTGTTTCGCCGGATGTGGGCTGTCCTGTGGCCATATCCTCTCTCGGAGCCCGGCTGCGGGCGCCGCCGGCGATATTGGCCCAGAAAATGCCGAGGGTGACCGCGAGCGCGGCCGCCGCGGCCGGCACAATCCAGCGCTTCGCCGGGAAGGGGATGCGGCGGCGCCGGGCTGTGGATGCCGGCGCAGGTGCCGGCGCGGCCTGGGCGCGCTCCTGCATCGCCGCGAGGATGCGTGCCCGTGCGGCGTCGCCGAGCTGCTGCTCTTCCTGCAGCTCCCGATAGGCCGGCAGCCAGACCTCCTCGTGTTCGTGTTCGTTCCTGCTGTCTCTCATTGCCTTCATCCCGACCGCCCGCCTTCCCGTTCATATACGGCGCGCAGCTGTTTGCGGCCGCGCGAGAGCAGGGATTTGACCGTGCCCTCCGCTGCCTCCATCAGGCCGGCGATCTCCGCCACCGAAAGTTCTTCGTAATAAAAGAGATAGAGCGCCGTGCGGTAACGCTCCGACAGCCCCAGCAGGGCCCGGCGCAGCTGCTCGCGGCTCTTGGCATCGAGTTCCTCACCCTCCTCGCGCTCCGCTTCCGGATCGTGGGCGAAGGTCGCCCGCAGCGGATCCTCTCCCGACTGCGGCTTCGCCAGCAGTGCCTCGAGCTCGTCGCTCATCGTGGCGCGGCGGCGGCGGTCGGCGCGGCGGTGCAGGCTGTGGCAGCAGTTGACAGTGACACGCAGCAGCCAGGCCCGGCAGTGCTCGGGCGACTCTATGCGGTCACAGTTGTCGACATAGCGGAGAAACACATCCTGGGCCACGTCCTCGGCATCCTCTCTCTGTCCGGTATGACTGAACGCCAGACGATAGACCATGTCACCATAGCGGGCCATCACGGCATCAAAGTCACGCGGATCAAATTTCGGCTGCGTCATCTCGCTGCTACAGGAACCTTTCCTTTTCACACTGCGGCTGTCTGACGCCACCTGTACCGAATACGCAGATACTGCCGCAGCGGTTGCACGCTGTTCCCAGGTGGAGTCCGTTCAGGCAGAAGTGTAGCGAAAAGGCCGGAAAACGGATAGGGTGGCGAAGAATTTTCCACAGTCTGTGGAAAACTATGTGCATTATTACATTTATGTTACACGGAGATAACAAAGGGGAGGCGCGAACGGGTAAAAGCGGGTCGCCGATGGCATTTTTCTCCGGACATGCTTCCGCGGGCTGAGCCGCCCGGAACGCCGTGGCCAGCTTAGGCATGAAATCCAAATGAAAACGCATAACGATCCACAAAAATGAATATCTCACTGCGATTATGCGAATTCATGCATATTCATGCAAAAACGTTTGGCTAACAGGTCGTTTTGACCACCGCCTGCGCAGCCGTCCTCTCCCGTCCCAGGCACAGCAAACGGCACGCTCTCTGGCGTGCCGTCTGCATACAGGACTTTGCGGATAGATGAGGATCAGTCGCGGGCCTCGGTCTCGGGCGCCTCGGTGGCTGCCTCTCCTTCACAGGCGCTCTCTTCGGCCGGTTCTTCGGCCGCCTCCGCCGCCTCGGGCGCTGCCTCGGCCGCCGTCTCGTCGCTTTCACCAGTGGACTTGCGGTACTGCATGCGCTCGCCCTGGTGCTTCAGGCTGTAGGAGAGGACGTTGATGACCTCACCGTTGTCCATGACGACCTTGATGGTGTACTCGGTGATGAAGGCGGCGCTGAGGCCGATGACGGCGATAACCGGAGCGATGATGAGGGCGAAGACCGAGACGGTCAGCGAGAGATTGAGCAGTGTCTCGCCATTCTTCTCGATGATCAGGGAGGAGGCGTTGCCGGTCCGCCAGAGTTCGCGGATGACATCGAGGACCTCGTCGAGGCTGTTGCGCATCTTCTCGCGGCTGGCGCCGGCGGGATCCGCCTTGGGCTCCTGCGTCTCTTCTTCCGCCGCGGCTTCCGCTTCCGCGGACGGCAGCGGTTCCTGTCCGGTCAGGACGCGGACTGCCCGCCCGACGTCGCCGTCGCAGGCGATGAGGGTTTCGCGAACCTCGGGATAGGCCGCGCCGGTGGCGGCCATGACGGCATCAATCTTTTCGAGTGTAATCATGTGATCTTCCTTTCCGGCCGGTATGGCCATTTTCGCTGCAGGTGGCAGCTTCAGGGGCAGCGCAGGCACTGGCAGATGCGCAGCCCGATTGTGCATGTACACGCTCATTGTAACGGAAAGAGCTGTGAACGATCTTTAAAGCCCGCTTAAAACTTCCGAGACCCCGGGAACGGCAGCGGACGCGCCACCCCAGCGGGCAGCCTGTGGAGTCCAGGGCATGGACCGGGCAATGGCCGGGCGAGGTCGAAAAGAGGAGCAGTGCACCGGAGCCGGAGAATGCGTAGAGCATCTGTTAGAAATCAGAGTTGAAAACTTGCCCAGACAATCCGGATTTAATCGTGCTATACGGCCTGCACCAGAAGAACGGCGCAGCTTGACAGCAGTAGCCTTTACCTGTGTCGACCAGTCATTTGACATTCCAGCGGGACATACCCGGTTAGCACTTGAGAAGGAAACAGGGCTGTAATACAGGCCGCTTGCAAAGGGGGCGTTTTCTCAAAGCCTGGCCGGATGGACAGTCTGTCAGCTGCATCTTGCATACAATGCTTGAGAGCATAAAAACAACCTGTGCACGCAAAAATGTGTATACGTTGAATTTTCGAGCATTAAGCCACGGAATATGAACAGAAAATCGACTTGTACACGCAAAAGTGCGCACAGGTTGATTTTTCGCTCAGTGCATACTCTACCCAGACCAAAAATGTCGCTCCGCTCAGGCCCAGGCAGCTCTCAAGAGGAACTGCTCTAAGCCGGAGGCGCAGCGCAGGAGCCGGCACGTCAGGGTTCCTGATGACTATCTCCTTAGTGCGGCCAGCAGGCTTCTGCTGACAGGCATGTTTGGCTGCCGGTGCAGGGGCGCGCCCTTCTTTGTGGTCAGGATAGCGAGAAATCCAAATCGTCTTTTGGAAAACTCTTCGTTTTGACCAGAAACGGCCCTTTTGTGGTCAGGATCGCGAGTAATCCAAATCATTTTTTGGAAAACTCCTCGTTTTGACCAGAAACGGTCTTTTTGTGGTCAGGATCGCGAGAAATCCAAATCATTTATTGGATTTCTCTTCGTTTTGACCACCAGAAGTCCACCAGCTGCTTTTCTCTCCCTGCCAGCCGTGCTCCTGGCATGATCAACCGCTTTCTGGTGTGCGGTCCATGTTGTGGTTTCAGACAGGTTATCTAATTCCTGCCGTCTCATCCCAGGGGTGCCGGACATGCAATAGAAACAACCTGTGCAAGCAAAAATGTGTATAAGCTGCCCTAAGCCGGAGGCGCAGCGCAGGTGCCGGCACGTCAGGGTCCCTGATGACTGTCTCCTTTGTGCGGCCAGCAGGCTTCTGCTGACAGGCATGTTTGGCTGCCGGTGCAGGGGCTGCCGCCCGTCAGATAAAATATCCGACTGATAAAGGTATTACTCTCGTCCATTCAGAAGCTGTTTTTATCTGAACAGATACTCGTCTAAATCTTCCAGGGCAGCCCTCAGCTCCGGATCTTTCTCGCTTTCAATGTATTGTGAGAGTTGAAGTGCTTCCCAGTCTCCCGGCTCGTAATCCAAGCTGTACGATCCCTTCAGAAGCTTCTGTAAAAATGAACTCTTCTTTGTTTTGCTGTGTGTCCCGCAGTATTGCTCTATCACGATTCTTGAATACTCGTTCATAACCTTTCCCCCCTGGATCTGTCCGACTTCTTTATACGAAGATCTCTTCATAAGACCGGCTGCACTCTGGCAGCACAAGTCATTACGGTGCGTAATCCAGTTTATAAGAATCCGAAAATCCATGGTAGTGGTTTTCCATGTACAGTCCGGCTTCGCCTCCGCCCGGAAAACCTGTGCAGGAGAGGCGACGCTTTCTGCTGACATGGACATGTGTCAGGCTAATCAATTCCCGGCTCTTTCGGACCGCCAGTTTTTACAGACATCAATCCAGCAGATAAAGCCCGAATGCTCCTCTAATTCTGCTATTGACAATTCAATCGCACTGTTACTGCTTCCACAGGCGGGGAATACCGACGAAAACCTTTTCAGCGAATCATCAAGATAAACGTCAACGCCCTCTTTCAGGGCAAAGGGGCAGACACCACCCACCGCATGACCGACCAGGGTATTCGCTTCGTCAGGTGTGAGCATCTTTGCTTTCGTGCCAAATTGAGCCTTATATCTGGCATTGTCGATTTTGGCATCGCCTGCCGTAACGATAAGCACGGGGTGCCCGTCTACCATGAAGGAAAGCGTCTTTGCGATGCGGCGAGGCTCGCAGCCCAAAGCCTGAGCCGCCAGTTCCACGGTGGCACTGGACACAGCGAACTCTTTTATCCGCTCTGCCATGTCAAATTTTGCGAAATATTCCTTTACTGCTTCAAGAGCCACAACTGCCTCCCATACCTGCTGCCAGGCTGCCTGCTGTGCCTGGAATGAGAATCCCCACGATTCCCAGCCCGCCGGCATGAATGTCTCAGTATTTCCAGCCACCTGCATGTATCTGTTCGTTTTACTTTTCGCCAACAGGTCCGCCAACCGGAACTACCCGTCATTTGTTTTCACCCGTTGCACCGATTAACAATTTATAATACCTTCATTTCCTTTAATGCGTCTTTTGTGGGGTTTTCTTTCATCATAGATCACTGTGACCGTATCCCCTGCCTGACAATTCAGCTTAAAAGTTTTTCTCTGTCCTATCGGCAGAAAACCTGTTTTTATCGCCTGGCTTTTTATTTTCAAAGACTCCTTGATTGTGAAAACTTCACCATTAACGGAATACTGTACGGTAACGATAGCAGGACAATCCATACCACGATTTCTTCGTTCAATCACTTTACCTGCTGTTTCCTTCACGCGATATTCCTTTCCTTCTCGCCTTTCACTTTTCGGATTGCCTGTTGCCATTCAATTCAGCCCTGCTCATCGGTATATCCATTTGTTCCGTATCGAATGGACATCGGAGTCTGCCACGCATGGATCCGCTGCCTTTTCCTGCATGATTTACAGGGCCAATGGCGGGTGTATTCCTGCCTGTTATTCATCTGCGAAGGCATCAATTCGGGTTCCGACGTTTTTCTCCAGGTTTCTGTAAAAGAACTGATAGTCATACAGATGAAAAACACCTTCCTGGAAAATGTCCAGAACGGGTGGGTAATCCTCCGCGCTTACGTCCGTCACGATAAGAGCACCGCGCCCGGCATCAATATAGGCACCGGTCAGGGCGGGGATTTCGTTTCTGATATTCCCATCATAATCCGTGAAGCAGGCACCGAGATTGAGCGACTTATCTGCCGGGGTTCCATCGGTCAGCCAATTCAACGGATTGATGGCCAGTGTCCTGGTCCCCTTCGGAATGATCAGCGAATCGTCAATGTACCCGGCTTCGCTGTTATAGGAAATGATCACACCGGTATCGCTTTCACCTTCTGCAAACTTCAGTCCGGGATATGCATCCAGTTCTTCTGCTGTCATGCTCCAGCCGATGGCGTAGCAGGCGACGAACCTTTCGGCAAAATCCGCATCCCCGGCATGGTCCTTCAGCAGGCGGATACACAGATCCGCCCCCTGAGAGAAGCCGGCAAGAACAAACGGACGCCCGTTGTTACAGTTCGCCAGATAATAGGCAAAAGCAGTCTCTACATCGGCATAGGCGAATGCAAGGTACTGTTCTCTCTCTGTGGCGGGCAGTCGATATACATTCAGCCCTGCCTGTCGGTAATAGGGAGCAAAGAAGCGCGCATTGTCATCGTAGATGCCTTTCTCCATATTCGTTGCACCGAGAAAATATCCGCGCGTCTCTTCATCATCCATGGCCATATTGAACGAGCTCTCATCGCCGCCGAAGACAGTAGGACAGATGAAAAACACATCCGCCTTTTTGTCGGACTGCTCATTTTCGAAATAAGCCCAGTTCCTGGCGTCGGAATATGCGACTTTGTTGCCGCCTGCACAGGCCGTCAGTGACAGAATGAGGCATATGGATACAAGCAAAGATATGAATCTGGTTCGCTGTTTCATGGGCATCGGTGTTCTCCCGTCAGGTAAGCTGTTCATTCACAATAACAGGCTTTCGGCCTTTGCCGTTATCAGGGCATGGAAGTTCTGCGATGGCCGGGCGCCATGGCAGCCTTTGCATCACCAGTGTCCTTCTCGCCGCCTGCCATCTCAGGCGCCAGCTTCATCAGCTCTCAAGCTTTGCCCTGCCTCTCATCATCCCTGTCGACACCAGGATCGCTCACGTAAAGCCGGCAGCTTACATTCGTCAGGCCAAACAGCATTCCGTCAACCATATTTCCCGGCTGCCCGCAGCCGGCGCTGTGAAGCCCGGCTCATGAACCGGCCGTCTGGCCCCGCTTCCTGAAGACGATGATTTCGGCATCGCTGCCGTTATCGCCATATTCGCAGACCAGAAGATAGTTTTCGTCAGCTGTGAGACCATAGCATCTGTTGCTGTCTCTTTTGCAGATCTGATTGCCCAGATAAATCCTGTCGTCGTCCCAGAATTTGATCTTCTGTCCGCCGGGAAGCGTATATTGCAGGTTTATGTAGGCGCCATGCAAAGCGTTGAGACTGCTCACCGCCTCCATGTCCGCGATTCCGAGCGCATTGAACTCGGCGATCAGCTGCTCCCTGAGTCTGCAGGGAGCCTCGAAAAAGCGACCGCTGTTCTCACAGCCCCTGTCTTTGCAGCAGGCGGCAATCATGCAGGCAGCGCCAAAGGGATGACCGTCCGTTTCAGCGCAGCCGCCGCATTCGTGTTTCAAACCGCATTCACTGCAGTCCAGTCCGCACCATGTCCCGATCATGACGACCTCCCTGCCCAGTCCTCCCGGTGCATGACAGTCAGTACTGCCTCTTCCTGCGTGCCATACATGGTTGGCAGCATCAGGTCACACACCTGCCTGAACCCTGTCTTTTCAGCAACGCGCCGGGATTGATGGTTTCTCCTGAAGCATGCACAGAAAACTGCGTCAAGCTGCAGCTCCTCAAAGCAATAGCGCAATACCCCGGTCACGGCCTGAGGCATGAGACCCTGTCCCCAGTATTCCCTGCTGAGAACATAGCCGATTTCTCTGCACTTGAGAGGCCGGTATTCATCGCCGACACAGGTTTCGTCATAAGGCTCAATTCCGACCGAGCCTATGACCCTGCCTGTCTTCTTTTCCACGATCGCCAGCGTTTTTCTCTCGCTGATAAACATGTCCAGAATCTCTTTTGATTCTTCCAGAGAGCTGTGATGAACCCAGCCGGCCAGCTCCCCGACACCGGGAACCCGGGCATAGGCATGGAAATCCTGCAGATCAGCTGCTTCGAAGGATCGCAGAATCAGCGCTTCCGTCTCCAGATGTACGCCGGTGATATCAACAGCCGCATTCATTTCATATCCTTCCCCTGTTCCCGTCCGTTCCGGGTTTTGCACGCACCTGCCACTGGCATCCGGCAAAAATGGCAGAAGCTCCGTCACGGCATCATGGTCACCAGGCCAGACACGTGAGGATATGCTCTGCCACAGTTGTCCTCGTCCTCATCTGTCTACGGTCTGGTCTTTGCATCCGCAGATGAAGAAATGATTCTCCGTCAACACATGGCGCTCCGGCTGAAAACCACATTCTCTCAGTATGCGCATGACATCAGTGGAGCTCTGCGTTTCCCCCTTCACGATGCCGTAGGAGGTGTGAACGCAGTTGCCATCCCAGATGATGTCGAGGTCCACGGCATATGGCTCCCGACCCACGGATGCGATATCCGAATCCCAGATGTGTATACGCCCTCCCCGCTTCAATACCCGGGCTGCTTCCCGGATCGCTTCTGCCTGAACATCACGCGTCATGTACATCAGCGAATAGAAGAAGGTGGCATGGTCGAATGACTGGTCTGGGAAAAGCAGCTGAGTCGCATCCATCAGCCTTTTCTCACAGCAGTCCGGCGCTTCATCCAGCTCTTCCTGGCGGTTGTCGATGGCGATGACCTGGTTCCCATAGATCCGTCCGATCATGCCCTCGCCCCCGCCGCCGATATCGAGGATTGAGCCTGCGATATTCCTTTGCATCTCTATGACCATATGGATCCCCCATACTCTCAGGCCCGCCCCGCCTCACCGCTGTCCACGCGGCGGAGGCGGCGGTGCACTTTGCGCAGCCAGGCCGTCCAGCGGGCGTAGAAGTCGAGGAACTTGCGTTCGGGGAAGAGCAGGGCCTGCTGCCGGATGATGTAATAGAGCAGCCCCGTCAGGCCGAGGAGGGGCGGCATGAGCTGGGGCAGGGGCGCGAGGTGCAGCGGATGGACGTGGAAGAGGCCCGGCACAAAGATGAGCGACAGCAGCAGTGCAGAGGCGCAGAAGACAAAGAGCAGGCGACGCACGAAGTCAAAGGGCCGCGAGGCGCGCTGCAGCGTCAGCAGGCCGACCAGACAGGCCGCCAGCAGCGAGAGCGTCGAGAGCACGCCGTAGCCGAGCTGCTGGACATGGGCGACCAGCTGGATCAGGATCCAGCTCAGCGTGACCGTGATGCCGGCCGGCAGGGCGAGCGGCAGCACGTGGCCGAAGAAGCTGCCGCGGACGCGCTCGCGGTTCGGCTTCAGGGCGAGGACGAAGCCCGGCAGGCCGACGGTCAGCGAGGAGAGCAGCGTCGCCTGGATGGGATAGAGCGGGTAGACCAGCGGGATAAAAAGCATCAGGAAGGCCATCAGGCTGGCGTAGGTGGTCTTGACCAGGAAAAGCGTCGACACGCGCCGGATGTTGTTGATGACGCGCCGCCCCTCGTGGACGGCGTCGACCATCGGCCCCATGCCGTCGGCGAGCAGGACGAGGTGGGCCGCCGCCCGCGTCGCCTCCGAGCCCTTCGCCATCGCCACCGAGCAGTTGGCGCGGCTCATCGCGAGCACGTCGTTGACGCCGTCGCCGGTCATCGCGACGACATGGCCGAGCTCCTGCAGGGCCTCGATCAGGCGGCGCTTCTGAAACGGTGAGACACGTCCGAAGACGGTATAGCGCCGTGCGAGTTCGAGGTAGTCGGCCGTTTCATCGAGCGCGCTCATGTCGACGGCCGCCTCCGCCCCGGCGACACCCACCCGCCTGGCGATCGCGGCCACGGTCCGGGGATCGTCGCCCGAGATGATGCGCAGCAGGACGCCCTGCTCCGTGAAGTAGCGCACCGTCTCCGCCGCGTCCTCGCGCAGCCGGTCATCGAGCACGAGCAGCGCGAGCGGCTCGAGCGGACCCGGCGGCGGGCCGGCCTGCCGCAGCTCCTCCACCGTCGGCAGCCGTTCGCCACGGGCGATCAGCAGCACCCTCGCACCGCGCTCCGTGTACGCCGTGATGGTCGCCGCGAGCTCCGGCGGCAGCCCGCCGAGCAGAAAGCGCGGCGCCCCCTGATACCAGGTCTCGTCTGCCCCGCTGCGGACAGCCGCCCACTTGCGCGCGGAATTGAACGGAATGGAGCCGTAGCCGTTCGCGGTGAGCTCCGTGGGCTTCTGCTCCGCGAGCCAGCGGTTGATGGCCAGCTGTGTCGCATTCGGCGCCGCCACCCCGGCCGCGAGCAGGCGCAGCGCCTCCACAATCTCAGCCTGCTTTACCTCCGCGGTGAGCGGGATGAGCGCCTCGACATCCATGTCGCCGGTGGTGATGGTGCCGGTCTTGTCCAGACAGAGCATGTCGACGCGGGCCAGGTTCTCCACGCTCGCGAGCTGCCGCGTCAGCATGCCGCGCCGCGCGAGCTGGATGACGCTCACCGCGAAGGCCATCGATGCGAGCAGGATGAGCCCCTCGGGAATCATGCTGACGAGGTTGCCGACGGTGCTGACGATGATGTCGGCGAAGCGCATGTCGCGTCCATAGAGCAGCTGCCGTCCCACCAGCAGGGCGCCAAGCGGCAGGATGATCTGCCCGATGGTGCGCACCAGCCGGTCAAGCTGGGCGAAGAGCACCGACTCGTCGCGCTGGTCGCGGCGCGCCTCGCCCGCCACCCGGGCGGCGAGGGTCCTCTCGCCGACCTCGACCACGCGCGCCTCGAGGCTGCCGGAGACAACGAGCGAGCCGGACAGCAGGATGTCGCCGCGCCCCTTCGCGATCTGGTCGGATTCGCCCGTCTGCAGCGACTCGTCGACCTCGCCGCCGCCGCCCAGGACGAGGGCGTCGACCGGCACCTGGTGGCCGCTCGCGAGACGGATCAGGTCGTCAACGACGATGTCGGAGGCCGGGATCTCCGTCCCCCTGCCGTCACGGATGACGGTGGCGCGGGGCTCGGTCAGCAGAGTCAGCTTTTGCAGCGTGCATTGGGCCCGCCATTCCTGCACCACCGCGAGGGCGGTATTGAGAACGGCGACAAGAAAGAAGGCGAGGTTGGGCAGGTAGCGTGGTTCGCGGACGGCGACGAGGAGGACGGCGACGGCGAGGACGACGTTCAGGAAGTTGAAGGCCGTGAAGACGTTGTCGCGGACAACGTCACGGAAACGTTTGGCATAGGGGGCGGCTACGGAGTTGACGGCCCCCGCCGCGATGCGCTCGCGGACAGCGGCGGCGGGGAGGCCGCGGCGCTCGTAATCGGGCAGGGCAGAGGGGTCGAAGCGGGTGGAAGCCTCACGGATGGCGGCGACCAGGCGTTCGAGAGTGGGGGGGTCGTTCTGTGTGCCGTGAAGGGACGGCATCAGTTTGTGGGATCGGCCTCGCCGACGTCTCCGGCGAGATCAACGGTCGTGAAGTCGAGCCGCAGTTCGCGGATCTTCGGGATCAGGCGGCGCAGGCAGACGCCCGCGGTCTCGAGCATGCGGCGCGAGGCGCGGGTGATGTCGGTATCGGCGTATTTATCGGAGAGATAGACCACCTCGGCGAGTCCGGCCTGGATGATGGCCTTCGCGCATTCGTTGCAGGGGAAGAGGGCGGTATAGATGGTCGCCCCCGCGAGGCTGGTGCCGGGATTGTTGAGGATGGCGTTGAGCTCGGCGTGACAGACAAAGGGATATTTGGTGTCCAGCCAGGCGCCGTCGCGGCTCCAGGGGAAGTCGTCGTCGGAGAGGCCGCGGGGCAGGCCGTTGTAGCCGGTCGAGAGAATGCGGCGATCGCGGTTCACGATGCAGGCCCCGACCTGGGTGTTCGGATCCTTCGAGCGCATGGCGGCGAGCAGGGCCACACCCATGAAGTACTCGTCCCAGTCGATGTAGTCGTTTCGTTTGGCCATCCGGTCCCGTCCTCCGTCGCGGCATCTCGTTCGCATTCTAGCCTACAGGCGGCGATTGTGCTACGCTCGCGGCATGTGTGATTTTTTGGAGAACCCGAGCGTTTCGACCGCTCATCAGGAAGCGCGCCAGCGCCTCGCCGCGGCGCATCGCGTTGTTGTCAAGGTCGGCAGCAGCACCATCACCTACCCGAACCGGGCTCTGGACCTCGGCAATCTGGAGCGGCTCTGCCGCTCGCTCGCGAACCAGATGAATCAGGGGCGCGAGATGATTCTGGTGACCTCCGGCGCCGTGGCGGTGGGGATGAACCGTCTGCGCGTGACTGAACGGCCGCGCAGCATCCGCGAGAAGCAGGCGGAGGCGGCCATCGGACAGGCCGAGCTGATCAACGTCTATTCGCGCATTCTGGCGGAGTACGGCCTGATCACGGGACAGATCCTGCTGACGCGCGGCGATCTCGAGAATGCGCGCAGCCTCGAGAACATCCGCAACACCTTCGAGGCCCTGATCGAAAAGGGCGTGCTGCCGATTGTCAACGAGAACGATACCGTCTCCACGAATGAGGTCGCGCATCTGGCGAGCTTCGGCGACAACGATACGCTTTCGGCCCAGGTAGCCGCCTGCGTCGGTGCCGATGCCCTCGTCATCCTCTCCGACATCGAAGGTCTGCATGACCGCGACCCGAACATCGTGAGCGAGGTCGTGGCGAAGCTCATCCCCTATGCCAACCCGGCGGATCCGGAGCTCGTCTCGATTGCCGGCGGTACGACTTCGGCGCAGGGCACCGGGGGCATGGTGACGAAGCTCCTGGCCGCGCGCATCGCGGCGAACAGCGGCATCGACACGGTGATCATGCACGGGCGGAGGCCGGGCGATCTCGCAGCGATACTCGAGGGCGAGACGGTGGGCACGGTTTTTGACGGCCAGCTCGACGTGCCGTCGCATCTGCTGTCCGTTGACGAGATCATATAGCAGACCCGCCGCTTAATCCGCGAAAACAGAAACGGGTTCAGGGCTGTTTGTGCGGCTCCGAGCCTGTGCCATGTTTCAACCTTCCGCGCGTAGAAGCTGCGAAACCTTGAAATTCTGTACAAGCGCATTCCGGGAGAGTGAAATCAGCGCTCTCAGACGTGTCCGGCATGCCACAATGTATTGACACCTGACATGAAAGTATGCGCCCGGAAAGGGCTGCTGACAGTCCGGATCCGGAGAGCAGGTGTACCACAGGCATGGTGGAAGGGATGCCATCAGCGTTCAGGAGAAATCCGCCATGAAATACCAGTTGTGGCTGCTGTTTTATCGAAATAGCCAGACAACTCTCGTCTCTGATTTGTTTCTGGCGCGCGAAGCGTTTAAAATGAGAAGAACACATATCAACTGCCGGCGCACAGCCTCAGGCGCGAGGTATTGCCTGCCCATGGCGCCGGACATGAAAGGAAGGAATCAATCTTATGGAATGGTTTCGTAATCTGGGGAGAGGGATACTGGACTGGCTGCCGGGTCTGCTGGCCGCTGTTCTGATCCTGGTCGCCGCGTGGCTGCTCGCTACGCTGGTGAAGTTTCTGGTGGTCAAGATCCTGCGGGCGACCAAACTGGACGAGAAGGTCAATCGTCTGGGTGTAGCCGGTGAGAAAGCCGCCAACACGACCGAATATCTCGGTCAGCTGGCCTTCATCATCATCTTCGTGCTCTTCCTGCCGATGGTCTTCGCCCGTCTCGGCCTGACCGGGGTGGCCGAGCCCATTTCCGGCATCGTGAACAGCTTCGTCGCGTTCCTGCCGAACCTCGTAGCGGCTGCCCTGATTCTCTATATCGGCCTCTTTGTCGCGCGCATCATCCGTGATCTCGTGACCCCGCTGCTGAACCGCCTGGGTGTTGACAAGCTGCAGCAGAAAGCCGGCGTCGCCCCCTCCGAGTCGACCTCGCTGTCGACGGTTCTGGGCTATGTCGTCTACGCCGTTGTCCTGATTCCGATCATCATCGCGTCCCTGGAGGTTCTCCATGTTACGGCCATTTCGCAGCCTGCGATCGCGATGCTCAATACCGTCTTCGAATACATCCCGCGCATCATCACGGCCGTGGTCATCATCGCCATCGGTGCCTTCATCGCCAGGCTGGCCACGAAGCTGCTGACCCAGGTCCTCCGCAGTGTCGGCGCAGATGCATTCGTAAGCCGCGTCTTCGGTGATACGAACGTGGCCGGCCGCAGCTTCTCGCTGACGCGCGTCCTCGGCATCGTCGTCAACGTCCTGATCCTGCTCTTCTTCGTCGTCGAGGCTCTCGGCACCCTGCAGCTCGAAGTGCTCACCACCATCGGCGCCGGCATCATCGCCTACCTGCCGAACGTCCTGGGCGCCGTCCTGATCCTGGTTGTCGCCTGGCTTCTCGCCGGCTGGCTCGACCGCCTGCTGCGTGAGAACATCAAGCAGGGCGCCACGCTGGGTCTGCTGACCCGCGCTGCCATCATGCTGCTGGCCTCCTTCATGGTTCTGAACCAGCTGAGGGTCGCATCGGTCATCGTCAACTACGGTTTCCTCTTCGTCATCGCCGGTGCCGCACTGGCCTTCGCCCTTGCCTTCGGCCTCGGCGGCCGTGATTTCGCCAGCCGCAAGCTCGAGCAGCTCGACGCCAAGATCGCCGAAGTCGAGATCGAGGAGAAGGAGTCCGAAGACTAGAGCGATTCCGCCTGACGCATCAGGCTTTCGCCACACAGAGAAACGGGGCTGTCTCAGGGGAGACGGCCCCGTTCCTGATTTGTGCAAACCAGTGGCAGATGACCGCGGCAGCCGGCCGCCGGAAAGCCTAGGCGAAGTACTCGATCTGCATCGCGGCCCGCACGCGCTCGAGCGTGGCGTCGGTGACACGCCGCGCCTTTTCCGTGCCGCGCCGCAGGATGGCCATGACCTCGCCCGGGTCGGCGGCGTAGGCCTCGCGGCGCTCGCGGATGGGGGTGAGCAGGCGGTCGAGAACGGCGAGGAGGAAGCGCTTGACCTTGACATCGCCGAGGCCGCCGCGCTCGTAGTGGGCCTTCAGCGCCGCGAGGTTCTCGTACTCGGGCAGGAAGTCGGCGAAGTCGGCGTCGCTCGAGAAGGCGTCGAGGTAGGTAAAAACAGGATTGCCCTCGACTCTGCCGGGATCCGCGACACGCAGGTGGTTGGGGTCGGTGAACATGTTCATCACCTTCTGCTTCAGCTCGTCGGCGGAATCAGAGAGGTAGATGCAGTTACCGAGGGATTTTGACATCTTCGCCTGGCCGTCGGTGCCGGGCAGGCGGCGCGAGGCCTCGTCCTCGGGCAGCAGGGCCTCGGGCTCGACCAGGGTGTCGCCGTACCAGCTGTTGAAGCGGTGCACGATCTCGCGCGTCTGCTCGAGCATCGGCAGCTGGTCGACGCCCACGGGCACCGTCGTCGCGTCAAAGGCGGTGATGTCGGCCGCCTGCGAGATCGGGTAGGTGAAGAAGCCGACCGGAATCGAGGCGCCGAAGTCGCGCATCTGGATTTCAGCTTTGACGGTGGGGTTGCGCGAGAGGCGGGCGACCGTCACCAGATTCATGTAGAAGAAGGTCAGCTGGTAGAGGGCCGGCAGGGCCGACTGGATCAGCAGGGTGCTGCGTTCGGGATCGAGGCCGACCGCGAGATAGTCGAGGGCCACCTCGAGGATGGATTCGCGGATGCGCCCGGGCTGGTCGGCGTTGTCGGTCAGCGCCTGGGCGTCGGCGATCATGATGTAGATGGCATCGTAGCTGCCCTCATTCTGGAGTTCGACGCGGCGGCGCAGGGAGCCGGCATAGTGGCCGATGTGCAGGCGGCCGGTGGGGCGGTCACCGGTCAGAATGATACGGCGGGCGGGGGTGGCGAGGTCGGTCATGGGGTCTCCTGTTTTGCGTAATTGGAGCTGCCTGAAGTTCTAGTTCTGAACATCCGCGGCATCCTGGGCGGGCGGTTCGGTGGGGACGGACTCATACTGGGTGGGGATCAGCGGTGAGCCGCGCACAAAGTACTCGGTGTAGACGCGCTGCGGCCAGCTGGCCTGGAGCTCGGGGGAGGCGAGGAGGCCCGTGCGCATGTCGATCTGGCGCTCGACGATGTTCGAGGGGACGGTCCAGTCGACCGCCGCGAGATCAGCGTGCAGGGGGTCGAAGACGTCGAAGAGGATGCGCTTGGCGCCCTCGTTGTCGGGACCCTGAATAGTCCTGAGAACATCGAAGCCGTACCAGACGGCCGCGGTGTAGTAGGGCGTGAAGCAGCAGAACCACTTGTCATAGTCGTTGTCGGTGGTTCCGGTCTTCCCGGCGGTGCGGATGGTTTCGCCGGCGCTGTTCACCATCATGCCGTGGCCCTCGGCCGAGCCGCCGTACCAGAAGGCCTCGCCGTAGCCGGGCAGCATGACCTCCTCCAGGATGCGCGACATCATGTAGGCCGTCTCGGGGCTGTAGACCAGTTCGTAGCTGGGGCGGTTCTCGAGGATGACGGTGTTGTTCGAGTCGAGGACCTTCGTGTAGCAGTAGTAGGGAATGTAGAGGCCGCCGTTCGGGAAGGTGGCAAAGGCCGACGCCATCTCGAGCGGATTCATGCCCTGCTCGAAGCCGCCGACCGCCATCGCGAGCTGCGCCCCGTCCTCGAGGCGGTTGATGCCGACCTTGTTGAGGTAGTAGCGCGAGTTGTCGAGGCCGACCATCTCCATGACTTTCGCCGACGGCACGTTGTTCGAGATCTTGATGGCGTTGCGTATGGTCATCCAGCCGCGGTATTCAGGGTAATAGGCGTTCTTCGGGTAGGGTACGTCCGGGCGCTGCGGATCCATGAAGACCATCTCGTCGAGGATCATCGTCGCCCCGGTCACCATGCCCATCTCGATGGCGGGGGCGTAGACGTTGAGCGGTTTGATCGCCGAACCCGGCTGGCGTTCGATGTCGACGGCGCGGTTGAGCACCAGATTCGCGTCTTTCGTCCCGCGGCCGCCGCCCATGGCGACGATGGCGCCGGTCTGATTGTCGATGATCGCCATCCCCGCCTGCGGCAGGTCGGGCAGGCCGGCGTAGCGCCCGGGCTCGGCGGCGAAGAGCTCCTCCTTGTTGAACGTGGCGTCGACCAGGGCCTGGACCCTCGGGTCGAAGGTGGTGTAGATGCGCACGCCGCCGCTGTGGATCAGGCTGCGGGCGGCCTCGCGCGTGTAGCCGCGGCGCTCGATGAGGTCCTCGACCGTCTGTTTGTAGACATATTCGACGAAGTAGGAGTTGATGCTCGTCCCGCTCAGGGGCGGCGGCTCGCGCTGCACCACGAGTTCGCTGTTCAGGGCTTCGTCGTACTGGGCCTGAGTGATGAAGTTGAGGTCCAGCATCTTTGCCAGCACGATGCGCTGGCGGCGCAGGGCGTTTCGCATGCCGAGTTCCGTGCGCGGATTGTAGACCGAGGGTGCCTTCGGAATGCCGGCGAGGAAGGCTGCCTCGCCCAGCGTCAGGTCGGCCGCATCCTTCTCGAAGTACGCCCGCGAGGCCGACTGCACCCCCACGTAGGAGTTCGCCATCGGCACGGAGTTGAGGTAGATCTCCATGATCTCGTCGTTCGTCAGGTCGCGCTTGAGCAGGATGGCCTTGTACCACTCCTGCACCTTCCTCTGCGCCGAGATCTCGTCCTCGCCGGTCAGCAGCTTCACCGTCTGCTGGGTGATCGTCGAGCCGCCGTGCTGCGGCGTGCCTCCGTGCATGATGGCGGAAACCACGGCACTCGCGATGCGCCGCGGATCGATGCCAATATTGGTGTCGAAGCGCTCATCTTCAATCGCCTTGAATGCCTCGTCGAGATAGCCGTCCTTGATCGTCGAAAACTCCACGATCTCGCGGTCGATGTTCCGGGCGCCGGTCGAGATGGAGATCAGCTCGCCGTTTTTGTCATAGACGCGGCTCGTCTGGCTCCCGCTCGTCAGCAGGGCCGGATTGAGCGGCTCGGTGGTCGAGATGTAGCCCAGCAGCATGCCGCCGCCCACGCCCGAAACCAGGACGATGGCGAGCATCACGATCACGACGATGACCTTTATGAAACGGGAGAAACCGCGGCCGATCACCTCCGGCACGCTCTGCATGCTGGCCGGGCGGGTGGGTTTTCCGGTGGTGTGTCTGCGCAAAGTCCGCCGCAGCCTCCGCATATCCTTCCGGTAGCGCCGCTGCTGTGCCGGGCTGAGGCCGCGCAGCGCCTGGTCGAGAATGAGGCGCTCGCGCTCGCGGGAGCTGAGGTGGGAAGCCTCCACATAGCTGACTTCCTCGGTGACATCCCCGCGCCGGGTGGATGCACCGATACGCCGCAGCTTCGGTGCCTGCTGGGGCATCCTGGCCTCCGCCGCTTCCGCGGAGATCTGCTCGATTTCGTTGTCGGAGCCGTGCACGGCGCTGTGCGGCGCTGCCGGTGGTCCTGCCGGCACTGTGGGCGGCACCTTCGGCAGGGGCAGCTTCACCGCCCGGCGCGTGGCTTCCGACGCTGTTTCGTCGGCCGTGCCTGTCTGCGTGGCTGCCGGCTGCTCCGGCTCTGCCTTCGTCGCCGCTTTCACCGTCGGGTGCGGTTCCGGAGCCGGCGTCTCAGCAGGAGGCGGAGATGCCGGTACGCGGCGGATCTCAGGCTCTGCTCCGGGCTCCGGGTTGACGCGCCGGATTTCAGGCCTGGCAACAGGCTCCGCGCTGACGCGCTGGATTTCGGGCCGGTTGGGCAGCCCCGGGTCGGGGGAGGAACTGTCGGTCTCGACCGGCGGCGGTGCAGGGCGAACGGCAGGTTCCTGATCCTGCCGCTCCTCCGCCTCATGTGCCTCATGGTCGTGCTTCAACGTTCTGTCGCCTCCGACTGCCCGCGCCTTTGAGCCTGCTGTGATGCAGGCAATTATAGCAAAGGGCACCGGGCCAATTGCTCAAATGAGGCAAAGCCATGGACCTGTGCATGGACCCGGTGTGAAAACAGCGGTGACTTGACAGACTGAACAGCGTTCAGTTAAATGAAGTTGAACAATGTTCAAAGGCGGAGCTGACATATGAAAGAGACGCATTCGGATATCAGAGAAGTCATCATCACGGCGACCACCTCGCTGATCCGGAGATCAGAAGGTCTCGTGGAGAAGATCACGATCAGGGAGATCGCCCAGCGCGCGGGGGTTTCCGTCGGACTGGTCAACTATCATTTCGGCTCAAAAAAGGAACTGATCGAGATCTGTGTCGAGCGCATCATTTCACAGGTCATGTCGGCTTTTGGCGAGGACCGGGCGGCCGAGGGCGCCGCGCCCAGGCAGCGGGGGAGGGAGATGACGGCGTTCATTCTGCGCGTCTTTGAATTTTTGCTGGCACATCCGGAAATCTCCCGCATCTCCATGCTTTCCGATTTATCCAGCCCCGGTCCGGAGAGCAATTCCTCCATCAGCTACAGAGCCATCTGCAGGGCACTGCCGGCCGGGGAGGCGGAAGAATACAGAAGGGTCAGGGCCTTCCTGCTGCTGGCCGGCATACAGTCTGCCTTTTTAAATCTCCGGACCTGTCCTGAGCTGCTGGGCTTTGATCTGGACGACGCTGCCAGGCGGGAGTGCTTTTTCGCGCTGATGACGGAAATACTGGGCATTTCGCCGGCTGCAGGGGTGGATACATGAGGCGGGAACGCGTTTTCGGGAAAGCGGAGAAGAGGCGGAGGTGGAGAGTGAGGGGCGTGGTTCTGGTTGGCAGCATCGTCATGGGCCTCTATCTGCTGGTTCAGGGCCTGCGCTGTCTGGTCGGTCTGCAGGCGGCGAGGGAAAAACTCGCCTCCTTTGAAGTCAAAACCGCGGCACTTTCCTATGGCCCCATGAGCTATGTTGAAGCGGGAGACGGCGATGTGATTTTGTCTGTACATGGCCTTTTTGGCGGCTACGATCAGGCCTGTGAAAATGTCCGGAATCTGGCCGACCGCCATCGCCTGATCGCGCCGTCGCGCTTTGGCTACCCCGGCTCGGCCGTGAAGGGCGAGGGGACGCCAGAAGAGCAGGCCTCGGCTTTTGCCGAGCTGCTGGGCCATCTGGCGATTGCCCGTGCCCATGTGCTGGCCACCTCGGCCGGAGGGACGCCGGCGATTCGCTTTGCACTGGATTATCCGGAGCGGGTCAGGACCCTGATTCTGTTCTGCTCGGCGATGCCGGTCGCCGAAAAACCGCGGTCTTTTCTCGAATACCAGGCACCGCCGGAACCTTTGCTCTCCGACTATGCCATGTACCTGATCAGCCCTCTCATGCCGGCGCTCATGGGCATGCCGGCCTCCACGGCTGCGGACATCCAGCCCATTTCCGCACGGAAGACCGGTGTCATTCTGGACGGGAGGCTGACGAATCCGGATATGGAGCGGAATTTCGAGCAGTATCCGATCGAGGAACTGCGTGTGCCGGTCCTGATCCTGCACGCGGAGGACGATCCGGTAGCGAGCTATGAGAAGGTCCGCCAGGCCCGGCACCGTTTTCCTGACCTCACTCTGGTCACATTTCCGGATGGCGGGCACATGATGAGGGGACATGGTGAGGAAATCGATCAGGCACTCAAGGATTTCATGCAGCAGCACGACTAGCGGCGCCGGCACCGCCACCGCCTTTGGCGGCGGCCTGGATCAGGGCGAAATTCTGGAAATATACAGGGTGAGCTGCGGGAGGATGAAAGAGAAGCAGGCTGTCTTCTGCATATAAGGGTCCTGAGCAAAGTTTTCACTTGTACACGGACATCCGTGTATAAGTTGCATTTGTGAGCCGAAAATGTAAGCGCTCAAAAAACGGCATCTCGAAATAGGTTTCCGGTAACCGTAGTCTGACGCAAACAGCGTCAGGAGGTTACCCATGAAACAAGAACGCACGCGCGCCGAGTGGCGCGAGCTCATCACGCA
>JASGUU010000030.1 GCA_030057555.1 Bacillota bacterium | reverse complement strand
CTGGACCGCATCCTCCTTGAAGTCCTTCGGGTAATGTTTCGCCATGTCTTATCCTCCTGCTGGCTGCTATTCTAACTGGGATCAAGGTGGCGAATTCCACTTGTACACTTTTGATGCTAGCACGGCTCGAAATTTTGCACAGAATGCCCGGAAATGTGCAGTTTTTCAAGTTTCCGCACACTTCCGCTGCGGAACCTCGAAATTTTGCACAGAATGGCCCGGAAAAGTGCAGTTTTTCAAGCTTCCGCACACTTTCGCTGCGGAACCTCGAAATTTTGCACAACACACATCTGCACCCGGCCGCATCAGCAGCCACCCGCGCGCGTTAACGTCCCCGGAGAGCCATGCCCGCGAGAGATCCGCCCTATTCGACCGGGGCGAAGTCTCCGGGCCGGCGCAGCAGCCACTGCCCCTTCGTAAAGTCGGGGAAGGCCACCGGATGACCGCCGATGGCGAGCGACTCATCGGAAAGCGCGGTCACCGCCATCCAGGTCGCCATGTCATAGGCATCCACAGGCATCGGAGCGCCGGCCCTCAGGGCATCCAGGAAGCCGTCGAAGACCAGCCAGTCCATGCCGTCATGACCGCCGCGGATCCCGGCCTCCTGAAAGCGGACCCAGATGGGGTGCTCGTACTTTTCCACATAGCGATCCGCATTGCCCCACTGTTCGCGCCAGCGGAAGTGCGCCGCCTGATGCTCCGCATTATCGTCGACGAAGATCGAGTGATTCTCCTCGCTGTACATGGCGCGCGTGCCTGCGAGGCGCAATCCGCGCGAATAGGGCCGCGGCAGCGTCGTATCCAGCGTCAGCGTGATAGTCTCGCCCCCCGCGAGCTTGAGCATCGTCTTCACGATGTCGCTCTGGGCGAAGCTGGCCGTCCGAGTCAGCTCCGAAACGTCGGACTGCCGCCCGGCCCAGTCATGCATGCCCCAGGCACCGCCACCCTGTGCGGCGAGCGAGACAATGCGGTTGCCACGGTTGATGTCGAAGAGCATGGCAATCGGGCCCAACTCATGGGTGGGATAGTTCTCTGCATTGCGCAGAAGATAGTTACGGTGGCGATAGTGGTGTTTGAGATCGCCGCGTCCGATCTCGGTGCGCAGATCGTGCAGGTAGCCGCCCTCGGCGTGGACGAGCCTGCCAAAGAGGCCCTCTCGCACCATGCGCAGCAGAGCCAGCTCCGTGCGCCCGTAGCAGCAGTTCTCGAGCAGCATGACCGGAGTTCGTGTTCGCTCATAGCAGTCGACCAGCTGCCAGCACTCGTGGACGCTGTAGGCACCGCCGACCTCACAGGCCACCGGGGTCTTCCGCTCCATCGCGAACAGCGTCGCCGGCATGTGGTTTTCCCAGGCACTGAAGACGAATACAGCATCGACACGTTCGGCAGTCAGCATCTCCTGGTAGCAGGCATACCCCACAGGACGGCAGCCCCGCAGGCGCTCGACCAGTTCGATTCCGGCCTCAAGCCGCGGCGGGTGGTTGTCACAGACCGCCCGGATGTGGATTCCTTCGCGCGGCAGCAGCACATGCTCCATCAGGGTCCGTCCACGTCCGCCACAACCGATGACGGCCACCTCGAGAACCCCGGCTCCTTGTTTCATTTCACTCATCTTCACATCCTCGATTCAAGTCCCGCATCCCTGTACGGCACATCATATACTCATCAATTCATGCAAAGGGCGACCACGTTCCCGCGGCCACCCTCTCTGTTCATTCCGCCGGCTTCAGGCCGCATCCGATCGCCTCGAACGCTCCGCTGCCCGGCTCAACTTACTGTCTGCGTATCCCGCTGTCCCCGGCAGAGCATCTAGCCCTCTTCGCTCAGTCCCAGGAAATCGCGGAACTGCCGCACGGCAGCGGCAGCCTCAGCCCTGGTACCCAGTTCGCAGAAGATGCGCAGCACCGGCTCCGTACCCGAGAAGCGCGCGTTGATCCAGCCGTTGTTCTCGAAGTAGACCTTGCAGCCGTCGAGATAGCTGACCTCCCTGATGGGCCAGGGGAAGTCCGGCAGGGCCCGCTCCACCATGAGCCGGTGCTCGATCGCGGCCTTCTCGTCGGCCGCGAAGCGGAAGGCCGTCTCCTCCATATAGCAGGGCGGGAACTGCTCTGTGATCTCCTCGTAGATGGCGGAGAGGGGCTGGCCGACGACCGCAATCATCTCCACGAGGAGGCAGGCGGCATAGATGCCATCCTTTCCGGGGATGTGGCCGCGGACGGTCAGGCCGCCGGAGGACTCGCCGCCGATGACGGCATCGGTCTCCAGCATCTTCGCTGAAATATGCTTGAAGCCGACCGGGACCTCGTAGCACTTCTCCCCGAAGCGGGCGGCGAGTTCGTCGAGCAGGTGGGTGGTCGAGTTGTTGCGCACGACCGGACCACGCCAGCCCTTGTACTTGAGCAGATAGTAGTAGAGCAGGACGAGCAGCTGGTTCGGGTGCAGGAAGCGACCGGTATCGTCTATGATGCCGATGCGGTCAGCGTCGCCGTCGGTGGCGATGCCGATATCGCATTCGTTCTCGAGAACAAAGTTTTGCAGTGCAGCGAGGGTCTTCATGTTGGGCGCCGGCAGGCGGCCGCCAAAGAGGGTATCGTGTCGATCGTGAATGACGTCGACCTCGCAGCGGGCAGTCATCAGGATCGTCTGCAGCGAGGTCTTCGAGACACCATACATGGGGTCGAGAACCACATGCAGCTTGCCGGCACGAATGCGCTCCATATCGATCTGGTCGATGATGGAGTCGATGTAGTCGTTGAAGGGATAGATATTGCTGACAAAGCCACGCTCGACCGCCTCATCATAGTCGAGGGGCGCCGGTAAATCGTCGGCGGCCACGCGCAGGCGAATATGTCGCTCGAGATCGGCTGTCGCCTCCTCGTCGGCATCGCGGCCGCCCGCGATAAAGACCTTGATCCCATTGTAGAGCGCGGGGTTGTGGCTCGCGGTGACGGCAATACCATAGGGGCGGCGGTCACGCAGGACGGTAAACATGACCAGCGGGGTCGGCGCCTGCCGCTTGATAATCTCGCTGCGGATGCCGCAGGCGGCCAGCTGGCAGGCAAACCAGCGAGCCGCCACGTCGCTCAGGAAGCGGCGGTCAAAACCGATGATGACCGGCTCATCCCCATGGCCCTCGGCCTGCATCTTCGCGGCCAGAGCGGCGGCGACGAGCTCCACATTGGCGCGGGTAAAGGACTCACCGATGCGCTCACGCCAGCCTCCGGTACCGAAACGTACCGGCGACTCCGGCAGAAAATCTGTCTGTGACGCTTCAATCGCGCTCTTCGGTTGATCCATAATGACCTCCTGGACTGGGCGGCCGACTGAGCCGGCTCATATTTCCTTCTCCTGAATCGTGCTGGACGATCCCCCCACTGTCAAGTGGATAAGAGCACCCACAGGATTAAAAACCGGTTCCGGGGACCTTTCCCCCGGAACCGGTTGTTTGCGGACTCATCCCGGACAGAAGCTAGATCGAAGCGACCTCGATCCAGCCGCCCTCGGCCGCAGACTTCTCCACGGCATCCAGAATCTGGCAGCAGCGCATGCCGTCCTCGAAAGAAGGCGCCGTCTCCCCGCCCGTCTCAATCGCCCGGATGAATTCATACCACTCATGGACGAAGGTATGCTCGTAGCCGAGTACATGACCCGCCGGCCACCAGGCGTACAGATAGGGATGCGTGCCCTCGGTCACCTGGATCAGGCGGAAGCCCTGCAGGCCCTCGGGCTCGTCGGCGTCGTAGTATTCGAGCTCGTTGATGCGCTCGAGCGAGAAGCGCAGGCTGCCGCGGCTGCCGTTGATCTCGAAGTTGAGGTTGTTCTTATGACCCATGGCAAAGCGCGTCGCTTCAATCGAGCCCTGGGCACCGCAGTCGAAGTCGATCAGGAACTGCGTGACATCGTCCACCGTAACCCGGCCGCGCCCGGCCGATTCATCGGCCCTGGCGCTCAGGCCCGTCATGCGCTCGACCAGCGGCCGCTCCTCGATGAAGGTCTTCTGGGCGCCCAGGACCTGCCGGAACTCGCCGACGAGATAGCGGGCCAGGTCGACGAGATGCGCACCCAGGTCGCCGAGCGAGCCAGAACCCGCCACCTCGCGGTCGAGGCGCCAGACGAGCGGAAACTCGGGATCGATGATGAAGTCCTGCAGGTACTCGCCGCGGAAACGGTAGATCGTGCCCAGGCGGCCCTCCTCGATCATCTGTTTGGCGAGGCGGATGGCCGGCGCGAAGCGATAGTTAAAGCCCACCTGGTGCCGCACCCCTGCTTTCTGGACAGCAGCGAGGATCTCGCGGGCGTCGGGGGTGTTGAGGGCCAGAGGTTTTTCGCAAAAAACATGCTTGCCATGCTCGGCGGCGCCGATGGCGATCTGGCGGTGGACATTGGACGGGGCGGTGATGCCGATGATGTCGATGTCGTCACGGGCGACCAGTGTCTGCCAGTCGGTCTCCCAGCTCGGATAGCCGAACTGCCGGGCCGCCTCGGCGACCCATTCGGCGTCACGGCCGCAGATGGCCTGCCGCACGACTTCACTGTCGGTCGGGAAAAACATGCCAAGTCGCGCCAGGGCGTTCGAGTGAGCTTTGCCCATAAACTTATAGCCCACCAGCCCGACGCGGAGCCTGTTCGTCATCTCTCTGCCTCCTTTATGGTCCGGATCAGGCCCAGTACATGCCGCCGGGCTTCTCGAAGGTCATGACCTCCTGCAGGAAGCGCACAGCCTTCGTCAGGCCCTCGTTCGCCGACATCAGGCTGTCCTCGTGCTCGATGCTGATGACATCGTCATAGCCGACCATCAGCAGGTTGGAGATGATGTCCTTCCAGAGCTGGTAGTCGTGGCCGTAGCCGACGGAACGGAAGATCCAGCTGCGGTTGATCTCGTCGCCATAATGCTTGGTGTCGAGGACGCCGTTGCGCGCGGTGTTGATCTCGTCGATCTTGGTGTCCTTCGCATGGAAGAACTGGATGGCATCGCCGAGCTCGCGGATGGCGGCGACCGGGTCGATGCCCTGCCAGAAGAGATGGCTCGGATCCAGGTTGGCGCCGACGACCGGGC
>JASGUU010000029.1 GCA_030057555.1 Bacillota bacterium | reverse complement strand
CAGGCTCACGAAAGCCAACGTCTCATCTCTGATTTCACGGCCTTTCGGTGAAGCCCGTCAGCGCTATGGCAGCAAATCTCCCAGTATTATCAGGATCATCGTTCGTGATCTGGAACGAGTCCTATCCTCTGTCGTTCCGCCTATCCATAACACGGGTGTCCGCACGTCTGTCCAACAGGGTCATTGCCCTAAATAATTATTTCTGCGAACTACCACCGGCTCGTTCGATTGGGTTGTATCGTCTCACGGCGGCATTGCTTTGCAATGGACGCAGGAACCACCGTGATCCGTTCGGTCTCACATGCCACTAGAACGGCATGTTCTTTAGCGCTTGTATTGTCTCTATCTTAAAAGGCTGTTTGCGTTCTTGTGCTTCAAGCGGTCTTCCTGTGAGTATCTATCCGTCACACGGCTATGCGGTCTGCTCCACTGCGGGAGCCTTACCACCGCAAGTGATTTTGGAAGGATCGTAATCGACTCCTTTCACAAGCATGGCATAGAACACGCGAAGCAGCTTGCAGGCTACGGCTATAAGCGCCTGGATCGGCTTAAGAGGATTCTTCTTACGATGCTTATAGTATTCCTGAACCGCTCGGAACTCGGGCGCATGACTTACGACGGACAAGGCGGCCATGAACATCACGCGCCTAAGCTTGTGGCGGCCACGTCCGCTGATGCGGCTTTGCCCCTTCTGCTTGCCCGAACTCTTTTGAAGGATATCCAAGCCTGCGTAGCTCTGCAGCTGAGGGGCACCCGGGAAGCGGTCGATATCTCCCACTTCCGCCAGGAAGCCAGCAGCGATCTGGAGACTTACGCCAGGAATCTGCATCAGCTTCTCCCCTCCCGGGTACTTCTCAACCAGCTCCGCAAGCTTCTTGTCAAGCATGGCCAGATGGGCTGCATGCCGATCGTAGTCTTCCAGCAGGATCTGAATCTCTATTCTGGCGATCTCTGCGTCTTCCGTTACGCCTATCGAGCGTTTCGCCTCCTCAACCAGACGTTCTGCACGCTCCCGAGCGAGGTACAGCTTATATTCGCGCCAATACTCGACGATGCCATCCACACCCAGTTTCACTATGTCCGTCGGCAGGGGAGCCTGGCGCAGAAGCATCAGGAGGCTGACGGCCTTTATGCTTGAGTAGACCTTGCGCCACTCGGGAAAGTACGTGCTTACCCAGGCATGGATACGATTGATGCTTGCCTTATGCTGCTCCATGACACTGTCACGAACCGTGTAGGCTTTCCGGAGCTTGGCATGGTTTCCCTTAGGACGATAGACGTTCTGGTAATTCCCGGAAATCATCACATGAGCGATCGCTATCGGATCCTGCGTATCGCTCTTGCTCGCGCTGCTCGTCGCTGCCTCCTTCGTCTGCTTCACGCTGACGGGGCTGGTGATGACGACACGCAGCTTACGATCCATGAGGTAATCGCACAGGGGAAACCAGTAATGGCCGGTCGGTTCCAGGCCGACCATGACATCCTTGAACTTCTTCTTGGACTTTATGTCTTCCATCCATTTCAGGAAGCTCTCAAAACCAGAGCGGCAATTCGAGAACTTGAAGGCCTTCTTCTGCTGTTCGGAGCCTCTCCAGTCGAACGCGCGAGCATGATGGTTGTATGCGCCGATATCGATCGCTATGATGAGTGTCGTGTCCTTGATCGCTGCAAGCTTCTGGTTCTTTGTGATATTCTTCATTTGACCCTTTCCTTTCTATGGGGGTTAAGGTGATACCTCTTCGAGATGTGTGTCTTCGTTCCAAGCAAATCCACTCAACAAGAGGTATCATCCTTCTTCTTCACTCTATTCACGTTTGCTCTATTCACGCTCTCTTGAGTGGATCTGCCTATACCTACAATACAGGATGCTGTCCACACCTGGTCAATTTTTTCGTTCCTGCCCCGGTTTCGGGGCACCAGCGCAATTTTTGTCCAGCCCCTGTACAAATTCTTCGTAAGCGGTTCATAATCAGACGGGTAACATCTGTCTCTCTACCGATATAAGCTGTCATCATCAAGAACTCAAAGGAGTAGTAGAGATGGCACGGATAGATCGGCTCCGACATTGGCGCGGTGTTCTGGACAGGCAAAAAGAAAGTAAACTCACTGTAACCCGGTGGTGCGCGGAGAATGGTATTAATCAGAAAACCTTCTATTACTGGCACCGCATTCTTAACGACCCCAACAAATTCTTCGATAATGTCCCGAAGCCAGTATGAAACTTAGAAAATCAGCTGTACTGGGAATTTGGAAGGATGTCTCAACGCGCGAGATTTTGTGAACGCTTATTGGATACGTTTTTGTTCTGTATCAATCATCATGGCACAGTGTCACCCGTCTGATTATCAACCGCTTAAAAGTGAGCAAGGAGCTGTCAAAAGGGGGAGGATCGACACAACTCCAAAAGTTGGCAAATCGAGTAGATTAGAGGTGCTGAAATCTCACAGCTACCCGCTGAACAACGTGTTTGCTGCTCAGATTTCGATTTTATGTCATTCACCGTGTACAAGTCGTTTTTTTGCTCATGGTTTCTGTATGCAAGAACACCAGCACAAAGTAACGAGGCTATTACCCTAACACCATGTAGCTAAAATGGCACAAAATCAGGCTGAAGCGTAGAGGCTCCGCTCAAGCGCTAAGAAGGGGGAAGTCCCCTGATCCCTCTGAGTAAGCGAACTATGTATATATGATGGATCTATGCGGGTATGTTGATGATTATGCACATAACGCTGCTTCGAAAAGTCTGGTAAAAAGTGCGGAAAGTTGACAGCTTGCGCATTCCGATCAGAGAGGGTCACAATCCAAGCCGAAAGCATAACTCTGTCCAATCAGACTGCGAAGGCCTTCGGTAGTCCGGAGCTCCAAGTGCCTGAAAACCTTGCAGTTCTCGCGGGCCAGCCGCCCGGCCGCCCGCCGCCCCGTCTCAGCGCCAGGGGACCGGGTAGCCCTCCGCCTCCAGCCAGGCAGCGAGCCCCGGCCGGTTGGGCATGAAAATCGGCACCGGCAGCGCGTCCGGAGCGAAGAATTCGAGCTCCAGCACCTCGCCCGGTTCCGCCCCGGCCGTAGTCAGTTCCCCCTCCCAGGAGCGGCAGACAAAGAGCAGATCAATGTTAGACACCTGGTCACCGTTGGGGTAGACATGGGCCATCTCCGGCCCGGAAAAGACACCAAAAAGCTCAAGATCGCGGGCAATGAGGCCGGTTTCTTCGGCAAGCTCACGCCGTGCCGCCGCCTCGACATGCTCGTACAGCTCGACCGAGCCGCCGGCATAGGCCCAGCTGCCGTTATCGCCACGCCGCTGCAGCAGCAGGCGCCCATCCTCATCGACGACAAGAACAGACGCCCCAACCTGCATTATAGGCTGCGAGCCGACTTTGGCCCGCAGCCCCATGATGTAGCCTGTCACCGGAAGGAGCCCCCTCCGCCACCATGTGTCCTGCCACTCGAACTCGTATGCGTCGAAGACGTCGAACCACCCGAGCCTGAGTCGCGCGAACGCTCAATGCGGCGCGAAGTAACACTGGTACCTGTGACAATATCCTGAAAGACTGTGAAGGACGGTGTGGCGAGCTCGGCCAGATTATAGACCGGCGCCCGCTTGCGCTTGCGGTAGCGGCCCAGATTCAGCAGGAAGAAGCCACCGCCCACCGCGATGGCGCCGCCAAACGCGAACAGGACATTCATCAGCGTCAGGGAACGCACGCGCTCGGGCACGTTTCTCTGGTCGCTCGGGATACCGGCTTCCAGATACTCCGACAGGGCATCGATATAGGCCTGCGCCATGTCGGCGAAGGACTCATTCTTCTTAAAGGCCGGCACCATGCGCTGGTCGATGATCGTATTGATGCGCGCATCGGTCAGGTAACGGATGCTGATGCCGCTGGTGGAGATCCAGATGTCGCTGTAGGTCAGCAGCATCAGGACGCCGTGGCGCTCCTCGTCACGCCCGTAGCCTTCGTAGTCAAAATAATCGTCGGCATAGTCGCGCGGCGACTTCCCGCCAGTATCAAGCTCGGTGACGATAAGGAGGTCCATGTTGTACTCATCGGAGAGTTTGACGAGTTGTTCTGCGAAACTCGCCTCCTCGTCCGCTGTAAAGTACTCGGCTTTGTCGACGACCGCGGGCTTCCCGTTCAGGGTGGCGGGGGCGGCGGCCACCGGCAGTGCCTGCAGCAGCAGAACCACGAGCAGGAGAATGGCGAGGGGGAGCGGGCGGCGGGTGGGGATTTCGCGTGTCACCATATGAAGTAACCTCCCACGAGCAGCAGGACCAGAACGACGGCGGCAACGATCCCGGACAGGATGGCGAGCTTGCGTTTGTCGAGCGGCAGTTCGCCGTAGGTCTGTCCGGTCTGGCCGTTGACGGCGTAGACATAGGTGTGCTTGTTGTAGTTGTAGGTCAGCACCCAGGTCGGCAGCAGGGTGTAGAGCCAGTCGCCCAGGAAGACGGTGATGTTGCGGTGCAGGTCTCTGGTGGTGAACTGCGACAGGGACTGGTCGAGCACATGATTGGCGTGGCTGCCGGCCTGCTGGTTCATGGGCTCGGTCATCTCGTCGCGGCTGCGGTCGAAGTTCTCCGACAGGTAGCCGGAGAGCAGCGGCATCTGGAAGGCCTCGGCATCATCCATCGAATAGGGTGAGATGCCGTTCAGGAGATCCTCGTCGAACTTGGAGAAGGCGACCAGGCCGATGTCGCGCAGAGCAACTTCACCCTGGCGCGTATGGCTGCGGGTTGTCGTCTCCGTGTACTCGATATCGCCGCTGGTCCAGGTGCGCACCGAGCTCGAGGTGCCCTGGTAGTCGATGTCGCAGCGCGCATTCGTATACCAGTAGGGGAGGTAGAGGCCGGTGAGCTTCTCCAGCGTCGATTCTGAGGTGAAGTCGTCGGGCAGGAGGCGCTTTGATCCCGTCCACTTTTTGAAAGATGCTTCAGCCTCTTCGCGCGAGATGCGGAAGGGGATCATCTGGTCGGGCATGAAGTCGCCGTGCAGGCGGGCGGTGATGATGACCGGGTTGTGGCAGTAGTAGCAGAAGGTCGCGGTGGTCGTGTCGGTCGTCACCACCTGGGCGCCGCAGGACTGGCAGTGGTAGCCGTGGATGTGCTCCTGGTCGACGCCGCTGCCGGGCGGGCGGCTGGCGATATCTTCATGACGCTGCTGGCTCAGATTGCGCTTGGCGGTGAGCTCGTTCATCTCTGCCGTGGTGAAGGACGAGCGGCAGTAGTCGCAGCTGTAGGCGCCGACGTCCGGCTTATAGGCGATGCCGGCGCCGCAGTTCGGGCACTTGACGGTCGAAGTGGCGGAATGGCTGACGTTCCAGGCGGCGGGGGCGTCGTCCGCAGCCGCGGCGGCAGGGGGCGGAGCCGACGGAGCCGGTGGAGCGCCGCCGCCCGGCACATCAGCCGCGGCCAGGAAGCCCCAGGGCCACCTGTCTTCTGACGGAATCAGTCGTGACATAGGCTCTCATCAGCCTCCGTTGGCCTGTTTCTGGCCGCAGTTGGTGCAAAAGCGCGGGGTCTGGCCCTCCGGGAACTGGAAGCCGCAGGAGGGACAGGCGCGCTGCTGCGGGGCCTGGCGCGGGGTGCCGCAGTTGGTGCAGAAGCGGCCGCCGCTGTTGGGGTTGCCGCATTCACTGCAGAACCAGCGATCTCCTGCGGCCGGAGCGGGCGCCGGCGCGGGCGCGGCCTGCTGCTGGGCGGCCTGCTGCTGGGCGGCCTGCTGGGCCTGCTGCTGTTGCTGCTGCATCTGCATCTGCTGCATGTTGGTCTGGGAAACGCCGCCCATGAAGTTGCCGGCGGCCTGCATGCCCATGCCGACGCCGAAGAAACCCGCACCGGCACCGCCGGGATTCGAGCCGGCAGCTTCCAGACCACGGGCGACACGGGTCTGAACAAAGGCTTCGCGTGCCGCAGCATTCTGACCGTACATTGACGCCTCACTGAAGTCGTTGATGCGCTTCTGTGATGCCTCATCGTAGGTGATCGAGGGGATGGCGACGGTCATAATCTCAATACCGCGCATCTCCCGCCATTCTTCGTCCAGAGTGTCAGCCATGTAGCGTGAGAGTTCACGGCTCTTGGCAGGCAGATGCGAAATCCGCTCACCGTCGATCGACATGCGGCTGATAGAGGTCTGCAGGGCGGTCAGGAACTCGTTCAGGTAGTGCTCGTTGATGTCGTCGATGTCGACGCGGGCAGCGTTGCGGGCAATAGCCTCTCGATAGAAGAGGATCGGGTTCGTGATGCGGATGGAGTAGGTGCCGAAGGCGCGCAGGCTGAACTCGGCGCCGTAGTAGTTGTCGAAGTAGGTCACCGGGGTCGGCGTCCCGAACTTGATGCCGCGGATCTCCTGCGTGTTGACGAAGAAGATCTTCTGCGCCTGCGAGGGCACGCCGCCATAGCGGAAGCGGTCAAAAGCCTCCTTCAGCGAATCGCCGAACTCGCCGTTGAAGAGCGAGGGCGAGGACGAATTGTCGACCTGGAAATAGCCGGGCTCGGCGGTGTAGTCGACGATACGGCCACCGTCCACGAGCAGCATGAACTGGTTGTCGTAGACGTGGACCACCGAACCGTTCGAGATGATGTCGGTGCTGCCGCGGCGGTTGCTGGAACGCTTGTCGTCACGGCGGACGGCGACGCCCTTCGTAAAGACGGTCGTGTTGGACATCTCGTCGGCTTCGATGACCTCCAGCCAGGAATCGGCCAGGCCGCCACC
>JASGUU010000028.1 GCA_030057555.1 Bacillota bacterium | reverse complement strand
CGCCTCCGCCGTCAGGGCCGGGCGGCCCTCCCGCCGTCAGCGACGGGCGCCCCTGCCGTCTTCAGGGACGGGCGGCCCTGACGGATTCAGGGACGGGCGGCCCTGACGTATTCAGGGACGGGCGGCCCTGACGTAACCAGGGACGGACGGCCCTGACGGGCTTCGGAATTCAGGGGGACTACTCGTCGCCGAAGAAGATGCCGCTGCGGCGGGCAAAGGTAACCAGATCGTTGTCCAGAGGCACGGACTTGAGGCGCCCGGCAACCTCTTCGAGCGGCACTTTGACCATGACATTGTCATGGACACCCACCATGTAGCCAAACTCGCCTTTCAGGATCAGCTCGGCACCGTAGCAGCCACAGCGCGTGGCCAGTACACGGTCATAGGGACAGGGTGTACCGCCGCGCTGGAAATGGCCGGGTACGGTCACGCGGATTTCCTGCCCCATCTCGGCGTCCAGCTGAGCCGCGAGCCGGTAGGCGACGGAAGGGTACTCCATGGTGCTGCGGGCCAGCTTCAGCTCTTCCCTGCTCAGATCCGCCTCGCTGGCCTCGATGGCGCCCTCGGCCATGGCGATGATGGAGAAGCGCTTTTTCTGCGACGAGCGGGCCGAAATCGCACGGGCCACCGATTCAACGCGATAGGGGATCTCCGGAATCAGGATGACATCGGCGCCGCCGGCGACGCCGGCATGCAGCGTCAGCCAGCCGACATTATGTCCCATGAGTTCGATGATGAAGATGCGGCCATGTGACGTGGCCGTTGTGTGGATGCCGTCAATTACGCTGGTTGCGATGTCGACGGCGCTCTGGAAGCCAAAGCTCTTATCCGTGCCCCAGAGGTCGTTGTCGATGGTCTTCGGCAGACCGATGACGTTGAGATCATGGTCGGCGAGAAGCTTGGCCGTCTTATGCGTGCCGTTTCCGCCGAGCGTCACCAGGCAGTCGAGGTTCAGGCGGCGGTAGGAGGTAATCATCGCCTCGAGCTTGGTCATCGAGGAGCCTTCGATGGGGTCAAGCATGTTTTTGAACGGCTGACGGCTCGTGCCCAGTATGGTGCCGCCCAGCGTCAGAATGCCGGAGAACTGGGCGGGACTCATATAACGATAATCAAATTCAATGAGACCGCGATAGCCATCGATAAAGCCGTAGATTTCGACTTCGTCAACCTGCTCATACAGGGTCTTGGCAACGCCGCGCATGGCGGCGTTGAGCCCCTGGCAGTCGCCGCCGCTCGTCAACATTCCTACCCGCAACATGACCTGGCCCTCCTGCGCCTTGGCGCATTTTTCTGTTTTTATGAAGTGTAGCGTAGTTGCCGTGACTCGAACAGGCACGAACTGGCTGGTCTTCAGATATTTTTTGCATGACGGCCGCAGATTCCTCCACCCTGCTGGTAAATGGACTGGCACGTAACGAGAACGATGGTAGAATGCAGTCGACTTGGCCACGGTACGCTGTTACCGTGGGCGGGACGGGAGTGATAAATATGACCGATGACGACGCTCGACTGCACAGGTCGCGTGCGACGGAGAGAAGGTCAGCTCATAAGACGGCTGAGCCGGAGATCCGAAAATACTCACGCGGCGGTCGCTTCTTTCCCTTTGTAGCTGCCGATGCACTGGACCCGGACGAGATCTGGCGTTTTACCGGCCGACCCATTGCCTGGATTTTCGCAGTTCTTCGCGGTGACCGCGGGGGCTTTCTTTTTGCCTGCATCCTGAACCTGCTGTTTTCCATGCTCGCGCTGCTGCCGGCCATCGTCGTCGGCCGCTTTGTCGACACCGTGCTGCGCGGCCGGGATTTCCGCCATCTCGCCGTCTTCCTGACACTCATGGTCCTGATCCCGGTTATCCGCTCGGGCATGATGTATACCTTCCGCCACATCTTCGACCGCATCGCCATGGACGCGATGCTGAACATCCGTCATGCGATCTATCGCCACCTGCAGCGGCTTGACCAGTCCTTCTACAGCGAAACACCGACCGGTACGGTGATGGCCAACATGACCGGCGACCTCGAGGCGATCCGTCACTTCATCGCCTTTGCCGCCTTCTCGACGATTGAGCAGGTCTTTCTCTTCGTCATCGGCATCAGCTACCTGCTCTCGGTCAGTATCCCGCTGGCGCTGGCCACCCTGGCCATGGTGCCCCCCATCTTTGTCCTCATCCGTCGCTTCAGCCGCTATATCCGCCCGATGTGGAGCCAGATCCGCAGCCAGTTCGAACGTCTAAACGATGTTGTTCAGCAGAACATCACCGGCAACCGCGTCACGCGCGCCTTCGTCCGGCGCGATCATGAGATTGACCGTTTCGAGGCGGAGAACCAGAACTACCGCAACGCCCATGGCGAGGCCGCCCAGGTGCGGGCCCGCTACATCCCGGCCCTCGACGCCGTGGCCAGCTTCATGAGTGTTCCGATCATCATCCTGGGCGGCTATCTGGTGATCCGGGGCCAGATCAGCATCGGCGAGCTCGTCACCTTCAACGGTCTGCTCTGGGTTCTGCAGAACCCGACACGCATCATCGGCTTCCGCATCGACGACATTCAGCGTTTTTCGACCTCGGCCGCGAAGATCATCGACCTGCTGGCCACTCGCTCGGCCGTTGTCGATCCCGCCGAACGGCCGCCGGTCGACCCCGCCCCCGCCGCGGAGGCCCGGACAGAGACGGAAGAGCCGGACGGGACGGAAGGGCTGCCCTTCATCAGGCAGGTGCAGGCCGGGACGGAAGACTCCGTCGCCGCCCAGGTCGCCCTCGAGCATACGCGGCACGACACCGAACAGATCACCGCCCCCGCCCTCGATCCGGCCCCGCTCAGACGCCGCGACGATCCGGATGATCTGGTCGCGGCGGCCGGACCGGAAGAGGCCGACCGCCACGGCATGGATGCCCGCTGGCTGCGCGCCTACGACGAGCGCCGCGCCGCCGAGCTCGCGATCCAGCCTCTGCGGGGAGAGATTGAGTTCCGCGACGTCAGCTTCCGCTACCGCCAGAGCGGCACCCGGCAGATTTCCGGGGACAGCCTCAAATCCATCAGCTTCCGTGTTCCTCCCGGCTCGACAATCGGCATCATGGGCTCGACCGGCAGCGGCAAAAGCACACTGCTGTCGCTGATCCCGCGCCTCCACGACGCCAGCTCCGGTACGGTCCTCATAGACGGCGTCGATGTTCGCCGCTATCCGCTCGAGGCCCTGCGCCGCAACATCGCGGTTGTGACCCAGGATGTCTTCCTCTTCTCGGATTCCGTGCACAACAACATCGCCTACGGCCGTCCCGACAGCGGCGATGAGGCCGTCGTCGCCGCCGCCCGTGCCGCTGTGGCCGGTGACTTTATTCCGCGCATGTCCGAGGGCTATGACACCGTCATCGGCGAGCGCGGTGTCGGGCTTTCCGGCGGCCAGCGCCAGCGCATTTCACTGGCCCGCGCCCTGCTCATTGATGCCCGCATCCTGATCCTCGACGACACCGCTTCCGCGGTCGACATGGAGACCGACCGCCTGATCCGCGCCTCTCTCAACGTGCGGCGCGGCGAGCGCACGACGCTCATCGTCGCCTCGCGCATCGCCTCCATCCGCGACGCCGACTGTATCTACATTCTGGAGAACGGCGAGATCGTCGAGTCCGGCACCCATGAGGAACTCCTCGCGCTGGACGCCTACTACGCCGATATTTTCCGCACCCAGATGGGGCAGGTCCAGACGACCCTCGACGATCTGCGAAAGGCAGGCAGCCATGGCACGCCGTAACCGCTACGACATTGACGAAGAACTCGAGACGCCATTCAACGGCAGACAGTTCGTGCGCATGCTCGACTACGCGCGTCCCTATGCGCGGAAGCTCATCCTGACGCTGCTCGTCATGCTTGTCATCACCGCGCTGGGCCTCCTGACCCCGCTGATGATCACCTGGACGATCGACATCGCCATACCCAATGCCGACATCGGTCTGCTGATTCTCATTTCCTGCGCCCTCGTGGTTATTATCCTCATCAGCTGGGTGTCCATCCGCTGGCGCATGCGCACGATGAACTTTGTCGGCCAGAGCATCATCCACGACATCCGCCTCGACATGTTCCGCCACCTGCAGCGCCTGCCCTTCGACTATTTTGATTCGCGGCCCCACGGCAAGATCCTGGTTCGCATCGTCCACTACGTCAACAACGTCTCCGACCTGTTGTCGGGCTCCCTGATCTCGGCCGTTGTCGACCTCCTCAGCCTCGCACTCATCCTGATCTACATGCTGCTCATGGATCCGCTGCTGACGCTCTATGCCCTGATCGGCCTGCCATTCCTTTTCATCGGCATCTTCTCCATCAAAAGTTTCCAGCGCCGTGCCCGCCGCCGCCTGAACGCCTCCTCCTCGAACGTCACAGCCTACACGCAGGAGTCGATCCAGGGCATGCAGATTACCCAGCTCTTCGGACGCGAGGCCGAGAACCGTCTCATCTATCGCGATCTCAATGACGAATATGGCCGCCGCTTCATGCGCACGGCCCATATCGACTATCTCTTCTGGCCGATGACGGACATCATCTCTACCACGACTGTCATGATTCTCTATGGTGTTGTCGCCCTCTGGCTGCGCGATCAGTCGGGGCCGCAGATCGAGGTTGGCGTCATTGTCGGCTTCATCGCCTACGTCCACCGCTTCTGGGCTCCCATCACGAACCTCGCAAACTTTTATTCGCAGCTGCTCAACGGCGCCTCCTACATCGAGCGCATCTTTGAGTTCCTCGAGGAGCCGGAGGTCATCGTCGACGCCCCGGACGCCTATCCGCTGCCCCAGATCAACGGTGAGGTGCGCTTTGAGAATGTCGACTTTGCCTATGAAGAAGGCAAACCCATCCTCGAAAACGTCTCCTTCACGGCCGCAGCCGGCGACAGCATCGCCCTCGTCGGGCCTACCGGAGCCGGAAAGTCGACCGTCGTCAACCTCATCAGCCGCTTCTATGATCTGGACGGCGGCCGTATCACCATCGACGGCCACGACATCGCGAAGGTCCAGCTCGACAGCCTGCGCAGCCAGATGGGCATCATGCTGCAGGATCCCTTCCTCTTCCCGACCACGATCATGGAGAACATCCGCTACGGCCGCCTCGACGCCAGCGACGAGGAGTGCATCGCCGCGGCGAAGGCCGTCCGCGCCCACGATTTCATCATGCGCCAGCCACAGGGCTACGAAACCCGGATCGCTGAACGCGGGGCCGGCGTCTCCGCCGGCGAGCGCCAGCTGATCTCCTTCGCCCGGGTCATGCTCTCCGAGCCGCGCATCCTGATCCTCGACGAGGCCACCGCTTCCATCGATACGCGCACCGAGCTGGCGCTGCAGCAGGGACTGGCCTCCCTGCAGCGGGGTCGCACCAGTTTCGTCATCGCCCACCGCCTCTCGACCATTCGCGACTCCACCCGCATTCTCTATATCGACGACCGCGGCATCGCGGAGGAGGGCTCACACGAGGAGCTGCTCGCCCTGAACGGTCGCTATGCCAGTCTGCACTACACACAGATCCGGGAAATGGTCGGAAACTTGCAGGAGAACGACTGAATCGAGTATGATTCTGCCTACGACACTCAGCGCACTGGGCACGCTCCGTGCGGAGCGCCTGCCGCGCTGACTCCCGAGCCTCGCGCACCGGCACGAAGCCGCTCATTCGTGGACGCAACAACAGGTTCGCCATAGAGGAGGATACGCCCGTTGGACGGCGTTGACTGGTTACGCACGATTCATCTGACCTCGCAGCTGCACCCTGCCGCTTCTGCTGCGGCCCCTGAGGCCGCCACCACATCCATCTGGTTCGACATTTTTATTGTCGTCGTTCTGCTCACGGTAAACGGTTTTTTCTCGGCCTCGGAAATGGCGGTTGTCAGCCTGAACGACAACCGTGTCCGCCGGCAGGCCGAAGAGGGCGACAGGCTCGCGCGCCGCATACTGCCCTTCATCGATTCCCCGGGACGCTTCCTGTCCACCATTCAGGTGGGAGTCACATTCGCCGGCTTTCTGTCCTCGGCCTTTGCCGGGGAGCGCTTTGCCTCACGTCTCTACCGTCTCCTCGATCCGGGCGGACAGAGACCCTGGATCCAGACCCTGGCCCTGATTCTCATCACCATCCTGATCTCTTTTCTCTCTCTCGTCATCGGCGAGCTGGTTCCCAAGCAGATCGGCATCGCCTATCCGGAGGGCTTTACCCGGCGTGCCATCGGCCCGATCACGGCCTTTGGGCGCATCGTGAAACCCTTCACGAGCCTGCTGAACGTCTCCGCGAACGCCATTCTGCGCATTTTTGGCATCAAGCCCGACAGCAACGACCGCTCCGTAACCGAAGAGGAAATCCGCATGATGGTCGATGTTTCGACCGATTCGGGACATATTCTCGGCTCGGAGAAGCAGATGATTCAGAACATCTTCGAATTCAATGACAAGGAAGTCTCGGAGATCATGACACACCGTGTCAATCTGTCAGCACTTGAGATTACCGCCAGTCTCGAGGAGACCGTCAACCTCGCCATCGAAGAGGGATACACCCGCATACCGGTCTACGAGGAGAGCATTGACAACATCGTCGGCATTCTGAATGTCAAGGATCTGCTCGCCTTCCTCGCCCGCCGGAAGCCTGAGGAATGGGATCTCGCGTCCCTGATTCGCGAGCCGAGCTTCGCCCCGGAGATCAAGCAGGTCGACCGCCTCTTCCGCGAGATGCAGACATCCAACACCTCGCTGACCGTCATCATCGATGAGTACGGCGGAGTCGCCGGCATCGTGACCATGGAGGATCTGCTCGAGGAGATCGTCGGCAACATCCGCGATGAGTACGATGAGGAGACGAACGACATCACCCGCAACAGCGATGGCTCGTACACCATTGACGGGCTGACCGAGCTCTCCTCGCTCGAGCGCCAGATCCCGGAGATTCATGTCAGTGACGACGATATCGACTATGACACGGTTGCCGGACTGATTCTGCATCAGCTGGACCGCATTCCCGACGAGGATGAACGCCCGGTGGTGACCTATAAGAACTATCGCTTCGAGGTTCTGGAAGTCTGCGAGCGGCGCATCGCCCGTGTGCGCCTGACCATTCTCGAGCCGCCGGAAAAAACGGAGGACGAGGAGAACGACTGAAGGCCGGGCGGCACGCGCTGACATGGTCTGTGAGAGGACAGCGGCGCATGTTGAACCGTTTTTCAGCTTTCGCAGCCAAAGCGCACGAAAAAACAGCACGCATTAACCTGGGTATATTATGCAGTGCACACAAATTCGACTTGTGGGCATTTCCGGCGTGTACAGATTGGATATTTGCACAAAACTCGTTTCGAGTGGTGACTTCCGGCTCAAAAAAGCAACTTATGCACTAGTTTCCGTGGATAAGTTGCTTTTCTGCTCACAACCGGCTTATGCACAGAGGCTGCCCAGTCCGCCGACAAAGCCGCTGTCCGGCGGCCGTACAGCGCGGCGGGCGGGCTACTTCTTTTTGAAGCCGCCCAGAACTCCGCGCACGAGATTGCGGCCGATCTCGCGCCCGATGGCGCTGACGGCGGAGTTGGACATGCGCGTGAGCCAGCCGTACTTCTTCTCCTTCTCCCGCCGGGCCTCCCTCTCCTCACGGGCGGCCTCGCGCTTTTCAATGGTGGCCAGGCGCGCCTCCTCCCGCTCCTGCTTCTGGCGCACCGCCGCCTCCTCCGCCTCCGCCGCGGCGGCTTCGGCCTCTTCGATGCGGGCGGTCAGGATTTCGTGGGCGCTCTCCGGGTCGATGGTATCGGCATAGCGATCGTAGAGCGGGTCGGCGACAACGAGGCGCAGGCGCTCCTGGGGATCAAGGAGTTCGAGCGACGAGGCCGGCGGCAGTACGAGACAGCGCTCGACGACAGTCGGGACGCCGTCGGCATCGAGCAGCGAGATCAGGGCCTCTCCCGTCTCCAGCGTGGTGATGACTTCCTGCGTCGAGAAGGCGGGATTGGCTCGGAAGGAGTCGGCGGCCGCGGAGACGGCCCGCATCTCGGCCGGGGTCCAGGCGCGCAGGGCATGCTGGATGCGGTTGCCGAGCTGGGCGGCCACGGCGTCCGGGATATCGCGGGGATTCTGGGTCGCGAAAAAGATGCCGACGCCCTTTGAGCGGATGAGACGGATCACCTGGGTGATGCGCTCGAGGAGATCACCGTCGGTGCCGGTGAAGAGCAGATGGGCCTCGTCGAAGAAGAGGACAAGGCGCGGCTTCGTGAGATCGCCGACTTCGGGCAGATTCTCGTAGAGTTCGGAGAGCATCCACAGCAGCAGCGTGGAATACAAAAGCGGCTGACGGGCCAGCTCAACCGCGTCGAGTATGTGGATGCGGCCGCGGCCGTCGCGGTCGGTCGCCAGCAGATCCTCGAGCTGCAGCATCGGCTCCCCGAAGAACAGCTCGCCACCCTGGTCCTCCAGCTGCAGGAGGCGCCGCTGGATGGCGCCGACGGAAGACGGCGAGACGTTGCCGTAGCGCAGCTGGATCTCCCCGCGCTCCGCGGCGACATGGGCGAGCATGGTGCGCAGATCCGCGAGGTCCAGGAGGGCCCAGCCGTTCTCATCGGCGATGCGGAAAGCGATGCTGAGGACACCGGCCTGCGTCTCGTTCAGGTCGAGCATGCGCGCCAGCAGAATGGGGCCGACATCGGCGACGGTGGCCCGCAGCGGAATGCCGGTCTTCTGATAGACATCCCAGAAGGTGACGGGATAAGCGTCAGGTGTGAGCGGGTCGAGACCGAGCCGCCGGGCGCGTTCGCTGACCGTCTCGCTCTGGCCGCCGGCCCTGGCGAGGCCGGAGAGGTCGCCCTTCACATCCGCGAGAAAGACCGGTATGCCCAGCTCCGAGAAGCCCTCGGCGAGGAGACGGGTGGTCACGGTCTTGCCGGTGCCGGTCGCGCCGGCGATGAGGCCATGACGGTTCGCCATCTGCGGCAGCAGCACGGCCGCCCGCTCCGACGACTGGCCGATCCAGATTCCCTGCTCGTTAAGCATGCAAAATCCTCCTTTGGCCGCCCGGGCGCGCTGGGCCTGCCGGGCTCCGGCCTATGTATTTGTCCGCATATCCCTCAGGCGCAGCCACCTGCCATCCGGGGTCCGCAGCCAGCGGCCGAAACAGTAGTAGAGCGACATCACGATGGCCACCAGCATCCAGGAGAGCGGATAGCTGACGGCGAGCACATCGAAGCTCCGGACAACGGGCAGGACCGTGAGGTTCCAGGCAAAGCGGAAGCCGGTCATGCAAACCAGCGTCGCCAGCATGGGCACCTGAGCCCGGCCGCTGCCACGGATGACGCCGGAGAGCACCTCTCCTATGGCAAAGAGCCAGTAGAGCGTCGGGTAGTAGCTGAGCATCGTCAGGCCACATTCTAACACCCTGGCATCGTCGGAAAACAGGGAAAGCAGCGACATCATGTTGGCCCCGATCGGGAGGCCGATAAGAAAAGACGTGGCGATGCTCATGGCGAGAACGATGAGGGTGCCGCGGCGGACACGCCCGGGCTTTCCGGCACCGATGTTCTGGCCGGTGAAGGTGGTCGCGGCGAGGCCGAAGGCATTCATCAGCACGTAGAGGTGGCCGTCGATGAGATTGGCGGCGGTGGCTCCGGCGACCGCCTCGCTGCCGAACTGGTTGATGCGTGACTGAATGAAGGCGTTGGAGAGGGACATCAGCATCGCCTGCACGCCGCTGGGAACCCCAATGGCGAGGCTCGCACGTACGATCGCGGCGTCGAAGGCGAGCTCGCGGGGATGCAGGCGGTAGCTGGCGTTGGCACGCATCAGACTGGACACGGTGAGGACAGCGGCGAGCAGCTGCGCGAGGGCGGTCGCGAGGCCGGCGCCGAATACGCCCCAGCGGCAGACGGCCACGAAAAACCAGGAGAGCAGAATATTCGCGACGGCGGCAGTGGCGAGAAAGTAGAGCGGTCGGCGCGAATCGCCGACGGCGCGCAGCAGGGCCGAGCCGTAGTTGTAGACCAGCGAGGGGATGATGCCGGCGAAGTAGATGCGCATGTAGACGCAGGCGCCGCCATAGACGTCCGGCGGTGTGCCCAGCAGGCGCAGCATGACCGGGGTCAGGAGAATTCCGACCAGCGTCAGAAAGGCGCCGCCGAGCAGGGCCATGGCGAGGCTCGTATGGACGGTGCGGTGGACCCGCTCGTGATCGCGGGCGCCGTAGCTCTGGGCCATCACGACCGAGGCGCCGGTGCCGAGCCCGATGAAGAGCCCGGTGACCAGCATGCCGAGTGCGCCCGTCGACCCGATGGCGGCCATGGCGGCATGGTCGGCATGGCGGCCGACAATCAGGAGATTAACGGTGCTGTAGCCGTGCTGCAGGAGGTTCGAGAGCAGGATGGGCGTCGCATAGCGCAGGATCTGGCGCCAGATGACGCCCTCGGTGATCTCGGTGGCTACGCTGCTGCGCATCACGGCACCCTGTCAGCCTCGGCCTCGGGAAGAGTCGCCTCGAGTCCCGAAAGGATGCGGGCGATCGGATTGTCCGGGCCCAGTACAACGGTCTTCTGTCCCGTGCCGGCGAGTGAACGCTGGAGCGCCTCCAGTTCTCGGACGAAGGTGTAGAAGGAGGCCATGTCGGGATCGGAATAGATCTCGGACATCGTCTGGATGTAGCCCTGCTCGCCCTCGCCGGCCAGGCGCTCGGCGGCGGCGCGGGCCTCGCCGAGGGCGATTTCGACGTCCTTGTCCGTACGGTTGCGGATGATGTTGGCCTGGTATTCGCCGTCGGCCTTGTACATCGCGGCGATCTGGGCGCGCTCGGAAATCATGCGGTTGTAGACGGCCGAGAGGTTGTCGTCGGGCAGGTCGTAGCGGCGGATTTCGACCGCATGGATGGCGACGCCGTAGCCCTGCAGCTGCTCGCGGACGATCTCGGTGATCTGCTGATTGAGGCTGTTGCGGCTGGTCTCCTCATCGGTGATGATTTCGTCCTGGGCCATGGTGCCCATGATGTTCTTGATCACGGAATAGACGGAGGCGTCGATGCGCTTGTTCATCTCGGCGAGGTTGCCGAGCGTGCGCACGAAGGTGGTGACATCCTGGATCTGCCAGAGCGCGTAGCTGTCGACGACCATCGCCTTTTTATCCTCTGTCAGGACTTCCGAGGGATTGATGTCGTAGACCATCATCTTCTTTGTCATCGTGTTCGATTCCTGAATGAAGGGGATCTTGAACTTCAGGCCGGGCGTCTCCTCGATGCGGACGATGGCGCCAAACTGGGTGACAAAGCCGTATTCGCCCTCATGGACGATGAACAGGCCGTTGAATATGGTGATCACGGCGGCGACGAGGATTACGATGCCGACTACGCCGAAAACCTTCCGTTTCATCCTGCATCCTCCTCTTCCCAGACTTCGGGCTCCGGCGTCGGAGCCGGTACCGGTGTCGGCGTTGGAGTTGGTGCGGGCTCGGTCGTCCACGATGGGACGGTGCTCTCCGGCTGCAGCGTCTCGGGCTGGCTGAAGCTGTCCAGCGGCAGCAGCTTCGTGATCCCGCTGCCGTCGTCGATGATGACGCGGACGCCGGGCAGAATATCCTCGATGGCCTCGAGGTACATGCGCTGCCTCGTGATCAGGGGATAGTTACGGTACTCGGAGTAGATGGCGACAAAACGGTCGTGCTCGCCGCTGGCCTCGTTCAGGCGCGACTGTTTCGCGGCCTCGGCGCGCCGCACGATGGCATCGGCGTCACCCCTCGCCTGCGGCAGCACGCGGTTCTGGTACTGGTTCGCCTGGTTGATCGCGGTGTCCTTCTCCTGCTTCGCCGTCTCGACATCGCGGAAGGCGCGGGCGACCTCCTCGGTTGGCGGCTCGGAATCGTTGACCTTCACATCGATGATCTGGATGCCGATATCGTTGGCGGAGAGCTTGTCATTGAGCAGGGTCTGGACATCGGCCTGGATGCCGATCTTCCCCGTCGTCAGGGTGTCGTCGATCGAACGTGTACCGACCACCGAGCGCACCGAGCTCTGGAGCATGTTCTTCAGCACCGCCTCGGGATTGGAGGAGGCATAGAGATAGCGATAGGGATCGGAGATGCGCCACTCGACAAAGAAGTCGATCGATACGACGTTCATGTCGCCGGTGATCATGAGACTCTCCTCGGGCACCGAGACATAGCTGTCATCAGCCAGCTGGCGGTAGCCGAGCTCGAGCTTGTGGGTGCGGTTGGCCGGCACCATGACGGCGTCCTGCAGCGGCCAGGGCAGCTTGAAATGCAGTCCTGCCGACACAGTGGCCGTATAGCGGCCGAAGGTCGTCACGACCGCCTGCTCATACTCGTTCACCGTATACCAGCTGGTCCACAGCAGCCAGCCGACAAGCAGGACCACGAGGATCACGGGAATGCGCAGCAGGAGGCGGCGCTTCGAGCCCGGCCGGGCCGGGCGCGGAGAGCCCGACGTCTGGCCGGGCGGCGGTGAGGCAGGGCGGCGGCGGCGCTGGAAACCGCCTGCCAGCTGCTGCCAGCGGCGCTTGAGTTCGGCGATCAGTTCGGCCGGATCCTGACCTGCCGGTTGTTGATTTGCCATCTTCGCTCCTTGTCTGTCTTCTCTCTGGAACGCTGGTCAGTATAACAAAGCAGCTATGATAAAATAGTCACGATTTTGTGTCTCTACTGTGAGACATGGGCAAACACGCAAAACATGGAGGTTCTCACATGACAGTTTTGAGGGGCAACGCGATTATCGGTCAGTCCGGCGGACCGACCGCCGTCATCAACGCGAGCGCGGCCGGTGTCATCATTGAGGCGCTGAAGCACAGCGAGCACATTCCGAAAGTCTTCGGGGCGGCTCACGGCATCCGCGGCATCCTCGACGAAGTTTTCTACGACATGAGCGAGGAGGATCCCCGCGAGCTCGAGCTCATGAAGACCACGCCGTCCTCCTCCCTCGGCTCGGTCCGCTACAAGCTGGCCGACCCCGACGAGGACGACAGCGATTACCGCCGTCTGCTGGAAGTGTTCAGGAAGTACGACATCCGCTACTTCTTCTATAACGGCGGCAATGACAGCATGGACACCTGCAGCAAGGTCTCGAAGTTCGTCCGTGACGCCGGCTACGACATGCGCGTCATGGGCGTGCCGAAGACGATCGACAACGACCTCGCGGGCACGGACCACTGCCCGGGCTTTGCCAGCGCGGCGAAATATATCGCCACCTCGACAATGGAAATCTTCCAGGATGCCAATGTCTACAATACCGGCCAGATCACCGTTCTCGAGGTGATGGGCAGAAACGCCGGCTGGCTGACCGCCGCCACCGTCCTCGCCGCCGCCAGGGGCGCCGGTCCCGACCTCATCTATCTCCCCGAGGTCGAGTTCTGTCTCGAGCAGCTCGTCGAAGATGTCAAGCGCATCTATCAGGAAAAGGGCAACGTCATCGTCGCCGTCTCAGAGGGTGTCCGGACCGCCGACGGCCGCTACATCCCCGAGCTCGTGGGCACGGTCTCCACCGACGCCTTTGGCCACAAGCAGCTCGGCGGCGCCGCCCAGGTTCTCGCCGATCACCTCGCCAAAGAGACCGGCGCGAAGGTTCGCGGCATCGAGTTCTCCCTTCTGCAGCGCTGCGCCGCCCACATCGCCTCGAAGTCCGATGTCGAGGAGGCCTATGAGTGCGGCGCCGAGGCCGTGCGTCAGGCCCTCGCCGGTCAGACGGATTACATGATCGGCATGAAGCGCGTCTCGAACGTGCCCTATGAGATCGAGTACATCCTCGTGCCCCTCGTCGATGTTGCCAACCATGAGAAAAAGGTCCCGCGCGAGTGGATCAACGCCGAAGGCAACTTCGTCAAGAGCGAGTACATCGACTACTGCCTGCCCCTGATCGCCGAAACCTCGGATGTTCCGCAGGAGGACGGTCTGCCGCGCTTCTGCCGCCTGAAGAAGGTTCAGGCCCGACCCTAGGGCCTGGCCGTGCCTGCGGCGCGGGCGAGCCAGTTGTTAAAGAAGCTGCCGAGCTCCTCGAGGCCCGGCAGCTTTTCGATGCCCGGAAAGAACTGCGGCAGGAAGTCGCCGGCAAAATTGTGCAGCAGCGCCGCCTCCACGAGCTCTGCGGCGGCAGGCAGAGGGTCCAGCGCCTCCGTCCAGAGATGCGGGTGGCCGGGCAGCAGCTCCAGCAGCACCAGCAGCTGATCGTAGGCGGGCGGGGCCATGAGGGCATCGCCGAAGTCCAGCAGCTGAAGCCGGATCTCCTCCCCCTCCCGGGCGATCAGGCAGTTGTCGCGGGTCAGATCCCCGTGGCAGAGACGGGAACGGCGGGCGAGATCCGCCCGGGCGGCCGGCTGCCGGCGCGCGCGCAGCCAGGCCTGGCGTTCGCTGTTGAAGGCCGGTGTAAAGCGCCGCCAGCGCTCGTTGCGCCCGGCCCGGGCGACGAGGTCGATGGCTGCGAGGCCGTTGTGATATGCATGCAGGCGGCTGGTCAAATCACGCAAAGCCCGCGCGGCCGCCCGCTGTTCCGCAGGCGGGAGCCGCGGAAATGCACATCCCCAGTCCGCGGCATTGAGGGCGGCGGTAACGGCGAAGTCGAGTGTGCAGCCGCGAATCTCGAGGCTCCCGCGGGCGAGCTGCGCAGCGACCGCCACACCGGCAGCGGCTGCGAGCCGTGCCGCCTCCCATTCAACAGGTGCCTCGCGGCTGCCGATGCCGCTGGAGGCGGGCGCATAGAGCTTGACCACCGCCCGCCCCGCGCGAAAGACGGCATGCGTCCCGGGCGGACAGGCCGTGATCCCGGCAGCGGGGTCAATGTCGGGCAGCGCCCGGTCGGCGACACACTCCAGCACCCGCCGCACCAGCGGCCGGAACAGCTCCGTATCGCGGTGGATGCGCCCCCAGTCGCTCCAGCTGCGGATGGGCGGCAGCGACAGATCCGCCGCCCGAATCCGGATCCGGCTAGTCAAGCACCCGCGTCTCAACCTCGGATACGATGCGCGCGCGCAGTTCCTCCAGCGGCATGACACCGAGGTCCTCGCTGCCGCGGCGGCGCACCGCAACCTGCCCCGACTCGGCCTCCTGCTGGCCGACAACGAGCAGATAGGGGATCTTCTCGCGGCGGCCCTGGCTGATCTTGTAGCCGACCTTGTCGTCGCGGCGGTCCACCGTCACGCGCAGGCCGGCATCGCGCAGAGAGGCCGCCACCTCCTCGGCGTAGTCGTTGAAACGCTCGGAGATGGGCAGCAGCCGCACCTGCTCCGGCGCCAGCCAGAGCGGCATGGCCCCGGCGTACTTCTCGAGCAGCAGCGCCAGCGTGCGCTCGTAGCAGCCGATCGAGGTGCGGTGGATGATGGTCGGGTGCCTGCGCCCGCCGTCGCGGTCCGTGTAGTAGAGGCCGAAGCGCTGCGCCAGCTGGAAGTCAATCTGGATCGTGATCAGGGTGTCTTCCTTGCCCCAGACATTGCGGATCTGGATGTCGAGCTTCGGCCCGTAGAAGGCCGCCTCCCCGATCCCGATCGTATACTCGAGGCCGCGCGAGTCGAGGATATCGCGCAGTTCCGTCTGCGCCTGCTCCCAGAGCACCGGGTCGCCGATGTACTTCTCCCGGTTGTCGGGATCCCAGAGCGAGAGCCGGAAGCTGATGTCATCGATGAGGCCTATCGACTCCATCATGTAGACGGCGAGGTCGAGCGCACCCAGGAACTCCGCCTGCGTCTGGTCCGGCCGCACGATGAGGTGGGCCTCCGAGATCGTGAACTGGCGCACCCGGATCAGACCGTGCATCTCGCCCGACGCCTCGTTGCGGAACAGTGTCGATGTCTCCGACAGGCGCATCGGCAGGTCGCGGTAGCTGCGTGTCTGCGTCAGGAAGGCCTGAAACTGGAAGGGGCAGGTCATCGGACGCAGGGCGAAGACATCCTCCCCCTCGGGCGCCTCGGGATCGCCGATGATGAACATGCCGTCACGGTAGTGCTCCCAGTGGCCGGAGACCTTATACAGGTCACGTTTCGCCATCAGGGGGGTCATCGTCGCCAGATAGCCGCGGCGGGCCTCCTCATCCTCCACAAAGCGCTGCAGAATCCGGATCACCGTCGTGCCGCGCGGCAGCAGAATGGGCAGGCCCTGGCCAATGATGTCGGCCGTCGTAAAGTAGCCGAGCTCCCTGCCGATGCGGTTGTGGTCGCGGGCGCGCGCCTCTTCCTGCTGCTTCTCCCAGACCGCGAGCTGCCTGCGATCCGGGAAGGAAATGCCGTAGATTCTGGTCAGCATGCGGTTCTTCTCGGAGCCGCGCCAGTAGGCGCCGGCGATCATGGTCAGCTTCAGGGCCCGGATCGGGCGCGTCGTCATCAGGTGCGGGCCCGCGCAGAGATCGCGGAACTCGCCCTGCGCATAAAAGCTGATTTCGGCATCTGCCGGCAGGTCTTCGATCAGTTCGCGCTTATAGGGTTCGCCGGCTGCATCGACCAGCGCCAGCGCCTCTTCGCGCGTGTAGACCTCGCGCTCGAGCTCGAAGCCGTCGCGGACTATGGCCCGCATTTCTTCCTCGATCCGCGGCAGATCATCCTCGCCGATGGGACTCGCGAAATCGATGTCGTAGTAGAAGCCGGACTCAATCGCCGGCCCGATTGCGAGCTTCGCATCCGGCCAGAGCCGCTTCACCGCCTGCGCCATGACATGGGAGCTCGTGTGCCAGAAGGCCTCCTTCCCGGCTGCATCGTCAAAGCTGAGAATACGGACCTCGTCACCATCCCGCAGCTCACTGCGCAGATCGACCATGCGGCCGTTGACTTCGGCCGCCGTAGCGCGCCGGGCGAGGCCTTCGGCGATGTTCAGAGCGAGGTCGTAAGCGGAGCTGCGCTCCGGAAGTTCACGAATGCTGCCGTCAAATAGTCTGATGTTCATGCTTTTCTCCTGTCAGGGCGACCGTCTGCCGCCTCCCTCTGTCGGCCGGCAGACAGAAAAAAGCCCTCCTGCCGCCGACCGGGGTCGATGCGCACAAAAGGGACGAATGGGAATCCGTGGTTCCACCCTAATTCCCGGCTGCACAGCACAGGATCCGGAAGATCCGCCTGCCTGACCGGGCACTCAAAACTGACGATAACGGAAGTCACCGGGCTGTTGCCGCTCCGAGGTGGTCGGTTCCGCGCCTGCCCGCCTCTCTCGCAGCCTTCGCCGGGACGAAGGAGAGGCTCTCTGCCGGGGCAGACTGCTGCGAAACACAGTCTCATCTACGCCTGGGAGCTAGGATACCGCCGCCGGATGCCAGCGTCAAGCGAGCCTCATGGACGGAAATGTCGGGACATCAGCTTTGACCGGCAGAGCACAGAGACGGCATTTCAACCTGGCTTCTGGTGACAGATCATCTGCTTTCGTCTCGCTGACCGCCCTTCCGGCTCAGAACATCAGATGTCTGACGTCATGCCCGGTGCAGCTGAAGGGCTGCTGACCCGCATTCGCATAGGTATGGAGCTTGATGCCGCGGTCCACTGTATGGATCAGAATCAGCTCCATATCGTTGAGTTCCGGCTGTGACAGGTCGACGGCGTAAAGCAGGGGCTGTCGCGTCATGTCGGCGATATGATGGTGGCCCTGACCGCAGAAGTGAATGAGGCCGCCGCCAAAGGCCTCGAGCAGCCGTCCATCATAGGGATGAACATATTCGCGGCACATCGCGGCGGAGATATTCATGGCGGAATCATCGCGCAGCGCAATCAGGCCGCGGTGCAGACGGCCGCCGTATGCATGATCGCCGTCATCCATTGGAACCAGGTCGTACCAGTCACGGATGAAGCGCTCATAGACGTCACAGATTCTGCCGAGCAGGCCGTGTACCAGCTCCGGCTCATCCACCAGAGCATAGAAGATCTTCCACCCCCAGAGCAGTTCGGCCACATCCAGAGGACCCTGAGCGTCCGGATGGTCAACCCGTACAAACGCGGCAATCTTCGGATAACGTTCACGTATCCGCGCGAACTGCTCGCCCACGGCGAAGATCTGCGGACCGTAGCCGCAATGTCGATGGTCTGCGCTGCTGGTGCCTGCCACAATCATGCGGATCTCCGGCTCCCCACCGTCGAGCGGATGGACATTGGGCAGCGTTTCCATATGGCGGGGCATGATGAAAGGGCGGACACCCCAGAAGCTCGGCATGATGCCAACACCGTAGTTCGCCCGCACCTGAAGCAGATTGCGATGACCGTCCGCGAGCTGCTCCGAGATCATCCGGAACTGATGCAGCAGCATCAGTCCGGGATCGGCGACAGCATCATTGATGTGGATGTTCGGCCATTCGAGGGCGGACGGTGCGGGATCGCAGGCAGGTGGATCGAAAGGGCCGTCTGTCAGACGTCCGCAGGCAAATTCACGCCAGGCACGGAGGAGCCTCTCCTCCTGCACCCGGTCGAGACGTGCCTCGATGTCATCGAGATACTTCCCGGCAATCATCCGTCTTCTCCTCTTCCCGTCGCTGCTGCATCTGCTGCTTTGCCGGGGTTCACTTATCCGACCTCTGAAGCCGCATCCTCGGATTCCGCTGCAGCGAGGACGGAAATAAAATCGTAGATGACCTTCTCCCGCTGTGGGCCGGCCAGGAAGTCGTCCCAGTCGTCAATCAGACAGTCATGAGTCTTCGCCGTCCAGTCCTTCGTTTCCGCAAAGCGGAAGCCGCGCAGATAATGGAAGTTGTTCCAGCGGCGGTGTTCCAGTTCGCTCAGAAAATTCATCACCGGGTCGGATTCGATCAGGCTGACCTGGGCCGCAATATCGAGACCGTCGAGCCTCCGGCTCCAGCTCCGACCCAGTTCCTCCACTGTCGACAGTCCATCATCCGCGCTCACAATCTGCTCCAGGATGGTACGCTTCACCGGCCGGTGCAGAGTCTGCGCGATGCTGGATTCCTTGGCCAGCATGCTCAGCGCCTGCCACTGCTGCCGCGGGCTGCGTGAATCCGGCTGGGTGCCCGCCAGCTCGGCGGCCGAACGGTTGTAGCGGGCATTGAAGGCCTGAGCCTGCTCAATCATGCCATCATTGAGGATAACGCGCCGATTCAGGATGGCGCTGTCGGAGCCAAAAAGAGTCAGCCGGACACCGCGCTTCTCGAGGGCGGCGGACAGGATCCTGATGTCATCGGGCTGGCGACAGGCGATGGCAGTCGGCCTGTTCAGAAGGAAAGGACGCAGGCGCTCGCAGCCGAGCACGGCTGCCTCGCTGTCCGGCAGGCAGAACGCAGCCGCGGTAAAGGGTCTGGTCTCGGCGATGCGCTCCAGTTCAGCCGGCAGACAGCAGGCGCGGACGTCATAATTCAACAGTTCAACTGTACATATGCGCTCAAAGTCAGCGATGTCAGCGGTGAAGAAATCGTAGTTCCGCCCGGCATCACGGTCTACGATGCTGACTGCAAGCGGCTGTCCGGGGTTGACCGTGCCCAGATTGACGGCCTGACGCAGCAGCGCCTGCCCCTGTTCGCCAAAGCCGACGATCAGCAGATGAGGATGGCCGATGGCTTCTGCCAGCGCTGTTTCACTCACCAGATCGTCCCTGCTCCAGGCACGTTCCATTCCCGCCGTGCGATGCAGCGGAAAACATTCCGACTGTAACAGCTCAAGTGCCCGCAGCTCGTTAAGGTCGAAGAACTGCACGTCAAAGCTGCTCCAGTCCGGCGTCTGCTCGGCGAGCAGTTCCCTCATCCGCAGACTGTGGCTCTCAACATGGGTCGGAATCGGCTCGCTGGTCGTGGCAGCCAGCAGGCGGTCCATCGCAGCGAGGCGGCCGAGTCCATGTGTCGCGTCCTCAAAGCAGACGATGGCGGTGGACTCGTGCAGACGATAACGGCGGCGCAGCATCTCATTCTCATGGCAGCGGGGGTGGGCAAAATCGAAGGACAGGACACGGATGCCGCGCTTCTCGAGCTCTTCGGACGCCTCCAGAACACTCCCGGACGGCAGCAGATAGAGCAGGTGCTCCGCAGGGTCATCCTGGGCGAGTGCAAGCAGGAAGGGTACAGCTGACACAGCGTCGCCGAGGACAACGAGATGTCTCCGCCGCTCATGGCGCAGCCACTGGCGCAGGCGCAGCCAGGCTCGTGTAAAGACCTGAAAGAAGCCCAGCACGGTGCCGAGTGGCGCGATCCAGGTGGCCAGCTCAAAGGCCGGCGGAGCGACCGCGCTGATGGGCACGATGGGGGCAAACATGAAGAGCTTGACAACGCTGTTGACCATGTTCGTCACAAACTCCCAGGCGCCCACGGTCTGCGGCCTGACCACCTGGTAGCTGCCGACCAGACTCAGGACGATGCCGGCGAGATAGACCAGCAGGCGGAGGCGGCGCCGGACAAAGGGCCAGGCTCCGGCCTGCGGGGCATGCTTTTCGTTATTCATCATTCTCTCCCTGCCATTCGTCTGTCGACAGCTGGCGTCCGGCGCTGAAGCGGGCGGCCTCTTCCGCGAGTTCTTCCTCGCTCAGGATCAGGTAGCGCGCGAGGCTGTTGCAGCTGCCGGGACTGCCGTCGACACAGCTGAAGTAGAGCGCGTTCGGACGCGAAACGATGAGCTCGCGGCCGTCCGGACGGAGGTAGCCCTTTGCCTGATAGCCGTCGATGTCAATCGCAATGCGCTGCAGCAGGTCGCCCGTCGAGAAGCGATAGAGGAGCGCCGTGTAGCCATCGGCTCCCTGGCGGATGCGCAGGAAGAGGTCATGCACCGGATCCAGGCTGTCGACATCGTCGAAGAAGCTGCCGCTCGTCTGATGGATGCGGCTGAGCCGGGCACCCTCTTCGCGGTGACCATCACGTATGCTGAAGCTGCGGTCGAGGTAGATGCCCTGACAGCAGAGGACACCGTCCTCCTCCTCGAGATGGAGGACCGTGCCGCTGCCGCTCATGACCTCACGGCCGCCGTCGCGTTCATAGATGTGGAAGTTGCCATTGGTGAGATTGAGGCAAAAGAGGCGCCCGTCCGCCGTCTCCCGCAGCGAGCGGGCGAGACTGGGGGCGAGATCCGTGTACATCTGTTCGGCTGCCGAGGTGTCGCGGGGCAGGCGGCGGGCATGGCCATCCGACCACTGCACGAAAAGAGCGTCGCCGGCAGCGGTGAAGTCGATAAAGGGCACCTCCGAGTCGATGGGATACTCCTCGTAGTGAATCAGCTCTCCGTCGGCCAGGTAAACGCGGAAGCGGTGAACAAAATTCAGGAGGCCGCCGGTCGCGCCGCTCCCGCTGTCGATCAGGGCGAAGGCGCCACCATCGCCGCTGACGGCATAGCGATAGCGCGTGTCGCAATAGGGGACGGACGCGTCGGAGTCAGAGTCGGCTGGCTGGATGATCGCATGGTCACGGCCCGCCGTGCTGTCCCAGATGACATAGGCGCCTTCGCGATAGAGCAGGGCATAGCGGTGGTTCTGACTCGTGGCGAGCAGCTGGCCGGCGATCGGGTCGCCCATGTTGGACTGGCCGATGCGGACAATCCGCAGATTCTGGTCCCGGCGCGAGAGCAGAACCAGATGGCTGTCGGTGGCGGCGACTTCGAGGCTGTCGACCGTCAGACCGGGCCTGCCCAGTACCGCCGCACTGCGCCAGGTGCCCTGAAAGGCCTGCAGCGTGCCGTCAGCAAGGAGGAGGTAGACGCCGTCCGTCCGGTCGGCAGTCAGTTGGGTGACACGGGTGGGCAGCTGCAGTCTGCGCACACACTCGCCCTGACTTTTGTCGCCCTGTCGAACGGAGAAGGTCTGCAGCAGCGGCGGCCGGTAGTTCGCCTCGTCCGGGGCCGTGGCGACATGGAGCAGGCTGCCGTCACCGGCGAGGGCGATGTCCTCAATCCCCGGACAGGAGACAGCGTAGATCTTCTCGCAGCGGTCCGTGGAGAAGCAGCAGATCGTGTCGTCGGTCGCCGCATATAGAAAGGCGCCGTCGGGGCTCAGGGCAAGATGTCGATAGGGCGAAGTGAGCAGCTGCTGCGCATCGGCTTCGTCCGGCATGGGGAAGTCGTGCAGCTTCACACCGCTGCGCCAGTCAAAGGCGCTGAGGCTGGTGCCGCTCGCGTAGTCATCGTAGAGAACATAGGCGGTGTCCGTGCGCGGGTGGAAAAGAATGCGCGAGGTCGAGGCAGGCAGCGACAGCACTCCGGAGGACGCCGTGCCATCGAGCCAGCGATGCTCGATGTAGTTGCCGTCGGCGCCCGCATAGGCATAGAGCAGGCCATCTCCGGCAGGGCTGAAGGCGAGCAGCTGGAGTATCCCGGGAACCTCGAAACGCAGCTGTTCATGACCCTCCGCAGACCAGACCAGCACCTGATTGTCGAGGCCGCCGGCGGCGAGGAGATGACCGGATGAACTGTATGTGACCAGCTTGACCTGGGCGCGAAACCCCGTAAGCAGCATCTCGAGGCGTCCATTCGCGAGCTCCCAGACGCCGACCGCATCTGCTCCGTAGCCGGCGGCAACCCGGCTTCCGTCGGGGCTCAGGCAGGAGAAGCTGAATGAGTTTTCGGTCCGGATGCGGGTCTCCGACGCGAGGCCGTCGCTGTGCAGACTCTCGTTCAGGACATAGCCATAGTTCGCGGCAAGGTCCCCGTAGGTCTCCATGCCCGCCTCCAGCTGCGCCATGGCGCGACCGCCGATGAGAACGGCCCGTCCACTGTCACCGTCAGCGAGATGGTCGAGGGCCGTGTTCATAAGGAGGGCGGAGTTCTGCTCGACAGCAGCACGGCGGGCCTCTTCCGCCCGGGTATAGGCACGGAAGAGGACGATGCCGAAGACGAGCATGACAACGAGGGCCGCGGCGGAGGCGGCTGTGAGGCGGCGGCTGCGGCGGATCCTGTCACGCTGGCGCAGATCGCCGTAGCTGACCCCGAGCATCGTGGCCAGAATGCGATACTTCTCGGAGCGCAGCTGACGCAGCGCCGCACGCCGCAATCTGGCGAGGCGTGGATCCCGGGCTTCCTCGAGAGCCGTATAGCCTGGAAAGTCAGGGCTGCGGACAGCTTCCGGGCGCAGATCGGCGGCCAGAAGCTCGAGCGCTTCTTCGCCCCGGCTGCCATCCGCCAGAACCGTCTCGCGGCGCAGGTTGAGCAGGGCCGGCGGGAAGGACTCGGCCGGCTCGCCCTCAACCAGGACAGGGATGATGCGCTCGGGACCATTGAGCGAGAGGAAGGTCTCGACCTCCTGCAGACACCAGGGCGACAGGGGCAGGCGCCGCGAACAGATGACGATCAGGAACTCGGAGTCGGCGAGGGCCGCCAGCAGCGAATCCGAGAGATCGCGGGCAGTCAGTTCCTCGCGGTCGCGAAAGACGCGGGCGTTCGCGGCGGCACCGGCCGGGCGCAGCTCGGCGGGCACTTTGAAGCGCTCAATCTGGCTGTGAATGCGGGCGGCAATCGTCGCGTCGGGTTCGACATGGCGATAGCTGATAAAGGCGGCGTATTTTTTGCGTTTGCCACCGGGAGCGGTGTGTGCTGGATTCAAGGAGCGGATCACCTCCAACAGTTGTGCTGGACGGACGCGGGGCGCTCATCGCCTGCCGGCCCGGTCCATCCTATGATACAACTTGCTTTACGCCCGGCCCCTCGAGACGGCTGCGCCCCCCACGTTCCGGGATGACATGGATGCGCGTGCGGATGCGATCCTCGAGTGCTGCCACATGCGAGATGACCCCGATCATCCGGCCGCCGTCCCGGTGCAGGCCCGCCAGCACCTCGAGCGCCGTGCCGAGTGTTTCCTCATCCAGCGTCCCGAAACCCTCGTCGAGGAAGAGAGAGCCGAGCTCCACACGCCGGCTGGCCATCTGCGACAGTCCCAGCGCCAGCGCCAGACTGATGATGAAGCTCTCGCCGCCCGAGAGATTGCTGGTCGGGCGCTCGACCCCCGCCTGATGCTGGTCGATCACACGCAGCTCGAGGTCCTCGCTGCGGCTGCGCAGCAGCAGGTAGCGGTCCGTAAGCTTTACGAGCTGCTCGTTCGCCAGTGCGATCACGATGTCCAGCGTCAGGCCCTGGGCGAAGTTGCGGAACTTCTTCCCGTCGGCAGAGCCTATCAACGCATGCAAAGCCTGCCAGCGCCGCAGATCCCCGCGCTGGCTGCGCCGGCGCTCCTCCAGCCCGGCACGCCGGGCGGCGACTTTGGCATCGTCGTCCAGCTGCTGTCGCAGAGCACCCCGCTCCTCGCTGAGTTTTTCCCGGCGGCGCTCGAGCTCCACAACCTCCTCCCGCAGTTCGGCGAGCGGACGCGGCGCCGCCGCCTCCCTCTCCACGGCGGCCAGTTCCGTCAGCAGGCGCTCATGTCTGGCCTTTTCCTCCGCGACCCGCATGCGCAGGCGCCCGTCCTCGGCCTCGAGCTCCGCCAGCTCCGCGGCTGTGAGGCGGGCCAGAGTCCAGTCCGCCTCATCCGCGAAGCCGCGCTCCACGGCAGCCCGGCCAAAGTCCGCCTCCGCGTCTTTCAGGGCCGCCGTCCGGAGCTCAAGATCCGAACGCAGCTCCGTCATCCGCTGCCGCGTCAGATCGCGCGCCGTCGTCAGCCGGGCGAGGTTCCCGGCAGCTTCCTGCTCCGCCTGCCGCGCCGCCTCACAGGCTTCACCGAGCCGCTTCTCCTCGGCATCCGGATCAAGCTCGCCGTACTCCTCGAGGCGGCGCCGGTCGAGTGCCCGCCTCTCTTCCTCGCGCAGCCCGACCGCCTGCTCCGCCGCCTGCGCCTCTTCCCCGCGTTCGGCGAGCGTCTCGGCGCGCTGCCCGATACGACCCGTGAGGCTCACGAGGCTGCGCTCATGCGACGACTTCTGGAGGATGCGATTCCTCCAGGTCTCTTCGCGTGTTCTCAGCCCGCTCATCTGCTCCTCGAGCGCAGTGGCATCGCGCAGCGTGAGTCCATAATTTTCCAGCGCCGCGGCGAGGCGTTCACGCTGTTTCAGCTGTCCGGCCTCCAGGGCCTGCCGCTTCTCGAGAGCCGCGCCGGCAGCATTTTCCCCCTCCTGACGCAGACGTTCCGCATCGCGCTCCAGCTGCTCAGCCGCCGCGACACTGGCACGCCCGGCCTCCGCCTGCCGGCGCGCTTCGCCCAGCTCCAGGCCGAGACGATCGATGTCGCCGAGGCGCTTCTCCAGTGCCGCGAGGTCGGACTCCGCTGCCCCGAGAGCGGGCTCGAGTACCTCAGCGAGCCAGTCCGGGGCGGAAGCGGGCGCCAGATCCAGCCTGGCTGTTTCGCTGTCGAGCTCCCGGGTCAGCTCCGCGAGCCCGGCCCGGCTCTGCTCCTCCCCCTCCCGCCAGCGCCTGCTCTCTGCGGCGAGCGACTCCCGCTGACTCTCGAGGCGCAGACAGCTGCGCTGCCAGTCCTGCCCGACGGCGCGCGCCTCCGCGAGCTGCGTCTCCTCCGCCAGAGGCAGGGCCTCACCCTCCTGACAATAGGGATGCTCGACGGAGCCGCAGAGCGGACAGGCTTCGCCCCTGACCAGAGCAGCCCGCTGAGCCTCGAAGCCGGCCACCTGACGGGCGCGGTCGCACAGCCGGGTCAGCAGCGCCACCCGCTCCTCGGCGTGCTCCAGCTCCCGCCGGGCCGTCTCCAGCTCGGCAGCCGCAGACCGCTGCCGCTCCTGGCGCTCCTTCTCCGCCCCGGCGGCCGCCTCCCGTGCGGCCGCGAGCGCCTCCCTGTCCGCACAGATCCGCCTCAGATTCTCGAGTGCGCGGCTTCTGGCCTCCGTCTCCCGCTGCTGTCGACGCAGCTGGGCCGGATCCTCGGCACCCGTGACCTCCTCGAGCTGCCGCTGCCACTCCGCCACCGCGGCTGTCAGGGCGGCGAGCTCCCCGCGGGCAGAGCCCAGCGCCGCCTCTGCCTCCCGCCAGCCCGCTGCCGCGGCCTCCAGCGCCTTCGCCGTCCGGTTCTCCGTGTCGCGTGCCGCCGCGAGCTCCGCCTCGCCCGCCATCCAGGTTCCGGCCCAGTCCTCAAGACGGGCGATTTCCCCGAGCAGCGCCTGATCCCCGGCCGTCCCGGCCAGCTGCCGTTCCAGCTCTGCGAGCGCCGCCCGCAGCCTGTCTGCCGCCTTCAGGTCGCCCTCCTGCTGTTCGCGCAGCTGCCGCAGGCGCTCCCCTGCTTCTCCGGAGCGCTGCCGTGCCTCCTCCCAGGCCGACGCGGCCTCCCGCCGCTGTACGTCGAGGGCCCGTAGCGCGGCCAGCGCCGGCTGACCCTCCCGCAGTTCCTGCTCGACGCCCAGGCGCGCCGCGGCGCTCTCCTGCACCGCCGCTTCGCCGGCGCCGACCTGCTCCTCCAGCCTGCCCAGCTCCTCCTCTGTCGCGGCAGCGCTGCGCCCGGCCTCTCCGGCGGCCCGCCTCGCCCCCTCGAGCCCGGCAAACTGCGACAGCAGCCCGGCCGCCCGCCGCCCCCGTTCGAGACGCGTCCGCCCGGGCGCGAAGGCCTCCTCCCCGGTCCGTGCGGCAGCCAATCCCGCGGCCGCGGCGGTCACGGCGTGCTTCAGCTCCTCCCGCCGCTCTCCCCGGGTCACGGCCGCCTGCGTCGCTGCGAGCTCCTCCCCCGCCGCCCGGAGCGCCTCCTGCAGCGTTCCCAGCCGCTGCTCCAGCGCGGCCCGCTCCCCGGGCGGCAGCCCTGCGAGCCCCTCCAGCTCGCGCTCCAGCGCCTCGAGCTCGCGCCGCTCCGCACTCGTACGTTCATGCACGGCCTGCGAGATTTCGGAATAGACTTCCGTTCCCGTAATCTGCTCCAGGATCGGCGCCCGCTGATCCGCGCTGGCCGCCAGAAAGGCCGCGAAATTCCCCTGTGCCAGCAGGATGGAGCGGGTAAAGCGATCGAAGTCGAGGCCCGTGATCTCCGCCACACGCCTGGCAACCTGGCTGTAGCTGTCGCTCAGAATGCGCCCCCCGCCGTCCTCATCCAGCTGCGCGATCTCGTGCCGCGGCGGCTGCAGCGTCCCGTCCGCCCGGCCCCGCGCCCGATGCTGTGACCAGGTACAGCGGTAGACATCCTCCCCGATGCCGAACTCCAGTTCGGCCCTGCAGCTGCCCGTCCCCCGCGTCATGACCTCGTTCGAACCCGCCGTGATGCGCCCGAGCCGCGGTGTCTCGCCATAGAGCGCGAGACAGATGGCATCCAGAATCGTTGACTTACCCGCCCCCGTCGGCCCCGTGATGACGAAGAGCCCCTCGTTACGATAGTCCGGCACCCGGAAATCGATCAGCCAGCTGCCCGCCAGCGAATTCAGGTTTGTAAAACCCAGGCTATGTAGTTGCATCGCCATCCCCCGCATCATGCGCCTGCAGCGCCGCCACAATCTCCGCGAAACAGAGGCGCAGCTCCTCGCGCTGCTCCGCGGGCACTTCATTTTCCTCCAGACAGCGCTCGAAGACCTCGGCCGGCTCGAGTTCACCCAGCGACAGCCGCTCCCTGCCGTCCGGCAGCAGCTGCGCCAGCGCCCGCGGGTTGAGCACACGCAGCAGCTCGACCGCTGATCCCTCGACGAGGTCCTCCATCCGGGCTGCGAGGTCGGGCACAATCTCGTCGCCCGTGTAGCGCAGTTCCACCAGCACGCTTTCGCCGTCCGCCACGAGCGCTGCCACTTCGCGGCCGAGTTCAGCGAGATTCCCCTCGATCCGGGCCAGCCGCTGAAAGACCGGCACCGCTATCGCCTCCACCACAGGGCCTCCTTCGGCAAAGTCCACCCGCAAAACCTGCCTCTCCCGCCCGGCCTCCCCGAAACCGAGCGCCAGCGGCGCCCCGCTGTAGCGCACGCCCGGGTCGCCGGCCACCGTCTGGGCGGCGTGCAGGTGCCCGAGCGCGACATAGTCCGCCGCCGCCGGGAAGACCTCGCGCGGCACGCGCCCGAGACTGCCGACGTAGAGCTCGCGTACACCGTCATCCAGCGCGGTCCGCCCGCCGGCGGCGAAGAGATGCCCGGTCAGCAGAATCGGCAGACGCCGCCCCGACCGTCCGCGCTCCGCAGCGCGCAGGGCCTCGGCCCGGCGGCCGATTTTGGCGTAATGGGCCGCAATTCCCTCGAGGAGCAGGCGCTCCTTGTCCGCCGCCGTCTCGCCCGCGGCCTGGCGCCGCATGTCCCGGTCCCGCAGATAGGGCACCGCGCCCACGATCAGGGCGGGACGACCAGAGGCATCGTCGAGCACGAAGACATCGTCCTCCGGCCCCTCCCCGATCTCGGCCACCACATGGATATCGAGCGCCCCGAGCAGCTGCCGCGGCGCCTCGAGAAAGGAAACGGAGTCATGATTCCCGGCCACCAGCACCACATGGCGACAGGCGCCGCCGCGGGCAACGCTCACCAGAAAGTCATAAAGCAGGCGCTGCGCCTGGTTCGTCGGCACCGTCGTGTCGAAGATGTCGCCTGCCACCACCAGGCAGTCGACCGCTTCACGTCTCAGCGTCTCCGTGAGCCAGTCGAGAAAGGCTCTCTGCTCCTCATGACGCCGCCTCCCGGCGAGCTGGGCCCCGAGATGCCAGTCCGAGCTGTGAAGGACACGGAAGGGCGCCACAGCCTTTGCACCATCATCATTCACAAGGCATACATCCTTTGCATTTACAGTCACTGCTGTCTGTCATCATCGCACAGACCCGGTCCGGGACCAGATCCCGTTTCATGACGTTTTTCGCCCTCAGCGGCTGCCGGATTCCGGGGCGCGGGGGAAATCCCGCCGGCGCACGGGAGCGGCTAAGAATCGCCGGCTTCCTCCTCAATCTCCCGGACCATGGCTGCGAAGATTCTCTCTTCGCCCCAGACCAGAGGAAACGGGTCTCCATCCTCGAACAGGCTCCGTTCAGCATCTTCCAGATTATCTGCGTACTCGATGACCAGGGATAGAAATCCGAGTGGCCGGTAGAATTTGAAAACAACGCCATTGGGCAGCAAATAGCAGCGATCTGATTCTATATCCACCTGCGCGTATCTGTTCGCCATTCTGTTTTCCAGATTCTGCAGCAGTTCATCTATCGGCCATTTTTTAGTCGTCTTCTTTTCTCCCACGCAACCCGCATTTCCTTTCTCCGTCTTCCTCATGGCCTGTCCAGGGCCGGCAGCTCTCCGGCCAGATGGCGAGGGGAGCTTGCGGGGAGGTTTTCGCCGTCCGGCACCATCTCCCCTGTAACGGCAAAACCCCTGAGACGTAGAGGCCGCAGGGGTTTCGCTCTGGTGATCCACTCGGGACTCGAACCCGAGACCCTCTGATTAAAAGTCAGATGCTCTACCGACTGAGCTAGTGGATCATGGCTGGAGTGGCAGGATTCGAACCTGCGAATGCGGGAGTCAAAGTCCCGTGCCTTACCGCTTGGCGACACCCCATTGTAAATCAAGTGCCGGTGCGGCTGTCTCGTGTACGGGTGCCCACCCGTACCGTAACGGACACGCGGCCCCCGAACGCTCTGGCTGTATTGAGCCGTGGCGATCGGAAGCCTCGTGCTGCAATCTGGGGTGAGATATGGGAATCGAACCCACGACCTCCAGAGCCACAATCTGGCGCTCTAACCAACTGAGCTAATCTCACCATATTGGTCCCTGATTTGAGACGCGAAGCTCATTATAGTGATCACATCGAAGCTTGGCAAGTTTCATTTCGGCGCGCCTGGCCTGGCCTGGCGGGACTTTCCGGGCCATGTGACAACAGACGGGCGAGACATCTGAAAGCCGTGCATCCCAGCCGTTCTCACACCAGGGTGTATGACAGAACTCCGGATGACTGCTCTGTTTCACCTGTTATGGGTATTTTAGGTGCCGCCTGCCTCTTTCGGCTGCTGCAGCCTGCTCCTTTGCTCGCAGAAAGCAGCATTTTTCGATCTGGGTACAGTATGCAGTGAGCAAAAAAGCGACCTGTACACGTTCCGGCGCGCATAACCTGAATTATTGCTACAAAATTCGCCGTGAGTGGTGATTTGGGGCTCAGAATTACAACTTATGCGCAGTTGTCCGTGTACAAGTTGAAATCCTGCTCACCCACCCTCTATGCAACAGACCAGACACCATGCCGGCAGGGTCTTTTCAGAGCAGCCGGCGATCATGCGCCCGGTTTCCCCGTCTGCCTTCCCCTGTCTTCCTTCCCTGCCGCCGCCAGCGCCCGTCATCATTCACTTCAGGCTCACTTCATCTCGGACGGACCTGCTGGCAGTACAGACCGGCCCGTGCGTCCCTGATTCAACCCGCCAGGGGCTTGCAGCCTCTTCTCAGTGGTGAACCTGGCCAGTCCCGCTAGCTGTGCATGACCAGGTAATAGGAGACAATGGCATAGAGAATGCTGTAGAGGGTACCGATCAGGTAATATTCGGCGAAGCCCTTGTCCTCCTCGATCTGCTTGAAACGTGCGATGGACTTCGCGGTGCAGACGAGGCCGATGGCACCCGGCTGACCGGCCGCCAGAAAAATCACCGACAGCAGCCGCTCCAGACTGCCGATCAGGGCACCGGCACCTTTCTTCGTCAGCGACATTTCCGCACTCAGTGGCGCATAGCGGCCGAGTGCGAGTTCGTGCAGGACGTTCGCAGGCTTCGTCACCAGGACCACGAGCAGGAGCCAGTTGAGCTGCTCTCTGCTGAGCCAGAAAGGCCTGAGCGTCAGCAGGCGCCGGTCCAGCAGAACCGGGCCGAGCTGTCCCGCGCCCAGAATGAGCATGACACAGAACAGCCGGCTGACGATGCAAATGCCCGGACGTCGGCGCGGGTACCTGCGGCAGAGAAGATCCGTCAGGAGATCCAGCAGGGAGCACGCCGCGAGTAGAAGCGAAAGGACGGCGAGCCCGCTCAGCGGAGCTCCGCTGCGCAGGCTGAGGCTGAACGGATACAGCAGAAGCAGCGCATGAACCATGACCTGCCGCAGCCGTTGCCTGACGCTTCGGGGCCGGCAGGCGGGGCCCTTCCGAATGCACAGCTGGAAATCCCCGAGCAGCCGGCAGATCAGGAGAATGACGGTGAAATCACTCAGCTGGCGCATCGTAGGCCTCCAGCAGCTGCGTAATCTCCGTTCGGGCTCTCAGATAGATCTTGATATGGCCAAGCGAGAGGCGCTTGCTCAGGCTGCTTTCGCTGATGCCAAGCGTTCTGGCAAAATCCGCCTGATGAAAATCCTCATCGTAGATATCGCTGGCCAGCAGAGCTGCGAACGTCTCAAGCTGCAGTCTGGTCCACTGCGTCTTGATCGTCTCGGACAGTAAAAAGAGCGTGTTGATGGTGGAGTCGGCGCGCTCACAGCCGCCGGCGAAGGAAATGTGGCAGATGCCGCCATAGGTCTCCCTGTGCGCCCTGTCGATGGCGGTCCGTGCGTGCCAGAAGGCTTCTCCGTCCGCTCCGATGCTCAGCTCGGGATCTATCGCGGTGACAATCTCACCATAGCCCAGCCCCAGGCGAAAGGGATGCGGAGCGGCGAGAAAAAGTTCATCGAGCAGCCGGAGCAGCCGGGGATCGGGCCTGAAGATTCCCTGAAACTCATCGCCGAGAGTCAGCATCAGACGGGAGGCCAGCATGCTGCTGTATCTTTCGTTCAGCTGGGCGAGGACATCCCGCAGCCGTTCCTGGATCTCTCCGCGATTGCGTATTTTCCGCGACCCGATCAGATCGCCGATGAGGACAATGTATCTGGCCACGTCCCTCCCCTCCCTTCAGCTTTCTCATCCACCCGCAGCACGGGCCGGGCGGCCTGCTTCCCGCGCACAATGGCGCTCTTTCCTTTATTAAGGCATGTTTCTCATCTTGCCTTATCCAAGGCAATATTACAAAGATGCCGCTAACTTGACAAGTCATTTCAGCGACAAAAATGTACAGGTTCAAAAAGCGGCTCGGGCCATTCGTTTTCTGCTCCGGCCGGCCTTCATGATGCCTGCAGCCACAGGCTCCGCCGGCCTCGTGGCGGCCGAATGTCTGTCAGCCACCGTCAGCCGCCATCAGCCCCGTCGCTCTCCGCGGCCGCGGCGTCGCGCTCGACCTGCTGCATCGCCGCGATCGTGCGCTCGAGAAGCTCGTCGAGCTCCCAGCCCAGACGCCCGGCACCGTCACGGATGACATCGCGCGAGCAGCCGGCGGCGAAGGAATTCTGCTTGAACTTCTTTTTCAGGCTCGAAAGCTTCAGATCCAGCGTCGAGCGGCTGGGGCGGATGACCGTCACAGCCGAAATCAGGCCGGTCAGCTCATCGGTCGCATAGAGAACCTTCTCCATCTCGTGCAGAGGCTCAATATCGGAGCAGATACCATAGGCGTGGCTCATCGCCGCGCGCACGATTTCGGGATCCACCCCGGCCTCGAGCAGCAGCGTCTCGCCCCGGACGCAGTGTTCCTCCGGGAACTGCTCGAAATCAATGTCATGCAGCAGGCCGACCAGGCGCCAGAACTCGCGCTCTTCACCATAGCCGAGTTCCACAGCGTACCAGGCCATGACGCCGGCCACCGTATGAGCGTGCTCGAGATGAAAGGCCTCACGGTTGTAGTGTTCCAGCAGCGCCAGGGCCTCCGTCCATGTAAACTGCGGCGCCCGGCGACGGCCGGGATCCGCCGGCAGTGCGGCGCGCAGGTCCGGATCCAGTTTTGTCACAGGTACAGCTCTCCTTTCATATGCGCCTAGTCCACGAGGCTCGCGAGGCGCTCCTCGAGCAGACGCTGAGCCGCCCGCAGCTCCCGGGTCGGCTCGGGTACCATTTCCGTATCATCGTAGCGCGCCCATTCATAGAGCGCCGTCACAGCCTCACGCCCGGCCTCATCGAAACCGGCATCCGCCGCGAGACGCTCGCGGTTGTTGCGCCCGATCTCACGCGCCGTGTAGGAACGCTCGAGATCCGCCTCCTCGAGCTCCAGCCAGTCCAGCAGCAGCCGGAAGCCCTCGCGCGTCCGCTCCGGTGCGAGCGCGTCTCCCCCGTGCTGCAGATAGCGGCGCACGTTCTGGCGCCAGTCGCGGCGCTGGCGGCGCCGGCTGCGGCGGCGCAGCTGCCGGGCGGGATCGATATTCGAGTGGTGATCCGAATAGAGCGCATGGCGCTCGACGTCCTCGCCGCCGGGCCCGTCGTGCTGCACCAGGCTCGAGAGCCAGCGCCTGAAGCGCTGCCATGCACTGCGCAGGACTCCTGCCACCTCGCGGCGCCTGTACCAGAGCAGGGTGATGATACCGGCCAGAATGGCGTAATAGAAGAGATCCCAGAACCAGGAGCGGCCGCTCTCTTCCGGCAGGCCGCCCATGTCCGGCAGGCCCAGCTGCCCGCCGTCACCGATCTGCGTCGCCTCGCCGCGGAAAAGCATCTCAATCCAGCCGGCGATGACCCCAATGGCCAGCACCAGCATATCCCAGCCCCAGATGAACAGGCCTGAGAGGAAATGCCGCAGCAGATAGATAAGCGGAATCGCGGCGCACATCAGCAGCACCAGCAGGACGTTGCGCCTGCGCAGACCGCGCGGCAGATCCTCGAGGCTGTGATTGCCGCGGCGCATCACGGTATCGATGGTCACCTGATTGCGTGTCACGAGCAGAACCATGGTGATGTAGAAAAAGAGCACCAGATGCAGTTCGACCCAGGGCTCGATGCCAAAGAGCCCCACGATGAAGAGATGGACCAGACTGATGGCGAGGAAGGCGCCATAGTAGCTGAAGCGATAGATGTCGGCATAGCTCCGCAGCGGCGCATCGATGCAAAGCTTCATCAACACGACCGCACAGAGCGTGAGCAGCATGCTGTACAGCATGTTGAGCTGCCAGCCGCGCAGGCCCGCCAGAACCGCCGTCCCCGCGAACCAGGCGAGCTGGCGCAGAGCCGGCACGACACGGGCCCGGGCCCAGCCGCGCAGGCCCGCCGCCCGCCGGGCCTCGAGCGACGCCTCCTGCCGCCTCGCGCGCTCCGCACTGCGCGCCATCTCCCGCGCCGTCAACAGCTCCGAGGAGCGCTCCGGCAGGCGTTCGTTGGGATCGCTCCAGTCGTAGTAGCGCGGCGGCAGTACGGGATCGCGGGCCACCAGCAGCGGCTCGATGAGATAGGCCAGAACGGCCGGCAGCGCGATCATGGCGAGGTCGATGCCGGTGCTCAGCGGCGTGCGCCAGGGCTCCCGCAGCGCCTTCGAACCGAAGCCAAGCAGGGAGATGATAAACAGCAGCAGAGGCCAGAAGGAGAGAATGACGCAGCTGAGGTTGAGCGCCCGCAGCAGGCGGAAGCCGGCGAGGCGACGCGGCTCGGCCACCGTTTCAGGACGCCGCCGCGACATCGTCGGCCTCCTCTCCGGAGCCGTTCTCCGGCGCCTCGCCCAGCGCCTCCGGAATTCCTGCCTCCCCCACAGTCAGGCCGCTCGCCAGAGCAGCCTCGCGGAGATTGTGGGCGATGCGGTACAGAGGGATGACGCAGCCGTCGAGGTCACCCGCGCTGACCTGGCGCGTGTGCTCATCCTCACCCGATGACAGCAGGCCGATACGCGGCCGGCGGCCGAGGGCGATCTGGCGCCGGACGAAGTCCTCGATGACGGGGTCGATGTAGAAACTCAGGATGATGAGGTCCGTAGCCGCGAGCTCGTACTCGAGCGCTTCCAGCAGAGTGGCGAAAGACACCGTCGGCTGGTTCTGCAGCGTCGCCAGCACCCGCAGCAGGCCATAGACATGCGCCCTCCCCTGTGCCCGTTCGCTGCGGTACCAGCCGCGTTCGCGGCTTTCGAGGGCGAGTCCGGTATCGAAATCCTCGTCGAGGATCTCCTCGATCATGGGATTGGCGGCACCCGAGGCGGAGGCCTGCCGTGCCTCGAGGTCGAGGCCCTCGGGCAGAGGCCGGGGCAGAGAATTCGTGATGAACTCGACCGGCACACCCGTGGCCAGGGTCTGGTCAAAGGCCGTCGCCGCCAGCCGTATGGCATCGGCATATTCGAGGGGCGAGCGCTCGAAGCGCGTCAGCGAGCGCCGCGGTTCGAGATTCAGGATGACCGCCACGCTCTGATCCTGACTGTCCTGCAGGCGGTGGACCATCAGGCGCTGCTCGCGCGCGGAGGCCAGCCAGTGTATCGAGCGCAGCGGCTCATGGCCGCTGTACTCGGTGACACCCTCGATGAAAAAGGGATCGGGCACGAAGAGGCGCCGGACCTGCATGTTGCCGAAGATGCGCCGGGCCTCCCAGGGCAGGGCCGCCATGTCATAGGGCCGCGGCAGGACCAGAATCCAGGACTGGATCGGCAGCGGCTGCGAGAGCGTGACATTCCCGAGCAGATCATTCGAGACCAGCAGAACCTTCTCAATCCCCTGCCAGCCGAAATGGCGGCAGCGCACCTGCCACTCGCGGCGCAGCTGATGCCAGCCGCGCAGCATGAAGACGGAGGAGACGAGGCGCAGGCGGTCGGTGCGTATGCCCTTTGAGCCGGCGAAGTCAAGCCAGGGCGAGGTCGCGAGCTCCGATTTCAGCCACGGCAGCGGCAGCGGCTTCTGGTTGCGTACGATTTCGATCAGGTGCAGCTCCTCGCCCTCGAAGACCTCATGGCGGTTGAGGTAGCAGTCATAGCGCAGCTGTCTCAGGCCATAGCGGCGAAAGACGAGATTCTGGAACCAGACGACGAGGCCCAGCAGCGCGGCGACGGCGAGCAGAACGGTCATGGGAGACTAGTCCTCCGGATTGCCGACAGAAAGGTCCTCGGTGGGCACCGGCAGTTCGGCGAGCAGGTCGCGGATGCGGCTGCGCTGGGCATCGGAGGAGCGGCCGAGCTGGCTGCCGCGCAGGAGGATGCGATGGGCCAGAACCGGGACGGTAACGCGCTTGACATGATCCGGGGTCACGAAGTCGGCTTCTTCGAGCAGGGCCCGGGCCTGGGCGGCATGGGTCAGCGCCAGCGTCGCCCGGGGACTCGCGCCCAGCAGCAGGCGGTCGCTGCTCCTGGTCGCCTGGATGATGGAGAGGATGTAGGAGCGCACGGCGGGGCCGACATGGATGCGCCGGCTCCGCCCGCGGAGCTCCAGCAGGGCGGGCCCGTCGAGCACCGGCTCGAGCTCTTCGAGGGGGTTGTCGGCCAGCCAGGCGTCAATCATGGCGAGTTCGGCGGCGGCCGGAGGATAGCCGATCGCGAGGCGCATCATGAAGCGGTCGAGCTGGGCCTCGGGCAACGGAAAGGTGCCCTGCGTTTCCAGCGGATTCTCCGTCGCCAGAACGATAAAGGGATCGGAGAGCCTGTAGGTCTCGCCGTCCACCGAAACCTGCCGTTCCTCCATGCACTCGAGCAGGCTCGACTGTGTTCTGGGCGTCGCGCGGTTGATTTCGTCGGCGAGCAGGACCTGCGTGAAAACCGAACCGGGGCGGAAGACAAAGCTGCTCCGGCTCTGGTCGAAATAGGTGATGCCGGTAAGCTCCGAAGGCAGCAGGTCGGGGGTGAACTGAATGCGCTTGAAGTCGAGGTCGAGGAGGCGGGCCAGGGCCTTGGCGAGTGTCGTCTTTCCGGTACCTGGCACATCCTCCAGCAGAACATGTCCGCCGGCCAGAACGGCGACGATGAGGTCCTCTATAACCTCCTGCTTGCCGAGGATGACGCGGTTCAGGCGCTCCACCACCATCTGCGGTCTGTTCATGGCATTCACCTCGTATCCGTTCCGTAACTCCTTTGAGTATAGCATCAGCCGGGACCGTCACGGCTCTCTCCGGCGAGATAGAGGTCCATTTCACGCTCCGCCCCCGCCAGCCGCAGCGCGGCGGCGTCATCGAGCAGCAGCAGGCGGTCGCCCAGTGTCATGCGGTCGCGCCCAACGAGTCCCAGCACCATGACCACGTCACCCGGCCGGGCTTCCATGACGAGGCGGCGCAGTGCCCGCGGGCGGTTGGCTTCCGTTTCGATCACAGCCGGGCCGCTGAAGCCGGCGGCCGTGTCCGCCAGGATCTGCTGCGGGGGCTCGTTGCCGGTATCCTTCAGCGTCAGCACGACGCGGTCGGCGAGCTCGGAGGCCACACGGCCCATGTCGGCCCGCTTCCCGCGTTCGCGTTCGCCGCGCACCGAGAGCAGCACGTGAAGACGGGCACCGGGTGCGAGCGTCTCGCGCAGGGCGCCGAGACTCGCCTCCAGAGCGGCGGTCGTGTGGGCGAAGTCGATATAGGTGCGGCAGGGCACGGGACCCCAGACGCGCTCCATCCGCCCCCCGGCCCCGGGAAAGCTCGAGGCGGCGGCGGCGGCCTGCTCCACATCCGCGCCCAGCGCCGCCACGATGCCGAGCGCCGTGAGGCAGTTGGCAATGTTGTAGAGGCCCGGCAGGGCGAGTTCGATGTCCAGCCTGCGGCCTTCGACCTGCACGGCAAAATGCTGCACGTCGGCGGTCACCCGCCGCGAACCCGGGACGAGGAAGACCGCGGCGTTTGTGTCCGTGAGGGAGCAGTCGAGGATGGGAGCTTTGCCTGCCCGAGCCATCTGCCCATACGCCGCATCGTCGCGGTTGAGAACCGCTCTGGCATCGGGACCCAGGCCGGCGAAGAGCAGGGCCTTCGCCGCCCCGTACTCCTCCATCGTGCCGTGGTAGTCGAGATGCTCATGGCTCAGGTTGGTGAAGGCAGCGACGTCGAAGTCGATGCCTGCCACCCGCTGCTGCACCAGCGCGTGCGAACTCGTTTCAACGAGGATGACATCGCTGCCGAGTTCGATGAGGCGGGCGAGCAGCTGATGCAGCGAGACCGTGTCGGGCGTGGTGTGGTCGAGATGGCCGCTCGTGAGCCGGGGGTGGCGGACGCCGTTGGTGCTGACGCTGCCGACCCGGAGGCCCGCGGCGCCGAGCATGTGGGCGGCGAGCCCGGTGGTCGTGGTCTTCCCGTTGGTGCCGGTCACAGCGACATACCGCAGTCCCGGCGTCGCCGTGGCATAAAATGTGCGGCAGGCCTCGCCGAGGGCGGCGGGCGTGTCGGGGACGACAAACTGCGGCAGATCGAGGGCGGGATCGGGGACTTCGACGAGGGCGGCGGCGGCACCCTGGCGGGCAACGGCAGGCAAAAACTGATGTCCGTCCACCGTCAGCCCGCGGATGGCGGCAAAGAGCATCCCCGGCTCGACGCGGCGGCTGTCGGCCGCGATGCCGCTGCAGCGGGCGAGGCGGAATTCGTCCCCGCGGTAGTCGTCCCGGCGCGAAGCCTGGAGCCAGTCGTAAAGTTGTCTGGGATCGCGGATCGTCACCTGCTGCTTCCTCCCTGTGCTGCGGCTGCTTGTTATCTTCAACAGAGTGTATCACCTCACCCGATGCTGCGGGCTTGAGTTATTATAGGCGCGAAAGAAATGCCCCGCCCCGGGCCACGGTCAGGAGGTCATCCCATGCGTCTGTCTTTGTGTACCGAAATGCTCTTTGGTGCCCTCTCTCTGACGGAGGCGCTCGAGCTGCTGCGCCCGACGCCCTTCCGCCTGGTCGAGTTCTGGAGCTGGTCGAACAAGGATCTGGATGCCCTGCGCGGCTTCATGGAGCGCGATGGCTTCGAGGTCTCAACCTTTGTCACCGAAGGCGGCAGCCTCGTCGATCCGGCGGGCCACGACGACTGGCTGCGCGGGCTCGAGGCCGCGCTGCGGCAGGCAAACAGGCTCGGTGTCCCCTCTCTGATTACCCAGACGGGCCAGGATACCGGGGCCGCGCGCGGGGCCCAGTTTGACGCGATGGTGGACTGCCTCGGCCGAGCCGCGCCCATGCTCGCAGATGCCGACATCCGCCTGCTCATCGAGCCGCTCAACATCCGCGTCGACCATGTGGGCTACTACCTCAGTACGAGCGGGGATGCCCTCGCACTGATGCAGGCGGTCCATCATCCCCATGTGCGCCTGCTCTTTGACATCTACCACCAGCAGATTACCGAGGGCGATGTCATCCGGCACCTGACGGAGCTGCTGCCCCATGTCGGCCATCTCCACCTCGCCGGCAATCCCGGACGCCATGAGCCATGGATCGGCGAGCTGAACCCGGTCGGGATCCTGGAGGCGGTCCATGCCGCCAGCTACCGCGGCCCGGTGGGGCTCGAGTACGCCCCGCTCGGCGATCCGCTCGCGGGACTGCTGGACTTCGCCGCCAGGCTGTCCGGCGTACTGGCCCGGCCGCACTGAAAACGTATACTTCCAACTTCGCTCAACGTGTGAATCAGCCAAAGGCACAACGGAGGAACTGACATGACAGAGACAGGAAACGCCACCCGCCCGACCGCCTACATCACCGGCGGCAGCAGCGGCATCGGACAGGGCATCGCCCTGGTGCTGGCCGAGGCCGGCTATGACATCGCGATCACCTACAATGCCCGGCCCGAAGGGGCTCAATGGACAGCTGAACAGGTGACGGAACTGGGCGGGACCTGCCACCTCATCGCGGCGGCACTGGATCAGCCGGAGGCGGCCGAGATCGCGGCGGCCGAGGCCATCCGCCTGCTCGGCCGGGTTGACGTGCTGGTCTGCAACGCCGGCGTGACGCGCCACCACCACATTCTCTCCGTCACCGGCGAGGAACTCGACTTCCTCTACAACCTGAACTACCGCAGCTATCTGCTGACCACCGGCGCCATCACGCGCCACATGGTGGAGAACAAAATCCAGGGCTCGGTGGTCTGGATCACCTCCTCGCGCGGCGACCGCGCCTATCCCACCGACCCGCAGTACGGCGGGCTCAAGGCCGCCCTGAAGCGCGCCTGCGAATCCGTCGCCCTGCAGCTCGCCCCGGAGGGCATCCGGCTCAACTGCGTGGCGCCGGGGGCGACCTATACGCGCTGGCCCTATGGGCAGCCCTCCGAACTCGCCCGCCGCATACCCCTGAAGCGCCTCGGCACCCCGATCGACATCGGCAACGCCGTCGAGTTCCTCTGCAGCGACCGTGCCACCTACATTACCGGCATCACTCTGCGCGTCGACGGTGGCCTCGTCCTGCCCGGCATGCCCGAGCGCAACTTCGAGGAGATGGCTGAAACCGGCTGGGGGACGCCGCCGCCCCTAAATGCGCCGACGCTCAAACGATCCTGAAGACACAGTGAGGGGCCGTCCGGCGGCAGCAGCTGCCGCGGCGGCTCCTTCGCCTGCAGCCGCCGGGTGCCGCTGCATGGCGCGCAGGGTCAGGTTTGGGACTTTGTCGAGTAGACAGGTCAGCTTCTTCTTCAAGAAGCTGCCTGCCCCCCACAGAACCCGGCGTGCGGTTTTCCCGCACCGGGCTCTTCAAGGCGTCTTTGGTTGCTAATACCAGATGTTTA
>JASGUU010000027.1 GCA_030057555.1 Bacillota bacterium | reverse complement strand
CAGCCCTGGCGCTTTGCTTCATGCGCTGCTCCTTTCGGCCACTACAGAGAACAGCAGGAGGCACACCCGGACGGGAAGCGGGGGTGCATGCCAGGAAGACGGCTGGCAGGGGGGAAAAAGCAGCCTGTGGACTTCTGGTGGTCAAAACGAAGAGTAATCCAAAAATGGATTTGGATTACTCGCCATCTTGACCACGAAGGGGGCGTTTCTGGTCAAAACGAAGAGTTTTCCAAAAAACCATTTGGATTACTCGCCATCTTGACCACGAAGGGGCCGTTTCTGGTCAAAACGAAGAGTTTTCCAAAAAACCATTTGGATATGACATACCCCCCCAAATGGAGCCTGAGTGAACTGCAGGGTGCCGGACGTGTAGTGTAAAGAAAACCGGGGTTGTACAAACAACCCCGGATCTGCTCACGCAGCCTCGTGTCTGCTTACGCAGCCTCGTGTCTGCTCACGCAGCCACTGACTCCCAACTGTGCCTCAACGGATGAACATGTACTTTATGCCGCCCCCCGGCGTAAAACGCTCCGGCCCGATGATCGGCTCAACTCCCGAAAGGTCAATGACCCTGTCACCCTTGGCAATCATGGCCGTGTCCGCGCTCAGATCAAGCACGGTGATCAGGGTCATCTCCAAATCGTTATAGAACATGTCGACTTCCTCAGACGGTGCAATCCTGACACCCGGGAGACCTATCCAGACCAGACACAGACGGTATTCCTTCGCCAGCAGCGGCTGCTCCAGCGGCACCGGCGCAGAGGTCTCAACATCCTGGATTTCAACCCGCCAGCCTTGCGGGCGCACCTTATCCAGCGGCTCGACCAGAACCAGTTCGTTCGCGATCACGGACGGCAGCTGTCCGGGTGCAAGCGGAGCACCCGTATACACGATCCGGCGCACCATCTCGTCCACCGGTTCCGGCGGTGGAGTCGGAGCAGGCGTGGTCGTTGGAGTCGGTTCCGCCGTAGTTGTCGGCGTTGGTTCGGCAGTTGTTGTCGGCTCCTCTGTGGTCGCAGGTGTTGTTTCGTCTTCCGAGAATGTTGGCGGAACCATATCAAAAAACCAGATATCAACCGAACCCACCAGAACATAGATGGTTCCGCTTTCGGTTATCTGTGAGTAGGTGTAAAAGTCGAGATCGCGTTCATCCCAGTCGTCATCGATATACGTGAACCGCATCTCCGAAGCGAAACAAAAGCCTGCCGGTGCCCTCCAGGTATACGTAATGCGATACTGTCGGTTGCCAATAATATCGTCCGGCAGCAAGTCAACGTCCGGCAACGTTTCAGCCTCTGGTCCGATTATCCTCGCACTGATGGTGACATGCTCATAGGGATCGCCCAGATCAGCAGGTATCATCTTATAGGTGTTTTCTCTCAGATACCGCAGCGTGATACCCGGTTCGAGATTCGGGCCGCGAAAGGCAACATAATTGATTTCCGGTAGATCCGCTCTGATACCGGCACTCGGCAGGATACAGAGCATGCCCATAACGAGCACGGCCAAAAGCAGTGTACGGCCGGCCTTTTCATGCTTCTTGTTCATCAAGGTGTCCTCCCGATCAGGTGCAGCAACAGGCTGCTCATAGGCGCTCAAAATCACGTCAGCCGGAGCATTCGGGTCACTTTACTTGTACCATATCGGGCAGCGTTTGACATTCCTTTTTTATGCAAAACCCACCACTTCCCACCGCAGCGGAGTCGGGTACAATCTGTGACATGCTCATCTGGACAACAAGATTTAAAACCTGTTTCAGAGCGGGTATCGGATACAGGAAGATCACCTGTTGGTAGCATAAGCGATATTCCGCGGGCATAAAATGGTATATTATTTGACCCAGATAGTTTTAAAGAAGGTTGCATATGAAACAGGTACACATACGTCTTGAAGAGGCACAGGTTAAAGGCATCCAGAAGCTTATAGGCGATACTGACATGACGATGCAGGATGTAATGTCCAACGCGCTCAACTACTATATCAGTGCCCATAAGCAAAAAGTCGAGTCACAAAAAACCGAACCTGATTCATACAGGTTTATCGACCTGTTTGCCGGCATCGGGGGCATGCGTATCGGTTTTGAGCGGCACGGAGCAAAATGTGTATTCACCTCCGAATGGGATAAGTTCTGCCAGAAAACGTATTTCGCCAATTTCGCTGAAATGCCCTATGGAGACATTACGAAAATTGACGCTTCTGCAATCCCGGATCATGACATCCTTGTTGCCGGCTTTCCATGCCAGCCTTTCTCCATTGCAGGAGTATCGAAAAAGAACAGTCTCGGACGCGAAACAGGGTTTCTGGACAAAACTCAGGGAACCCTGTTCTTCGACATCGCCCGGATTCTGCAGGCAAAAAGACCAAAGGCATTCCTTCTGGAGAATGTTAAGAATCTGGTTTCACATGATCGGGGAAACACCTGGAAGGTCATTGAGGCAACACTTCGAGACCTGGGTTATACAATCTTCAGCGAGGTTCTTGATGGACAGGATTTTGTTCCCCAGCATCGTGAGCGCATCTTCATCACCGGCTTCGACATGAACCGCTATGGTTCGGATGTCGAATTTACATACGATCTTAACAAGCCCAAAGCGCAGCCTCAGCTCCATCAAATACTCGAACCTCTGGTAGAGTCAAAGTACACGCTCTCTGATTCTCTATGGACTTATCTTCAGGAGTATGCAGAAAAGCATCGGAAGAAAGGCAATGGTTTCGGGTATGGCAGGCCTGATTTGAGAGGACCCAGTCGGACCCTCAGTGCCAGATACTATAAGGACGGTTCTGAGATCCTGATAGATCAAGGCCGCCAGATGAACCCTCGCCGCCTTACTCCCAGGGAGTGTGCACGCCTGCAGGGATTCCCCGAGAATTTTAAGATCGTCGTCTCCGATACACAGGCCTACAAGCAGTTTGGCAACTCTGTCGTCGTCCCCTTGATCAGCGAAATCGCACGGAACATCATCGAGAAACTCTCTGAGCTGGACAGGCTGCACCTTTAGCGTCTGACCAGGACTTGCTGTTGACTGGAGATTTCCATGGATACGATCAGTCGCGAGAAGCGAAGTGAGAACATGTCCCGGATAAAATCCTCAAATACCAAGCCGGAACTGTACATTCGAAACATACTCTGGAGAAATGGGTACCGATACCGACTCAAAAACTCAATTTATGGCCGACCCGATATCTGGCTCAGGAAGTACCGGACAGCGATCTTCGTGCATGGATGCTTCTGGCACCGGCACGCCGGATGCAAATACGCTTATACTCCAAAAAGCAACATTCAGTTTTGGCAGGCCAAGTTTGATGCGAATACAAAACGCGATGCTGATGTCTCTAAAACACTGCTCTCTTCAGGTGTAAAAATCCTGATCATCTGGGAGTGTACAATTAAGCAGATGATGACCGATAAGGATCAGTGCGACTCTGTCATCATTAGAATGAATTCCTTTATTGCTGACGCAGAACAACATTACCTGGAGCTCTGATGGATAAGATTAAAGCGGGTTACCTGTCTCAATATTTCCGTTCAGTTGCCGTAAAAAGGCTCTCGGCTGTCGAAGCGGACAGCACGGTCAGCAACCAGCATGAATTCAACGGGGTCAGCCGGCTTCGACAGATTCTTGGTGAGCCAGCTGATCGAAAACATTATGAAACCCGCTTTGTATACCTGAACGACGATGATGAGCCTGTTTCCGATACCGGTACAGTTACTTGGTACGATGCTCGAAGGAACCATCCGCACCGCACAGAGTGGCGTCTGTATTATCCGGGCAACAGAGTCATGGATCTAACGAAAGAAGGCGACGCCCTTTTCATTTGTGTCAATGACAATGACAGCCTGTTTCTCATAATCGCGCAGGCTGGGACAACCGCTGAATCCCAGCTTTTGTGGTTATTCCATATTGACCCGGCTGTTATTGACCCGGATGTTACGAAATCATTTGAGCTCCGGCACACCGCGCAATTGTCAACAACCGCAGTAATAACGCCAGTTCGCTACATCCTCGAAAACATCGGTGTTGAAGTATTCCCGACAGGTGTAGATTACATGGAAATCGTTTCCCGGCGATACAGTTCCGGATTTCCTTCGACCCATGAGTTTTCAACATATACGCGCCGGGTGTTCTCAGATACCGACCCAGTAGCCGATCCAGATTCTGCACTAACATACTGGCTGGAACATGAGGAAGGTCTTTTCAGAGCTTTGGAAAGCCACCTTATTTCTGAACAACTGCAGCAGGGTTTTATGATCGGTGAAAACGTCGATGTTGATTCTTTCATCGCCTTTTCGCTGTCTGTGCAGAACCGCAGAAAAAGTCGTGCCGGTAAATCTCTCGAGAATCATGTTGAATACATTTTGAGGGAGAACCATATTCCATTTGAGGCACAAACAACGACGGAGAGAGGAAACCGGCCTGACTTTCTGTTTCCAAGCCATTCAGCCTATATCGATTCCGCCTATCCCAAAGAATGCCTTCGGATGCTGGGTGTGAAATCGACATGCAAAGATAGATGGAGACAAGTCCTCGACGAGGCGGATCGAATTGATGCAAAACACCTGCTTACACTGGAGCCGGCTATCAGTGTCAATCAGACCATGGCCATGCGTGCTGTGAATCTGCAGCTCGTCGTGCCCAAAGCTATCTTGAGCTCTTACAGCAAAGAACAAATTCCATACATATGTACTTTTGATTCCTTCATAGCGGAATTGAAGCAGCTCTACAGGATGTAAGTGTCTGTCTGGCAAAGACAGATCAAAGTATTAGCCGTTCTACGCACTTCAGACACTCTGCTCTTCTCGCGTTGCAGTGTTTAGGAAGCATCTCTTTTCACTTCGGTTTTCTTCCCAGCTTTTGGACTGAAAAGTGCGAAAAGGCCAGATGCCAGACATTCTGGCTCTTTTTACTGTCGGAATTGTCCTGTTTCTCTTCCTTGAATTACCGCCATGGGATACAGCTTCGTCGTCAGCCTGAACTGGGTAATCGTCACCGTTCTCTTCAGTGGCATCCATTCCGAAAGCATATGAAGACGCAAGCAGTCCTCGCTGATATCGATGGGTACCAGACGTCTTTTTGAAACTGACGACAATGAATGAAAGATGCCTGGAGCAGGCAGTCCAGATCCGTTCCGCACTGAACGTCTCTTCATATTCGGCGCTTTTTGTCAAAGTAATCCGGCGGTGAGATTGTTGATTGCAGCGCTCGGACACAGGCGCCAAAGCAGTGAACTAAGCATGCCTCTTTGCCTGTGTTTGCCCGAAGCATCCACATAGCTGTTGCTTTCGTCTGGAAAGCAGGCAGGATTCGATATTGTGTTTGCTTGTTGTCAGGCAAACCCTGAGGCATAATGTCTTATAGTGCTTTGCCAACTTCTCTTTTCTGTTTCCAATTTTGCCAGCTTGTGCGATTGGTGGTAGTATAGTGGCAACAGTACTCCACACGCCTAGCGCTTGACCTTTCGAGGTTGAGATGAAGCGGACCAGGTGGAGTCTTGTTATGTGCAAAAAACATATGGAGCCAGCAAAAACCATTGACGAGCAAATTCAAGCATTCATTTTGCAGGGTCTACACATTAATGACGTTTCACGAGCAGAAGCCATTCTTCTTGATGTTAACTACTATCGCCTAAATGCTTATGCTTACAATTTTCACGAAACACCTGGATTTTTTATACCAGGAACGACCATCGAACAACTTTATATAATGCATCAGTTTGACTCGTCTTTCGGCTTACTGCTGTTAGGGCAGATCATCCCTGTCGAACTGAAGCTTCGTTCAGTACTGTTCAATGTCCTGAGTCTCATGCATGGAAATGCTGCACACACTGACATAGCCACTGTCGCTACTGATAAACACAAAGAGTTTTTAGCTTTCCTTGCCCAGTATTATGAAGGGTTGGCTAAGAGCCTGGACCAGGCGTTTGTCTCTCTAAATCTGGCAGACTACGGAGAATTGCCTCTCTGGGCCGCAGTTGAAACGATGACACTGGGCATGATATCCAGACTTTACGGAATATTGAACCTGGAGAACAAACGTGCCATAGCCGATCATTTCAACTGCGACCCCAAACGCCTGCCCACCTGGCTCCACTTAATCACCACTGCACGCAACATCTGCGCGCATTCCGGCCGCATTTACAATCGGCATATAGCACTCAAACCGAAGTTATATCCTGAGCTGGAAAAGTACAACAACCCATACATCTACAAGGTCCTGCTGGTTCTGAAGCTGCTGCATGGAAACAGCGAAGGGTTCAGAACATTTGTATCCGATTTGGATCTCCTTTTTGAGAAGTACGGCCAGGATATTGACAAAGCAAAACTGGGTTTCCCGAAATACTGGAAAAGCCCCCTGTTGTCCTCATAGAGCCATAGCTGCGACAGAATCTGACCTGTATTACCCTCATCCTCCGCCGAGACCGGCAGTTCTCAGGTATTCTTGTGTGTAGTTCGCCAGCGTCAACAAACGACCAGACAGATCGGAGCCTCATCATGACCAACGATTGTTCACGCAGAGAGAAAATCCTGAAACCCTTCCATGAGAAAGCAGACTTCATGAACGAGCGTGTAGCTGCGGGAATCGAAGCCAACCGGAAGGGGCAGCTCGAGCTGCGGGTAGTGGATCGTGAGGGGCGGCCGCTGCCGGGTCTCAGGCTGCGGCTGCGCCAGACGGGCCATGCCTTCAAGCATGGCTGCAATCTCTTCATGCTGGGCGGAATGGAGAGTGAGGCGAAGGAGGCGGCGTACAGGGAACGCTTTGCAGAGATAAACAATCTCGGGACTCTGCCGATCTACTGGACGGACCTCGAACCGGAGGAGGGGAAGTTGCGTTTCGCGACTGACAGTCCCGTGCGGTATCGGCGGCCGCCGGTGGACCTTTGCCTGGAGTACTGTGTGGAGCAGGGAATTGAGCCGAAGGCGCACTGTCTGAACTATGATGCCTTCACGCCGGACTGGCTGCCGCGGGATACGGTGTCGGTAAAGCGGGCGCTGGAGCGGCGTTTTCTGGTACTGGCCGAGCGCTATGCCGGGCGGATTCCGGGCTGGGAGGTCACGAATGAGACCTTCTGGGAACGGGGGCGGACAGACTTTTACTGGGACCCGGAGATGGTGGAGTGGAGCTTCAGGCTGGCCGAGCGCTGTTTCCCGCAGAACGAGCTCATCATGAATGAGGCGACGGTGCCGGCATGGGAGCCCTTTCACCACAATCGCGGGGCCTACTACATGCAGATCGAGCGGGCGCTCGCGGCGGGGGTGCGCATCGACACCATCGGGCTGCAGTTTCACATGTTCTATCCGGCCGGGCGGGAGGCGGAGGTGACACCGACCTTCTACGATCCCGAGCGGATCTTCGCGGTGATGGATCTCTATGCCGGCTTCGGGCGGCCGCTGCAGATCACGGAGGTGACGATTCCGGCCTATTCGCTGCAGGCGGAGGATGAGGAGCTGCAGGCCGAGATCATCCGGTACCTGTACAGCATGTGGTTCGCGGGTGCGGGGATGGAGGCGATCGTTTACTGGAATCTCTGGGATGGCTATGCCTATCGCGCCGAACCGGGTGACATGAGCTGCGGTGAGAATTACTATCACGGCGGGCTGCTGCGCTTTGACGGCACGGTGAAGCCGGCGTTTGAGGTGATTCGCGATCTTTTCGGCAGAGTCTGGCGCAGCGACTGCCGGCTCGAGAGTGACAGCGACGGGCGGGCGGGCTGCCATGTGTTTTATGGCGACTACGAGGTCGAGATCAGCGGAGCCGGCGTCCGGGAGACCAGGAAGCTGTCGTTCCGGCGGGATGGAGCACGGGACTTCGAGCTGCGGGTGTAGGGGTGAACTTGAAAAGTGTCTGGGATCACGGCATGAGAGAGCCGGAACAGCTGAGATAACAGCATCCCGGCCGCTCCTATCTGCGGCTGCAGTGCTGGAATTCCCATGTGAACTGGTCGCTTGGAAGGAAGACAGGCCTCTGGCACTTTGACATGCTGCCGGTTTCGGGAACTGGCTCTCGAGAACGGTCGGAAGCAACAGTCTGGCGACGTTTTTGACCTGGGTAGAGTATGCAGTGAGCGAAATTGCAACTTATGTGCAGTTTTTCGTGGATAACTTGATTTATTGTGCAAATGGCGCGATTTCCTGCTCAATTTTTCAACTTATCCACCAATTATTTGTATATGTTGTTTTTCTGCTCAGCCTTCCCGTATGCAGGATCTAAAAACAGGCAATCCATCCGGCAAAGTCATCGTGAAAACGCCCGACTTGCATTTACAGGTATTCGAAGCCCCCGCTTCAAGAGCGGACTCGGGGCGAATCAAAGATTCCTGTCAATTTCGTTCCAGATCTCACTGTAGCTTCTGCCTGCGCATGGCGACCTAGTCCTGCAGGTAGATGCCGATTGAGATGCGCAGCCAGGAACCGCGCAGCTCCTTCTCCGTGATGCGGCCAAAGAGCAGCTTCCCGGCATCCATCAGGCGGGCGAAGATGACATTGTCCTGACGGGGCACGTAGCCGATCTTCGTGCCGTCCTCCGTCTGTATCCGGATTGCCTGAGGGTCGTAGGGATTCTCGGGCTCGCGGCGAAAGGTCAGACGGTCGTGGATCGCGAGCGAGGGCTCAATGTCGTGGATCCCTTCAATATGGGTGGTGCCGGCGACGATGCTGTCAAAGAGATGGATCTCGCGCTCAAACGGGGTGGGCAGCCCTGCGCCGCCTCTGGCACTGTGGATGAGACCGAGCAGACCGCTGGCTTCGGGCTTTGAGATTTGATTTGAATCCGACATCATTTCGCTCCCAGCAGTGTCTCGATGCGCGCCTCATAGTTCGCGGTCACGCTCACATAGTACTCCAGCATGTCCTCGAGCTCAGTACGCTTTCGGGCCAGCTGTCCGCTGTCCTCAAGGAGTTCAAGCATGGTGTACGGCCAGGATGATTTGATCGTCTCAATCTCGTTCTGGACCAGGGCGATCAGGCGCTGGAGGCGTTCGCGCTCGGAGAGCACGCTTTCCCAGCCGGCAGTCTCGAGGGTGGAAGGCAGGTCCGTGAGCATCGCGTGGATGATGCGCAGGCTGTCGAGGTCGCCATCCCCATAGGCGGTGACGGCACGCTCAAAGAGGCCGCGCTCGGCTGCCGTCAGCTGCGGGTTGAGATCCGGGTGCAGGCGCTTGACGATGCTGCGGTAGAGGCGCTTGTGTTCTGCAGATTCTGCCTCGCTGAGCTCCTTCGCCTGGTGGCGCCTGAGGGCCTCATTCATTCGACCCATGCGCTCCTCGAGCTCCGCCCGGTAACTGGCGAATTCCTGTTCGAGCCGGCTCTCTATGTCGTTCAGCCGGATGGCCTCCTGCCTGTTGACCTGTGCCTGCATGAGCTCGTACTTCCGCCTTGTACGCAGGAATCTGACATAGGCCTGATAGACCCGGAATTCGAGGGCGCCGAGAACCAGCATGTAGCGCGACTCGATGTTGGGACAGACCGTGCTGACGAGGGTGTCGCGCTCGGTATAAAGCGTGACGAGCTCCTCCTGCAGGGCGAGGATCTCCTCGCGTACCGCTGTGGCATCCGGGAAGGGAATGATGGAACCAGGCACGGTACTCAAGACTCTCTGAAGAGAAAGGGGTCGGCCGCCTGCGGAATCTCGTAGGGATGACAGGTGGTCAGGTTGACGTTTCTAAGTCCCTCAAAGCGCAGTTTTGTGTAGGGCTGGCTCGGATAGACCAGCTGCGTCAGCACGCGGCTGCCGTCGTCGGCATAGATTTCGAGCAGAGGGCCATCGAGCGTGATCTGCCAATGGCCGGGGGCGGCAGTGCGGGGCTCCACCTCGCGGCGGCGGAACTGCGGCAGCTCAAGAAGCGGTGAGTAGCTCATGTTCCCCGACTGGCTGCGGTCGAGGCTGAGGAGACGGGTGGGGCTTTGCGCAAGAGAGAGGCATTCGCCGGCGTCGTTTGAGAGCTCGAGGCGGAAGGCGGCATCCGGGGGCGTGAAGTCCAGCTGCCAGGCAGTGGCAGGGAGCTCCGTCGTGGCGGGGCCGTTGGCGGCAATGATGTCGGCAGGCAGCGGAACGGGACGGGCGGCGAGGGCCGGCTGGCCGTTCAGATCGCGATAGAGCGAGAGGAGGCGGGGCGCGCTCAGCTGACCGCAGAAGCCTGTGGTCGGGGTGTCGCCGGCATAGCCGGGATTCGCGGCCCAGCCCAGCAGGATACGGTCCTCGGTGTTGGCGAAGGTCTGCACCGCGTAGAGGTCGCTGCCCTGGTCAAGGAGGCGGGGTACCGGGGTGCTGACCCGGCGGACGAAGCGCTGGCCGTCGAAGTCGCCGATGAAGTACTCGACGACGCCGCGGCCATGGGCATTGTCGGTGCCGAGCGAGACCAGCAGGACCCAGTGGGTCTCGCCGTCGAGCTCGAGCGGGAAGAGATCGGGGCACTCCCAGACACCGGGGATCGTTGTTTCGCCGGGACCGAAGTCGCTCGCGTGGGTCCAGTCGATGAGGTTCGGCGAGCGGTAGACGGCGACACGGTCAAAGGCGGCGAGAACGCAGATCCAGGAGGCCGAAGGGGCATGCCAGAAGACCTTAGGGTCACGGAAATCGGGGACGCCGTTGTTGGGGATGACGGGGTTGCCGTTATATTTCATGAACGTCTCCCCGTCCCGGCTCCAGGCGAGGCTCTGTGCCTCATAGTGGCGGCCGTCTGCGGCCGCCTCCGGATGGCTGGTATAGATGAGGACGAGGACCGGATTCCCGCCGTCGCCGAGGCCGCTGGTGTTCGCGCTGTCGAGCACCGCCGAGCCGGAGAAGCAGGTGCCGTTCTCATCCGGGTAGAGCGCGATGGGCTGCTGTGTCCAGCGGTAGAGATCCGGGCTCGTCGCATGGCCCCAGTGCATCGGGCCCCAGCGTGGATCGTAGGGATGGTGCTGGTAGAAGGCGTGATAGCGGCCACAGGCGTAGATCAGGCCATTGGGATCGTTGGTCCAGTTCTGCCAGGCGGTCAGACGATAGTTCGGGCGTTTCATCTCGTGTCCCTCCTCGTGCCCGCGAGCATTTCCTCGACGATGCGGCCCAGCGCCTCGCCGTAGTGGCCGGCGGAGGCCCAGCTGCGACCGAGTTCGCTGATCGTGCGGCCGCTGCCATGAAGCCAGGCAAAGTGCCGCGGGTCGGCAGGATCCTCCAGGGGGTAGCCGGGCGCTCCGGCATAGAGCGCGAGGTGCTCGATCTGGGCGCGGATGCCGGTCTCCCAGTCGGGGAAGCGCTGGTGGGCCGCCGGGTCACGGTCGTCGCCGCCCTCCGCCGTCTTCAGGCCGCAGACGTTGTGGTAGCTGGCGTCGATGATGCCGCCAAAGCGCAGGCGGTCGGTCTCGAGGGCGGCCTGGGCGTAGGCGATGGCCGGATCGACGCCCTCCGCGGTGGCGAGCTCCCAGAACATGGGCGCCAGTTCGATGAAGAGCGGGTCGGCGCGTCTGGCCTCGGCCCAGCGCTGTGCCTCCTCGACCGTCAGCGAGGGCGGGGCGAGGATCGGGCGGTCCCGGGTGATCACCGTGTCGGGGCTGTAGAGCGGGGGAATGATCTGGCTTTGCCGATAGAAATGGATAAGGACAGCGGCTGCGACGGTCAGCAGCAGGGCGACAAGGGCGATGAGGATGGGCAGAGAGCGGCGGCGCCGGGGTTCGGGTTCGGTGACGGACCAGAGGACTGCCATGTCAGCTGCCTCAGCTCAGAAGGCGGGGCCGAAGCCGGGGGTAGTGATGGGAAATGAAGATCCCGGCTCCGGCCCCCGGGTGGTGGACGCAATCGACAGCAGGGTTGCTGAGACATTTCGTTTCATACCATCTCCTCCGAATATGTGCAGCGTGGGATCATTCGGCAGGCTGCCATCTTCGCACCACCAATATCATCATACCAGCGATTTCCAGTTACGAGGAAACCGGGGAGTTCCAGACAGCAGCAGCGAGGACGTGTTTAGATACGTACAGTCTCTTTCGCCTGTGCTGCCTCCATGTGCGCCCGGAATAAGCCAATGTTCCGAAGATTATTACAGCAGCGCGGGATCACACTCTACATCAAAAGCACATGGACTTTGATCGCATGAAGCGTTTGGCTTAACATGACAATCCGGTTCCATGGAGTCTGTTCCAGACAGGAGGCTTTTATGATCAGCGTACAGGGCAGATGGGCATTCATCACGGGTGCCGGCAGAGGCATAGGCTTTCTCACCGCGAAGTTCATGGCCGAAATGGGCTGCAGGCTCATCCTGCATGGCAGGAAGTCTGAAAACTGTCAGAGAGTCTATGACGAAGTCACGGCCACGGGAGCAGAAGCGAGAATCGTGGCAGCTGAGTTCTCGGACCTTGAGGCCGTAGAGAGAATGCTGCATGAAATTGACGGCTTTGGCGTCGATGTGGACATTGTTCTGAACAATGCGGGAGTGCAGATCGCATACCGGAACGATTACTTCAAGACCCCGGTCTCCGACTATCTGGACAGCTTCAGGATCAACACGGTGGCACCCGCCATGATCTGCTACCACTTCATGCCGAAGATGATAGAAAGGGGTTTCGGCCGCATCCTCAATACCACCAGCGGCATCCGCTTCGATCCGCAGCAGGCGGGATATTCCGCGAGCAAGGCGGCGCTGGACAAGATCACCATCGACCTTGGATCGACGGTCGAGGGTACGGATGTCCTGATCAACCTCACCGACCCGGGCTGGTGCAGAACCGATCTGGGCGGGCCACACGCACCGAATGCACCGGAAAGCGCCATACCGGGCATTGTTGTCGGCGTTTTTGTGAACGACGGGAAATCAGGAAGATATCTGAATGCCCCGTTCTTCAGTGGCATGAGTCTTGAAGATGCGGTGAAAAAGGCTGAGGCGGAATTTGACAGCCCCTACCCGAAGGCATAGTCAAAGTAGCGGCGGAGCTGCCGGCAGGCATCTGCATCTGCGTACTGGCCTGTATTCCGTTGAGCATTTCGTGACCGTGGCCTGAACGGGCAGCACTGGCCAGAATCGGAAGCAGGTGAGCAGAGAGCCCGGAGATGGCAGGTGGTGTCGCAGACGCCGCCCGGATGCAGCTGCTGCGTGTACTGATATGAGCTCACGATTGCCTTTTCGCGTTTTGGTAACGTGCGCTTCGGTCATCCGCTCGAAAAGCCCGAGTTCTCGACTTTTTCCTGGATCAGTATGGTCTTCACGACCGGCATAGATGCCTCGATCATGATCATGAGTCTCTTCGAGCCGATCCACTATCTCGAGGCTCCGCCCTTTGGCATCGAACCCTTTTCAGAGCAGGCCTACGACTACGCCCACATGTACGGCCAGTTCCACTGGGGCCCTTCGGCCTGGATCATGTATGTGCCGGCCACCATCGTCATCGCTTATGTTCTTTTCATCAAAAAGGGCGACACCACGCGCATCTCCGTCTGTGTTGACGAGGCCTTCAAGTCTGATCGCGTGCGTCGCATTCTGAAGCCGCTGGTCGACTTCTTCGTCGCCTTTGGCATTATCGGCGGCATCGGAGCTTCCATCGGCCTTGAGATCCCCGTCATCTCCGAGATTACCTGTTCCTTCCTCGGCATCCCCAACAGCCTGCTCATGCAGCTTGCCATGCTCGGCATCCTGCTCGTGCTCTTTGGCGTGACGGTGCTGCGCGGCCTCGACAAGGGTATCCAGCGTCTGAGCACCCTCAATGTCTATCTGGTCCTGGCCTTCATCATTTTTGTCTTCCTCGTCGGCCCCACCCGCTATCTGGTCGACGCGGAAACCAACAGCATCGGTCTGCTGTTCTCAAACTTTGTCCGCATGAGCACGTATACCGATCCCCACCTGCGCTCGGGCTTCCCGCAGCGCTGGACCACCTTCTACTGGGGCTGGTGGCTGGCGTACATGCCGGTGCTGGGGCTCTTCGTCGCCCGCATCTCACGCGGACGCACGGTGCGCCAGGTCATTCTGGGGCAGGTGCTCTGGGGCAGCATGGGCTGCATGACCTTCTTCGCCATCCTCGGCGGCTATTCGCTGCATCTGCAGAAAAGCGGCATCCTGGATGTTGCCGGTCTGCTCAACAGCGCCGGTCAGGAAGCGGCGATTTCCGCCATCATTCAGACGCTGCCCATGAGCCGCTTCATGCTGCTGATCTACAGCATCTGCTGCTTCGTCTTCCTGGCGACGACGGTCAGCTCCACAGCCTACACGCTCTCTTCGATGACCTCCAAGCATCTCACCGGCTATGACCAGCCGACCACTCTGAACCGTCTGGTCTGGGCGCTGGTCTTCATCGCCTTCTCAGCCGGCATCATCATCGTCGGCGGTTTCGCCACGGTGCAGGTCGTCTGTGTGATCGCGGGCTTCCCCCTGATCTTCATCGTCTTCGTGCTGATGCGGGCGATTCGCAATCTGCAGAAGGAGGCTGCCAGGGAGGCGGTCATACCTCCGCCGGAAGGGTCTTAGGACGGGTGTCACTGACTGGTATCGGCATGACCGATACCACGCTGAAGCTGGCAGTTTCATGCATCCTTACTGACATAAGCGCCCCGCCGAATTCCGGCGGGGCAGCTTTTTTTGTGACATGTTTTTTGGACTTCCTGCTGCTACGTAGTCTCTGACACCAGGAAGTCGCGGATATTCATGTGACGGATTCCATCGCGGGACATGTCGAAATCATCCCAGCTCAGGACGAACTTGGGATAGTTGTCCGGAATCGCTTTCAGAGAACGAAATTCGCGTTCTATTGTCTTTTCTGAAGCCAGCAGATAGGCCACCTGAAAGTAGCTTTTCTCCCGACCTTTTCGACAGACGAAGTCAACTTCCAGATTCCGCGGACCAGCCTTTTCGTATACCGTTACCCGACCAATGTGAACGCTGTCGAATCTACGTCGCAATTCCATGTAGACAATATTTTCGAGCACACGTTCAATGCTGCTGCGATTTTCCCCAACGATGCTTTCGCGCAGACCATGGTCGGTGAGATAGTACTTCTCATTGACACGAAGAGTCTGCTTCCCAAGCAGGTCGCTTGTCCGTACGGCGTGAAAGAGATAGGCATCTTCACAGTAGCGAATATAGTTGAGAATGGTTTCAGGAGAGATGCTGCGGTTTTCGCTGCGGAAGAAATGTGAGATGCCAGTCGCCGAGACCGGAGTCCCAATTTGAGCGGTGAGATAATAGATCAGGCGGCGCAGCTGGTCAATATCACGTATCTGATAGCGAGCGGCGATATCGTTCAGGACAACGGATGCGAAAACATCACGGTGATAATTGGCTGTAGCTGACAGATCCAGACGGGCTGTTGTCAGAAATGGCAAACCTCCCGTTTCCACATACTGCATAAACAACTCACGATTGTCGAGTTCCGAACCCTGCTCGCGATGTGCTCTGGAATACTCCGCGAAAGAGAAAGGTGACACTTCGAAGCTCACATAGCGACCTGCCAGCTTCGAGGCAAGTTCGCCGGAAAGGAGCCTGGAGTTCGA
>JASGUU010000026.1 GCA_030057555.1 Bacillota bacterium | reverse complement strand
CAGCCCTGGCGCTTTGCTTCATGCGCTGCTCCTTTCGGCCACTACAGAGAACAGCAGGAGGCACACCCGGACGGGAAGCGGGGGTGCATGCCAGGAAGACGGCTGGCAGGGGGGAAAAAGCAGCCTGCGGACTTCTGGTGGTCAAAACGAAGAGTAATCCAAAAAAAGATTTGGATTACTCGCCATCTTGACCACAAAAGGGCTGTTTCTGGTCAAAACGAAGAGAAATCCAAAATGGAACCTAAGAACTACAGGGTGCCGGACGTGTAGTTTATGCATACTTTTGCATATTTACCCAAATGATTTTGGATTTCAGGCCAGGTTGACCACCAGTGGACCGTTTCGGGTCGCTCCGGCAGCGGAAATATGGAGCCATGAGGGACCTGCATGAGGGGGGGTACGGAGGACTCTCTCTGCTATACTCAGACGATCACGAACAGCCCATAAATTGGGCGTCCTCGAACGATGATGGAGGAAAGATGATGAGACTGTTCCTGTACCAGGCCGATGACGGCCGTCCCGGAGCCGGAGCGCCTGAGAAGCACGGAGCTGCCCACGAACACGGCCCTGATTGTGCCCATGAGGACGGAGTGGAACTCGACCTTGAATTCGATGAGGATGATGTCGAGTCCGAGATCATCACGATGATCGACGAGGAGACGGGCGAAGAGTTTCGTTTCATGATTGCCGATGATTTCGAGTTCGAGGATCAGGTGTACTGCGTCCTGGTCACGCTTGAGGAGGATCCTCAGGCTGTGATTGTCCGTATCATCGAGCTCGAGGACGGCAGCGAAGGCTTCGAGAGTCTCGAGGACAGCGAGTTCGACCGTGTCTCGGCCGAGTATGACCGTCTCTGCGAGGAGGCTGCCGAGGAGCTCGGAAGCTTCGGCGATGAGGATGACGAGTTTGACCCGTTCGAGGATGGCGACTGAGCCGTCAGGCTCGCCGCAGCCGCCTGCAGATTCTTTCCGCCATGCGCCTCTTCCCACGCCGCGAAGCCCGGGAGCCGGAAGCCGATCTTCCCCCTCTGGAGGAGGATGAGGTTCTGCTCGTGCTTGAGGATCTCGATAACGGTCACGAGTATTATCTGGCCTTTGTCGACCGCTTCAGTGTGCATGGGCGCGAATATGTGGCCCTCGGAGCCTATGAGCCCGATGACGGAGCGCACAGGGCCCCGGAATTTGTTCTTATGCGTTTTGATACGGGGCCTCACGGCGAGCACTACTACCAGTCCATTCGCAGGCGCAGCGAGCTGAGACTGGTCTTTGATGTCTTCTTTGAGCGCTACCTGCGGCGGCTGTAGCCGCCTGTGGGCAGCACCGCCCGTATTCATCGGAATCGAAAGCTTGCGGTATACTTAAGAGGATTACAAAAAGCAGGCGAGGTGAATCTGACGTGGCGCAGAACGGCAACTTTTACCCCGGTGCACCGTCTCCGGGTTTTGGACCGCCGCCCGGCGGACCGCAGCCGGCAGAACGACGGCCGCGCTTTGGGGCCGGTACGATTCTCATTCCGCTGCTGTTCATGCTCATTCATATCTCGCTGCAGACGACGGCCCAGATGGTGGTTCTCGTCCTGCTGCGGCCCGAACTGAACAGCGGGGCTCCGGGAGCGATTGAGCAGAGCCTTATGCAATGGTTCAGCGACAACAGTACGCTGTGGCTGGGAGCTTCGTCCGTGGCGGCGATTGGCGCCTACAGCCTGGGACTTTTTCTCCTGCGCCGCCGCGGCCGGCCCTATGTCCTGCTCGAGCGGCCGCGCCTGCGGGAGAGCCTCGCGGCCGTGTGTGCCATGCTCGGCTGCATGGGCTTTGCCACGCTCTATATGGTTATTGTCAACCTGCTCTCCCGGCATTCGGACTTCATGGCCGGGCAGCTGGAGCGCTACGCCGAACTCGCCGGCAGCCTGACTGCCGATCATCTGGGACTGCAGATTCTGGTCATCTGCGTGCTCGTGCCGGCTGCAGAGGAGCTGCTGTTCAGGGGCATCCTCTGCGGCGAGCTCATGCGCGTTGCCCGGGAACCGCTTGTGATCCTGATCTCGGCGCTGGTTTTCTCGGTCTTCCACTGGAATCTGATCCAGAGCGGATATGTCTTCGCAGCGGGTCTCGTACTTGGCGCGGTCTATGTCTGGACGCGCTCGCTGCCGCTCGTGATCGTGCTGCACGGCATCTACAACTTCATGGGTTCCAGCCTGCATCAGATCGTCGGTGAGAACACCCTGGCCTGGACCGTCATCCATGCACTGCAGATGGTCCTGGTGCCTATCGGGCTTTTCTCCCTCGTTCTGCTCTGGCTGTGGCACAGGGATCGACAACACGAAAGAGGAGGGCAGAAATGGCAGGAAGCATGAAACTCGGTGCGCAACTCTACACGTTGCGCCTCTATCTGCAGACGGAGGCGGATATCCGGCGCAGCCTCGCCCGGGTAGCCGCGATGGGCTATCGCGTTGTTCAGCTTTCGGGGCTGGGCGCCATCGATCCGGGTCTGCTGCGGGCCATCTGCGACGAGCATGGCCTCGAGATCGCGCTGACGCACAACCCGGCCGACCGCATACTGAACGATACCGACGCCCTGATCGCGGAGCACCGCATTCTGGGCTGCCCCTATGTCGGTCTCGGCAGCATGCCGGAGAAATACCGCTCGCCCTTCTGGGTGGACTACTTCGCGGAGGACTATCTGCCCGCGATCCGCCGTCTCATGGACGCGGGACTTCAGTTCAGCTATCACAACCATGCCTTCGAGTTCGCGAAGCATGACGGCCGTACGCTGATGGAGCGCCTCGTCGAGCGCTTCGACGAGAATGAGCTCTATATCACACTCGACACCTACTGGCTGCAGTATGCGGGCTGCGATCTCTACGACTGGATGGAGCGCCTCGCGCCGCGGCTCGCCTGCGTGCATCTGAAGGACTATGCCGTGCGCGGCCATGTGCCGGAGTTCGCGGCGGTCGGGGATGGCAACCTGAACTTTGCCCGCATTCTGAAGCAGCTCGAGAGCCAGGGCCACACCCGCTACATTCTGGTCGAGCAGGACAGCGTCCCGGCGGGCGACGATCCCTTCAGCTGTCTGGAGCGCAGCTATCGGGCGGTCGCCGCTCTCGGCTACGCTGATTAAACCAAGCACGGAGCCGGCCGTGGTGCTGTCGGAGAGCGTCGGAAACGCGGCCATAAAAGAAGGAGGAAACTATGACCGCCAACAGTGAGAATCAGAAGGTCCGGGTCGGCATCATCGGCATCGGCAACATGGGTACGGGACATATCGGCAACTGGCTGAAGGGCCTGATGCCCGAGGTCGACGTGACGGCAGTCGCCGATCGCGATGCGAAGCGCCGGGAATGGGCCGAGGTGACCGCGGCCGAGCACAAGATTAACTGGGAGATCTTCACCGAGGGCAGCGACCTCATCGCGTCCGACAGCTGCGATGCCATCCTCATCGCCGTCCCCCACTACCAGCATCCCGAGCTCGCCATCGCCGGCTTCGCGAACAACAAGCATGTGATGGTCGAGAAGCCCGCCGGCGTCTACACCCGGCAGGTGCGCGAGATGAACGAGACCGCGAAAAACTACGACCTGGTTTTCGGCATGATGTTCAACCAGCGCACGAACCCGCTCTACATCCGCATGCGCGAGCTTGTCACCAGCGGAGAGCTCGGCGAAATCCGCCGCGTCAACTGGATCATCACCGACTGGTACCGCTCTCAGGCCTACTACGACAGTGGCAGCTGGCGCGCAACCTGGGCCGGCGAGGGCGGCGGTGTCCTGATCAACCAGTGTCCGCACCAGCTCGATCTGCTGCAGTGGATCTGCGGTCTGCCGGTGCGCGTCTCGGCTCACGCCCATGAGGGCAAGTGGCATGACATCGAGGTCGAGGACGATGTCACCGCCTATCTCGAGTTCGCCAACGGCGCCACCGGCGTCTTCGTCACCACCACCGGCGACATCCCGGGCACCAACCGCTTCGAGGTCACCCTCGACGGCGGCCGCCTCATCGCCGAGAACGGCGAGCTCACCCTCGACCGCCTCGAGGTGGGCATCAGCCAGTGGACCCGCGAGACCACGCAGGGCTTCGGCCGCCCGGGCGTCACGCGCGAAGTGATCGACACCAGCGGTGTCAATCCGCAGCATGTCGGTATCATGAACAGCTTCACCGGCGCCATTCTGCGCGGTGAGAAGCTGCTCGCCGGCGGGGAGGAGGGTATCAACGGCCTGATGCTGTCGAATGCCATCCATCTCTCGTCCTGGCTCGGCAGACCTGTTGATCTGCCCGTCGACGAGGATGTCTTCCTCGAGGAGCTCAACAAGCGCCGTGCCACCTCCCGCCTGAAGGAGAACGTCGAGAGCGTGACCTTCGACACCAGCGACACCTACTGAGCGGGAGCTCAACGATCTGTACCAGCCGACAGCCCTCAGATTCTGGGGGCTGTCTCTCGGATGAAAGGATCTCCCGGTATCCATGGACAACTTTGAATTCTATCTGCCCACCCGCCATGTCTTCGGCAGCGGCGTCGAGAACGAAGTCGGAGCCCGTCTCGCAGAGCTCGGCATGGACCGTGTGCTGCTGCACTATGGCGGTGGCTCGGCCGAACGCTCGGGGCTCCTGGGCCGAGTGCGCCGGAGCCTCGAAGCGGCCGGTGTCCATTATGTCGAGCTCGGCGGCGTCACTCCCAATCCGCGTCTGGATCTCGCCCTCCGGGGCCTCGAGCTGGTCCGCGCCGAAAATCTGGGCGGCCTGCTCGCCGTCGGTGGCGGCTCGGCCATCGACTCGGCCAAGTGCATCGCCATGGCCGCCTGTTATGACGGCGATGTCTGGGATTTCTACTCAGGCAAAGCCCAGCCCCTGACCGCCCTGCCCGTCGCCTGCGTGCCCACCATTCCGGCCGCCGGCTCCGAGAGCAGCAACAGCTCGGTCATCAGCAGGGTCGATGCCGATGGCACGGTCTGGAAGCGCGGCGCGGGCTCCGAGCTTATCCGCCCCGTCCTCGCCCTGATGAACCCTGAACTCACCTGGACGCTGCCGCCGGCACAGACGGCGAATGGCGTCGCCGACATCTTTGCGCACGTCACCGAGCGCTATTTCACGAACTCCGGCGGAACCTATCTCGTCGACCAGCTCTGCGAGGGCATCCTGCGCACGCTGGTCCGCTACGCTCCGCTCGTCATCGCCGATCCCTGCCACGCCGAGGGCCGCGCCCAGATCATGTGGGCGGGGACGCTGGCGCATAACAATCTGGTCGGTGTCGGCCGGGTGCAGGACTGGGCCAGTCATCAGATTGAGCATGAGCTCTCGGCGGTCTATGATGTCGCCCACGGTGCCGGGCTGGCGGTGGTCCTGCCGGCCTGGATGCGCTTCGTCTACCGTCATGATCCCGCTCGCTTCGTCCGCTTCGCGACGTGCGTTTTCGGCGTCGAAAATGACCCCTTCGCCCCGGAGGCTGTGGCCCTGGCGGGAATCCGGCGCCTCGTTGCCTTCTACCGCTCCATCGGACTCGCGACGAGCTTTGCCGAACTGGGTGGCAGGGTCGAGGACATCGACCGCCTCATCAGCGGCATCAGATGGAATGCCGAGGGGCAGCTGGGCAACTTCGTCAAGCTCGGTCCCACAGAGGTGCGCGAGATCTACCGGCTGATGCAGGATCCCGACATGGAGCGCAGCTGATTTATGCGGTATCTCGATGGCGGCTGGCTGATTCAGCCGGGTTATCAGGTTTCCCATGCGACGGAAGTATACGACTGGCGCCTGGGGGAGACGGCGGACGGCCGCCCCTGCCTCTTCGTCTACGAGCCGTTTCGGGCCATTCCCCATGCCGGGATGACCCTCGACGGCGGCCTGCTGACGACCGAGATCACGGCGCCGCTCGAGGGGGTTTTCGAGATGCGCCACTATCACCATCTGGGTGGGGTGGTGGAGAAGCCGGCCTTTGAGACGGCGGTGGACCCGGAGGCCCCGCTCGCGCTGACGGTGACGGAGACGGCGCTGGAGCTCTGTTCGGGACGGGCGCGGCTCGTGATCGGGCGTGACGCCCCGGCACTATGGCGCTTCTACTATGATGGCGAAGAGCGCACGAAGCTTGATGGCCGCAGCCGTGCCTGGGTGGTCGATGCTGCCGGCTGCAGCTGGATTTCAACGCGCGTTGGCCTAGGGGTCGGCGAGCAGGTCTATGGTTTCGGTGAGCGCTTCTCCGCCTTTGTGAAGAACGGCCAGTCCATCGATACCTGGAACCGTGACGGCGGCACCGGGACAACGCAGGCCTACAAGTGCATTCCCTTCTACCTGACCAATCGTGGCTACGGTGTTTTCGTCTCGGATCCCGGGAATGTCGAGTTTGAAGTCGCGAGCGAGAAGGTTTCCGACGTCCAGTTCGCTGTCCGCGGCGAGGAGCTGCGCTGGTGCTGGATTCCGGCGGAGGACATGGCGGGCGTGCTCGACCGCTACACCGCGCTGACGGGGCGGGCGCCGCTGCTGCCGGACTGGAGCTACGGGCTGTGGCTGTCGACCTCCTTTCTGACGGACTACGATGAGGCGACGGTGCTGGCCTTTGTCGATGGCATGCAGGCGCGCGGGATCCCGCTCTCGGTCTTCCACTTCGACTGCCTCTGGATGAAGCCCTACGAGTGGTGCAGCTTCCTCTGGGACGAGGACAAGTTTCCGGATCCGGCAGGTCTGCTCGCCCGTCTCCATGAGCGCGGCCTGAAGATTTCGCTCTGGATCAATCCCTATGTCGGGCAAAAGTCGCCGCTCTTTGCCGAGGGCAGAGCAGCGGGCTATTTCCTGAAGCGGCCGGATGGCTCCGTCTGGCAGTGGGATCGCTGGCAGGCGGGCATGGCGGTCGTCGACTTCACGAATCCGGAAGCCGTCGAGTGGTATCTCGGCCATCTCGACCGGCTGATGGATATGGGCGTCGACAGCTTCAAGACTGACTTCGGCGAGCGCATCCCGACCGATGTGGTCTATCACGACGGTTCGGACCCGGTGCGCATGCACAACTACTACAGCTTCCTCTACAACAGGCTGGTTTTCGAGCGTGTCGAGGCGCGGCGGGGCAGGGGTGAGGCGGTGCTCTTCGCGCGGGCGGCGAGTGCCGGTTCGCAGCGCTTTCCGGTGCACTGGGGCGGCGACAACTCAGCCGACTACGAGTCCATGGCAGAGTCGCTGCGCGCGGGCCTGAGCTTCGGGCTCTCCGGCTTTGCCTACTGGAGTCACGACATCGGTGGCTTCGAGGATGACTGCGATCCCGATCTCTACCGCCGCTGGACGCAGTTCGGCCTGCTCTCGTCGCATTCGCGCTATCACGGCAGCCATGCCTACAAGGTACCCTGGCTCTATGGCGAGCTCGCGGTGGAGAACACCAGAATCTATACCGAACTTAAGCTTCGTCTGCTTCCTTATCTCAGGAGGGCGGGGAAGGAGGCGAACGAACGCGGCCTGCCCCTGATGCGGGCGATGGTGCTTTCTTTCCCGGAGGATCCGAACTGCCTCTGGCTCGATCGGCAGTACATGCTGGGGCCGGACCTCCTAGTCGCCCCGGTCTTCAGCCCCGACGGCGGGGTGGCAGTTTACCTGCCGGACTGCGGTGACTGGACGCGCATCGATGCACGGGGGGACGCGATCGCTGTCGAGGCTGGCGGCCGCTGGCTGCAGCTGGCCTGCGCTGAGCTTGAAATGCCGCTCTTTATCCGCCCTGGTGCCCCATCGCCGTTTGCGGACTGAGCCGGGAGCCGCTCCAGAAGGGGGAAAAAGGATAAGAGTGATGGGTGAGAGAGCAGAATTTCAAGCTTCCGCACGTTATGGCCGTGGAACCTTGTAATTTTGCACAGAAAGTGGTCTCGGATGAGCAGAATTTCAAGCTTCCGCACGTTAGGGCTGTGGAACCTTGAAATTTTGCACAGAAAGTGGTCTCGGATGAGCAGAATATCAATCTTCCGCACGTTTGGGCTGCGGAACCTTGGAATTTTGCACCGAAAGTGGCCTTGGATGAGCAGAATTTCAAGCTTCCGCACGTTATGGCCGTGGAACCTTGAAATTTGCACCGAAAGTGACCTTGGATGAGCAGAATTTCAATCATCCGCACGTATTGGCTGTGGAACCTCGAAATTTTGCACCGGACAGCTCGGCAGCGGAACCGTGATCCAGATCAGCGGGTAATCCCAGGTTCTGGTACACCAATAAGGTGCACTGATAAGGAGAATAAAGGAGGGCAGGGAATGACAGCATGGCAGCCGGATGAACAGGGACGCCTCTTTGACCGTATCCTCTATGGTGGAGACTACAATCCTGAACAGTGGCCCGAGGAGGTGCGACAGCGAGACCGCGAGCTCTTTCCAGAGGCGGGTCTGAATTCGGTTTCGATTAATATCTTTGCCTGGGCTAGCCTGCAGCCGGACGCGGAAACCTATGATTTCAGCGACCTCGACTCGATCTTCGACAGCATGGAGGCCGATGGTTACCAAATTGTCCTGGCGACGGCGACGGCCTCGATGCCCGCCTGGCTCGCCCGCCTCCATCCCGAGGTCAACCGCGTCGACTACGAGGGCAGACGGCACCGCCACGGCCGGCGGCACAACTTCTGCCCGACCTCGCCCGCCTACCGTCATTTCGCCGGCGAACTGGTTTCGCGCATCGCCGGGCGCTACGGCCGGCGCCGGGGGCTGGTCTGCTGGCACGTCAACAACGAGTATGGCGGGCGCTGCTACTGTGAGCTCTGCGAAGCCGCCTTTCAGAAATGGCTGGCAGCGAAATACGGTACGGTCGAGCGTCTGAATGAGGCATGGAACCTCAAATTCTGGGGGCACAACATCCGCAGCTGGGAGGATGTCGTGGTGCCGAATCTGCTCGGTGACGGCATGGCGGACGGGCGGACGACCTTCGCGGGACTGTCCCTCGACTACGATCGCTTCCAGAGCGGGCAGCTGCTTTCGCTCTTCACGATGGAGCGCGATCTCATCCGCGAGCACGACCCGGTGAACCCGATCACGACCAATTTCATGGGCCTCTATAAACCCCTCGACTACTTTCGCTGGGCCGGGGAGATGGACCTCGTCTCGCTCGACAACTACCCGAGCCGCGACAGCGAACCCTGGGCGAACGCCATGCTCCACGAGCTGACACGCAGCCTGAAGCGGGGACAGCCCTACATGCTGATGGAGCAGACGCCCTCGCAGCAGAACTGGCAGCGCTGGAATACGCTGAAGCGGCCGGGCCAGATGCGCCAGATGTCCTATCAGGCGCTCGCGAACGGGGCCGATACGGTGCAGTTCTTCCAGCTGCGGCGCTCGCGCGGGGGCTGCGAGAAGTTCCACGGCGCCGTCATCGCCCATGCCGGACACGGAGAGACCCGCGTCTTCCGCGAGGTGGCGGCGCTCGGTCGGGAACTCGCGGCACTCAGCACGAGCGGCCTGCCGGGCACGCGGGTGCTGACGCCAGTCGGCATGCTGATGAGCTGGGAGATCTACTGGGGGCTCGAGTACACCAGCGGCCCCTCGGTCGACCTGCGCTACCATGAGCAGCTGAACCACTATTACCACGGCTTCCACCGTCTGGGCGTGAATGTCGACATGGTGCATCCGGACTTCGATCTCGCCGACTACCGCGTCCTCATCGCGCCGGTGCTCTATATGCTGAGCGCCGAGCAGGCCCGCCGCCTCTGCGACTGGGTGCGCGCCGGGGGCACGCTCGTCACCACCTACATGAGCGGCATCGCCGATTTGAGCGACAACGTCTGGCTTGGCGGCTATCCTGGCCCCCTGCGCGAACTCACCGGTATCTGGGCCGAGGAGATCGACGCCCTGCTGCCGGGCCATCGAAACGCCATGCTGCCGACGGCGGCCGCCGCTGAATGGCTCGGGGAGGGCGGAGCGGAACGCTACAGCTGCGGTCTGCTCTGCGACCGTATCCATGCCGGGACGGCTTCGGTTCTCGCCACCTACGAGTCGGACTTCTATGCCGGCGAGCCCTGTTTCACCGTCAATCGCTACGGCGACGGACTCTGCTTCTATCTCGCCAGCATGCCCGAGGCTGCCCTGCTCGTCCGCCTCTACGGGCGGATTCTGGCGGCGGCTGATGTCGCCGTCATCCCGGATCTGCCCGAGGGCATCGAGGTCAGCCTGCGGCAGCGCGGCGCGGAGCACTATCGTTTTGTCATCAACACCGGAAACGAGCCGCGGACGCTCGTCCGGAGCCTGAAGCCGGAGGGTGCCGGGAGTCTCGTCACCCCGGGAGAGGGCGGCAGCGACACGGAGCTCGAAGCCTACGCCGTCCGCATCTACCGCTGGGAGGAAGGTCAATGAAGAAGGCAAAAGGCTACAATCTCGCGGCCCGGGAGCGGGAGGAAGAACTGCGGGAACGGGCGGCCGGGCTCGTTGCCCGGATGACGCTGGAGGAGAAGGTCGCACAGACCCAGTATCGGGCACCGGCTATCGAGCGCCTCGGCATACCCGCCTACAACTGGTGGAACGAGGCCCTCCACGGCGTCGCCCGCGCCGGCACGGCGACCGTCTTCCCGCAGGCCATCAGCCTGGCGGCCTCTTTTGACCCCGACTTTCTGGGCCGGCTGGCCGCCGTCATCGGACTGGAAGGGCGGGCCAAGTACAACGCCCAGAGCGCCGGGGATGACCGCGACATCTACAAGGGACTGACCTTCTGGTCGCCGAACGTCAATCTCTTCCGCGATCCGCGCTGGGGGCGGGGACAGGAGACCTACGGCGAGGACCCCTGGCTGTCCGGCCGCCTCGGCGCCGCCTTTGTCCGTGGCCTGCAGGGAAACGGGGGCGACACGCTGCTCGCGGCTGCCTGTGCCAAGCACTTTGCCGTCCACAGCGGCCCCGAAGCCGAGCGCCATGCCTTTGATGCCCGCCCCAGCGCCTACGACCTCGCTGACAGCTATCTGCCGGCCTTTGCCGCCCTCGTCGAAGCCGGCGTCGAGGCCGTCATGGGCGCCTACAACTGTGTCGACGGCGAGCCCTGCTGCGGCTCCGGGCGCCTGCTCGGGGACATCCTGCGCGGGCGGATGGGCTTCGAAGGCCATGTCGTGTCCGACTGCGGCGCCCTCGGTGATTTCCATCTCTACCACCATGTCACCGAAGATGCGGTGGAGTCGGCGGCCCTCGCCATGAACGCCGGCTGTGACCTCAACTGCGGCGAGACCTTCGTCCATCTGACCGAGGCCATCAGGCGCGGCCTGGTCAGCGAGGCGCGCCTCGACGAGGCGGTGACGCGCCTGCTGCTGACGCGGCTGAAGCTCGGCATCCTGCCGGGCAGCGGGGCGGAAGAATACGACAGGATTCCCTACGAGATTGTCGATTCACCGGAGCATCGGGAGCTGAATCTCGAGGCCGCCCGCCGCGCCGTCGTCCTGCTCAAAAATGCACCCGCGGCTGATGGCCGGCCGCTGCTCCCACTCGACCGTGACAGCCTGACGACTCTCGCGGTCATCGGCCCGAACGCCAACAGCCGCGCCGCCCTGGTCGGCAATTACGAGGGCACGGCCGCGCGCTATCAGACGGTGCTCGCGGGGCTGCAGGACTACCTCGGCGACCGTGTACGCATCCGCTATGCCGAGGGCTGCCACCTCTGGCGCGACCGCATGACCGGCCTGGCGGGCCGGGCCGGCGACCGCGAGGCGGAGGCGGCCGCCGTCTGTGCCGCCTCCGATGCGGTCGTCTGCGTCCTCGGGCTGGATGCCACGATCGAGGGCGAAGAAGGAGACGCCGGCAACGAGTTCGGCAGCGGGGACAAAACGAGCCTCGACCTGCCCGGCCGCCAGGGTGAGCTGCTCGAGATCGCTCTCGCCTCCGGGAAGCCCGTCATCCTGATCCTGCTCTCGGGCTCGGCCCTCATCGTGCCCCACGACGATCCGCGCCTCGCGGCCATACTCTGGGCCGGCTATCCGGGCGCCCGCGGCGGTGACGCCATCGCGCGCATCCTCTTCGGCGAGGCCGCGCCCGGCGGTCATCTGCCGGTGACCTTCTACCGCACGACGGAGGAGCTGCCGGACTTCCGTGACTACTCGATGCGGGGGCGCACCTATCGCTACATGGAGACGGATGCGCTCTATCCCTTCGGCTATGGCCTGAGCTACGGCAGCTTCCGTTTCGAACGCCTGGGGGCGGAGGAACTGCGGCTGCCTCAGGAGGAAGAAGAACTTCTGCTTCCCGTGCGCGTGACCAATGTCGGCACACGTTCTGGACAGGTCGTGGTACAGCTCTATGTCAGTTCCGAAGGGGGGAAGGCAAAGCGTCAGCTTCGAGGCACGCAAAGTCTGGAACTCGCTCCCGGCGAAGCTGTGGAACTGGGTTTCAGGCTTTGCCTGAGAGATTTCGAAACCTGTGATGACGCCGGCAGGCGCTGTCTGCCGGCGGGTCCGCACCATGTCAGCGTCGGTGCGGGGCAGGACGAGCCGCGCACACTGGAGCTGCGCCCGGAGGAACCGGCGCGCTGGACGCTCGTCTCCGGATGAAACGAAAGGAGAATACCATGAGTCAGCTTTATGATGCCGGACGCATCGACAGCTACCTTGAGCGTGTGACGGAGGCCCATCAGCTGACGGGTGCCGCCTGTCTGATCCGCCACCGCGGCGAGCTGGTCTATGAGCGTTATGTCGGCTCGCGCGATTACGAAGGCCTGGAGCCGCTCGACGAGACGGCGATCTACCGCCTCTTCTCGATGACCAAGGTCATCACCTGCACGGCAGCCCTGCAGCTCTATGAAGCAGGGCGCTTCCGCCTCTCGGACCCGGTCGGCGACTATATGCCTGCCTGGCGCAACATGGAACGCCTCGAGATCGGGCCGACGGGCGAGATCCTTCGCGTGCCCTGCCGGCGGCCGGTGCGCATCGTCGATCTGTTCACCATGTCGGCCGGCCTCAGCTACGGAGGTTCCGAGCATCCAATCGATGTGGAGATGAAAAAGGCCGAAGCGGAGCTGGGCGAGCGATGCGGAGACTATTCGACACGCGAGTTCGCTGACGCCCTCGCAGGACTGCCGCTCTATTTCGAGCCCGGTACACACTGGCGCTACAGCCTCTGCCACGATGTCCTCGGTGCCCTGATTGAGGAGATTTCCGGGCAGCTGTTCTCCGATTATCTCGAGGAGCATATCTTCCGTCCGCTGGGCATGGTCGACACGGCCTTCTGGGTGCCGGTGGAGAAGCGGGCGCGCTGCGTCGCGCTGAGTCCGGCCGCGACCTGGCGGAAGTACGAAGCGGGAAGCGACCTGAGTCGGGAGGTCGCGACGATGGCGGGCTTCGAGCGGCGGCGCTTCGAGAGCGGCGGCGGCGGCCTGAAGGGGACGCTCGGCGACTACATGGCCTTCGCCGACTGCCTGACGCATCTCGGCACGAGTGTCGACGGGGTGCGTCTGCTCAGCCGGGGTACGGTGGAGCTGATGCGCCGCGACCATCTGGATGACGCGCGTCGGGCCGACTACAGCTGGGATGTGCAGCGCGGCTACAGCTACGGCCTCGGCGTGCGCACCCTCGTCGATCCGGCGGCTGCCGGCTCCAACGGGCAGCCGGGCGAGTTCGGCTGGGCAGGGGCGGCCGGTACCTGGTTCATGATGGATCCGGCCGAGGAGCTGACGCTGGTCTTCGGTCAGCGGCGCATGCCGAACCTCGAGGATCAGGTGGCGCCGATCGTGCGGACACTGGCCTACGCCTGCCTGCCCGACTAGACGGCGCGCGGACAGGAACGATGGGAGCGCTCCCTTTCGAGGGGGCGCTTCGCTTTATGGGAGGACGGCTGCATTCTGAAGAGGCAGGATCTGTGCCTGACGTGAATTCTGCCCGAAACGGGACGCAGCTGTGCAGAATTTCAAGCTTCCGCAGGGCTGGCTGCATAAATATGCATGTGCTTGCATAATTCGCTGTTCATATGCAAAAACGTGAATAAATATGCACGACCGAGCAGCAATAACTGCGGAACCCTGAAATATTGCACAGAACAACACGACACTTCAGAGCCGCAGCGGCAGGTTCCTGTTTCACCTGCTAGCAGCGTGTGTCCGGCGGGCGGAAGGCGGCGAAATGCAGACGCCGTACGTCATAGTGGCGGCGCAGAACCATGGCGATGCCGCCGTAGAGGATGGCGGGGTCGCCGAGCAGGGAGGGGACGAGCGGAGCAGCTTCGCCTAGGCGGCAGCGCTGTTCGGCCTTGATCTCCTCTATGAGCTGCGGCAGTGCGGCTGTCAGGCGGCTGTTGATGACGATGCTGTCAGGATCCACGAAACGGCTCAGATTGTTAACCAGAATGCCCATGTAGCGGATGAACTGCGAGAGGACGCCGCGGGCGCGGCTGTCATTTGCCTGACTGGCCCGGATCAGGCTGCCAAGGTCAGCTCCGGCGTCGCCCGAAACCTCGCGCCATCTGGTCACAATCGCCCGTTCCGAGGCGTACTGCTCGATGCAGCCGGCGTTGCCGCAGGGACAGCTGAGACCGCCGGGTACAGCAATGGTGTGGCCGACCTCGCCGGCGAAACCCTGACGGCCGACATCGAGGTCGTTGTCGCGCACGATGCCGGCGCCGATGCCGCTGTGGACGGAGATCGCGACGAAGTTGTCGCGCGCCGCTCCCGAGGCGAGTTCACCGAGGGCGGTGAAATTGGCTTCGTTGCCGATCCAGACCGGAACTGCGAGGCGCTGCCGCAGCTGAGGGGCGAGGGGCAGGCCGGCAAGGGAATAGTAGGGGGTAAAGAGAATGTCGTCGCCGCGGACATTGCCGTGGATGGCAATCGCCAGTCCGACGATGGGCGGCAGCGCTGCGTCGCGGCAGCGGGCGAGGGCTTCGAGCTCACCGCGGTAGATGGCCTCGACCTGATCGATGGCCGAGGCTGGGTCGACGACGGCCGGCCACTGGTGTTCGCGGTCGATGGGACTGCCATCGAGCCAGGTGCTGAGACTGGTCGTTTCATCGGGTGCCAGGTTGATGGCGATGGCGACGCCGACCTGCGGTAGCTGGGCCAGCAGAACCGGACGCCGTCCACCCCGCGAATGGCCCGTGCCGATCTCGTGGATGTTGCGGCTCTCGAGCAGACCGGAGACGATCTCCGAGACCGTGACCTTGCTCAGGCGGGTCTCGCGGGCGAGATCCGTCCGGGAGAGAGGCTGTTTCAGAAGCAGCGTCTCCATGATCAGGGAGCGATTGTGTTCGCGCAGGTCTCTCTGGTTCTGTTTGCTCATGCCACCTCGTCAGGCGGGCCCGTTCCGCCGGCCGCAATTTCATTACGGTACTCAAATTCCGTTGCGATACATTATGACAGATGCTATCATATAAACTAACTTAGTTTATCGGATTAACAAAGTATATCCGACACCAGACACGCCTGCCAGACCGATTTTCAGGAGGTTACACAAATGTCTCAGTATTTCCCACAGATTCCCGTGATCCGCTATGAGGGTCCGGCCAGTCGCGAACCCCTCTCGTTCAAGTATTACAACGCCGGCGAGACCATTCACGGGAAGACAATGGCCGAGCAGCTGCGCTTCGCGATGAGCTATTGGCACACCCTCTGCGCAGCCGGTACCGACATGTTCGGCGGCGATACCAGCGACAAGTCCTTCGGTTCAGGCGATGCCGCCTCGCTGGCACGGGCGAAGGCCGGCGCCGGTTTCGAGCTGATGAACAAGCTCGGTATCGAGTACTACTGCTTCCATGACCGTGACATCGCCACGGAAGGTGAGACGCTCGCCGAGACCAGCCGCCGTCTTGATGAAATTGTCCCGGTGCTCGCCGAGCTGCAGCAGGAGCACGGAAAGAAGCTGCTCTGGGGGACGGCGAATCTCTTCGCCAACAAACGCTATATGAACGGTGCCGGCACCTCGCCGCGCCTCGATGTCTATGCCTATGCAGCGGCCCAGATCAAGAAGGCCATCGAGATCACGGTGGAGCTCGGCGGCCGGGGCTATGTCTTCTGGGGTGGCCGTGAGGGCTACGAAACCCTGCTCAACACCGACATGAAGAAGGAGCTCGATCACCTCGCCGCTCTGATGACGATGTCCCGCGACTATGGCCGCAAGATCGGCTTCACCGGTGATTTCTACGTCGAGCCGAAGCCAAAGGAGCCGATGAAGCACCAGTATGACTTCGACGCTGCGACGACCCTGAACTTCCTGCGCGCCTATGACCTTCTCGGCGACTTCAAGCTCAACATCGAGGCCAACCACGCGACGCTGGCCGGCCATACCTTCGAGCATGAGCTGCGGGTGGCGGCGATCAACGGGGCCTTCGGTTCGGTCGATGCCAACCAGGGCGACCTGCTGCTGGGCTGGGACACCGACCAGTTCCCGACCAATGTCTACGACACCACCCTCGCGATGCTCGAGATCCTGCGCGCCGGCGGCTTCACCAACGGCGGCCTGAACTTCGACGCCAAGACCCGCCGCCCCTCGAACCGTCCTGAGGACATCTTCCTCGCCTACATCGCCGGTATGGACGCCTTCGCTCTCGGCCTGCGCCTCGCCGCCCGCATTGAGGAGGATGGCTTCCTGACAGAAAATCTGAAGCAGCGCTACGCGAGCTTCGATTCCGAACTCGGACGCAGCATCATGGACGGCACCGCGACACTCGAGAGCCTCGCCGCCTACGCCGAGTCCCGGCCCGAGCCCGTGGCTGACAGCGGCGCCCAGGAGTACCTCGAAGCCACACTGAACCAGCTGATGTTCGGCTGATGACAGCCATAGACGACGAGAAATCCTGAGGCGACGCAGGAACGTGAGGGAAGAGATGGTCTATTTACTGGGTATTGATATCGGCACGAGCGGGACGAAGACCGCGCTCTATGACCGTCGGGGACAGAGCGTTGCTTCCCACACCATCGAGTATCCGATGTACCAGCCCCAAAACGGCTGGGCCGAACAGGAGCCCGAAGACTGGTGGCAGGCGGTCGCAGGCGGCATCCGCGCCGTGCTTGCTGCCTCCGCTGTGGCACCCGGCGACATCGCCGGCATCGGCCTCTCCGGCCAGATGCACGGCCTTGTCCTCCTCGATGAGGACGGCCGGGTGCTGCGTCCCTCGATTATCTGGTGCGACCAGCGCACGGGCGAACAGGCCGCATGGCTCGAGCGCGAGATCGGCCGCGAACGCCTCGTCGCCGTCACTGCCAACCCGGCAATCACGGGCTTCACAGCGGCCAAGCTCCTCTGGGTCCGCGATCACGAGCCGGATGTCTACAGGCGTACGCGCCATATTCTGCTGCCGAAGGACTACATCCGCTACCGTCTGACGGGCGCCTTTGCCACCGAGGTCTCGGATGCCTCAGGCATGCAGCTGCTCAATATCGGGAAGCGTGACTGGGACGCCCCTCTGCTCGCCGACCTCAGGATCGACCGTGCCCTGCTCGCCGACGTCTACGAGTCGCCCGACATCTCCGCCCATGTCTCGGCGGAGGGGGCGGCAGCTACCGGCCTCCTGGCCGGCACGCCGGTCGCCGGCGGAGCGGGGGACAATGCGGCGGCGGCGGTCGGCACCGGTGTCGTCACAGAAGGACGCGCCTTCACCACCATCGGTACCTCCGGCGTCGTCTATGCCCACACCAACGAAATGCACATCGATCCCGCCGGCCGTGTTCACACCTTCTGCTGCGCCGTTCCCGGAGCCTGGCATGTCATGGGTGTCACCCAGGGCGCGGGCCTCTCTCTGCAGTGGTTTCGCAATCAGTTCTGCGGATCTCTGCAAAGCGAAGCCCATGACCGCGGCATCTCCGTCTACCGCCTGATGGACGAGCTCGCCGCAACCGTGCCGGTGGGCTCCGAGCGCCTCATCTACCTGCCCTATCTGATGGGCGAGCGCACCCCGCACCTGAACCCCGATGCCCGCGGCGTCTTCTTCGGGCTTTCGGCCATGCACGAAACCCGCCACCTGATCCGCGCCGTTCTCGAGGGCGTCTCCTTCTCGCAGCTGGATTCGCTCTCGATCATCCGCGGCATGGGCCTCGATGTCGACGACATGCGGGCGACCGGCGGCGGAGCGACACCCTTCTGGCAGCAGATGCTGGCCGATGTCTACAACTGTCCCGTGTCAACGCTGGCCGAGAACGAAGGCCCCTCGCTTGGCGTCGCTCTGCTCGCCGCGACGGGTGTCGGCCTCTACGATTCGGTGCCGGAGGCCTGTGCCGCCGCCATCGAAACGGCGAAGACGGCCGCGCCCGATCCCGAACGCGTGCCGCGCTACGCCGCCATTTACCCGCTCTATCAGGAGATCTACCGGCGCCTTGAGCCCCTCTATCAGGATCTCGCCGGCCTGCCGCTCTAGCACCGAAGGAGGTCAGCCATGACAACTTCACTGCCAGCAGACATGCAGCGTGCCCTGATGACGGGCATCCGCCGCCTCCGCTACGATCGGGCGCCCATTCCGGAGCCCAGTCCCGGAGAGGTGCTGGTGCGCGTGCACCATGTCGGTGTCTGCGGCTCGGATCTGCACTACTACGCCGACGGCCGCATCGGCGACTTTGTCGTCGACGGCGACTTCGTGCTCGGCCACGAGGCCGCGGGTGAGGTGGTGGCGCTCGGTGAGGGCGTCACCGGTCTCGCTGCAGGCCAGCTCGTCGCGATGGAACCCGGCATTCCCTGCGGACGCTGCAGCCACTGCCTGTCGGGCCGCTACAATCTCTGCCCCGACGTCATTTTCTGGGCCACCCCGCCTGTCGGCGGCGTTTTCCAGGAATACGTTACACATCCCGTCTGGCTCTGTTTCCCGCTGCCGGAGGGCATGTCTACCATCGAAGGCGCCATGATTGAGCCTCTCGCCGTCGGCTGGCATGCCGGCAATCTCTCTGAGGCAAAAATCGGCCAGACCGCCGTCATCCTGGGTGCCGGCTGCATCGGCCTGATGAACCTTCTTGCTCTCAGGGCCCGCGGCCTGCGGAAGATCCACGTCATTGACCGCCTGCCTCTGCGCCTCGGCCGCGCCGCTGCCCTCGGTGCGGCGTCCGTCATCAACAACGCCCAGACAGATCCTGTCGCCGCCGTCATGGAGGCGACGAACGGCCGCGGGGCCGACCTCGTCTTTGAAAACGCCGGCCATCCGGCCACGACGGCGCTGACGGCGGAGCTGGTGGCCCGCGGCGGCACGATCGTACTGACGGGCATGGCGGCCGATCCCCGGGTGACCTATAACTTCGGCCCGCTGATGAGCCGCGAGGCTACGATCCGCACCGTCTTCCGCTATCACGGCTGCTATCCGGCCGCCATCGAGGCGGTGGCCTCAGGCCTCGCCCCGGTTCTCGATGTCGTCAGCGATATCCGCGGCTTCAGCGAGCTCGAGTCCGCGCTGGCCGACAACCTCGACCGGAAGGCTGAGATCGTCAAGATGGTCATCGACATGCGTACCTAGCAGGACCTTCCAGCTGGCGATGAAAAGACGACCGCAGCGCCTGGGACATGGGGCTTGCGGTCGTTCGTCATGTGCTGCGTATCCGCCTTTGATCTGTCTGCCCGGGCCGTGAAGCCGTTCTTCTTGCCGCCCACTCCTTTGTCCGCTCCATCTGCCTGCGTGTTGCCGCCCGGAGCCCGCAATGCAGACGCGAAAGCCGGTTTCCCTGGCCAGTCGCAGGCCCTCCGGGACCTCACAGGAGCAGGAGCAGCGATGCGCTTCGGACTGGGTACATTATGCAAAGACTTTCCGTTCCCGCCCCGGTTTGCGGGCACCAGCGGAATTTCTGGCCATCCCCGGACAAATTTTCCGTTCCTGCCCCGGTTTGCGGGCACCAACGGGATTTTTGGCCATCCCCGGACAATTATTCCGTTCCCGCCCCGGTTTGCGGGCACCAGCGGAATTTCTGGCCATCCCTGGACAATTATTCCGTTCCCGCCCTGGTTTGCGGGCACCAGCGGGATTTTTGACCAAAGCCGGACAAATTTTCCGTTCCTGCCCCAGTTTGCGGGCACCAGCGGAATATTTGGCCATCCCCGGACAAATGTTCCGTTCCTGCCCCGATTCCCGGGCACCAGCGGAATTTTTGCCCAAAGCCGGACAATTTTTCGTTCCTGCCCCGATTCCCAAGCACCAGCGGAATTTTTGACCAAAGAGAAAAAACGACTTAAGCGCAATTGTGGCGCGCACAACTCGAGTTTTTGAGCGTAATGGCAGGGTTTTGCTCAACTTTTCAAGTTATACACGTTTTCGCGTGTACAGGTTGAATTCCTGCTCACGACCCCGTTATGCAACAGGCAGCGCAGCCATCAGGCGAGCTGTTACGCTACACACGCTTCGTAAATACTCAGGTTTCCGGTCTATGCCGGGCGGTACCAGAGGTCGAGGTAGGAGCGGGCGATGCGCTTCATCTCTCTGAAGATGATCTCCTGGCGGGCGGTGGTGGTGAAGTGCTCCAGCGAGGCAGCGGCACCCGTGCGGCTGGCCGGGGTCAGACAGCCCTCGTCAATCAGCCGCTGCTCGGTCGCCGGACCGGCACAGCGGGCGACATTTTTCACCGTCCAGCAGGTCAGGGCCGGGGCGGAATCGCGCTCGAGTGCCGTCCAGATGTTGACCTTGCAGATGCCGTCCTCGAAGAGCCGCCCGAGCTGGTCCTGGGAGACGGACGAGGTGCCGTGCAGGCAGATCCTGGGGCCGATGCGCTCCCGGATGGCCCTGGCGGCCTCGTCGTGATAGTGCAGGTCCTGGCCCGAAGCGCGGTGCTCGGTGCCGAGATTTGCCACCACCAGATCCACCCCCGTCTCCCGCACATAGCGCTCGCATTTGTCTGCATCCGTGATCTCGCAGCGCTGCTCGCCCGTCGCATCGACGATCTCGTCGCAGGCTCCCTCGATGAGAAGCTCGCCGCCCCTCTGTTCAACAAAGGCACGGGTCAGGCGGATGTTCTCCTCCAGTGGCAGGGCGGAGGCGTCAAACATGACGGAGGAATAGGCGCCAAGGTCGCCTGCGAGCAGTCCGGCGTCATGGTCATACTGGGCGTGGTCGAGGTGGATCAGAATGTCGACAGCGGGAAAGACCGGGGCCAGAATCTCGATGCTGGCCCGGAACAGTGCCAGTCCGATGTCCCAGCGCCTCGTGTGGGTGTAATAGACCGACTGGCTGCGGTGGTCGTACTGGTTGGTGATGGCGAGGCAGACGGGAATCCTCGTATAGCCTGTGTCGCGGGCAAAGTCTTCCGCGGCCGTCAGGATCGCCTCTGTGGTGGTCAGGTTTTCACTGCAGAGGCAGGGGATGACCCAGCCGCGCCGGGCGGCTTCGGCATAGACGGCGAGGACCTCATCGCGACCGGTGATGATGGGCATGATCCGGGTTTCTCCTTACTCTTCGTAGAGGCTGATGTGCACTTCGTAGCAGACGGCCCCGCCCGGCTCCAGGAACTTCAGCCTGCCCTCGCGGCGCATCACATCGCGGCCGTCGGGATGGCAGTTGCCGGGTTCGAGGCCGAGCACATAGTCGCGCACACCCATCATTTTCCACTGCGTGAAGTGGTCAAGCTGCATGGGGTCAAAGCGGATGACGAGGCCCTTGGCGATTTTGGGATTGTAGATGGCAGCCCGGCCCTCCGTCGCGAAACGATGGTAGTAGCACTGCTCCTCGAAGCCCGGCGTCGGCGGCAGTATTTTGTTCCAGCTGTCGAGGTCTTTTGCTGCATGCTCGTCTCTGGGCCGGACCTCGACGGAAGGGATATTGAGAACAGCATCTTCCGATAGCAGCGGATAGCCCATGTTCAGATGGTAGAGAAGCATGAGGGGCGTTGTCCTGTCGCCCTGGTTTTCGATCCTGTCGCTGATCGTGAACTCGTTTCGCTCCCTGCCGCAGCGGATGTGGCGGATGAGCCTGAGCTTGTGGCCGAAGATGCGGCTGTCGTTGACATGCGCATGGACATGGAGGTACTCCGAATCCTCCTCCCACCAGATCCGCTCGCAGGGTGTGTTTCCGATGCTGCCGTGCAGGGGCAGGTCCTCGCCTTCGTCGTGGCAGGGTGAACCAACGGCGGTCAGGCCGCAGGTGGTCAGAAATCCGGCCGTGAAGCTCTTCAGGAAGCCCGTACCCCTGTCATCGTAGTAGGCGGGTGCCACGAAACCGGCGGGGGCGAGATAGCCCATGTTGTCACCCTTGAAGCTCAGGCGGTAGATGTCGGCGGCGCGGTCGGCGGCAATCGTCATCCGCAGTCCCGTGGCATTGTGCAGCTCGAAAAAACGCATGCCGTCGCCTTTGCCGCCCACGAGGCGAACTTCCTCGACGCCGCAGAGCTGGCCCGGATGACCGATATAGGGATTGAAGTTCATGCTGTCCCCCATGTCTTATGTCCTTTGTCGCAGCTCTGACAGATAGAGCCCGCGGAGCCTTTTGTACTGTCGGTATTTGTCATCATAGATCCGCTGTCGTCCGGGATCCGGTTCGAACGGTTCACCATAGGACCAGAAGGGTTCAGCAACGGCAAAAGCTGTCCTTCCAGTGACCGCTGCCAGCCCCAGAATCGCACTGCCCATGGCACCGGTCTCCGTGGATCGCACAGGAATGATCTCACAGCCCAGCACATCTGCCTTGATCTGGAGCCAGACGGAGGATCTGGCTCCGCCGCCGCAGGCGTAGAGGCGATCCAGCGCGATGCCGTATGCTCCCAGCTGTTCCTGATTGAAGCGCATCTCGTAGCTCAGAGCCTCGAGAATGGCCCGGTAGATCTCCGGCAGCCCGGTCCGCGTGTCGAGCCCCGCAATGAGCCCGGTCGCAGCGGGCTCGACATCGGGTGTGCCGCCCATGCCCTGCAGGAAGGGAAGGACCATGAGCTCTGTCGGCTCGGCGGGGCAGTCTGCGTTCAGCAGGTCGTAGATGCTGAGGCCGCGCATGTTCGCCTCCGCGTCCAGGTGAGCCGCGAAACGGTCGCGGAACCAGCGCACGACGAGGCCGGCCGAGATGTTGTAGGCGTAGGTCACATAGCCCCTGTCCTCGAGATAGGGTACGGAGGCGAAGTTCTGCCTCTGGAAGTCCAGTCCCGGGGGAATGGAGGCAAAGAGCGGCGTGATGCACTCGGAGCTGCCCGTTGTCACCACCGCATCCCCGACCCGGCGCACACCAGCGCCCAGGGCGTTTACGATCTGATCGTGGGAACCGATGGCGACCGGGAGCTTGGCGGGCAGTCCCAGAGCCGCGGCGGGTTCGGGCAGAAGCGTGCCGACGATGCTGCCGCTCGGCAGCACAGCGGGCAGGCTCTCCGGGGCGATGCCGCAGGCGGCCACGAGCTCCGGTGACCAGCGGCGCCCCTCCACGTCGTAGAGGAGACTGCGGCAGGCCAGCGAGACATCAGCACAGGCCTCTCCCGTCAGGCGCCAGACAACATAGGAGGCGATGAAGAGAAACTTCCAGACCTCCCTGTGGCCTGTTTCCAGCGTGTAAAGCATGCGGGCCAGTGAATAGGAGGCGTCCGGACGGATGCGGGCGATGCGCATGAAGGGCTCTTCGCCGATCGTTTCGAACAGCCGTGAAAAGCCTCTGCTCTCAGCATGGCCAAAGTAGAGCAGAATGTCCATCAGCGCCCGGCCCCCGCGGTCGACGGCGACAAAGGACTCGCCGAAGGAAGAGACGGTCAGGCAGGCGATGTCATCCTTTTTCACCAGACCGGCGCTGCAGCCGGCGATGACCTCGAAGGCGGCCGCGATGAGCAGGTCCGGCGGCAGCGTGACGCTGCCGGAGGGCAGGGGGTACTCGGCGTAGGCGCTTGACAGCTCTGAGCCATCCTCGCGGAAGGCTACGCACTTGCAGCCGGTACCGCCGATATCGAGTCCGAGGCTGATCATGGTGTTTCCCTCAGTCGATCTCGACCCAGTCGTAGCCGAGATAGGTCGTAAAGGCTTCTTTCAGGACATCTTTATAGTGTCCCTCGCAGATTGAGGTGTGGTGCTTGAAGCCGCCACGCGCCAGCCGGATCAGCTTGCTCTGAAGATCCGGGATCTCCGCCACGCCACCGCAGCCGAAGAAACCCTCCTCGATCTCATCCTCCGTGATCCGCCCCTCGCTGGCGTAGACGACGATCCTGCCATCGAGTGTCTGGCAGTTGGAGATGGTGATCGGCATTGGCCTGATGCGGCCCTCGTTGCTGCCCCAGCCGCTGCCGGGATCGCTCTTGGCGAACATCCTGTGCTCGGTGACCGTGCCGCGCTTTGCCATCAGACTCTGGGCTGTCGAGCCGCAGTGGAAGAGGATGACCTTGTCCTCGTCATCGCCGTAGTTGTTGTTCCAGTCGAGCACGGCGCTCGCGCCCCCGGACGCCAGCGTCATGGCCCGCATGGTGATGGCAGAACACATGTCGATTTCACAGGAGGCCGTGATGCCGCGGTCGTTGAGCTCACTGAGCAGGACGCAGGGGCAGATGCGCAGGTAGGTTTCCATTTCGTTCCAGCAGCGCAGGGCCAGAGCATCGAGGTGGTATGCGTCAATGTAGCTGTCGACGGCCACGCCGACCTTGGCCAGTGTGAGCAGATTGCGCCCGGGAACGAGATCGACGTCGGTATAGTCACGCAGCCGCTCGATCTTGGCGAGGACGTGAGGATCACTGTCGCCCATCGCTCCGACTTTGGCGAAGAGTTCGCTGAGGTCAAAGGACTCGACATTGATGCCGTGCTTCTGCATCGCGATCTCGTCGAAACGGACGGTCTTGAACGCGGTGGTGCGCGCGCCGATGGCGCCGAGGTTGAAGCGCTTCATGCCGTTGACCACGCGGCAGACAGCGGCGAAGTCGCGCAGGTTTTCCTGGAACCTGTCGCTCAGGGGATGGACGACGTGGGGCTTGAGCACGGTGAAGGGGACGCCGTACTGGCAGAAGACATCGGTGACGGAGAATTTGCCGCAGTAGGCGTCGCGGCGGTGGGCGAAGTCCAGTTTCCCGATCTCGTCGGGATAGGCCTGCATCAGGATGGGCACAGCGGCGTCCTGCAGGGCCGTGATCGCGCCGTTCTCATCGGCGAAGATGGGCATGGAGAAGATCACGCCGTCATACAGGCCCTCGTGTTCCTTCAGCCAGCGGGCATAGAGGCGGCCCTCGTCACGGGTCTCGACGCCGCCGTAGCGGGTCAGCTCCGCATCCATCATGATGTAGTCGTGGCCCGCACGGGTGAGGGCGGCGGCCATGTCGTTGCGGGCGCCGTGGATCAGCTCGCCGGGCATGAAACCGCGGTTGGCGAAGCAGAGGGCGAAGGTCATCTTTTTCATCGGGGCAGCTCCTTTTGTCTGATAGTGGCAGTAGATGCCATTTCGTCCGGGCACGAGCAGATTCCGGATTGCCGGTCGCGGGGCATGACATGGGCCAGACATAACTGAATATAGTTTATTAAGAGATCAAATTCTTGCCAAGGTCAGGTTTCGACCGTTTCCCGGATTACAGTGTCCTTTTCAACGCTGCTCTTTGTCCGGAAGGCTTTCCTGCTCTGCCCGGAGTCAGGAGTTTGTCTCATGTCACCTTGCCCGGGCCGGGATCCGTTTCTGGACCGTGTGGAACTGGACGCGATTTTCCGTTCATCCCGTCAGATTGGCGGCTGTTCTGATACCGGCCTCTTCGTGCCATCTCACATCCTTCGCATGGGCCTCCATGCAAAGCTCGTCGGTATCCATATAGCGGGAACGTCCTCTCAGCCGGCCAGGTGCGCGCAGAACGCGTATGCCCGTCGGTCATGATCAGCTGACCGTTCAATTTCTTTTCTCCGTGCCGAGCTGATACCGCTGCCGTGCGTGTTGATGCGACAGGAAGCTTTACTCATGAGTGTTGCTCCCGGTGTTTGACAGCCGGGCTTTTGCATCGTAGAATAGCGAAGCTGCCCGCAGCAAGCGGCGGAACTGCAGCATCATATGGGGGCGTAGCTCAGTTGGGAGAGCGCTTGAATGGCATTCAAGAGGTCATGGGTTCGATTCCCACCGTCTCCACCACAATTTGTCCGAAAACCCTTTCTGTTCAGGGTTTTCGGACATTTTGGTTTTTAATATTCAGATTTGCAAAGGCGCTTTATGCCTCTGGTCTGTCAGATTTCATATGGTAATTCAGAAAACGCCGAGAGAAAGCGGGCACAGAAAAGACACAAAAGGAATCGCCTTCTGTATCTATCCCACTTTCAGGCACAGTTCATGCATGCGTTTCCTGTCCCGGAACAGGTCAAGCAGCTTCTCCATG
>JASGUU010000025.1 GCA_030057555.1 Bacillota bacterium | reverse complement strand
CAGTCTCTGTAAAGGCAGCCTGCTCTCACAAGCCAGTCGGACTTGACGTTTTACGGATTCACCTTGCGTAAAAACAGCATCTCCTGTTCCTTGTCATCTAACTGCAAGAATCCTTGTCGCCGCCGTGCTTTGGTTAGCAATGACTAGCCAAACGGCAAAATTTCTGTATGATAATTAATCTTAGTGTTCCGGCCGCGCAGCTTGCAGGCCTGGAAATACAGATTCGAGAGGAGTTCTACATGAATCACGCTGCCAAGCCTGCCGGAGCAACCCGTCGCGTCGTCATCGCCGCCATCCTGTGTCTCAGCCTGCTGCTGGGCGCCTGTCAGTCAGGCGGGAAGACGACCCAGACCGAGAGCGAGACGAGTCCGCCAACAACGACAGTGGCGCCGACCACGACCGCTCCGACGACAACGGCGGCACCGACCACGACCCCCGAGCCGACGACCGAGGAGACCACGACCGAGCCACCTGCCCAGGGTGTGATCGGCACGGCGGCCGCGGATCTGAAGGAGGAGGACTTCGCCGAATACGACAACCGCATGCACAGCTGGTGGTATGACCGCGTTCCTGCGGAGCAGCTGGGCTCGGGCTACCGCCCCGGCATTATTGATGTGACCGTCATCTCGGATCGTTTCAACGGCATCTGGCAGCATCCGGATCCCGAAGAGAAAGTCATCTTCGTGACCATGGACTGCGGCTACGAGTATCAGAACAACACGACCCAGATTCTTGACATCGCGAAGGAAATCGATCTGCCGATCGCCTTCTTTATCACCAAAGCTTTCATTGATGCGGCCCGGCCGGCACTCGACCGCATGCCGCTCGAAGGCCATACGGTCTGCAACCACTCGCTCATGCATAAAAACGGCGTCAAGGCCCTCGAAGAAGAGGGCCTCCTGGCGATGGCCAGCGATATTGAGGACCTCGCCAACTATTACGAAGAGACAACCGGTCTGAAGATAAACCCCTATATGCGTCCACCGGAGGGTGCCTTCAGCGAGCGCACGCTCGCCATCTACCATGCGATGGGCTATCGCGCAGTCTTCTGGGACATGGCCCATGTCGACTGGAAGGTTGATGATCAGCCGGACCGCGATGCCGCGCTGCGCCAGCTCGTCGGCGAGCTGCATAACGGCACGGTGATCCTGCTGCATACCTGCAGTACGACCAATGTCAGTTTGCTGAGTGAATTTGTCAGCACTGCCCGGGCGGCAGGCTACCGTTTTGCCTCCATTACCGAGTTCCCGGATGTCGAGCCTGCTGCGGACTAGGGTCCTCGCCCTCTGTGTGGCGGCTCTGCTGCTCGCCTCCTGCGGGACGGAGGAGACGGGCAGTTCCGTCCCTCCGGTGACAACGCCGGAGACCACGAGCCTGCCGCCGACCACATCGAGCGAAGCAGTTCTGTCGACACTGCTGACCGAGCTGCTGCCGGTTCTCGATCCGCATCCGCCGGTGATCGATGCGCCCTCGCCGATCACGGCGCTGGGCGAGGACCTTTTCGCCGAACTGGATAATACAGCGACGGACTGGTGGTACGACCGCGTGAAGAGTGATCAGCTCGGCACAGGCTACAGGCCGGCGCCGAATGCCATCACCGAGCTGCTGCCGCGCTATAACGGCATCTGGCAGTATCCGGATCCCAATGAGCCGGTGCTCTTCATGACCATGAACTGCGGTCATGAGTACAACGGACAGACAGCCCGCATTCTTGATATTGTGACCGAGAAGGGAGTCCCTACCGCCTTCTTCCTCAATGGGCAGTTCATCGTCAACGCACCCGATACGGTGCGGCGTATGACGGCGGAGGGACATATTGTCGCCAATCACGGCATGCACCACCGCATGGCGCCCGAAGTGCTGGCCGCGGAGGGGGTGCAGGCGATGCTTGAGGATATGGAGGAGCTCGCCTCCTTCTATCACCGCGAGACCGGGCTGCCGATATCGCATTATGTGCGTCCGCCGTCGGGCCGTTTCAGCGAGCGGGTGCTGGCGCTCTACGATGCGGCCGGCTACCGCACGGTCTTCTGGGATATAGCCCATGTCGACTGGCTTATCGACAACCAGCCCGACCCGGCCAAGGCACTGGCCCAGCTGGTCGGCGAGCTCCATAACGGTGCGGTTATCATCCTGCATCCGGTGGGCAGCAGCAATGTTGTACTGCTGCCGTCCCTGATCGATCAGGCGCGGGCGGCGGGCTACCGTTTTGCCTCGCTCGACGAATTTCCGGAGACCCATATACAGCCTTGACAGAACGATGTCTGGCAGTTGCACGAAAGCAGATCCGCTTTTCCGGTGTGCTTTCTCCAGTTTTTTGCGAAAAAGGGCCTCTTTACGCCTTGCCAAGATAATTAAGTCCGTGATATGATAGCCGTCGCGCGGTTTTCGGACCGTGCCAGCGATGAAGCCGGAGATTGCCGCCGTGACCGGCTGCCAGCGTCAGGGCGGGTAACTCAGGGCCGAGCAGTCCACTCAGGAGAAGTGGACGGGCAGACAGGACGCAGCCGGCATGCCAGGCATGCATCGGGCCCAGTTCCCGTCGCGATCAGACGCACGAGAGCTGGGATTTTTGATGAAGACACAGGAACGCCCGGACGCGTAGTCGAGCGATAAGCAGCAAATATGGAGGAACGAAAACGAACCATGGCCAGCAATCAGAAGATTCGCATCCGCCTCAAGTCCTTTGACCATGAGGTACTGGACCAGAGCGCATCCCGCATCGTGGAGACCGCCAGGCGCACAGGCGCCTCCGTGGCCGGACCGATCCCGCTGCCAACGCAGAAGGAAATCATCACGATCCTGCGCAGTCCGCATAAACACAAGGACAGCCGCGAGCAGTTCGAGTCCCGGACGCACAAGCGTCTGATCGACATCCTCGCACCGAACCAGAGAACCGTCGAGTCGCTGATGAAGCTCGACATGCCCGCCGGCGTCAATATCGAGATCAAGCTCTAGGCGTCGAAGGGACACGGTCATGTTCGCGCAGAGACGCTGCAGGGCGACAGCTGCGTGAACCAATCACCGAGGAGGGAAATGAATGGCAAAGTTCATGCTGGGCTACAAAGCCGGGATGACACAGATCTTCGACGAGGCGGGGAACGCGGTGCCGGTAACGGTCATCGCCTGTGGCCCTGTCTCGGTTGTGCGCAAAAAGACGCTTGAGAGCGACGGGTATCAGGCGGTACTGGTGGCTTTCGACGAGACAAAGGAGAGCCGTCTCAACCGCCCCGACCGCGGTCAGTTTGCCGCTTCCGGGCTGGCGCCGCATCGTCGCCTGCTCGAGTTCCGCGTCGATGACGTCGACGCCTATGAGCTCGGCCAGGAGATCAAGGTTTCCGAGATGTTTGCCGTCGGCGATCGCGTCGACGTGGCTGGCACCTCAAAGGGCAAGGGCTATCAGGGCAACGTCAAGCGCCATGGTCAGCGTGGCGGCCGTGAGGCCCACGGTTCGAAATACCATCGCCGTGTCGGTTCGCTCGGTTCGTCGGCGACGCCCGGCCGTGTCTGGAAGGGCACGAAGCTGCCCGGCCAGATGGGCAACCGGCGCGTCACGGTTCAGAATCTCACCGTCGCCTTTGTGGACGGCGAGCGCGACATTCTCGCAGTCAAGGGCGCTGTTCCCGGCAGCAACGGGACCTGCCTCGAGATCCGCGACACCGTTAAGTTCCGCGTTTGACGGGCCGACGGACAAAGGAGCTGAGCAGGGCGAAAGTAAACGGATATAACATGGAGGGCGAGATCACCGGTGAGGTGGAACTCGCGGATCAGATCTTCGGCATCGAACCGAATCTGCCTGTGCTGCAGCAGGCTGTCGTGGCCCAGCTCGCCAACCGCCGCCAGGGCACGGCAAAGACAAAGCTGCGCGGCGAAGTCCGCGGCGGCGGCCGCAAGCCCTATCGTCAGAAGGGTACCGGCCGCGCCCGTCAGGGCTCGATCCGGGCGGCACAGTGGGTAGGCGGTGGCGTCATCTTCGGACCGCAGCCGCGCTGCTACCGTCAGCGATTGAACAAAAAAATGCGCCGTCTGGCGCTGAAGAGCGCCCTCAGTCTGAAGCAGGCCTCAGGCCGCATTCTGGTCATGGACAGCCTCGCGATGGAAGAGATCAAAACACGCCGTTTCGTCAGGATGATGGACAGGCTTGGCGTGGACGGCACGGCCCTGATCATCACCGAGGGCGGGCAGTCGAATCTCGAACTTTCGGCCCGCAATGTCCCCGGCGTGCGGACGGGCCGCGTTAATACCCTGAATGTGCACGACATCATGAAACATGACCGCTTTGTGATGACCCGTGCCGCGCTGGAGCAGATCCAGGAGGTCTACGCATGAAGTCGCCGCAGGACATTATTTTGAAGCCGATCATTACCGAGCGCAGTACCTATGAGGCTTCATGGGGCCGCTATACCTTTGCCGTTGCGAAGTCCGCCACCAAGCCCGAGATCCGTCAGGCCGTGGAAGCACTCTTCAACGTCAAGGTCATCGAGGTCAACACCATGAACTACGTCGGGAAGAAAAAGCGCCTGCGCTACCGCCAGGAGGGCAGGCGCCCCGACTGGAAGAAGGCCGTCGTGACCATCGATACTCAGCCCGAGCCCGAGACCTGGCTCGAAGCCGGCGGCCGCAAGCGTACGAGCGACCGCAAGTATCGCGTATATATTGAGGAGTTCGGCATCGGCCAGTAAGCCGCCCGACCGGAAACAGGAGCGAGAAGATGCCCGTAAAGATTTACAAGCCGACCTCACCTGCCCGACGCGGCATGTCGGTGGTCGATTATACCCAGCTGACGAAGAAGAAGCCGGAGAAGAGCCTCGTCCAGACGCGCAAACGCACAGGCGGCAGGAATTCCTATGGCCGCATTACCGTACGCCACATCGGCGGCGGCGCCAAACGCAAAATCCGTCTCATCGACTGGAAGCGCAACCGTGACGGCGTCCCGGCGAAGGTTATCGCTCTCGAGTACGATCCTGGCCGCACCGCCCACATTGCCCTGATCCAGTTCCCGGACGGCGAGAAACGCTATATTCTCGCCCCCGAAGGGCTGAAGGTCGGCATGCAGGTCGAGTCCGGTCCGGAAGCGGATATCGTCGTTGGCAACTGCCTGCCCATCGAGAACATTCCCGTCGGCACCGAGATTCACAATATCGAAATGAAGCCCGGCAAAGGCGGCCAGCTCGTCCGCAGTGCCGGCGGCTCCGCCCAGCTGATGGCGAAGGAGGGCAGCTATGCCCAGATTCGCCTGCCCTCGGGCGAGGTCCGCATGGTCCCGGTGCGCTGCCGCGCCACGATCGGCTCGGTCGGCAACCGCGAGCACGAGAACGTCACTGTCGGCAAGGCCGGTCGCAAGCGCCACATGGGCGTCCGTCCCGGTGTCCGTGGCGTCGTCATGAACCCTGTCGATCACCCGCATGGCGGCGGCGAGGGCAAGAGCCCAATCGGCATGCCAAGCCCGCTGACCCCATGGGGTGTTCCGACCCTCGGCAAGAAGACACGCAACCGCAAGAAGGCGTCGAATAAGTACATCGTCCGTCGCAGGAACGCTTAAGGGAGGCTACGCGAGATGTCAAGATCCACTAAGAAGGGCTTCTTCGCAGCCGATTCGCTGATGAAGAAGATCGAGGCCATGAATGAGACGGGTGAGCGCCGTGTCGTGCGTACCTGGTCGCGTGCCTCCACGATCTTCCCCGAGATGGTCGGGCACACGATCGCGGTCCACGACGGTCGCAAGCATGTACCGGTTTTCATCACTGAAGATATGGTTGGCCACAAGCTGGGCGAGTTCGCTCCGACGCGTACCTATCGCGGCCATGCCGGCTCCGACCGCTCTTCTGGTCGTCGCAGATGACAGGGAGGATAGAACACGTGGAAGGCGTAAACCGCAAGCATCGGGCGATGTCCCGGCAGTATATCGACGACAACCGTGAGGCGCTGCGCGATCTCTACAGCGACACGCACAGCCGCGCCCGCAAGCCCCGTCAGCTGACGAAGAAGGAGCGCAAGGCGCTCGGACTCGGACGGGACCGTGGCGTCGCTCATATCCGCAACGTCCGCATCAACCCGCTGAAAGCCAACATGGTCTGCCGCCTGATCCGTGGCAAGGACCTCGCCGAGGCACAGGCCATCCTGGCCTACACCAACAAGGCCGCTGCGCCCATCCTGGCAAAGCTGCTGCGTTCGGCCGAAGCCAATGCGATCAACAACAACGAGCTCGATTCCGGCCGCCTCTATGTGGCTGACTGCTATGCGAACGATGGACCGCTCATGAAGCGCATCATGCCCCGCGCCCGCGGATCCGCGCATCGCATCCTGAAGCGCACCAGCCACCTGAGCGTTGTGCTCAAAGAGAGAGAGTAGAGGAGGTTCCATGGGACAGAAAGTACATCCCCACGGCTTTCGCGTTGGCGTAATCAAGGACTGGGACACCAAGTGGTTCGCGGATAAGAAGACCTTCTCGCGCTACCTCATCGAGGATAAGAAGATCCGCGACTTTGTCAAGAAGGAATGCTTCAATGCCGGCTGTCCGCGCATTGAAATCGAGCGCAAGGGCGACGAGAAGATTGTACTGTCCATCTGGGCAGCCAAACCCGGTATGGTCATCGGCCGTCAGGGATCGGGAATCGATCAGCTCAAGCGCAATCTGAAGGCGAAGTTCGGTCACGACTTCCTGATCAACGTCAATGAGATCAAAAATGCTGATGTCGACGCACAGCTCGTTGCTGAAAGCATCGCCGCCCAGCTCGAGAAGCGTATCTCCTTCCGCCGCGCCATGAAGCAGTCCATGATGCGCGCCATGAAGGGTGGAGCACAGGGTATCAAGACCATGGTCTCCGGCCGCCTCGGCGGTGCCGAGATCGCCCGCTCCGAACACTATCACGAAGGCACCATCCCGCTGCAGACCCTGCGCGCGGATATCGACTACGGCTTCTGTGAGGCCGCGACCCCGGCCGGACGCATCGGCGTCAAGGTCTGGATCTACCGCGGCGAAGTCTACAAGCAGCGCCGTCGTCCGGAACATCATTCTGAGGGAGGCGAGATCTAATGCTGCTGCCCAAACGTGTGAAATACAGGAGACAGCATCGCGGGCGCATGACCGGCAAGGCCACGCGTGGTGCCGAGCTCGCCTACGGTGACTGGGGACTCCAGGCTCTCGAACCCTGCTGGATCAAGAGCAGTCAGATCGAAGCCGGCCGTATTGCCATCAACCGCTTCCTGCGCCGCGGCGGCCAGGTCTGGATCAAGATTTTTCCGGACAAGCCGGTGACGCAGAAGCCCGCCGAGACGCGCATGGGTTCCGGCAAGGGCAGTCCCGAATACTGGGTGGCCGTTGTCAAGCCCGGCCGGGTCCTCTTCGAGGTTGCCGGCGTCAGCGAGGAAAATGCCCGTGAAGCTCTGCGCCTGGCCAGCCACAAGCTGCCGTGCCGCACGCGCGTCATCGGACGCGAGATGGAGGGTGGTATCGGCGATGAAGGCTGAAATGTACCGTGAGCGCTCGGACGAGGAGCTGCTGAACGAAATCCGCGAGCTTAAAGAACAGCTGTTCCGCCTGCGCTTCCAGCATGCCACCAAGCAGCTCGAGAACACCAGCGAGCTGCGCAGCGTGCGCCGTGATCTGGCCCGTGTGAACACCATCCTGCGCGAGCGGGAACTCGCCAGGGCGCGTCGAGTCTAGGGAGGACGAAGCAATGAGTGAACGCAAGCTGCGCAAAACCCGCGTCGGCGAAGTGACCAGTGACAAGATGGACAAAACCGTGGTCGTCGCGATCGTCGAACATGTTAAGCACCCGCTGTATCGTAAGTACATCAAGCGGACCCTGAAGCTGAAAGCACATGACGAGAACAATGCCTGCGGCATCGGAGACCGCGTCCGGGTCATGGAGACGCGCCCCCTGAGCCGGGACAAGCACTGGCGCGTCACGGAAATCATCGAGAAGGCCAAGTAGGCTCTCTCGCGACTCAGGAGGAAGAGATGATTCAGGTAGAATCAAGGCTCAAATCAGCGGACAATACCGGTGCCCGCGAGCTGCAGTGCATCAAGGTCCTCGGCGGATCCTGGCGCAAGTTTGCCGGTATCGGTGATGTCATCGTCTGTTCGGTGAAGGAAGCGACGCCCGGTGGCGTTGTCAAAAAGGGCGAGGTCGTCCGTGCGGTCATCGTCCGCACCCGCGACGCTGTCCGCCGCGCCGACGGTTCCTATATTCGCTTTGACGAGAACGCCGCAGTCATTCTGCGCGAGGACAAGAATCCCCGCGGCACGCGTATCTTCGGGCCGATCGCCCGTGAACTGCGTGAAAAGGAATACATGCGCATTCTCTCGCTCGCGCCCGAAGTGCTCTAGGAGGAGATCATGGCAAAGGTACACGTAAAAACCGGAGACCAGGTCTATGTCCTGCGCGGCAAAGACAAGGCCCGCACGGGCAGAGTCCTGCGCGTGCTCCCCGCCAGCAACCGCGTCGTGGTCGAGGGCGTCAATGTGGTGACCAAGCATCAGAAGCCCCGCAGCCAGACCCAGCAGGGCGGCATCATGACCTTTGAGGCGCCGATTTCGGCAGCCAATGTCATGCTTGTCTGTCCTTCCTGCCAGCGCCCCTCGAAGGTTGCCCGTCGTATTAACGATGAGGGTGCCAAGGTTCGCGTCTGCAAGGCCTGCAATGCCGAGATCTCCGTGATCTCGAAGCCGAAGCGGAGCTAGGAGGAGCAGGAGATGGCCAGACTGAAAGATCGCTATTATGCCGAAATCGTGCCCGCCCTGCGCGAGCAGTTTAACTACAGGAACATCATGGAGGTGCCGAAGCTGGAGAAGATCGTTCTCAATGTCGGCGCCGGCCGTGATGCCCACGAGAACGCCCGTGCCGTTGAGAGCGCCGCGGCCGACCTCGCCGTCATCACCGGACAGAAGGCCGTGATCACGTCGGCGAAGAAGTCCATTGCGAACTTCCGCCTGCGTGCCGGCATGCGCGTCGGCGCGAAGGTCACGCTGCGTGGCGACCGCATGTACGAGTTTCTGGATCGCTTCATCAATATTGCGATTCCGCGCGTCCGCGACTTCCGCGGACTTTCGCCGAACGCCTTTGACGGGCGCGGCAATTATGCTGTCGGCATGCGCGAGCAGCTGATCTTCCCGGAGATCGACTATGACAAGATCGATAAGATCCGTGGCATGGACATCATCATCGTAACCACGGCGAAGACCGATGAGGAAGGTCGCGAACTGCTGCGTCAGTTCGGCATGCCCTTCGCGAAACAAGGAGCGTAACCCATGGCAAAACTCTCGAAGCGTATCCAGGCCCGGCGGGAGCCGAAGTACTCGACCCGACAGCACAACCGCTGCCAGCTCTGCGGCCGCCCGAAGGCCTATCTGCGCAAATATGGTGTCTGCCGTCTGTGCTTCCGTGAACTGGCGCACAAGGGTCAGATTCCGGGCGTGCGCAAGGCCAGCTGGTAGTTCGGAGGTACTAGGAGATGCAGATTACTGATTCCATCGCGGACATGCTGACACGCATCCGCAACGCCGGCATGGCCCTCAAGCCCACCGTCGATGTTCCGGCTTCGAAAATGAAGCGCGCCATCGCCGAAATTCTCGTCGAGGAAGGCTATATCGCCCGCTTCGAAGAACTCGAAGGCCAGCATCAGGGCGTTTTGCGCCTGACACTGAAGTATGCCGAACGCAAGCCCGTCATCTCGGGTCTCAAGCGCATCAGCCGCCCGGGTCTGCGCGTCTATTCGAGCGCCGAAGACCTGCCGCGGGTGCTGGGCGGACTCGGCATCGCCATCGTTTCCACCAACCAGGGGGTCATGACCGACCGCAGCGCCCGCCAGCGCCGTGTCGGTGGTGAAGTCCTGGCCTATATCTGGTAAGAACAGGAAACCAACACTCTGAAAGGGAGTTTCTCCGGAGAGAGATTCCGCAATCTGAAGAGCAGGAGGAGAAAATGTCCAGAATCGGAAAAAAGCCGATTGCCCTGCCGCAGGGCATCCGCGTTGACATCAACGGCGATGTTGTCAGCGTGACGAACGGCAAGCAGACGCTGACTCAGGTCGTCGATCCCCGTATCCGGATCGAGCTGACCGACGGTGAGCTCCAGGTCATCCGCACCGGCGACGCCAAGGAAGACAAGGCCCTGCACGGCCTCTACCGCTCGCTGATCGCCAACATGGTCCAGGGCCTGTCGGCCGGATTCCAGAAGAATCTCGAGATCAACGGCGTCGGCTTCCGCGCCGCGAAGGCCGGCAGCAAGCTGACCCTGACCCTGGGCTATTCGCACCCGATTGAGCTCGAAGAGCCCGCGGGCATCACGATCGAAGTACCGGCAGCCAACCGCATTGTCGTGCGCGGAGCGGACAAGCAGCTGGTTGGAGAAACGGCCGCGAGGATTCGTGCTCTGCGTGTGCCTGATCCCTATAAGGGCAAGGGCATCAAGTATGATTATGAAGTCCTGCGTCTGCGCGAAGGCAAGACCGGCGCACGGTAAGGAGTAGCAGCGATGATTAAGAAAATTGACCGCAAGGTCGTGCGTCGGCGCAAACAGGCACGTGTGCGCCGCAAGATCCATGGCACAGCCAGTCGCCCGCGCCTTAGCGTGTTTCGCAGCCTCAAGCATATCTACGCCCAGCTGATCGACGATGAGCGCGGCGTGACACTGGCGAGCAGCTCCGGTGGTGCCAATGTCGAGGCGGCCCGCGAGGTCGGCCGGGTTATTGGCGAAAAAGCGCTTGAAGCAGGGATTACCGAGGTGGTCTTCGACCGCAGCGGATACATTTACCACGGCCGCGTCGCCGCGCTGGCGGATGCCGCGCGCGAAGCCGGGCTGAAGTTCTGATGGGAGGCAACATGCGCAGCAGATCCTACGACCGTCGTGGTCGTGAAAGAGACGAAAACGAACTGAACGAGCGCGTCATCCACATCGGACGTGTGTCGAAGACCGTCAAGGGCGGACGCAATATCCGCTTCACGGCTCTGGTGATTGTCGGCGACGGCAAAGGCCAGGTGGGCAAGGGGCTCGGCAAGGCCGCCGAAATTCCCGAGGCGATCCGGAAGGGCGTCGATGCCGCCAAGAAGAACCTGATGCGCGTTCCGATGCTCGACACCTCGATTCCCCATGAGGTGATGGGTGTCTACGGCGGCGGCCGTGTCCTGCTGATGCCGGCCCGTCCCGGTACCGGTGTTATCGCCGGCGGACCCGTGCGTGCGGTCTGTGAGCTCGCCGGCATCTCCGACATCCGCACCAAGAGCCTCGGTTCCAACAACCCGAACAACGTGGTCAACGCGACGCTCGAGGGCCTGAAGTCGCTGAAGTCCCTGGAGCAGGTCGCGAGACTGCGCGGCAAGAAGCCGGAGGAGATCCTCTAATGGCGAAACTGTATATTACTCTTACGAAGAGCCTGGCCAATCAGTCGAAGAGCCATCTCGCCACGATTGCGGCGCTGGGCCTGAAGAAGATCGGTCAGACCGTCGAACAGGAAGACAACCCTGCCATGCGCGGCATGGTGCGCCGGGTTGCCCACCTCGTCAGCTGCGAGGAGACGGCGGAAGGGAGCGAGACATGAAGCTGAATGAGCTGTCCGCCCGGGTCTACGGCGAGCATGCCGAAGGCCAGGCCCGCGGCGAGAAGAAAGGCCCGATTCGCATCAAAGCCTGGCGCAAGGGACGCGGCCATGGCTCCGGCAACGGCAAGACCGCCGGCCGCGGCCATAAGGGTCAGAAATCCCGCAGCGGCGGCGGCGTCCGTCCCGGCTTCGAGGGCGGCCAGACCATGATGTTCATGCAGCTGCCGAAGCGCGGTTTCAACAACAAGCGCTTCGCCCGCAAGCTCGTTTCGCTGCCGGTCGGGCGTCTGAACGCCTTTGAAGACGGCGCCACGGTTGACCTCGAGAGCCTGCGTCAGACAGGCGTGCTCAAGTTCAGTCCGCACGGTGTCGAGGGTCTGAAGATTCTCGGCGGCGGTGGAGAGCTCGAGCGGCGTCTGACGGTCCGGGCGACCCGGGTCACCGACCAGGCGCGCACCGCCATCGAAAAGGCGGGTGGCACGGTCGAGGAGATCTGAGATGGGTGGAGGCATGCTCGAAACCCTGAAGCGGGCCTGGCTGGTTCCCGATCTGCGCCGGCGCCTGCTTTTCACCGTGCTGATGATTGTAATCTTCCGCGTTGGTGGCAATATTCCGGTGCCCGGTATCGACCGTCCGGCCTTTACTTCGCTGCTGCAGCGCTTCGGCCAGCTCGGTTCGCTGATGGACATCATGTCCGGCGGTGCGCTGGCGACGGTGTCTATTTTTGCCATGGGCATCACGCCCTATATCAATGCCTCGATCATCATCCAGCTGATGACCGTCGCCATTCCCTATCTCGAGCAGCTCTCAAAGGAAGGGGAGACGGGGCGGAAGAAGATTCAGCAGATTGTGCGCATCACCACGGTGGTGCTGGCCCTGATCCAGGCCTTCGCGTTCTGGTTCAACACCCGTCAGGTGGCGACAGGGGCGCTGCCGATCTGGCTCAACGGCCTCGTCGTCACGCTGACCTTCACCGCCGGTACGGCTGTCATCATGTGGATCGGCGAGCTGATCAACGACCGCGGCATCGGCAACGGCATCTCGATCATCATCTTCGCCGGCATCGTCTCACGTGTTCCCCAGATGATTTCGAGCCTCTGGATGCTGGCCCGGCAGTGGGCGGTGAACAACGTCTTCCTCGCTCTCCTGGGTGTGGCGCTGATCGTGGTGCTGACAATCGGTGGCGTGCTGGTCGTGCTGTTCGTGCAGATGGCCGAGCGCCGCATTCCGATCCAGTATGCCAAGCGCGTGGTTGGCCGCCGCATCTACGGCGGACAGGCGACCTATCTGCCGATCAAGGTCAATCAGTCGGGTGTGCTGCCGGTCATCTTTACGATGTCCATCCTGCAGATCCCGAACCTGATCGTCACCTTCTTCTTCAGCCACAGCAACGGCCCCGTCGTCAACTGGTTCCGCAACTTCAGCACGAGTCCCGTCTACTATGTTCTGCAGGCGATGCTGATCATCGGTTTTACGTTCTTCTACTCGACGATTCAGTTCAACCCGATAGAGATCGCCAATAACATCCAGAAGAACGGCGGCTACATCCCGGGCATCCGTCCGGGACGGCCGACATCGGACTATATCTCCCGCACCTCGCACCGGCTCTGCTGGTTTGACGGCATCTTCCTGGCCTTCATCACGCTGGCGCCGATGCTGCTGGGCATTTTCACACGGACCTCGTCGATCTGGTTTGGCGGCACGGCGATCATCATCATCGTTGGTGTCTGCCTGGACCTCGTCAACCAGCTCGAAGCGCAGATGTCGATGCGTAATTACAAGGGGTTTCTGGACTGATGAAACTGATACTTCTGGGACCGCCCGGAGCGGGCAAAGGCACGGTGGCGGCGAACGTCGAGGCGCTCGGCCGCTGCCATCATATCTCGACGGGCGACCTCTTCCGCCAGCATCTGCGTAACGACACCCCGCTGGGACGCGAGGTGCGTTCGTATATGGAGGCGGGAGAACTGGTTCCCGACGAGCTGACGGTGCGTCTCGTTGAGGCGCGCATCGTACAGGAGGACGGCAGCATCGAGGACTTTGTGCTCGACGGCTTTCCGCGCACCATTCCGCAGGCCGAGGCTCTGGACGAACTGCTCGGGCGCCACGGTACGGAGATTGCAGCCGTCATCCTGCTGCAGGTCTCCGATGAGGAAATCGTGAATCGCCTGTCCTCGCGCGTGGTCTGCACGGGCTGCGGCGAGGTCTACAATCTGAATTCGAAGCCGCCGCAGGTGGCCGGTGTCTGCGACAGCTGCGGTGGCCGTCTCGACCGCCGGGCCGACGACTCCGAGGCTACAGTGCGGCAGCGTCTCGAAGGCTACCACAGGCAGACCGAGCCCCTGATCGACTACTATGGCAGCCGTGACCTGCTGCTGCCGGTCGATTCATCGGGCGCGCCCGCCAAGACTCAGGCCAAGGTTGCCCAGGCGCTCATGGAGCTGATTGCTTCGCGGCCGGATCTGGCACATTCATGATCCATCTGCGCACCGAAACCGAGATCGCCCAGCTGGCACTCGCGGGCCGCGTGGTGGCCCGGGTGCTTGAGCGCATGGGAGAAATGGTCCGGCCGGGCATCTCGACCCTGGAGCTCGACCGTGAGGCCGAGCGCCTGATCCGTCAGGCCGGGGCCCGTCCCGCTTTTCTCGGCTACGGCAGCCCGCCCTTTCCGGCTTCCATCTGCGCGTCACCGGAGGATGTCGTCGTTCACGGCATCCCGTCGCACCATGTCATTCTGCAAGAGGGCGACATTATCAGCATTGACGTCGGCGCGGAACTCGACGGCTGGTACGGCGATGCCGCCAGAACATTCCCCGTCGGTGCAATCTCCGCGGAGAAACAGAAGCTGATCCGTGTGACCCGGGAAGCGTTCTGTGCCGGTATGGATCAGGCACGTCCCGGGAACCGCCTCGGCGATGTCTCTGCCGCCATCCAGGCTGTGGCCGACCGCCACGGTCTCGGTGTGGTACGCGCTCTGACCGGTCACTTTATCGGGCGCGAGATGCATGAGGATCCGTCGATCCCAAACTTCGGCCGCGCCGGCAGAGGGCCTCGCCTCGCAGCCGGCATGATTCTGGCGATCGAACCGATGTTCGCGCTGGGAGGCTGGCAGGTAACTCTGGATCCGGATGACGAGTGGACGGTCCGGACCAGGGACGGCAGTCCGGCGGCCCACCATGAGAACACGATCGCCATTACGGAGGAGGGGCCGGTCATCCTCTCGCGCCTGTGAGCCGGCCGCAGCGGCCGAAACCGCGGACGCGGATGAGACCGCCGGCGGACGGACCCGGGCCCAGACCGGGCGCCTACTGTCGCTCACTCGCTGGCAGTGACCGCGGACGCCTCTACCTGATTCGCGAGCTGGTTCCGGGTGGACACGGAACGGGGAACTATCTGTATCTGGTCGACGGCAGCCGCCACCCCTGGCTGCGTCCCAAGCGTAAAAACCTGCGCCACGTGCGCATTCTGTCCGAGGAACTGGACCCGGATCTCTGGGCCTGGTGCCTGCGGGAAAAGGATACGAAACAGATTGACGGCCGTCTGCGGCGGCGGCTCGAGGAGCAGGAGAAGGATTTTATGAAAAATGAAGAGCGAGGGAGCTAGCGAATGGCCAAAGAAGATGTCATTGAGGTAGAGGGAGTCGTGTTCGACGCGCTGCCCAACGCACTGTTTCGCGTGCGTCTGGAGAACGGCCATGAACTGCTCGCCCATATCTCCGGCAAGCTGCGGCAGCACTATATCCGCATTCTGCCGGGAGATCATGTGACAGTCGAGCTGACGCCCTATGATTTGACACGCGGCCGTATCACCTGGCGGGCCAAATAGCATAGACCGGGTACAGGGGACGCGCTGAAACGCGTCCCGGAAGGGCAGTTTCACGGAGATTGCCCCGGAGTATTTGTCAAAAAGACTTGACCTTCCGGGTCAGGCTGGTACAATAGTAAGGTATGCGCGAAATTCCGCGCGTTAAGTGAGGAGGCGAGGGTTATGAAAGTCAGACCGTCGGTTAAACCGATGTGCGAAAAGTGCAAAGTCATTCGACGCAAAGGTCGCGTCATGGTGATCTGCAGCGAGCCCAAGCACAAACAGCGGCAGGGCTAGACTCTGTCTGTCGTAAATGGTCAAACTGCGCGAACGGGGCGGCTGAAACCGCGGCCACCGGGCCACGGGGATTCCCGGCGCGCTTTGCATATGTCAAAAGAGATCTGACTGGTCTCAAGCTACTGGAGGTAATAAATGGCACGTATTTCCGGCGTAGACCTGCCGAATGACAAGCGGGTCGAGATCGCCCTGACGTACATCTATGGCATCGGCAGATCCCTGTCGGCGGAAATCCTGCAGAAGACCGGGATTGACCCGTCCGTGCGCATGCGCGATCTGACCGATGACGAACTCGCGAAGATCCGTGACACTCTGGAAAATGATTATCACGTCGAGGGTGACCTGCGCCGTGAAGTCGCCATGAACATCAAGCGGCTGACAGAGATCGGCTGCTACCGCGGTCGTCGTCACCGCGTCGGACTGCCGGTGCGCGGTCAGCGGACGAAGACCAACGCCAGGACGCGCAAGGGTCCCAGGCGCACGATGGCGAACAAGAGAAAGTAAGAAGGGAGCCCGGACGTGGCACGAACTCAAAGAAGACAGGCGACCCGCCCGCGCCGCCGCGATCGCAAGAACATCGACCGCGGACACGCGCATATCAGCTCGTCGTTCAACAATACCATCGTTACCATCACCGATGTGAACGGAAATGCGATTTCCTGGGCTTCATCCGGTGGAACGGGCATGCGCGGCTCACGCAAGGGCACGCCCTTTGCGGCCCAGATTGCGGCCGAGACTGCGGCGCGTACCGCCTATGAGCATGGCATGCGCACGGTGGAGGTCTATGTGAAGGGCCCGGGTTCCGGCCGTGAGGCCGCCATCCGTTCGCTCGCGGCCAACGGGCTCGAGGTGACCCTGATCAAGGACGTCACACCGATTCCGCACAACGGCTGCCGCCCCCCGAAGAGAAGACGGGTCTAAGTCGGAGGATCATCCAATATGGCCAGATATACAGAATCCGTCTGCCGTCTGTGCAGGCGTGAAGGTCAGAAGCTCTTTCTGAAGGGCTCGCGTTGCTACACGAACAAGTGCTCCATCCAGCGCCGTTCCTATGCGCCGGGCATGCACGGTCAGACCCAGGTGCGCCGCCGCGCCTCGGAGTATGGCCTGCAGATGCGTGAGAAGCAGAAGACGAAGCGCTTCTATGGCGTGCTCGAGTCCCAGTTCCGGAAGACCTACGAGACTGCCGAACGCATGCAGGGGAAGACCGGTGACAACCTGCTCACCCTGCTCGAGCGCCGTTTCGACAACATCGTCTATCGCATGGGGCTGGCCGCCTCCCGCGCCCAGGCGCGGCAGCTCGTTCTGCACGGCCATTTCACGGTGAACGACAGGCGCGCCGACATCCCTTCCATGGTGCTCAATGCCGGAGACGAGATTCGCATCCGCGAGCGTTCGCGCTCGCTCGAGCCCTTCTCGGACCTGACGCTGACACGTGCGATCCCGCAGTGGCTCGCCTTTGATGCAGACCAGTATAAGGGCTCCGTGCTCGCGCTTCCCGAGCGTGGGGATGTCGATATCGAGGTCGAGGAACGCCTCATCGTCGAGCTCTACTCACGCTAGGACCCCCTGCCGCCTGCCATCGGGCCGCCACAGATTCCATCCGTCTCGCTGCGGCCCGTCATCCCGCTTTATCCCTTAAGGAGGTCCGTACATGCTGGAAATGACCAAGCCTGCGATCGATATCGTCTCGCTTTCGGACGATGGTGCGGAGGGCACCTTTGTCATCGAGCCGCTGGAGCGCGGCTATGGCATGACGCTGGGCAATTCGCTGCGCCGTGTCCTGCTCTCCTCTCTGCCGGGTGCGGCCGTCACCGCCATCCGCGTCGAGGGTGTCTACCACGAGTTCTCGGTCGTGAATGGCGTGATTGAGGATATGACTGAAATCATCCTCAACATCAAGGCCATCCGCGCCCGTCTCTATATTGACGGCCCCAAGACCGTGTATCTCAGCACCGAAGAGGGCCGCACCGGCGTGATCACCGCCGGTGATATCGTCCATGACGACGAGATCGAGATTCGCAACCCCGAGCAGCCGATCGCCACGCTCAACGGCGAGGCGCGCCTCTTTATCGAGCTGACCTTCGCCCCGGGTCGCGGCTACAGCGACGCCGAGCAGAACAAGTGGCCGAATCAGCCGATCGGCGTCATTCCGATTGACTCCATTTTCACGCCGGTGCGCCGTGTCAACTACTCGGTTGAGAATACCCGTGTCGGTCAGTTCACGGACTATGACAAGCTTACCCTGGACGTCGTGACCGATGCCACCATCGCGGCGGATGAGGCCGTCTCGCAGGCTGCCATGATCCTCAGCGAGCATCTGCAGCTGTTCATCGGCCTGACCGATCCCGAGCGCGATCATGGCTTCGCGCATGACCACGGCGACGATGAGCTGGACCAGACCCAGGACACCGCGATCGAGGAGCTCGAGTTTTCCGTCCGCACCTATAACTGCCTGAAGCGTGCCGGCATCAACACGGTCGGCGACCTGACCGCACGCTCCGAAGATGACATGATGAAAGTTCGCAACCTCGGGAAAAAATCGCTCGAGGAAGTGATTCAGAAGCTCGAAGAGATGGGTCTCGCTCTCGCCGAGACGAGCCAGCTCTGAGCTCGCTACCAGGAGGATACCGATGGCTGGACATCGTAAACTGGGCCGCACGCCCGATATTCGTCTCTCGATCCTGCGCGGTCTCGCGACCGATCTCATCCTGAAGGGGAAGGTCGAGACAACCCGGACCCGCGCGAAGGAAGTGCGGAAAATCGCCGAGCGTCTGATCACGCTGGCGGCGAAGGAAGCCGACAACTACACCACGCGCGAAGTGCTGAAGTCAAAGGCCAAGCTCGACTCGAAGGGGCACAAGCTGCTGACCTCGCGTACCTCCCGCAACGACAGGGAATACGACGTGGTTGAGCGCGAGCTGCGCACCGAGATCGTCCAGGTGGACAATCCGAGCCGCCTCGCCGCCCGCCGGCAGGCGATGCGCTGGCTCGTGCGCGCCCGCGACGGCGAGGGCAAACAGCTCAATCCCGTGAACCACCTCTTTAACGAGGTAGCGCCCCGCTACAGTGGCCAGGAAGGCGGCTACACCCGCCTGATTCCGCTCGGACCGCGCCGCGGCGACGGCGCCCCGATGGTTCGTATCGAACTCGTCTAGGCCTGCCGTGACCCGCCCTCTGATTGAGCTGGAGCGGGTATCCTTTGCCTACGAGAGCCGCTTCCTCGAGGACCGCTCCGCCACCCGCGAATGGGCTGTCGAGGACATCAGCCTCGAGGTAGCCCGCGGCTCACATGTCGCCATACTGGGACGAAACGGTTCCGGCAAATCGACGCTCGCCCGTCTCATCATGGGCCTCGAGCGTGCGGATGCCGGCCGTTTGTCGTTTGCCGGACTGAACCCGGAACGGGAGGAGGACGGCTGGCTCATCAGGCGCCGCTGCGGCCTCGTATTCCAGAATCCCGACAACCAGCTGGTGGCGACGACGGTGGAGGAGGACGTTGCTTTCGGCCCCGAGAACCTCGGCCTGCCCGCGGACGAGATACGCCGCCGTGTCGACCGGGCCCTCGACCTCGTCGGTCTTGGCGCCAGCGCCGGGCGCCCGCCCTCGGAGCTCAGCGGCGGTCAGAAGCAGAAACTCGCCATCGCCGGCATTCTCGCGATGGAGCCCGAATGCCTGATCCTCGACGAGGCGACCAGCATGCTCGATCCCGCCTCGCGTGCATCCTTCCTCGCCCTCATCCGTAAACTCCACGAAGAGCGGGGGATCACGGTCCTGAACATCACCCATAACATGGACGAGGTTCTGGTGGCCGAGCGCGTTCATGTCCTCCACGAGGGCCATATCCTCATGAGTGGAACTCCGTCCGAGATCTTCCGCAGTCCTGCGCGAATCCGTGCCAGCGGACTCGACGTGCCGGCCTTTGCGGCGATCAGCGAGGGCCTTTTCACCCGTCACAACATCGCGATGCCGCTGGCGGCCGCAGGCTCTGCCGACCAGGCCGAACGCGCCCTGCGCGGGAGCTTTCAGGTACGCAAAGTGCCACGGACTTCCGACCCTGCCGCCGGCGAAGCCAGCTGTCCCGCCGACGCGGAGACGGAGACGGTGGTGCGCATCGAGCATCTGAGCTACCGCTATCCCCGGGCCGGGGCCGCCTCGCACCCCGCCCTCGAGGATATTTCGTTCACGGTGCGCCGCGGCGAGTTCTTCGGCATCATGGGCCAGTCGGGCTCGGGGAAGTCGACCCTGATCCAGCATCTGAACGGCCTGCTGCGCCCCGGCAGCGGCCGGGTGACGGTGCTGGGCCACGATCTCGGCCGTCCCGCCGACATCCGTGCCCTCAGACGCCGTGTCCAGCTGCTCTTTCAGTATCCCGAACACCAGCTCTTCGCAGAGACCGTGCGCGAGGACATCGCTTTCGGCCCGACGAAACTCGGTGTCCCAGCCGATGAGATCTCGGACCGCATCGCAGTCGCCGCCCGCATCACCGGACTCGCACCGGAATGGCTTGGGCGCTCGCCCTTTGAGCTCAGCGGGGGTGAAAAGCGCCGCGTCGCGCTGGCCGGCATCCTTGCGATGCAGCCTGAGCTTCTGATTCTTGACGAGCCGGCCGCGGGCCTCGATCCTGCCGGCCGTGATGAGATCCTCTCCTATCTCCATGAGCTGAGCCGCGGCGAGGTGACGATCATTCTGGTCTCGCATTCGATGGAGGACCTCGCCCGTCTCTGTGACCGGGTTGCCGTCCTCCACGAAGGCCGCCTGCTGGCAGTGGACTGCGTGGAGCGGGTCTTTGCCGATGCCGACCTGCTCGCCGCGAGCGAGATGACCCAGCCGGCCGTCCGCGCGTTTCTCTGCCGTTTCTCAGCAGAGCTGCCCGGGCTGGATGTGAATGTCCGCACGCCGGAGGCGGCTGTCGATGCGCTGGACCGCTGGCTGGAACCGCGGGTCACTGCAGCCGGAGGCGCCCCCCGTGTGCTGGAATCCGGAGGCGCCCCTCGGGCGCACGGATCTGGAGGCGTCCGATGAGCTTTACCATCGGCAACTACTATCCGGCCGATTCGCCGCTGCACAGGGTTGACCCGCGGGCCAAGATCCTCGGCTCTCTCGTCCTGATGGTGACGCTCTTTCTCTTTTCGCGGCCCGTCGCCATGCTCGCATATACGCTTTTCCTGCTGGTCCTGGTCGCCGTCGCCCGCATTCCCCTGCGCCTCGTTCTGGGAACCCTGCGCCCCATTCTCATGCTGGCCCTGATTGCCCTCATCGCCAACATTCTGACCGGTCCCGAGCCCTGGCTCTGGCAGCGGAGCTTTCTGCGCCTCTCGCTGCCGGGTCTCGAGACAGGCCTCACCATGGCCCTGCGCCTGTGCCTCCTGATCCTGACCACGCAGCTGCTGCTGACGCTGACCACGACTCCGATCCTCATCGCCGACGGCCTCGAAGCCCTCTTCGCTCCCTTCACCCGCTTCGGCTTTCCCGCCCATGAGCTCGCCATGATGATGTCGATCGCCCTGCGGTTCGTGCCCACTCTCGCCGAGGAGGCGGACAAGATCATGAAGGCCCAGTCCTCGCGCGGTGCGGACTACGACACCGGTGGTGTTCTGGCCCGTGCCCGCGGCCTGATTTCGGTCCTGGTCCCGCTCTTTGTCAGTGCCCTGAAACGTGCCGACGAGCTGGCGACGGCGATGGAGGCCCGCTGCTACCGGGGCGGGGAGGGGCGCACGAAGCTCAGGCCCCTGGTCTTCCGCCGGCGCGACGCCCTCTTCTCCCTGGCCGTGGCCCTCGTCGCCGCTTTCGTGCTCACGATCGAGCACCTGCTCTAGTCCCATGCCTGTTCCGGATCACAAAGTTACCGGACTGCCTCCGGAATTCCATGTTCCCGAGTCCGAGCTGCTGCCCGAGCAGAGGCTGGCCCTGGTCCCGGCTGCTGAGAGCCGTGACCGCGGCCGGGCGGCCCCCGGACAGCGCCGCCTCGCCCTGCTGACGGCCTTTGACGGCACCGACTGGGCCGGCTGGCAGCTGCAGGCGAACGCCCGCTCGATACAGGGTGAGCTCGAGGCTGCCTGGCGGCGTGTGACCGGCAGCCCAGTCCGCCTCATCGGCTGCAGCCGTACCGACGCCGGTGTCCATGCCCGCTCGCATCTCAGCCACTTCGACAGCGCCGCTGCGATTCCACTCGGGCGCATTCCGCTGGCTCTGAATGCCCAGCTGCCGCCCTCCATCACGGTGCGGGCGGCCTACGAGGTCGCAGCGGACTTCCATGCCCGCTTTGACTGCATAGAAAAAACCTATGCCTACCAGATCTGGAACGGGCCCAAGCCTTCACCCTTCGAAGGGCGCTGGCTGGCCACCGAGCCGCAGCCTCTGGACACGGAGGCCATGCGCCGGGCTCTCCCCGCCCTCCTCGGCACTCACGACTTCACGTCGTTTCGCGCCGCCGGCTCCGAGACAAAGACCAGTGTCCGCACTCTGACCGCCGCCCGCCTCGATGTCGAGACGGATCCCGACGGCCGCCTGCTGCGGCTCGTTGTGACAGGAACGGGCTTTCTATATAATATGATGCGAATTATCGCGGGTACGCTGGTCGCGGTTGGACGAGGGGAGCTGGACCCCGAGGCCGTCGCGACCATTATGCATGCCCGTGACCGCCGCCTGGCAGGGAAGACGATGCCGCCGGGTGGCCTGATTTTGGAACGGGTCCGCTATCGTCCCTCCGCCGACGGATCTGAGTGAGGAGAGAGATGAAGCCAACAGTCAACGGAGTCTGGAAGGACCAGACCAATTTCACCATGCTGACCGACTTTTACGAGCTGACGATGTCGCAGGGCTACCTCGATGCCGGGCTGGAGGATCAGATTGTCTATTTCGATCTCTACTTCCGCCATGTGCCTGAAAATGGCGGCTACGCCCTGATGGCCGGCGTCGAGCAGATGATCGACTATCTGGAGAACCTCCATTTTTCCACCGACGACATCGCCTTTCTGCGCTCCACGGGACAGTTCAGTGACAAGTTCCTGGACTATCTCAGCGAACTCCAGTTTACCTGTGATGTCTGGGCGATCCCGGAGGGAACCCCGCTCTTTCCGAACGAGCCGCTGGTCAAGGTGCGCGGGCCCATCATGCAGGCCCAGATGATCGAGACCATGCTGCTTCTGACCATCAACCACCAGACCCTGATCGCGACGAAGGCCGCGCGCATCGTCCGCGCCGCGAAGGGCCGCCCGATCTTTGAGTTCGGCGCGCGCCGCGCCCAGGGCTACGACGCCTCGGTCTTTGGCGCCCGGGCCGCCTACATCGGCGGTGCCCACGGAACCTCCTGCACCATTGTCGGCCAGCGCTTCGGTATCCCCCTCGCCGGCACCATGGCGCACAGTTTCGTCCAGCTCTTTGACGACGAGTTCGAGGCCTTTGCCGCCTATGCACGCTCCTACCCCGAGAACACCATTCTCCTCGTCGATACCTATGACACCCTGCGCAGCGGCATCCCGAACGCGATCCGCTGTGCCCATGAGGTGCTGGAGCCGGCCGGCCACCGCCTGCGCGGCATCCGCATCGACTCCGGCGACCTCACCTACCTGACCCAGGAGGCCCGCCGCATGCTCGACGAGGCCGGCCTCGAGGACTGCAAAATCACGATCTCGAACGCCCTCGATGAGTACCTGATCCGCGACCTGCTGCAGCAGGGGGCGGCGGCCGACAGCTTCGGCGTCGGCGAACGCCTCATCACCTCCCGCGGTGAGCCCGTCTTTGGCGGCGTCTACAAGCTCTCGGGCGTGGAGACGGACGCCGGCGTCGAGCCGCGCATGAAGATCTCGGAGAATCTGACGAAGGTCACCAATCCCGGGAACAAGGAGGTCTGGCGCTTCTACGACCGCGACACCGGAAAGGCCCTGGCCGATCTCATCACCCTCGCCGGCGAAAAAATCGACCCCGATATGCCCTATGAGATCTTCGACCCCATCATGACCTGGAAGCGGAAGGTGCTGACGAACTTCACGGTTCGCCCGCTGCTGGTTCCCGTCTTCAAACAGGGCCGCCGCGTCATGGAGCGCCGCGACATCAACGAGATCCGCGACTACGCCGCCCGGCAGCTCGACACGCTCTGGGAGTCTGTGAAGCGTTTCGAGAATCCCCAGACCTACTATGTCGACCTCTCCCAGAACCTCTGGGACGTGAAACAGTCCATCCTGGATGCCCACGGCGTCCGCCATCGCTAGAGGGAGAAGGAATCGTGGCTATTACCGCAACAATCACCATGACGGACGGTCAGACGATGACCGCCGAGCTGCTGCCTGAGACTGCCCCGAATACGGTTGCCAACTTTGTCTCTCTGGCAAAGTCCGGCTTCTATGACGGCCTTATCTTCCACCGTGTCATCTCCGGCTTCATGATCCAGGGCGGCTGTCCCCAGGGCAGCGGGACGGGTGGCCCCGGCTACCGCATCCGCGGCGAGTTTCGTGCCAACGGCTTCTGCAACGACCTCGCCCACGACCGCGGCGTCCTCTCGATGGCCCGCGCTGCGCACCCCGATTCGGCCGGTTCGCAGTTTTTCATCATGCACCGGAGAAGCCCCCATCTCGACGGGCAGTACGCGGCTTTCGGCCGTCTGACGGAGGGCTTCGATGTCCTAGACGAGATTGCCGCCACGCCCTGTGACCGCAATGATCGCCCGCTCCGGGAGCGGCGCATCCAGTCCATCCAGATCTCCGGCGCCGAAGCGGACAGCCTGCCCGCACCCGAGAAGCGCTGAACCGAACAGAAACGGAGGCAGCCCATGCCAGACAGAGAAATCGCCCAGCCCCAGACCTACTACATCACCACGCCCATCTACTACACCAGCGGCCGGCCGCATATCGGACACTCCTACACGACCGTGGCCGCCGACGCCATGGCGCGCTACCGCCGCCGGCAGGGCTATGACGTGATGTTTGTCACCGGCACGGACGAGCATGGGCTGAAGGTTCAGGAACGCGCCGCCGCCGCCGGTCTCACGCCCCAGACCTATGTCGACGGGATTGTGGCGGAGTTCAAGGAGATCTGGCAGCTGCTCGGCATCTCCTACGACCGCTTCATCCGCACCACCGACCCAGAACACGTCGCTGCCATCCAGGAGATTTTCACCATGCTTTACGAGCGTGGCGACATCTACCTCGATACCTATGAGGGCTGGTACTGCACGCCCTGCGAGAGCTACTGGACCGAGACCCAGCTCGCAGACGGCAAATGCCCCGACTGCGGGCGCGAGGTCGTTCTGACCCAGGAGGAGACCTACTTCTTCCGGCAGTCGAAGTACGGCGAGCGCATCATCGAGCTCTACCGCGAGCACCCGGAGTTCATCCAGCCCCCGAGCCGCATGCATGAGATGCTGAATAACTTCCTGCTCCCCGGTCTGGAGGATGTTGCGGTTTCGCGTACCTCCTTTGACTGGGGCGTCCACGTGCCCTTCGACGAGAAGCATGTTGTCTACGTCTGGGTCGACGCCCTCTTCAACTATCTGACCGTGCTCGGCTTCCCGAACGGTGAGAATCCCGTCTGGGAGCGCTACTGGCCGGCCGATGTTCAGCTGATGGGGAAGGAGATCGTCCGCTTCCACACCATTCTCTGGCCCGCCCTGTTGATGGCTCTCGACATGCCCGTCCCGAAGCAGGCGTTCGGCCACGGCTGGCTGCTCTTCCGCGATTCGAAGATGTCGAAATCCGTCGGCAATGTCGTTGACCCGGCCATTCTCTGCGAACGCTACGGCGTCGACGCCATCCGCTACTACCTGCTGCGCGAGATCCCCTTCGGCTCGGACGGCAACTTCTCGAACGAGGCCCTCGTCACCCGCATCAACGCCGACCTGGCCAACGACCTCGGCAATCTCGTCAGCCGCACGACCGCCATGATTGCCCGCTACTTCGACGGCCTGCTGCCGGAGGAGCGTGAGGCGGCCGGGATTGACGACGAGCTGCTGGGTCTGGCCGGCTCGCTCGCGGAGAGCGTCGAGGCGAATCTCAACGAGCTGCAGTACAGCCAGGCTCTGGCTGATATCTGGCGCGTGATCGGCCGCGCGAACAAGTACATCGACGAGACCACCCCCTGGATCCTCGCCCGTGACGAAGCTCAGCGTCCGCGCCTCGCCGCGGTGCTCCACAACCTCGCCGCCACGCTGCGCCAGATTGCGATTCTTCTCGAGCCCTTCATGCCCGCGACCGGCCCCGCCATCCTGGCCGCCCTCGGTGTCGGGGACGACACCCGTCAGAGCTCCTGGGCGAGTGCGCGGGAGACGGGCCTCTGGCAGCCCGCCGCACCCATCACGGCCGCGAAGCCCCTCTTCCCCCGTCTCGACCTTGAGGCGGAACTCGACTACATGCAGAGCATTCTGGAGGCGGATAAGGGCCAGGAAAGCCCCGCCCCCGAGGCAGCTGAGGAGAGCGTCCCTGCTCCGGTCGGGATCGCGACCATCCAGTACGATGACTTTGCGAAGCTCGACCTGCGCGTTGCCGTCGTGACCGCCTGCGACCGCGTGCCGAAGGCCGACAAGCTGCTGCGCTTTGACCTCGATGTCGGGTCCCTTGGGACGCGTCAGGTTGTCAGCGGCATCGCCGACAGCTATGAGCCCGGGGAACTCGTCGGCCGCCGTGTCATCCTGGTGGCCAACCTCGCGAAACGCCGTGTCCGCGGCACCGAATCCGAGGGCATGCTGCTCTGTGCCGAAGCCCCCGACGGCAGCTACCGCCTGCTCGGCGTCTCGGACGATGTCGAGGCCGGCAGCGAGGTCAGCTGATGTCCGATTTCGCTCCTGTCTGGATCGATACCCATACGCACCTCAATGACGAGCGCTTCCAGGGAGACCTGGACGCCGTTATTGAGCGTGCCTATGAGGCCGGTGTTACCCGCCTGATCTGCTGTGGCTACGACGAGGCCTCGAGTGACAGAGCCCTCGCCATCGCCCGCCGCTATCCCACAGTCTGGGCCTCCGTCGGTCTGCACCCCCACGATGCCGCTGACTGGAGTCCGACCCTCGCAGCCCATTTCGACTGTCTGCTCCGGGAGGCCAGGGCCAACCGCATCGTTGCCGTGGGCGAGGTCGGCATGGATTTTCACTACGAGAAGTGGGAGGAGGTGGCGGCACGGCAGGAGCTGGCCTTCCGCGCCCAGATTGAGCTCGCCATCCACCACGACCTGCCGCTGATCATCCACGATCGCGATGCCCACCTCGCCGTCTACGACTGCCTCGAGAGCTATCACAGCGCAGGACAGCTCGGCCCGCGGCCGGGCGTCCTGCACTGCTATGGCGGCTCCGCCGACTTCTACCTGCAGCGGGCGATTCACCTCGGACTCGATGTCGGCTTCGACGGACCCATCACCTATCGCAATTCGCGCCGCGCCGCCGAGGTTGTCGCCGCGGCCCCACTGGAGCGCCTGCACATTGAGACAGACTGCCCCTGGCTGCCGCCCGAACCCCACCGGGGCAAACGCAACGAACCCGCCTGGCTGCCCTTTATCGCACGCACCATGGCCTGCATCCGGAAGCTGTCGCCGGTCGAGCTTTCGCGTCAGCTTGAGGCCAACGGGCTCGCGCTCTTCTGGCCGGGGGAGCCTGGCGCGCCGAATTAGGTGCTGCACGCCAGCTTCGCAGCGGCGGAGAAACGTCTCAGCCGTCGAAACTCGATTTGTCTGCTGCCGGCGGCGCTGCGAGGCCAGTCTGGACCAGAGAAAACCGTGTTTTTCGATCTGGGTAGAGTATGCAATGTGCAGAAATTCGTTTTGTGCGCATTAGGGGCGTGTACAGGTCGAATTTTTGCACAAAATCAGCTGCGAGTGGCGGTTTTCAGCTCAGAAAATCAACTTATCCACGAGCCGTTGGGCATAAGCTGTATTTCTGCTCATGACCCTCCTATGCATTGGGCAAAGCATCCGGCCGACAAGGTCTTTCCGTCAGGCCCGGTCTGTATGTACCCGGTTTTCCAGTCCTCTTTTCTGCGGCAGGCAGCGTCCTCTTCTTCCGCTCCTGTTGAAGTTGTCCTTTCCCCTTTCCCGGGTTTGTCCTGACTGCATCAAGCTGCCTGCTTTCTGATCCGTACCATCTCGGTCTCCGCACGTGAAGCGCAGACGGGTTTTCCTCCTGTTTATGCGGACCAGACGATCGAAACACTCCACGGTTTACAGCCGACTCATTAAGATTTAAAGAAAGATTGACAAGTCCGCAATTCATTCGTATACTCGCTCTTGCGTTCAACGCTGGACTGTCCGGAAGAGAGCGTCACCATTTGACAAATCGGGAACTTAGCTCAGCTGGTAGAGCATCTGCCTTACAAGCAGAGGGTCACAGGTTCGAGCCCTGTAGTTCCCACCATATAACACGGCGCAGTAGTTCAGTTGGTTAGAATGCCAGCCTGTCACGCTG
>JASGUU010000024.1 GCA_030057555.1 Bacillota bacterium | reverse complement strand
TGGTGTCCTTCGCATGGAAGAACTGGATGGCATCGCCGAGCTCGCGGATGGCGGCGACCGGGTCGATGCCCTGCCAGAAGAGATGGCTCGGATCCAGGTTGGCGCCGACGACCGGGCCGACCTCTTTACGGAGCTTGAGCATGGTCTCGGGGTTGTAGACGCAGAAGCCCGGGTGCATCTCGAGGGCGATGCGCGTGACGCCATGATCGGTGGCGAACTTCACCTGCTCCGTCCAGTAGGGGAAGAGAACCTCGTTCCACTGGTAGTCGAGAATCGTCAGGAAGTCATCCGGCCAGGGGCAGGTGACCCAGTTGGGGTAGAGCGAGCCAGGCGAGTCGCCGGGGCAGCCGGAGAAGGTGACGACGCGGCTGATGCCGAGCTTTTCGGCCAGGCGGACGGTGGCTTCGAAGTCGTCCTGGAAGCCCTTCGCGATCTCCTTCTGCGGATGGACGGCATTGCCGTGGCAGCTGAGCGCGGCGATCTCGAGACCGGAATCGGCGATGGTCTGCTTCAGGGTTTCGAGCTCTGTCGGGTTCTCGAGGAGGGCGGCGGGGTTGACATGGGCCTTCCCGGGGAAGCCACCGGTGCCAAGCTCAACGGCCTGCACACCCAGTGAAGCCAGATAGGCGAGGGCATCCTTCAGCGGACGGTCGGCCAGCAGCACGGCGAATACGGACAGTTTCATGGGGTACCTCCAGATCGTGAGATGTCGCTCCGGGCGACGGATCGATGGATTTATTGTAGCGCATCGCAGGCATTTGTAAGCAAAGCTTTTTATCCCTCAGCCGGCGGCTGAACACAGCACTGGAAACAGATGCGATCGCAGCCCGGACGCCACTGAAAGAGAGCTCAATGTGGACCTGCTCAAAAATACTTGATATTTGCTTGAAACTGCCTGATGAGCGGGTAGAAATGGCTCAAACAACTGAAACACAGGTGTTTTAGAAATCAAAGGCCGTTCCATGTACTGGCCAACTCGAAAGTACTAGAACGCACTCGAAAATACTAGAAAGCACTCAAAAACCAGATTGTATTCCAGGTCAACGCATAATACTGAGTTGGATCATGCCTGTTACTCCCACGCCATACTGCCAGTTTTTTCTTTCCAGGTAATGGTTGCTGTCCAGAGGGGATAGCAGTGAGATTCCAGCACCTCTAGTCAACACGGTGTGCCAACTTTTGGAGTTGTGTCACTTTTTCCTGCCACAACTCGCTTTTTTGTCAACTTCGAGGGTTGAATGGGCCAACTTTTGGAGTTGTGTCACTTTTTTCTGCCACAACTCGCTTTTTTGTCAATTTCGAGGGTTGAATGGCCAACTTTTGGAGTTGTGTCGATTCTCTCCTGTTTCGCAGTTCCTTGCTCGCTCTCAAGTAAGCACCTGCTTACACCTGCATTAAGTGCGCCGCCGATACACCCGAATTGCTGCAGCTCGACAGTGGTCTATGTCGATCGTCGGGAAGCAGAGAGTGCGATAGCTCAATATGAGAAGATGACGGGGAAAGGGAAGAGAAATGTACCTCTGACGCCTTAGCTGGGGCTTTGGATTCGGAGTCATAAGAGACGAAGAAGTACGCTGATATGTATGATGAGGCTGTGTGAAGGAGGAAAGGTGACGCTGGAAAACTGTAGCGAACACAGGATTCCGTACTGATCAGATAGAGCGTGTGACAAAGCACTTGTTGTTGACTACCATCAGCTAATGGAGGGGATGTTAGACGATTTGATTCGGATTATTGGATCGCCGAAAGCCGGCGAAGACTGCTGGAGGTGAAAGATATAAAAACCCACGACATCACTTTGATAAAGCATGAACTTGTAGAAGAGCGATTCGTCTCTAAAGGTTTTACCCAAGACCAAGCGCGCAGGGAGACTTCCAGATGGTGTGTTTACCAACGCGAGGCGGAAGAGTATTATGCTGCAACTTAAAAACATACAAAATAACGAGCGTTATATATCTGCGAATTATTTACCCGAAGGGTCTAGTGTCGAGGGGTTTATTAAGATAGATAAAATTACAGGGGAAGTAGTAGAGCAAAAAAAGGCGGAGGGGTATGGGCTTATGCACGCCATCAGCGCTCTACAACGGTTATCAGACACGCCTGCGACGGTAAAGCTGAGAGACCGCGTGGTGTCCTGGTACTAAAAGGCTTCGGCTTCAAAGGCATTAATAACCGCCTTCGGGCGGTTTTTTATGGTTGTAAGCAGGTGCACCAGAGCCGGTTCAACTCCGACAACGGCCACCCACCCGGGACTCCGGGCTTTACCTCCTGCAACCTGAGCAAGTCCCAAAAGGATGCATTTCCAACTTCTGAATCGCCGGGGTCAAAAAGTGAAATGCATTATATGAATGCCATGAATTTGACGATATTTTGCTATTGAATAATAGTCTTAGAATGTTTTTAGATGGATAAGGCAAAAACATCTGACACCCCAATCATAAAAATACCATCAACCCAACTCCCAATCGTATGTGGACAGTCTGACAGCAAAACGCCACTCAACCCCATCCGCTTCAGACATCTTTATCCGGCATCCACCTCAGGCATCGTTTCCAGGGCAGCTGTCTCCGCCTGTCCACACAGACATACAGCTGAATCACTCATCAAGCGAGCCGGATCCGGAACTCCCCGTCATAGTCGAGCTCCCAGCCATGGAGCTCGGCAATCCGTTTTACATTCGCCAGACCCATGCCCCGGAACTGCTCCCCGGTGCGGCTTGGCTCGCCGGTCACCATGGGCTCGAAAAGGCTGTCGTGTATGGCAGCGGGAATGCCGGGCCCGTCATCGCCCAGTGTCAGACATTTCGTCTTCGCATCCCAGCCAATATGAATACAAACACCCGGCGCATTATGTTCAACGGAATTGTTGAGCAGATTCTGCAGCAGGCGGGCCAGGAGACTCTGGTTAAAACTCGTCACATACATATCGTCATCCCGAAAGCGGATATCGATCCCGGCTTCCCGTTCACTGAACCAGCTGTAGTTCTCCCCCACATAGCGGCGGATCGCTTCGAGCACGTCCGCTTTCTGCATCTTGTCGGCCAGCTGCTCCTCGAGGCTCGCATATTCCATCATGTCGTCGAGGCGGCCTTTCAGGACATTGGCCTGCCGGAAAATCGTTTCCTGATACTGTTCTGCCTGCTCCGCCTGCAGCAGACCGTCCCCGAGTGCCCGGCTGTACGCCATGATCGTGGCCAGGGGCGTCTTCACATCGTGTGCCAGACCTCTGAAGAAGAAGCGTTTTTTCTCCTCTTCCGCCTCATAGATCTCCTGGACACTTCTCTCCAGGCGGACGGACAGGCGGTGGAAGAGCAGAAAAATGCCGAGAAGGTATAAAGCGATCAAGGCAAGCAGACTGAACAGAAGCAGCCGCTGCTGTCCGGCGGGAGCAGCATCGATGCTGAACGTCGGCTCGTTGCTGAAGACTTCCGACGGATAGCTCAGTATCAGCCAGTTCCCCTCCGCTGTTGTATAGGTGAAGCTGCTTCTCTCGTTTCCCCGTGTCAGATTCCGGTTCAGCAGATCGCTGAGCGAAACATTTTGGGGTATGCCCGCATCCCGGCTCTGCCACAGGACAGTACCCCTGGCATCGATCAGGAAGCCGTATCCCCCCAGCCTGTGAATCTCTTCCCAGTTCAGGGCCGCTGCTTCCTGACATTGCCGGACAGGAGCATACTCGTAGATCGGCAGACTGCCGGACAGATAAACCAGAACTCCCATATTCGCCAAAGCATAGAGAATGGTCAGCAGGATAAAGGCGACGATAAATTTGGAGCTCGTCTTCAGTATATTGCTGAAGCGCTGCTTCTTGTTTGCAGCCATGCCTCAATCCTCTTTCTTCAGCATGTAGCCCAGACCCCTGATGGTAACAATCTTGTCCGGATTCCTGGGGTCATCGTTCAGCTTCTCACGCAGGTTGGAGATGTGAACCATGATGGTGTTTTCGTCATTAAGGTAAGGCTGCTGCCACAGGTATTCATAGATTTCCTGCTTCGTATAGACGCGGCCTGGATACTTCATAAACAGGGTCAGAAGCTGGTATTCCTTGGCCCGCAGCTGCAGCAGTTCATCATTTAGATAGATCAGGCGATTCGTCACATCCCAGGTCAGCTCCCCCACCTTGACCGGTCTCGACTGTTCCTCCTTCTGCTGACGCGTGCGCCGCAGAACGGCCATCACGCGTGCCAGAACTTCGCTGGGATCGTAGGGCTTTTCGATGTAGTCATCCGCACCGAGTGTCAGGCCGCGGATCTTGTCTTGGACTTCTGTCCGGGCCGACAGGAAGATGATGGGGAACTGCCGCTTTTTCTCCTGTCTGTCCAGGTGTTTCAGGAGCTCAAAGCCATCCATGCGCGGCATCATGATATCCAGAATCATCAGATCAATTTCGCTGGATTTCAGGCAGTCCAGAGCAGCCAGTCCATCAGCGGCCTCCAGCACTTCATAGCCTGCATTCCGGAGATAGAGGCTTAGGACATCTCTGAGCTCCCGGGCATCATCCACAACCATGATTCTCTGTTTCATCGCACCATCCTGTCTGGTTCATGTTTCGGACTCTGCCCGATTCCGGAAGCCTCGTGTACAGATTTCTTCTCTCCACATTCCATGCTTTGCCGCTTGAGTACGATGCCAGCAGCAGGGCAGCAGCCACCACCCGCACCGGATTATGTGTAAAAATGCGGACTTAACACAGCAAAACCTCTGCACAAGTCCGCTTTCTGCCAGCAGCATACTTCATCCATGCCGAAGAACGCCGCATTTTTGCCCCGATCAGGCTGCAGGGATCACTGCTCTTCCTGACATTCCTGCAGTGGGACTGTAAAAAGATAGTCTTCAAAGGTTACGCTCGTATTAAAAAAATCCGTTTTCCAGTCAAAATCTGCCACCCGATCCAGAATGAATGCCTTGAAGAAGCCGGAACTGTAGAACTTGGCCGTGCCTTCCGCATAACCCGTTAGGGCAAATTCCAGGTCTTTGCCACTGAGTTTCGACAGTGTGATGTTCTCGATATACTGTGCGGTTCCCTCTACCTTTTCGTAGAAGGCAGCGTAGTCGAGATACTCCTGAACCTCTGTGTCATCGAAACGACTGTACAGGTAGTCCAGACGCGCCTGATATGCAGCGAAGCAGAGCTGATGATTCTGGCGGCTGTCCTCTTTTGCATACTGTGCCAGGGCCTCCATCTCCTGGACCCACAGTCTCCGGTATTCATCATCGGCATCCAGCAGACGTGAAGTTGCAGGGACAGTGGATCCGTCACGAGCCGTGATTCCATCGGCATATACATCATAGAGTCCCTGCCCGGCCTGAAAGCAGTGAAACGCTTCGTGACAGATGGCCGCCTGGTAGTAGAGATCCGCTGAAGAGGCATCCAGATCTCCCGCATCCGCAAAACTGCGAAAGTCTCTGGCATTCAGCAGCAGCACAACCACCTGTCCATCCGGATCCACGTCCATCGACAGTGCATAAACAGGCGTCCGGTCCTTTATCTCACGTAATCCGTCGCTGTCATAGCGGATAACGGAGTCTCTGGTCAGCAGATTTTTCCTGTAGATGTCCAGCGGATAGATCCCCGGCTGGAAACCCGGCCAGTCCTCATCAAAGTCAAGCATTCGCGCCTGATCGATCAGCTCGATCGTGTGGGCGTCGACCAGCCCGGCCCGACCGCTGCAGAATGAGAGCAGCAGGGCAGCACCGCAGACAAACCACAGGACAACGCTAGATTTTCTCATGACGACCCGCCCTTTTCGCAGTCAGAAAGACAATTGTCAGTGTCAACCAGAGATAAACAAGAAAGATAATGAGATCCTGTCCGCCGCGGAACTCCAGGAAAAACAGGCTGCGTGTAAGCCGGTTGAAGACATCCAGGGGTGGCAGGATGTTCATGACTTTCGCGAGAATCCTGCCCATGAGCTGACCATTGTTCAGGAGCATCCCCTGAATCGTCTGATGAAAGGATCCGACAATAACCAGGAGGACACCCAACACGGCAACAACGACACTCGGCAGGAAGACATTCAATACGGAAACCATGAGCGCCAGCATGCCGGCAGTCAGAAGGTAGCTGAGAAAAGCCGCGATAAAGCCGATGAAGCTGGTGGGGGCCCCGGCGAAAATGACGACGAAGATGAGCACGACAGCCAGTACGGCTGAGAGAAGCATGGAGACCAGGGCGTTGCCGATGGCCAGACCCAGCATCTGCCGCTCGAGGCCCAGCCTGTGAAGCATCAGCAGCTCTGCCCGTTTCTCCCTGCGGTGCTTTTCGATTGTGCCCATGGAAACCACAACAGCCGCGAAGCCTGCCATGATGGAGAGGAATTTCCACTGGGAGCCAAACTGGCTGATGACTTCTTCTGTCGGATTGTTGGCAAAGCTCACTTCCCCGGCCGTAAACAGGATAAGAGTGACCAGGCCGCCCAGGATCCCGAAGAGGATAAAGCTCTTCCCCCCAACGTATTCCTTCAGATGCAGTTTAATAAAGGCCTTCATCTCGAGCCCCCTTCGCTGTAGCGATAAACATGTCCGCGAGCGACTCGTGTTCGAACTCCGCTTTGTCAAAGTGACGAAAAACGTGTGTATTCATAAAGAGATAGCCCGCGTCCGCTACCTTTTCCACGTCATGAAGCAGGTGAGAGTTGAGGATGATGGTCTTGCCCTGAGCTTTCAGTTTTCCGATCAGGGTCTGCATCTGCAGCTGGCCGAAGAAGTCCAGGCCTGCTGACGGTTCATCCAGCAGGAGAAGATCAGGATCTCCGATGAGGGCCTGTGCGACACCCAGACGCTGTCGCATGCCCTTGGAGTAGTTTTTTACCAGCGTATCCTTTTCCAGATCCAGACCCACTTCCTGCATGAGTCTGGCGCTTTCTGTTATGGCAGTCTTTTTGTCCGTCCCTCTGACTTCCAGGTAGTAGGACAGGACCTCTTGGCCGGTCAGTATTTCCGGAAACCAGGGCGTTTCCGGCGAATAGCCCAGACGGATATCATCGTCGCAGACAATTTCGCCTTCATAGTCTTTGTCCCAGCCCAGAATCATCCGCATGAGAGTCGTTTTACCGGCTCCGTTGGGCCCGATCAGGGCGAAGACCTTGCCTGATTCAAAATGCAGGTTCAATCTGCAGAAGATTTCCTTCTGGCCAAAGCGTTTGCTTAAATCCTTTATTCTCATCATCCAGCTCACCTCACACAAACATTCGTCTGATGCTTAATGTGAGCTTACGGGGTCAGGATGAAAGCAATCTCGAGCAAAACTTAAATCAAACTAAAATGCAGGACGGAAGAAGTTAAGAGGCAGACACGTATGTTGCGCCTGTCTGGCCAGGTGCGGTAACGATACCGTGGCTTTTGCTGTCATTATTTCATGGCTGCGGGGGCCTCAGCAGAAAAACGGGGATCCGCTTTCGTCATGACAATCAGAATGCCCGGTGGCCAGAAGCGCGCTGCGGGTCCGTCCTCATGCCTGGGCCCCTTTGTTCATGCCCCGCAGACGCTGCCTGAGATCAACAGTCTGCATAGCAGGCCACGGCTCGCCTGCCCAGAAGACAGGCAGATGACCGAGGGCGGAGTTGGCGCGAAAGGGGAAATCGCAGGTTTCCCGTGCTGTGGCCGCTTTGTCAGCGCCAGCAGCTCTCGGCCGTTTCGAGCAGCCTCTCCCCCTCCGCCTGCGTCATGACCGTCAGAAAATTCAGATAGAGAGACGTCGCACCGAAACGCTCCACCAGGCGGGAGCAGCCGCGGATCCAGTCCTCGATATCACCGTCTGCAACCGGGATCCAGAGCCGTTTTCCTGCTGCGAGTGTCGCTTCGTAAAGCGGATACCAGCGCTCATGCGTGCCATCGGGGTTGGGATCGCCCGGTGTCCACTGGATAGCATCGATACCCTCGATCTCGAGCAGGGCCGGCAGATGCTTGATGGCATCCGGGCCGTCGAGATGGTAGATCACCTGATCGAGGCGGGCGGACTGTCGTGCGAGCGAGGGCTGGACGAAGCGGCGGAAGAGGTCCGGCCCGATCATGGCGGAGAAGTCACACTGCAGCTTGGCGCAGCGGCCCGGGCCCCAGATTCGGAAGGCCGTAAACGACGACCCGCCGGCCGTGTCGTGGACCAGATCGTAGAAGCGGTCGTAATAGTAGAAGTACACGTCATCGAGCTCCCACAGGCGGCGCTCGATTTCCTCAGGCTGGTCGATGAGGTCAAAGAGCAGCTGTTCCGTGCCGCGCAGCGAGGCCAGCGTGTCGAGATTCTCGACCAGATCCGGGATCGTAACCAGCCAGTCTCCAGCGGCGAGACGCTGACATTCCTGAATCAGCCGGTAGTGCTCGAGCCACTGCGGATCGTCGGGAAGAGGCCGGATCTCCGGCCAGTCGCTCCAGTCCTCGACCACGCGGTCAAACCAGACCGATTCGGGACGAAAGACCAGGGGCGAGCCGAGATAGGCCGCGAGCGAGCCCGGCCCGAAGTTGGCGTCAAGATTCGGAAAGGATTCGGCGAGGAAGCGGTGCGTCTCACAGTAGTGACGATAGCGTGCCGAAAGAAGCTCCGCCGAACGATACTGATCGTGGGTGGAGCGGATGCGAAGCGCCTCCGGAACACCATCCTCCGCACCGTCACGGAGCACTTCGATGCTCATCAGCGGCCGCCCCTTGAGACACCCGGCGAACCAGTCCGCCATGCGTTCGCGTGCCACCGGCCAGTCCGGCTTGTAGCGCCCAAGGTCATGGACACGCGGTAGCTCCGTGCAACTGCCTGATTGAGTCATGCTCCATCCTCCTGGTGCCTACAGGCAGCCACGCGTCTGCCCTCAGAAAAATCCGCTGCAGCCGCGACAGCTTGCGCAGCCGCGCGTCTGCTCAGAAGAACCCGCTGCAACCGCGGCAGCTTCCGCAGCCGCTGGGCGGGCAGCCGCCGGACGTCAATACGGCTTCGCTCTCGGTGCATCCGCCATTTGCCTGCGTATACTCCTCCACCGATACGGGGATGAGCCGCTCGGCGAAGTCCTCAATCCCGCAGAGCTCCCCCCACTCCCCGGCATCCGGGAAGTAGCCGCTGACCGCGAGCTCTTCATCAATCAGAATCACAGGAAATGCCTCATCACCGCTCGTCTGCAGCAGCTGGGCCACATAGGGGTTTTCAATGAAGGCCCGGGGACTGGACTCGAGGTCATGACGCTTGATAAAGAAGCCCATAAACTCCAGTGTTGTCAGAATACTGGCATTTTTCAGACTCCGGGCATCGGGCTCGCCGACGCTGGGGCATATGCTCTGATCGAAGCCCATTTCAAAGATTTCGATATTTTTCATGACGCTTTCTCTTCCTCCATTTAACAAACATCCCGCTGAGAACGGGCATAATAGATAAATGTCAATACAACTTCTGTCATTTTACCGCGATCCTTGATGACTTGCGGTACCCTGATGACACTGGATTTCCTGGGCTGCTGCGAAAACGGAACGTTTTTTCACCTGGCGACCCCGATTCAGGCGTTCAGCTTGCGTAATCTACAACATGGAGGCGCTTATGAGCGGGGACCTGCACCCCATCATCATTCAGGTCAATGAGGCAAAGATTGACCTCGAGGCCGCCGATCGGCTGATCGAAGCCTACATGCCGTTCATCCGATCGGAGACCGCGAAGTTTCTTGGCCGTCCGCCGGTTGATGGGCATGACGATGAGCTTAGCATCGCCATGATCGCCTTCCACGAAGCAATCACCGGCTACGAAGCGGAGCGTGGCAGCTTTCTGAGTTATGCCGCCACCCTGATCCGCAGCCGCCTGATTGACAACCAGCGCCGCCAGAGGCGACACAGCAGCGTCATCTCGCTCGACATGGCATTTGAAGATGACGACGACCGCAGTCTGAGCGACAAAATAGCCGATGATGAGGAGACACAGGATGTCAAGTACACCACCCGCATGGCATCCCGTGCCGAGATCGAGGAACTGGTCAGGCAGATGGAGGATTTCGGTCTCACGCTTTCGGACGTGGCGGACAACTGCCCCAAACAGCAGCGCACCCTCGAGGCCTGTCGCCTGGCCGCCATCACGGCGCGCGACAACCCCGGGCTCATGGCTGAGTTTTTGCGCACCCGCCGCCTGCCCATGAAGAGCTTGACTGAGCTGAGCGGCGTCGCGCGGAAAACCCTCGAGCGTCACCGCAAATACATCGCTGCCCTGCTCATCATCTTCTCAAACGGTTACGACCTGATCCGCGGCCACATCGCCGAGGTCATGCGATGAAAGGAGATAAGATGCGTTACCTCGTCATGGAAAGCAGCCGTGACTACGCCATCCTCCTCGACGAGGAGGGGCGCTTCCTCCGTGCCGCGAATCACAACTACCAGGTCGGTGACACCATCACCGGCCCCATCCGCCTCATTGGCTCTTCCTCACGCACCACAACGATGGCGCGCTGGACGCTTGCCCTCGCAGCCATCGCCGCCTGCCTCGCCCTGGTTGTCGGCATTCGCTACTACCAGTGGATCACGGAACCCTATACCACAGTCTATCTTTCCATCAACCCGGCCGTCAGCATCGACTTCAACCGCAGCGGCACCGTAGTCCGTCTCGAGGGCCTCAACCCGGATGGCGATGCGCTGATAGAGGGCTATCGGGGCAAAGGCCGCGACCGCGCAACCGTCGCCACCGACCTCCTGAATCGTGCCATCGAGCTGGGCTTCATCCATGACCGCAGCCGCATCTCCTTTATCATCGACGCGCCGGACAGCGAACTCGTCGAGCGTTATGGACGCGAGTTTCACGATGCCGCGGCCGCCCTGCTCTCAGCGGATTACCGTTTCCTGCTTGAGGTCCGCGGCGGTACCCTGGATGACCTGCCTGATGACTACGACGACTGGATGACCGATGAGTCGACAGACGCCGACTCCCCGGACACAGAAGCCACGACTGTTCCAGAGCGGGATGATGACCGGACCACATCTCCGTCCACTCAGCCCGTGATCCGACCCTCCAACAGCCGGGACACGACACCGGTACCCTCAACAACGCCGACTCTCTCCCCGGCCACGACGACTCAGCCGTCAAGCCGCCCGACGAGTCCTCCTCCCACTCAGCCGACAGTAGGGCCGACCCCGACCACTCGCCCGACGGCAGCCCCAACGCCGACACCCACGCCGTATGATGACGACGATGATCTCGATGACGATGATGACGACGATCTCGATGACGATGACTAGGATGCGAAGTTCCTTCCCGCGGTGCCGGCAGCTGTTCTGGCGGTGTCTGGCCGCCGCGGGTCTTTCTCTCCTCTTCCTGCTTGGCAGCTGCTCCCGGCTGTCCACCGGCCATCCCGACTCAACAACAACACCGGTCAGGGAGAACGGGCCGGAGTCTGAACTCCGGCTTGGGTTTGACGACACAGGAGAGGTACTGTACATTACCGGTCGCCACGCCGAGGCTGCCATCGCTATCGTGGAGCTGCGCGCCCTTGTCGGACTGCCTCTCCCCGAAGCTGTGGAGCAGCTGCTTGTACATCTCGAACCCGGCGGTTATGCCATCGACGATCTCGAAGTCGACGGCAACACCCTGATTCTGGAACTCGGGCGGGCCGATGATGACGACGATGATGACGACGATGATGACTGGCAGGAATTCCAGCAGGGCATGGACAGGCTCTACAGCCGTCTGGGTCTCCCCGCGTTCACACACAGCAGGCCCCGGTCCCTCAAGGAGCATTCCGAGCCCGAGATTGACCGTGAGGCAGCCCGCGGCATCGCCGAGTTCTGGATCGAAGCAGGAGATATGGAACTGATCTATCTGGACGAGGAACTTGAATACCATAATGGAATTCTTTTCTACGATCTCGAAGTGCTCGCTGGTGATCGCCTCTTTGAGCTTCATATCGACGCCCGGAATGGTGATATGCTCGAATTCTCCGAGCGACCCTGTGCCGCTTCCTCCATCCGCCTCGACAATGACGGTGCCTGTGCAATCGACAATTCAGCGGACGGGGCCCCGCAGAGCTTCAGTCTCGCAGAGGCACGGGCGCTCGCCGGCACCTGGATTGGACATGAGGAGGCCGAGCTTCACTTTGCAAGAGAAGAGCTGAAATACCGCCAGGGAGTGCTCTTCTACGAGCTCGAAATTATCACCGGCGAGCAGAAGTATATTTTCCAGATTGACGCTTTCGACGGCGAAGTGCTGCAGTTTTTGGAAAGTTCTGCACCACGCTGAACAACGGACAGCGATGAGAGTCACTCAATCGACCTGGAGGAGTTTTTATACATTGCCGTCGCAGGAACAGACCCGCACAGAGTTGGACATGCCCTGTGGGATCGGCTGTCAGGAAGCTTCATGAACATATGGAGTGAAAGAAGCCCAAACCCCTCATCTCGCGTCTGATCGGCACGCATGGCGGTATAGAACCAATCTTCACATGCAGGAAGCCTTCAAGCCCATATTTGTATCATGGCAGCGCACAAAGGGCAGGATCCCAATCCCACATTGAATCAGGATCCTGCCCCGCACCATCTGCTCTTCTATCATGAATGAGTGCTTAGTTCACGGTAACAAAAACCGCCGCTGTCACCACTTTCCCATTCGAGTCTTTGATCGCAACACAGACCTTATAGGTGTCCGGCGTCACCGGTTTCCAGTTGTATACGTTGCTCAGGGCATAATCCCGCAGGATCACCCTGGTCCCGTTGGAGCGGTAGACATAGAACTGATACTGATACGACGGCAGTCCGCCTTCTCCCCTGGCGGCCAGAGCTACCGTTTCGCCTGCTGTGTATTCCGTCTTGGTGCCTGCACGGAAGACAGCTACCACGAGTGGCGACGTCACGGTAACCGTCTTTTCCTGATTGCGAACAGTACCTGCAGTATCCCTGATACTTACGCCGACTTTATAGGTATCCGGCGTCACCGGTTTCCAGTTGTAGGTGTTACCAGTTGCATAATTGCGCAGGATCACCCTGGTTCCATTGGATCGTATGACATAGAACTGATACTGATACGGCGGCAATCCGCCTTCCCCCCTGGCCGCCAGGGCAACTGTTTCGCCTGCCGTGTAAACTGTCTTAGTGCCTGCACGGAAGACAGCGACCACGAGTGGCGACGTCACGGTAACCGTCTTTTCCTGTTTAACCGTCTTTCCGTTGGCATCCCTGGCACTTACGCCGACCTTATAGGTGTCCGGTGTAACAGGTTTCCAGTTATAGGTGTTACCGATTGCATAATCGCGCAGGATCACCCTGGTTCCATTTGAGCGTATGATATAGAACTGATACTGATACGACGGCATCCCGCCCTCAGCCCGTGCCGCCAGGGCAACCGTTTCTCCCGGGCTGTATTCCGTCTTGGTGCCTGCACGGAAGACGGCGATCCGAAGAGGATCGGCCGTGGCGGAATTGACTTTCACAGTCCTTTCCATATTCGCGATCTTCCCGTTGGCGTCTTTGGCATTCACACCGACGGTGTAGGTATCCGGCGTCACCGGTTTCCAGTTGTAGGTGTTAGCGATTGCATAATTACGCAGGATCACCCTGGCTCCATTGGAGCGTATGACATAGAACTCATACTTATACGGCGGCGTCCCGCCTTCGGCTCGTGCCGCCAGGGCAACCGTTTCTCCTGCCGTGTACTCCGTCTTGGTGCCCGCGCGGAAGACAGCGATATGGGGACCGGAGCCTTTCTCCCTGAAACCGACAGCGACATTCACATACGATTCCGGCATCACGAATTGATTGTTAGTAACTGTCACCTCTCCCGAGAAGCAGTCGGCCACCCACAGATAATCGAGCTCGTAGCCTGCGGCCGGTGTGATGGTCAGGGTAACCGTCTCACCAGGATCGATACCGCTCGTCTTATCCGCCTGTACCGTTCCATTGCCGTCGATATGTGCGATATTTACGTCAAAACCACATGACACTTCTGCTGTAACATCCATGCGCAGATCAGGAAACGGAGGGGAGTGCACATCGTAGTCAAAGGTGATTTCATCTATTTTCTCATCGGGATCGATCGTCAGGATTCCGCTGTCGGCATCATAACTCGCACTGGCCGGCAGAGGGCTGCCATCCGACAGCCTGACGCCTGATATATTCGCGGGATTGTCATCACTGTTTGCCGCTATATGGGCCTGATACTTGCCTCCAGCCCACATAGAGTAAATCGGGAAGTGAAGAGTCTGTCCATATATAAATACATAATCTGTCAGTAAATTGTTGTTACGGCTTAAGTCAAGAAAGCTGAGGTGGTTACGCGTACACGATAGCAACTCCAACTTCGTGTTCTGGCGGACATCAAGGGATGTGATGTGGTTGTTACTGCACGCCAGAGCGGTCAACTCCGTATTCCTGCTGACATCAAGGGACCAGAGCTGGTTATCATGACAATACAGTGAGCACAACTCGAGATTCCTGCTGACATCAAGCTCTTCAAGCTGGTTATTGCCGCAAATCAAAGATCCCAATTCAGTATTATTGCTGACATCGAGAGTTTGGAGCTGGTTATCATAGCAGAGTAATGAGGTCAGCTTGGAAAAATACTCTATTCCCACAAGGCTGGCTATTTCTTTCTTCCCGGCGTCCATTCTTTTCACAGTATCCCGTTCACTCTGCTGCAGAATGTTGTCTCCGTTGGTGTCGTACTGTTTAACAAAGTTCCTGAAATTGGCATCGGGAAAGTTCGTCGCGTTGATGGCTACATCCCCTTCTGCCGCCATCACCGGGTTAGCCTGCAGGATCAGGGATGCCAGCAGCACCAGCACGACAACACCTGCTATGCCTTTTTTCCGTTTCATCTTCATCCTCCCTTGCGACCTGGTATCAGTCCTTTTTTCCTTTGGCAGTTAGTTTTTTGTATCCGTTGACAACTCATGCGTACCGCCTGGTGATCTCTGGTCACTAAAGGCACAATTGACAGATATTTGGAGCTTGTACCAGGCTCCTGCAGCTGCTGGAGGAGCTGCCATCCCGATTACTGTCACGAGACAAAGCTCATGTGTTTATCATGTCCATCTATACAACGCGGCTGCGAATTGTTCATGCGGTACCTGATGCCTGTGCGTGACGTAAATCACCACTTCTCTACTGCTGCAGACAGTCTGTGACGGCTCCGATCGCAAAGGCCCAATGTAGAGTCTCTCTTAAAGTCAGCAGGTTCAGCTCTTATAGTAATAGATTTATTGAATTATAGCCAAATATCATAAGGATGAAACGCGGCTTGCCTGTTATATTTCTGATCGTCTCCGGCTCGAAGCAGCACCTGCCGTCCTGACCGACGGCCAGCGTCCCGCCTCAATATCACCCAGCAGAGAAGAAGTGGAGGCTGTCGAAGCTCTCGCCGTCAGGTAAACAGTGGAAACGGAAAGCGTCTGCACGTAGCAGACTTCGCAAAAAGGATTCTTCTATCTCAGCCCTGGTCTCAAGCAGAGGTGCGCGCAACGCAAGAACTCCGCTGTGATGCCTGTCGGGGCCATCACAACGGAGTTTGCCTGGATAAATCCGGGTACAGCGCTCGGGTCAGCGGCCCAGCAGCTCCGCAACTCTGGCCGGCGCATCGGCAATCGCCACTTCTTCCACTTCATCGGAGGAGGCGAGCTTGAGCTCTACCTTCCCCTCTGCCACGCCGCGGCCTACGGTCACCCGCAGCCAGGCCCCGATCAGGTCCATGTCGTTGAACTTGATCCCCGCCCGCTCGTCGCGGTCGTCAAGCAGCACGTCGTAGCCTGCCTGCTGGAAGCTCTCGTAGAGCCCCTCGGCAACGGCAACCTGCGTCTCGTTCTTCGTGCTGACCACCACGATAGCGACCTCGATGGGCGCCACGGCGCGCGGCCAGAAGATCCGGCCGTCGGCGTGGTTCTGCTCCACAATCGCCGCGAGGCAGCGGCCCGGTCCGATGCCATAGCTGCCCATGACGACGGGACGGCGCTGGTTGTCGCTGTCGGTATAGAAGAGGTCCATGGCCATGGAGTACTTCTCACCGAGCTTGAAAGTGTTGCCGATCTCGATGCCGCGGCGGAAGTGCACGGGACCGCCGCTCTCGGGCGTCGTCTCGCCCTCGTGGATCTGGCGGATGTCGCCGCTCGCGGTAACGCTGAAGTCCTCGAGGTTGACATCGACAATATGCATGTCCGCCTCGTTGCCGCCGGTGATCATGTTGGCCATGGCCATGATGGAGTAGTCCGCATAGACCGGAATCTCGAGCCCGATCGGCCCGGCAAAGCCCACCGGCGCCCGTGTCACCTCTTCGACCACCTCGGGCGGTGCCATCTCGAGCTCGTGGCAGCCGGCGAGCTTCATCGCCTTCACCTCGCTGATTTCATGATCACCACGGACCAGGAAGGCGGCGGGCCTGCCATCGGCGAGGTAGATCAGGGTCTTGACGAAGCGCTCGGCGGTCTCGCCGAAGAATCTCGTGACATCCTCGATCGTCTTCTGGCCCGGTGTCGGCACTTTCCGCGGCGCACGATGCTCTTCGCTGCTGGGCTCCGGCCTGGGACAGGCGGCCACCTCGAGGTTCGCGGCATAGCCCGTCTCCTCATTCATGACCAGGATGTCCTCCCCGATCGGACAGAGGGCCTGAAATTCCTCCGAGAGCAGACCGCCCATCGCCCCGGTGTCGGCCGTGACAATTGCGTAGTCGATCTCCATGCGGTCGAAGGCACGCTTATAGGCGTCGAACATCGCCTGATAGGAGCGGCCGAGCCCCTCGAGGTCGAGATCGAAGGAGTAGGCGTCCTTCATCACGAACTCGCGCACCCGGATCAGGCCGAAGCGCGGCCGGGGCTCGTCGCGGTACTTGGTCTGGAACTGAAAGAGACTGAGCGGGAGGTCCTTGTAGGAATGAATCGCCTGCCGCGCGGCGACGGCGAAGAGCTCCTCATGCGTCGGGCCGAGAACAAAGGGCCGGCCGCCGCGGTCCCGCAGCGCGAACATCGAGGCGCCGAAGGCCTCGCGCCGTCCCGAAGCGATGTAGACATCCTCGGGGATCAGGGCCGGCATGCGCAGCTCCACGGAACCGGCGCGGACCATCTCCTCGCGGATGATGGCCTCTATCTTCTCCATCGCACGCAGGCCGAGCGGCAGCATCATGTAGACGCCGGCCGCCACGCGCCGGATCATGCCGGCCCGTGTCAGCAGATTGCCGCTCGCGCTGTCTTCATCCCTGACGTCTTCGCGCAGGGTGTAAAAAAAGTCCCGACTCAGTCTCATGTAGTTCCTCGTTTACAATCTGATGATTACCACTGCAGAAGGTTCTAGAACCAGTCTGCGTAGCCCATGCGTTTCAGGTTCTCACCCGATTCGGCCAGGCTGTCCCAGGGATCGCGGCCGTAGCAGGTATCCTGCTCGATCAGGAAGTAGCGCGATCCGGCGTCATAGCCTGCCTCGATGATGGCCGGCATGTCAAGCGAACCCGCCCCCACCTCGGCGAACTGGACCACATCGGTGAAGAGGCGCATAAAGCCGCTCATATCCTTCAGTCCGCCCTCGGGCAGGACCAGCGGGGCGATGCGGTAGTCCTTCAGGTGCAGCAGGGTGACACGGCCGCTGTAGGCCCTGATCACCTCGACGGGGTCGAAGCCGCCGCGCCAGATCCAGTGGACATCGAGCTCGAAGCCGAGCCGTTTGGTGTTGTCGCGGATCAGGTCGAGCAGAGTCTCGCCGTCATACTTGACGAACTCGACATGGTGGTTGTGGTAGTAGAGCTCGATGCCGTCGCCGGCCAGGCGCTCGGCCATCGCCTCGCAGCGCTCCGTAAAGGCGAGGGCGCTGTCGCGGCTGCCCATGTACTGCAGCGGCAGCATGCCGATGCGCAGGAAGCGGCTGCCGAGTTCATGGCAGTCAGCCACGATCTTGTCATAGTCATCGGTGAGGTTCTCACCGGGACGGCCGGGCGTGCCCTCGAGCTGGGCCGAGAGGGCGGCGATCTCAATGCCGTGATCGGCCGCGCTGCTTTTGAAGGCGGCGACGTTTTCCGGAGTCATCGGCAGCTGTGAAATCTCGACGGCGAAGAAGCCGAGCTCGGCCAGCTTCGCCATGCTGGCCGTGACGCCGTGTTCGAGGAATTCATCACGCAGCATTGACAGCTGCACACCAATTTTGCCTTGACGTTTCTCAGTCATGTGTAACCTCCTGCTCCTCTTCCAACTCTTCTGCCTGGGCGGCCGTTCAATCAGAAACCGGTTCCAGGGCTCGGGGGCGCCGGGAACCGGGTTCTCTCTGCCTGTTAACTCACAGGCTCTGTCACTGCAGGCGGGTGCGCGAGGTCCGCCTGCGTTTGCTGTCTGTCATTCTATCATGGCAGGCTCAGGGTTTCGGCAGCCAGCAGGCCGCCGTCGCCTGGTCGAAATCCCTGGCCTCGAGTCCCTGTTTCCCAGCTTCCCGGACACTGCTGCAGAGCAGCCTGTAGCTCCAGTAGCACCAGCCGTCACCACGCTCCCAGGCCTCCAGCTGCCAGCGGGCGGACTTGCGCATCCATCTTGCTGCTGGACCAGAGGGTCGGGCGCTTCCGCTTCTCCATTCAGTTGCCAAGGTTGAACCCCAGCGAAAATCTACTCAGGAACGGGGGCCAGCTGAGCATTTTTTGCGGTCTGGACAGATCAGGAGCGCTTTTCTGTGTCCAGAGCGGAAATTTTGCTCAGGAACGGAGGCCAGCTGAGCATTTTTTACGGTCTGGACAGATCAGGAGCGCTTTTCTGTGTCCAGAGCGGAAATCTTGCTCAGGTTATTCCAGCGATCTGTACGTATAATGCTGCCACCTCAGTCACCGGCAGGAATGGACATCAAAACAGAGTCTCAACTCCGGCTTTGGGTGAGCCGACCAGGCCAGGTGTTCAATTTTTCAAGCTTCCGTGCGTTTCGGGTTCGGAAACTCGAAATTCTGCACAAAACGCAGCGAAAATGCTCAGTTTTTCAAGCTTCCGCGCGTTTCAGATGCGGAAACTCGAAATTCTGCATAAAACGCAGCGAAAATGCTCAATTTTTCAAGCTTCCGAGCGTTTCGGATGTGGAAACCTGAAATTCTGCACAAAACGCAGCGATCTGGGGGCGCGGCCGCCGCAGCCCCTCCATCGTGGACAGCAGCAGGCGCGCTCGCCTAAAATTTACGTATGACTCCAGAGAAAATTCTTCTCATCCGGGTCGGAATGGGCGGGCAGCGCGGCAGCGATGCGCTCGACCCGGTCATCTTCGATCTGCTCGAGGCGCTGACGCCGCCGGGCTTCGAGCTGACCTGCCGCGACGACCGCGTGGAGGAGCTGCCGTCCGGCGATGGCTTCGCGATCGTCGCCATGTCCGTCGAAACCTACGCCGCCGCCCGAGCCTGGGAGCTCGCCCGCCGCTATCGCGCCGAGGGCTGCGTCCTCGTCGCCGGCGGACATCACGTCTCGGTCTGCCCCGACGAAGCCGCCCGCCACGTCGACACTGTGGTCATCGGCGACGCCGAAGACACCTGGGCTACCCTCCTCCGCGACCACGCCGCCGGCTGCCGCCAGCCCGTCTACCGCTCCGACATGTCGGCGCCGCTCACCGCCGTCCCCCACCGCACGGGCCGCGAACGCGGCCAGCACCACCGCTACCTCCCGCTTGCCATCGTCGAGACCTCCCGCGGCTGCCGCAACGCCTGCGAATTCTGCTCCATCCACGCCCTCTACGGCGGCCGGCTGCGGCGCAAGCCCCTCGACGAACTCGCCCGCGAGCTCCGCACCGTGCGCGCCCGCACCGTCTTTATCGCCGACGACAACCTGCACCAGGATGACGAGCAGTTCTTCGCCACCCTCGACGTCCTCCGCCAGAGCGGCAAGCGCTGGTGCTGCCAGATCAGCCTCGATATCCTGGCGAGCGAGCGCCACCTCCGGGCCCTGCGCGAATCAGGCTGCTTCCTCGTGCTGACGGGCTTTGAGAGCCTCAATCCCGCCAATCTGAAAGAGATGCGCAAAACCAGTAACCTCCAGACCGCCGGCAGCGACAGTCCGGAGGCCGCCTACCGCCGCATCGTCGAGCGCGTCCACGCCCACGGCCTCCTGATCTACGCAACTTTCATCCTGGGCTACGACCACGATGACCCATCGAGCTTCACAGAGACAGGCCGCTTCGCCCAGGAAGCCGGCTTCGCGATGGCGAACTTCAACTCCCTGATGCCGATGCCCGGCACCGCCCTCTACCGCCGCCTCGTCGCCGCGGGCCGCCTGCCCGATCCCGAATGGTGGCTCGACCCCGACTTCCGCTACGGCGATGTCGCCTACGAACCCGCCCAAATGACGGCTGCCGAGCTCGCCGCCGGCTGCTACCGACTGCGCCTCGACTTCAACCGCCTGGGCTCCATCCTGCACCGCCTGCGCACCGTTCGGCGCGCCAGCTTCAGCGCCCGCCTGATCCAGCTCGGGGCAAACCTCGTCTCCCGCCACTCCATCCACCGCAAACAGGGCCGCCGCCTCAGCGCCGTCCCCGCCGACACAGACAGCAGGTCCCCATGCGCATCCTCCTGATCAAGCCCACCATCGGCCGCCCCGACCAGGGCCGCTATGTCGACGAGGGGCGCATGGAGCCGCTGCAGCTCGGCCTCCTCGCCGGCCTGACCCCGCCCGGACACGAGGTCGTGCTCGCCGACGATCGCTTCGAAACAATCCCCTACGACGGTGGCTGGGACCTCGCGGCCCTGACGGTCGAGAGCTTCACCGCCCGCCGCGCCTATGAGATCGCGACAGCCCTCCACCGTCGCGGCATCCCGGTCGTCATGGGCGGCATGCATGTCACGCTCCTTCCCGAGGAGGCCCTCGACTACGCCGATGCCATCATCACCGGCGACGCCGAGACGGTCTGGGCAGAGATGCTCGCTGACCTCGCAGCCGGCCGCCTCAAACGCCGCTACGACGCAGCCGCGAACCCACAGCCCCAGCTCGGGGTGGCGGTCGACAGAGCCGTCTTCGCCGGGAAGCCCTACCTCCCCATCACGCTGCTGCAGTTCTCCCGCGGCTGTCCCCACGCCTGCACCTACTGTGCCATCAGCTGCTACTTCCACCGCCACCACTACACCCGCCCCATCGCTGAGGTGGTCGCGGAGATCCGGGCTCAGCGGCGGCGCCTGCTCTTCTTCGTCGACGACAACATCACCGCCAACCGCCGCGCGCTCAAAGAACTCTGCCGCGCCCTCATCCCCCTCCGGGTACGCTGGGTCAGCCAGGGCTCGATGGACATGCTCGACGACCCCGAGCTGATGGAGCTCATTGTGGCGTCGGGCTGCCTCGGCTTCGTGATCGGCTTCGAGTCGCTGACTGCGTCAAGTCTCGCTGAGATGCGCAAAAGCCCCAACCGCCGTCCGTACGACGAGGTCGTGGAGCATCTGCGCCGCCTTGGCCTGCAGACCTGGGCCGCCTTCACGATCGGACACGACGGCGACGACCTGGCCTCGATCCGCCGCACCTGCGACTGGGCGATCCGGCAGAAGTTCACCTTCGCCGCCTTTAACATCCTGATGCCCTACCCCGGCACAGAGCTCTACCACCGCCTCGAGGCCGAGGGGCGTCTGCTCTACGACGGCAGATGGTGGCTGCATCCGGACTACCGCTTCAACCATGCGGCCTTCGTGCCGGCACAGATGACAGCCGATGAGCTGACCGCGATCGGCTTCGAGTGCCGCAGCCGCTTTTCGGCGCCGGGCGCAATCTGGAGCCGCTTCCTCGAGCCGCGGACCAACCTCAGAAGCCCCTACCGGGCGCTGACCTACTGGCTCTACAATCCGCTTTTCCGCCGCGAAGTGTTCCGCAAGCAGGGCCTGCATTTCGGGATCGAGGACCGCGACCTTGAACCCTTTGGCAGCAAGGAGACGCCATGAAACGCCTGGAAGCCGAATTTCTGCCCGTCGCAGCTCTGTCCGATGACCTCATCGCGACCCTCTACGAACTGATGGAGGAGAGCTACCTCGGCATGGACGAGGCGCGCTTCCGCCAGGATCTCATGGCGAAGGACGGCATCCACCTCCTCCGCGGTCCGGACGGCGATGTCGAGGGCTTCTCGAGCGAGCGGCGCCTCGCGGTGACGCTGCCCGACGGCAGCCGGGAGACCGGCGTCTTCAGCGGCGACACCATCATCCGGGCCACGAGCCGCGGCTCCACAGCGCTTTTTCGCTCCTTCGCCCTGCGCCACGTTCCCGCGGCCGCAGCTGCCGATGGCGACTACTGGTGGTTTCTGATCTCAAAGGGCTATAAGACCTACCGCATCCTCCCCACCCTCTTCCGCGACTGGTATCCGCGCCGCGACACCGCGACGCCGCCGCGCATCAACACAATCCGGGAGGCCTATGCCCGCCAGCTCTACGGCGATATCTATGACGCCTCAAGCGGGGTGCTGCGCTATAGGGATGCAAAGGACCGCCTGCGCCCGGGCATCGCCGACATCGACGCACGCTGCCTCCGGAATCCCGACATCGCCTGGTTCCAGGCGGCGAATCCCGGCTGGGTCGACGGGGACGACCTCGTCTGCCTGGCCTCCCTGAAACCGGAAAACCTGCGCGACCCGGAGCGTCTGCTCGGCTGATGCGAAGAGTCCCGCGACACAGACGCCTCCTGACACTGGGCGCCAACGCCCTGCTGCGGGCGAGTTTCCGGGCCGAAGCCGCCCGCTTCCGGCGGGCCCTCGTACCGGGGACAGCCGGTGAAGAGGCCCTCCGACTGGGTCAGCTCCGCCTGCTGCGGCAGACGGCAGAACTGGACGCCGATACGGTTTACGGGCGGGAGCGGGGCTTTCACAGCCTTCTCGACTACGAGGGCGACGACTTCCTCGCCGCCTGGCGCGACCGGGTACCACTCGAGACCTGGAGCTCTCTCGAACCCTACGTTGAACGGACGGCGGCCGGCGAGCCTGCGGTGCTGACGAGCGAGCGCATCCGCCGCCTCGAGCCGACCTCGGGTTCGGGTGGCACCGTCAAGCTGATCCCCTACGGCGAACGGCTGCGGCGTGCCTTCGCCCGCGGCATCGCGGCCTGGCTGAGCAATCTCTATGAGGCCCATCCCCGCCTCATGCGCACCCGCTCCTACTGGTCCGTGACGCCGGTCGGGGACCGCCCGGCCAGAAGCGCGGGCGGCCTCGCGATCGGCTTCGACGACGAAACGGACTACCTCGGCCGCCTCGAGGCCCGGGCCATGCGCGCTGTCTTCGTCAGCCGGCCGGGACTCGCGGCTGAGCGCGACATGGAGCGCTTCTTTCGCCACTGCCTCGAGGATCTGGTGGCAAGCCCCGACCTCGGCCTGATCTCAATCTGGAACCCGAGCTTCCTGCTGCGCCTGCTCGAGCACCTCGAACGGCTCGTCGAGAGCGACAGGAACTTTGCGGTGTACCGCAGCCTCGAAGGCAACTGGGCGAAGCTCTGGCCGGAACTCGAAGTCATCAGCTGCTGGGCCGATGCAGCCGCCGCCCAGGACGCCCGGCAGCTCGAGCTCCTCTTCCCGCAGGCCCGGCTGCAGCCCAAGGGCCTGCTCGCCACCGAAGGCTTTGTCAGCCTGCCCTGGGCGGACGGGAGCGAGCCGCTGCTTGCCTGGCGCTCCCATCACTTCGAGTTTCTGCCGCTCGCCGGCGACGGTACAGTCAACACAAATGACGCAAAGTCCGCCTCCGATCTCGAGCCCGGTGCCCGCTATGAGGTCGTCATCACCAATGGTGGTGGGCTCTGTCGCTACCGCCTCGGTGACCGCATCGAGGTCAGTGGGAAACTTGGGGCCCTGCCACGCTTTCGCTTCATCGGGCGCGGTCAGGCGTCAGTCGACCTGCATGGCGAGAAGCTGGACGAGGCCAGTGTCACTCAGATCCTGGACCGGCTGCTGCCGGCCGCGGGAGGCGGACTCGGGCTCTGCCTCTTAGCCCCTCATCCTTCCCGGCGCCACTATCTGCTCTTCTGTGACAGCGCGCGGCTCGCGAAATGGCCGGAATTCTCCGAACTCGAGGCGGCACTCGATCGCGAGCTGCGGGAACACTATCACTACGACTACTGCCGCCGCCTGGGTCAGCTCGAGCAGGCACGGGTCGTCCCGGTGCCGGGGGATGCCGAGGGGCGTTTTGTGGCGGCAGAGCTGGCGGAGGGGCGGCGGCTCGGGGATCTCAAGCCGCTGCGGCTGTCGGGACGCCTTGACTGGGCCGAGCGCCTTGGCGTCTCCGCTGCTATCATGTACGGGATACAGAAAGGGAGGGCACCTGCATGATGAGGCTGGCCTTTCTCGCACCGGCGGGTGCCATGCACCGCCATGACGGCAGCTTCGGCCACAGCCTGCACTACGCGCCGCTGACGCTGACGACGCTCGCGGCCCTGGTGCCGGAGAATTTTGAACACGAAGCAGTGATCTACGACGAGACGGTCGGCCCGATCCCGCTTGATCTCGAGGCCGACCTGATCCTGATGACGGCGATCACGGGGACGGCCGCGCGTGTCTATGCCTATGCGGACTATTTCCGGGCGCGTGGGATTCCGGTGGTGCTGGGCGGCGTCCACCCAACCCTGATGCCGGATGAGGCCCAGCAGCATGCCGATGCGGTGGTGACGGGTTTCGCCGAGCAGATCTTTGGCCAGCTGCTGGAGGATGCCCGGGCCGGCCAGCTCCAGCCGCGCTACAGCCAGCAGCCGGGCTTCACCATGGCCGGCCGCCCGATCCCGCGCCGCGAGCTGCTCAGCCGCCGTGGCTACATCACAAAGAACACGGTCGAGGCCATCCGCGGCTGCCAGCTGCCCTGCACCTTCTGCGCCTATCCGGCCGCCTTCGGGCGTCAGGTCTACCGCCGCCCGGTGGAAGAAGTGGTCGCCGAGATCGCAGCGCTCAACGCGCGCGTCGTCGTCTTCCCTGACGTCAACCTGATCGCCGACCGCAGCTATGCCCTGAAGCTCTTCCGGGCCATCGAGCCGCTCAAGGTCAGCTGGCTGGGACTTGCGACCTCACACGTCGGCTTCGATGCCGAGCTCGTCAGCTGCTTCGCGCGCTCGGGCTGCCGCGGTCTCCTGATCGGGATGGAGTCGGTCAACCAGGCCTCACAGTCCTTTATCAACAAGGGTGTCAACCAGGTCACCAACTACTACGAGCTGATGCAGATCCTGCACGACAACGGGATTCTGGTACAGGGCTGCTTCGCCTTTGGCGGCGACGAGGACGACCCGGGGGTCTTTGACCGTACGGTGGAGCTCTGCATAAAGGCAAAGATCGACCTGCCGCGCTACTCGATCCTGACGCCCTTCCCGAACACCGCCTACTACCGCCAGCTGGAGTCGGAGGGGCGCATCATCGATCGTGCCTGGCCGATGTACGACGTGGAGCACTGCGTCTTCCGTCCCCGCCAGATGACACCCGAGGAGCTCGAGGCCGGCACGTTCCGTGCCTGGCGGGAGGTCTACCGCTACCGCTCCGTTCATGACCGCCTCAAGCCCTACCGCCTCGCTCCCTGGCTTTCTCTGCCGCTCAATATGGGCTACAAGGGCTATGCCGACAGGATCGAGCGCTTCACCCGCTCGGTGATGTGCGACAATTCGGATATCCCGGTGCCGTGAGGGGTGGCCGGGCCTGGGAAAGCAGCTGACATCTGCCCAGTTGCGCCATATTCTTTCTCAATAGAAGTCCTCATACGGAAGTAAAAAGGGCCGGACTGCCTGATGTCCGGTCCTTTTCCCTCCTGTACGGCTCCATGGTCCAGGCATGAAAGCACTTTCGCAGAATAAAGCAAAACTGACAAATAACAGAAAGTGGCGTGCGCGTATCGCTGATAACATATGTTAATAACGTGTAAAGCTATTGTTATGTATACATTGGCACCACGTTAACTTTCTTTCGCTGGGAGGTATGTATGACTAAAGCAAATGCATCAGGCAGTTTGGGGAACAAAATTAAAGCCTCTTTATCGGGGGGCGCCATAGGAGCCATTCTGGCATTCGTGGTCTTCCTGATCCTGTATTTCATGCCCACGCCTCCAGGCCTTGATCCGGTTGGGCAGAAAGCCATCGCCGTGTTCATTGGCGCTCTGATCATGTGGGTTGCGAGGCCGGTCCCCATCTACCTCACATCGATCATTGTCGTCCTGCTGCTTCCGCTGCTGGGGGTAGTGGAGGACCAGGAGGTCGCCTTCGGCACCCTGGGCTATGACATCATCTGGCTCATGGTTGCGGCCTTCGTCCTCACCTCGGCCATGTCAAAGTCCAATCTCGGCAAACGCATCGCGCTTACACTGGTTACGAAGCTGGGCCGGACGCCGAAGCAGACACTGGCCGTTCTGGTTCTGGTCAACATCCTGCTCGCCCTCTTCGTCCCCTCCACCACGGCGAGGGCTTCGCTCATCATGCCGATCGCCATGGTCCTCCTCGAGGTCTACAAGGCAGTTCCCGGCGAGAGCAATTTTGGCCGGCTGATGATGCTCCAGGGAGTTCAGAACAACGCTTTTGCCACCTCCATGATCATGACCGCCACTTCGGCTCAGGTTCTGGCCGTCGGCTTCATCAACCAGCATACGGGCAGCAATCTGGGCTACATGGAGTGGATGCTGAGCTCGGTCCCGCAGGCCCTGATCACGATCGTCCTGACATTCCTGGTCGGCACCAAGCTTTACAACTTCGACAGCGAGATCACAACCGACGGCTCCAGCCAGGTCAGAGAGATTCTCAAGGCTGAGCTTGCAAAGCTCGGCAAGATGACCAGTGTGGAAAAGCGCGCCACCGGCATCTTCCTCCTGACTCTCTTCCTCTGGGCCACCGGCAATTACCACGAGCAGATGTTCGGCTTTGAGATTTCCACGGAACAGACGGCTGTTATCGCCATGCTGCTCTGCTTCCTGCCCGGCATCGGCGTCCTCACGTGGAAGGAAGCCGATATCAAATGGGATCTCATGCTCTTCTCCGCGGGTGCCTATGCAGCCGGAAACGCCCTCAATGACTCGGGCGGAGCAACCTTCCTGATTCAGAAGCTCATCGACGCCATCGGCCTGAACAAGATGAGCCCGTCACTGATCGCCATCGTCCTGATCTTCATCTCTGTCTTCAGCCACCTGATCTTCACCTCCAAAACAGTCAGAACGACCATCATGATTCCGGCCGTCCTGAACATCGCCACCGGTCTCGGCATGGACCCGGTCAAACTCGCCATTGCCTGCTCTCTGGGCATCGCATATACCATCACGCTGCCGCCGCACTCCAAGGTTAACACCCTCTACTTTGGTACAGGCTACTTTAACGTCAAAGACGAACTTGTCTTCGGTCTGGTCTCCTGCTTTATCGGCTGCGTTGCCATATGCCTGGGCTACTTCACCTGGATAGGCGCAATTGTATAGGAGTACTGTGATGTCAAAGAACAAGATTCTGCTCGCCATAGCCGACGGCGTAGGCGACAGACCCGTCGAATGCCTGGGTGGCAGGACCCCGCTGGAGTACGCCAGAAAGCCGACTCTGGACGCCCTTGCCGCGACTGGCTCATCCGGCATCATGGACCTCTATAAGCTGGGCTCCCCGGTCGGAACCGACCTCGGACATATGCTCCTCTTCGGCTACGAATATGCCGACTACCCCGGCAGAGGGCCCATAGAGGCCTTTGGCGAAGGTGTGGAGCTGCAGGCGGGCGACGTGGCCTTCCGCGCCAACTTCGCCACGGTGGACAGCGAGCTGGTTGTCGTGGACAGGCGGGCGGGCCGCATCCGCCAGGACACCGACAAACTGGCCGCTGCCCTGAACGGCATGCAGATTGAGGACATCAGGGTTGTCTTCAAAGAGGCGACCGAGCACAGGGCTGTCCTGATTCTGCGGGGGCCCGGCCTGAGTGAGGAAATCAGCGATACGGACCCCAAGGTGGAAGCGCTCAAGTACAAAAAGGCGAAGGCCACGGCTCCGACAGCCGAGGCCGAGAAGACCGCGCGTATCCTGAATCAGTTCCTGCTGCAGGCCAATGAAGTTCTGCTTGCGCACCCGGTTAACAGGGAGAGGGAAGCGGCAGGGAAACTGCCCGCCAACTTCATTCTGACCCGCGGGGCAGGCATCATGCCGAATCTCAGAAAGACAGCCGAGGATCTCAAAGTCAGGGCGGCCTGCATAGCGGCTGAGAGCACGGTTCTCGGCGTCGCCAGGCTGGCCGGCATCAAGCCCATAACAGACCCCCGCTTTACGGGAAATATCGACACGGATATCGCCTTAAAAGCGAAAACGGCCGTAGAGGCCCTGAAGGATAACGACTTTGTCGTCCTGCACTTCAAGGCCCCCGACCTCATGGGCCACGACAACAACCCCGAGGGCAAGGTAAAGGCCGTAGAGACCTTTGACAGGCTGATGGGCTTTGTGATGGAAGGCTTAAGCTCCGTCGAGGAGAATGTCATCGTAGCTCTGGCTGCCGACCACAGCACGCCATGCGAGCGCAGGGAGCACAGCGGGGATCCGGTTCCCGTGCTCATCAGCGGCAGGAACATCAGAAAGGACGGCAACACGACCTTTGATGAGATGGCTGCGGCCAGAGGCGGTCTGAACCGCGTCAGCGCCAACATGTTCTTCAACCACCTGATGGACTACCTGGAAGCCACCAAGAAACGAGGAAACTAGACTCAACGTCTATGCAAAATATAGGTGAAGGGAGAAATGAAATGAAAAAAATCATTACTGTTTTTTTATCACTCGTATTGGCACTTTCTTTGGTTGCTTGTGATTCAGGTTCAGGTGAAAGCAGCAAAAAGGACAAACTGGAAAAAGTCAAACTGGCCGTTACCGGTATTGAAGGTATGGAACAGCTGCACAGCGAGTTTGGTGCCTTCAAGGATGAACTGGAAAATGTCATTGGGCTGCCGGTTGAGTTCCATGCCTTGACCGATACCACTTCTGCCATTGCCGCACTGGAGGCGAAGGAAGTTGATTTAATCCTTGCCGGTGGTGCAGATTATGTGTTGATCAAAAATTCCATTGAATCTGTCTATCCCATCGCAGCCATCACCCGTCCAGGCTACATTCCCATCATCCTTTCTCATGCCGATTCCGGGATCAACTCTATTGCCGACATAAGACCGGAACACATTATCGGCACAAGGAGTGTTGGCTCGACTTCCGGACATCTGATGCCACTCAAGGCTCTGGTAGATGCTGGTCTGGACATCAGCAAAGATGTGATCGTCCAGGTAACAGGCACTGCCAATGAAGAAGCTTTCCTGGCTCATGAGATAGATCTGCTTCCTACCACACTGATCAACTATCAGCAGCTGAGAGCCAGAGAATATCTCAGGGTGAATATCATCTGGCAGGGCAATCAGCTGCCCAATGACCTGCTGGTCGGTGGCAGTCACCTGGACAAGGCTTTTGTTGAGGGTATCAGGACAGCCATCATTGAGAAATCCGATGCCTTAATGTCAGCCATACTGGTTTCAAAAGAGAACGAAAAATACGCCGAATCCTCTTTTGTCAAAGCGAATGACTCCGACTATGACGAATTGCGAGAGGCCTATAAGGCACTCGGGATCGAGTAAGAGCAGTCAGGATTGTCAGATAATCAAAGGGGCTGTCTCCAAAGCGCCAGACACCGGCGCTTAAGAGACAGCCTCTCTATTTTTCAAAGCCTCTGCTTTCAGGCGGCACAGACGGCCGTCATGATTCCGATCCGCAAAGGCGGACTGCCAAACGGAACATTTTCTGTCACCCGGGCTGAACCGGGAGGATAGACGCCAAAGAGCTGAGGGAATATTGCGGACGGATACCCTGATCATCCATCCTGAAATCACCCTGGTCAGCAACAGGTCTGCCAAAAACAAAACGCCCTGCGCCAGGGCAAAAGGCAGAAGCCGCCTCAGGGAGGCCTGAGCACCTGGCATGTGAACCTCGAAGATCCCCAGGGCTACGCGGTTCAGGCCGGCCTCCTCCCGCCCGTTGATCAGCGGCTCTTCCCTCTTCCAGGGGGGGCCAGGCCAGGCACCATCGGGCATCCCGACAGGGCATTAAAGAAGAACCAGAACAGCCTGCCATGGTCCCCCCTGCTGTTACGGCAAATCTTCTGTCAGGATTTCTCTGTCCGGCCTCCCGGCTCACGCCGTGAATGCCCCGTCCACGGCAAACAGCTGAATCTCGTCCGCCGGCCAGGGCGCGTCCGGGCAGCTGCCAGTGCTTTGCAGACAAAAATGATGTCTTCGCATGCAGCGGCACCTGAAAGCTTCCGCGTCTTCGGGCATAATTCAGCTGACCCTGTTCCCCTCGGGAGGTGTGCCATGGCAGTCTGGTCGCGCGAGGAATACATCCGACTCATGACCTTCGGCTCCGTCGAACGGCCGATGCTGGTGGAGCTCTTCGGCCCTCTGGCGCAGCTCGAAGCCGAATGGATCCGGCAGGGTGCGATATCCGCCGAACTCTCGCTCGATGCCTTTGGCTTCGACCGCGTCGAAGTCTTGCAGCTGGAGGTCAACTTCGGCCCCCTGAGCGGCATCAGGCCACAAATCCTGCGGGAGACGGAGGAGGAGCGGATCTCGATCGATGAATACGGCCGCACCATGCGCCTGGTACACAGCTCCGCCACCCTCCCCCTGCCTCTCGACCACCCCGTCCGCGAACCGGACGACTGGCTGCGCATCCGCGACTGGTTCCGCCCCGACCCCGTGCGCTATGAGAGACTGCGCCTGCAGGAGGCGAAGGATCGTCAGGCGGCCGGTGCCCTCAGCATTCTTTTCGTACCCGGCGCCTTCGACCTGCCGCGCCAGCTGCTCGGCGAGGAGTTGCTCTGCTATCTCTACTATGACGCGCCCGAATTCATCGCCGACATCCTGGACCTGGCCGCAGCCATGGTCACGGACGCTATCCGGCAGATCACCCGGGAGCTTGTCATCGACGTCATTTCCATCCACGAGGACATGGCCGGGAAGTCCGGTCCCCTCATCGGCCCTTCTCTGGTGCGGGAGTCGATGCTCCCCTACTACCGCCGCATCTGGGACCTCGCCTCGGGCCGCGGTTCGGCCCTCTTCAGCCAGGACAGCGACGGTGACATGACCGTGCTCGTCGACGCCCTGATCGACTGCGGCGTCAATGTCATGTACCCGGCCGAACCCGCCTCCGGCATGGACATGGTCGCCCTGCGGCAGCGCCACGGCAGGCGGATGGCCTTCAAGGGCGGCATCGACAAGCACGTCCTGCGCCAGGGCCGGGACGCCATCGACGCCGAACTCGAGCGCACGCTCGGAGCGCCCGGCATGGACACCGGCATCTGCTTCGGACTCGACCACCGCATCCCGAACGGCACGCCGCTCGAAGCGTATCGCTATTATGTGGCCGAGGCACGCCGGCGCCTCGGCTTCGCCCCGGACGACCGCACGACCTGGGCGCGCATGGCCTTCTAGGCGCCGGGGCAGAAATCAAGGTTTGATGAATCACGCGATGTGAAGCTGCAAAAGTGCCGGATGCGGTCCGTCATGCCAGCGTAGCTGTCAGGCAGGATGCAGCCTCCCGTCTGTGGCAGAAACAGAGAGCAGCCATGGCAGCTGCGCGGTAACCCGGCTTCCGTCATTCGCCTTTTTTTATCTGCGCCTGTTTTCCTGTGCTCACAAAAAGTCATTCTTTACGGCAGACAAAAACAGCGATGCCCTTGACCCGGCTCAGTTCCACCTCCCTGTACAAACGCTGCAGGCGGGCAGCCAGGCTCTCCATGTTTTCATATGGCGGAGTAAAGAACTTCAGCCGCTGGTAGATATGGCGGATAAACCAGTCCGTTCGTTTACAGGAACCTGCCACATAAAAGCAGCCACAGAACGAACCGCCACGTTTCAGGACACGGAAGGTCTCAGAACCGGCCGCTTCCTTGTCCGGGAAGGCGTGGAAACCGTTCAGGGATAAAACAACATCAAAGCTTTCGTCTTTAAAAGGCAGTGCACCCACATCGCCCTGATGGAAGGCGACATGCTCAAGCCCCAGGCGCCTGGCCTTTGTCTGCGCCTGGGCCAGCATCTCCGCTGAATAGTCCAGGCAGACAATTTTCGCGTCAGGCAGGCTCTGGTAGAGCGGCATGGTCAAAACACCCGTGCCAACCGGGACCTCCAGCAGTCGACCCGAGAAGCCTCTGGGGATGCCGGACAGCGCCCGCGACAGATATTCCCGGGCATCCTCTGCCGTCATGTCCCAGACCAGACGACTCACCACCCTGCCGGGAAAGGTCGAGCAGGTGATCATGCCATCATAGAAGCTGTTGCTGCCGGTCAGGCGGTAGGCGTTCTGAATCCTGCGATTCTCTTCCACGGTCTTCCTCCAGCATCCCAGGTGATACACATGGATCTCTCTTCCCCTCCCGAAAGAAAGCCACCTCTTGGTTAGTTTATGCTAACCGCGGTATCAGCATAAGCTTGTTTCGGCGCTCTTTCAAGCGTCTGGACTGATTGCCCGGTACTCTCAATTGTCGATGCACCCTGGTCCTGCTGAAGCGTGCCGGCACTTCGTTTCCGCCGCGAACGGTCGCGCGATGCCGGAGCGCTCTCGTGCTGACTGAGCCCTCTCGGAAAAAGCCCCGGTCGCAGGCACAATAGACTGAGAGCTCACAATATTCATGGATGTAAAGACGAGTTCATGCTCTTCCGTCTGATAGCAGGAATGGGGCAGTCTGTCGTGGTCGAGCGGAAAGGGAGAGACAGCGGCTCTTTCGGGCAGCTTGTGCAGCCTGCTCACAGCGGAAAAGCCGTTTTCCATCAGCCGTATCAGCTCCGTAAAGCCCTCGTCTACCAGGTCATCCCATGCTTTCAGGAGCTGTTGCGTCTCGTAGACATCTTCACGGGTCAGAGCCCTGTTCTCAAGCGCATCCAGCCTCCGGCGGTCGTATTTCAGATGACATGAAATGAATTCCATATCTTCTCCCGCCGGTGCTGCGATGATTTTCCATCATTTGATCGCAAAATGCACGCTTTGGGAGCGGGCACTGCGTGCTTTGATGGTGGGCGCTGTGCAAATTATCAAGGTTCCGCAGGTTTTGAGGCCTCCCGGTGCATAAATACCCGTGATACTGCATAAAACGCAAGAAATATGCAACGGAATGAGTAATTATGCAGCCAACACTGCGGAAGGTCGAAATTTTGCACAGACAGGCACGAAGATGTGCAATTCTTCAAGGTTCCGCAGGCTTTGCGGCCTCCCGCTGCATAAACATCCACAAAACTGCATAGATCGGCCAAAATATGCATCGGGATGAATAATTATGCGTCCAGCCCTGCGCAGGGTCGAAATTTTGCACATGCGACAACAGCCATGCCCGCCGCCCGGGCCTTTCAGTCCGCCCTCTCCTCCAGCAGCAGCTGATAGAGCTCCTGCGGTTCGAGGATCTTCCCGTCCAGACGATAGACGCGCATGTTGCCGGACGAAATCTCGTCGATCAGGAAGGGCTCGCCGTCCCCGCTGTGCCCGAACTCGAGCTTGATGTCATAGAGGCAGAGATCGTGCCGCTCGAGCAGCGCGTCAATCCAGTTGGCGATGCGCCTGGTCTGATCGACAATCGCGTCGTATTCGTCCCCCCTCATGATGCCGAGCGCCTCGAGCCCCTCCCTCGTGATCAGCGGGTCACCGCGCCCGTCATCCTTCAGCGTCATCTCGACATAGGGGCCCGGGAGACGGTCGCCTGCCTTTGCATAAAGCCCATAGCGGCGCAGAAAGGAGCCGACCGCCCGGAAGCGGCAGATCACCTCGACCCCATGGCCGTAGCTCCGGGCCGGCAGCACCTCCATCGTCCCCGCCTCGAGATCGCTCGCCACGTAATGCGTCCGGATCCCCTCAGCTTCGAGCCCCTCAAAAAAGAAGGTGGACACCGCGAGGTTCTGCCGCCCGATGCCAGGGATCTCGAGCCCCACCGTGTTGGCGCCGGGGTCGAAGACGCCGTCGCTGCCGGTCACACTGTCCTTGAACTTGAGCAGGTAATGGCCGTTCTCGAGCTCGTAGACGTCCTTGGTTTTCCCGCTGTAGCGCAGTTTCATACTCAGTCTCCCTCAATTAGCGAAAGGCCCGGACGGCGTTCTCGAAGAGCGTGCACGTCGCGAGTCTCCCCTGCCCGGGATCAATTCCGGCACCCGGATCACCGGCATTCCGGTAGAGCCCCGCCGCCATGCGCTCCGAGTGTCCCATGCGGCCGAAGATGCGGCCGTCGGGCGAAATGAGGCTTTCGACGGCCCCCTGTGAGCCGTTCGGATTGGCGGCGATGTCGAGCGTCGGATAGCCCGCGGCATCGACATACTGCGTCGTAATCTGACCGTTGGCGGCAAGTTCGGCAAAGAGCTCCGGCCGGCAGACGAAACGGCCCTCGCCGTGCGAGATGACCACCGGATGGATGTCGCCGACCCTCGATCCCGAGAGCCAGGGCGAGGCCGTCGAGGCCACGCGCGCCAGCACCAGCCGTGACTGATGCCGTCCGATGGCGTTATGGGTCAGCGTGGGGTCGTCCGCCCGGATCGTGCGGATCTCGCCCCAGGGCAGCAGCCCCAGCTTCACGAGGGCCTGGAAGCCGTTGCAGATGCCGCCAACGAGGCCGTCGCGCGCGAGCAGTGCCCCGAGAGCCTCGGCCACCTGCGGCTGGCGCAGCACCGAGGTGATGAACTTCCCGGAGCCGTCCGGCTCATCGCCGCCCGAGAAGCCGCCCGACAGGAAGAGAATCTGGCAGCGCCCCAGCGCCTCGCGCAGCGCCTCAAGCGAGCTGGCAACAGCTTCCGGTGTCAGGTTCCCGATAAGCAGTGTCTCAACCTCGGCCCCGGCCCGGCGGAAGGCCCACGCCATGTCGTACTCCCCGTTCGTCCCCGGGAAAACCGGCAGCAGCACGCGCGGCCTGCGGCCGAGAGAAACGGCGGGCGGCGCCACGCGGGACATGGAGATCGTCTCGACCCGTCCCCCGTTCTCCGTGCGTGTGGGATAGACCGGCTCGAGTTTCGCCTCCCAGGCTGTTTCGAGCGTATCAAGCAAGACCTTTTCCCCGCCCAGAACCAGGCTCCGTTCCTGGGTCGTCACGCCGATCAGGCGCGCGCCGGGCACGGGCTCGTCGGACTCAATCAGGAAGGCCAGGGGTTTCGCGGCAAAGACCTCCTCCCTCCCGACATCGTCGCTGAAACGGAAGCCGAGCCCGTTGCCGACAGCCGAGAGGAAGACGCGCCGGGCGAGGCCGCCCGCCGTGACCAGCGAAGCCGAGAGGATTTCGGGACGCCGCAGCAGCCCCGAAACGTGCTCGAGATAGCCCCGCAGCTCAGCTTCGCCCTCCGGCGCCTCCAGAAGCCAGACCGTGCTCCCTGCCCGACGGAACTCGGGCGAGCGCACCCGGTCGTCCCGCGTCATCGCGACGGCGAAGGCGACCAGGGTCGGCGGGACATCGAGATCCTCAAAGGATCCGGACATGGAATCCTTGCCCCCGATGGCGGCGAGTCCGAGATCGAGCTGGGCCGAGACGGCGCCGAGCAGGGCGGCCGCGGGCAGGCCCCAGCGCGCGGGATCCTCCCCGAGACGGGGGAAGAACTCCTGCAGCGAGAGCCAGCAGCGCCCGAGCTCGCCGCCGGCGGCTGTGATGCGGCCGACGGCCTCCAGAACAGCGAGGCGGCCACCGCGCCAGGGGTCGGCCTCCGTCAGCCAGGGATCATAGCTATAGGCCATGAGCGAGGCGCTCGTCGTCTCGCCCGTGAGCACGGGCAGGCGGGCGGCCATGGCCTCGATCGGGGTCAGCTGGCGACTGCCGCCAAGTGGCAGCAGCAGCGACGCGGCGCCGATGGTGGAGTCAAAGCGCTCGACGAGGCCACGGCGCGAGGCCACGGCGAGGTCGCCCACCAGCTTCAGCATTGAGCTCTGCCAGTCGCCCTCATAGCGGAAACGGACGGGCGGCACGGCGGGCGCCTGGATTTCCACACTGGCATGGCGGCGGGCGCCGTTGGTATCGAGAAAATCGCGGGCCAGATCGACGATCCGCTCCCCGCGCCAGTGCATGACCAGGCGGGGCTCACTGGTAACGACGGCGATCTCGGTGCATTCGAGGTTCTCCTCGGCGGCGAGAGAGGCAAAGGACTCGACGTCATCCGCCCGCACCACCACCGCCATGCGCTCCTGCGACTCCGAGATGGCGAGTTCCGTGCCGTCGAGGCCAGCGTACTTGGTCGGCACGGCATCCAGATTGATCACCAACCCGTCGGCGAGCTCACCGACGGCTACCGCAATACCGCCGGCGCCGAAGTCGTTCGAGCGGCGGATGAGGCGGGTGGCCTCCGGGCGGCGGAAGAGGCGCTGCAGCTTGCGCTCCTCGGGCGCGTTGCCCTTCTGCACCTCGGCACCGGAGCTCGAGAGCGAAGTCTCATCGTGGGCCTGGGAGGAGCCCGTCGCCCCGCCGAGGCCGTCACGGCCGGTGCGGCCGCCGACCAGCAGGACGCGGTCGCCGGGCTCGGGGCGGGCGCGCACGACCGCAGCCGCCGGAGCCGCGGCGATGACGGCGCCGAGCTCCATGCGCTTGGCCACATAGCCGGGATGGTAGATCTCGTCGACGAGACCGGTCGCGAGGCCGATCTGGTTGCCGTAGGAGGCGTAGCCGCGCGCCGCCTCGCGACAGATCACGATCTGCGGCAGTTTGCCGGGCAGGGTCTCATCAATGGGCCGGGTCGGATCGCCGGCACCGCTGACGCGCATGGCCTGGTAGACATAGCCGCGCCCCGAGAGGGGATCGCGGATCGCCCCGCCGAGGCAGGTCGCCGCCCCGCCGAAGGGCTCGATCTCGGTCGGGTGGTTGTGGGTTTCGTTCTTGAAGAGCAGCAGCCAGTCCTCGTCGCGGCCGTCGACGTCCACCGTAACGCGGACGGTGCAGGCGTTGACCTCCTCCGAGACGTCGAGAGCCTCGAGGCGGCCGGCGGCGCGCAGAGCACGCATGCCGATGGTCGCGAGCTCCATCAGAGTCAGGGGGCGATTGTCGCGGCCGAGTTCCCGGCGCAGCTCCCGGACACGTTCAAGCGTGCGGGTAGCGTCGGGATTATGGCTCGTAATATCACGAAGCCCGGTCTGGAAGGTCGTATGGCGGCAGTGGTCCGACCAGTAGGTGTCGAGCACACGCAGCTCAGTCTCGCTGGGATCGCGGTTCTCGGCGCGGAAGTATTCGACGCAGCAGGCGAGGTCAGCCTCGCTCATCGCGAAGCCATGGGCGGAGAGCCAGGCGCTGCGGGAAGCTGCATCCGCCAGCTCGCGAAAGCCCGTATGGATCGGGATGGGGGCGGGGCAGGGAGCCCCCTGTGTCAGGCTCGTCGGAAGAGCGCAGCCGGTGACATGGCTGTCGACCGGATTCACGAGCCAGCCGCGGATGCGCCCGAGCTCCTCTGCCGTCAATTCGCCATCCAGCAGCCAGACACGGGCATGACGCACCCGGGGCCTGGGGCCGCCAATGACAAACTGGGCGCACTGGGCCGCGGCATCGGCGCGCTGGTCGTACTGCCCGGGCAGGTATTCGACGACAAGCCGATAGGGGGCGGCGGGCAGCTCCGGGTGCACCAGATCCACCGGCGCCTCGGCGAAGACCGTCCACAGCGCCCGCTCGAGCCCGGCCTCATCCAGCCCCTCAACATCGTAGCGGTTGATCAGGCGCAGGCTGCCGAGGCCCTCGATGCCAAGGCTCTCTGCCAGCTCCGCCCGCAGCTGCCGGGCCTCCTGGTCAAAGCCGGGCTTTTTCTCCACATAGATACGCTGAATCATGAATGCTCCTTCAGATGGCGCAGGGCGGCGGCGCCGATGTCACGGCGGCAGCTTCTACCCTCAAAATGAATGCGGTCACTGGCCTCGTAGGCGAGATCGATAGCCTCAGGCAGCGTCGCCGCACGGGCGGTGACGGCGAGGACGCGACCGCCGGAGGTCAGGATGTCTTTGCCTATGCGCTTCGTCCCTGCGTGGTAGATAAAGATGTCCGGCAGCTCCTCGACACCCCCGAAGTCGATCGGGAAACCCGTCTGATAGCGGCCGGGATAGCCCGCCGAAGTCAGGATCACGGTGCAGGTGGCCGCCTCCTGGAATTCAACGTCGACCCGGTCCAGGCAGCCGTCGGCACAGGCTTCAAGCAGAGGCAGCAGACCGCTCTCGAGCAGCGGCAGCACGGCCTGGGCCTCCGGATCGCCGAAGCGGCAGTTGTACTCGATGACTTTAGGGCCGTCGTCGGTCAGCATCAGGCCCAGGTACAGGCAGCCGCGGAAGGGGCAGCCCTCCGCCTGCAGCGCAGCGACAGTCGGCTGCAGAATTTCGCGTTCCACCCGCGCCGCCACCTCCGGGGTATAGAGCGGATTGGGGGCGATGACGCCCATGCCGCCGGTGTTGGGACCTTTGTCGCCGTCAAGCGCCCGCTTGTGGTCCATGGAAGAGGGCATGGCGACGGCGCGCTCCCCGTCGCAGAAGGCCAGCACCGTGATCTCGCGCGCCGGCTCGCCGAGCCAGTCCTCAATGACGATGCTGCGGCCGGCGTCGCCGTGGGCCCTGTCGATCATCAGGGCTGCGAGGGCGGCTTCGGCGGCGGCGGGGTCGGGGGCAATGTAGACCCCCTTCCCCAGGGCCAGGCCGTCGGCCTTCAGCACCTGGGGCCAGACCGTTTTCGTGTGCAGATACGCGCGGGCCGCTTCTACATTTTCAAACTCGGCAAAGTCCGCGGTCGGAATCCCGTACTTTCGCATCAGGTTCTTGGCGTAGCGCTTCGAGCCCTCGATGCGGGCGGCGGCCTTTGTCGGGCCGAACGAGCGGATGCCGCGGGCAGCGAGGCGGTCGACCAGCCCCAGCACCAGCGGATCGTCCGGGGCCACCACCGCGAAGTTGATCCCGTGCTCGACAGCGTGGGCCTCGATCGCGTCGAGGTCGGTCGCCGCGATGGGGAAACAGGTGGCCAGCTCTGCTATGCCGCCGTTGCCCGGCAGGGCGTGGATGAAGTCGACCCAGGGGTCGGCGGCGATACCGCGGACCAGGGCATGCTCGCGCCCACCGCCGCCGACGACCATGACACGCAGGCGCTCCTTGCGCAGCCGGACCGCATGGGCCGCGACCGTGACCGGCAGGATCCGGTGCTCGACCGCGAGCACGCGGGCAGCGAGGCTCTCAGGGCTGTCGCCCGGCTCAACCGGCACCCGCTCCTGGGCCAGAATGGGGCCGCCGTCGACCTCCGCCGTGACCAGGTGCACCGTCGCCCCGCTCTCTCGCGCGCCGGCCGCCAGCACGGCCTCATGGACGTGACGGCCGTAGAAGCCGGGGCCGCCAAAGTCGGGCAGCAGGGCCGGATGGATGTTCAGGATGCGCTCCGGCCAGCGGCGCACGAAGCGGGGGCTCAAGATGCGCAGGTAGCCGGCGAGGACAATGAGCTCAACCCGGGCCTCGCGCAGACGGGTCTCGAGGCGCTTCTCCACGACGGCGTCGCGGGCCGGGCGTTCGAGCGTGCGGCGCTCCTCCGGGGTCGAGGTGATGACAGCCGTCGGAATGCCGGCCGCCCGGGCGCGCTCGAGGGCACCGGCGTCGGGACGGTTCGACACGACCAGGGCGATCTCGCAGCCGGGTAGACCGGCGTCGATCAGGGCCTGGAGGTTGCTGCCGCCGCCCGAAACCAGGACGGCGATGTGCAGCGGCCGGCTCATGCTGTCACCAGCCCGGGCGTGGCGGTCACGCTGCCGAGGATCCAGGCTGTCTCCCCCGCCTCAGCGAGCCCGGCGAGCGCCGTCTCCGCCTCTGCCGGCGCGACAACCAGCGCCAGCCCGAGGCCCATGTTGAAGGTATGGTACATCTCGTGTTCGGGGATCTGCCCCACCTCCTCGATATAGGCAAAGATCGCCGGCCGTTCCGGCACCGATCCCCGCCGCACTTCGAGCCCCAGCCCGCTGTCGGCGGGCAGCAGGCGCGGCAGGTTCTCATGCCAGCCGCCGCCGGTGATGTGGGCAACCGCCTTCACGTCAACGCGGCCGCGGAGGGCGGCGACAGACTTTGCATAGATGCGTGTCGGTTCGAGCAGAGCCTCACCGAGACTCATGCCCAGCTCCGGAACCTCGGCTGTGAGATCGCGCGACTCGACACCCAGCACCTGGCGCACCAGGGAAAAGCCGTTCGAGTGCAGTCCCGAAGAGGCGAGGCCGAGGATCGTGTCGCCCGCCTCGAGGCGGCTGCCGTCGAGGATGGCGGGCCGGTCGACGAGGCCGACCGCGAAGCCCGCGATGTCGTAGGCGTCGGGGGCGTAGAGGCCGGGCATCTCGGCCGTCTCGCCGCCGATGAGGGCGCAGCCGGCCTGGCGGCAGCCGGCGGCGACGCCGGCGACGATGGCGGCGACGCGTTCGGGGACATTGCGGCCGACGGCGATATAGTCGAGGAAGAAGAGCGGCGCAGCTCCGGCACAGATGAGGTCATTGACGCACATGGCGACGCAGTCGATGCCGATCGTGTCGTGCCGGTCCAGCAGCTGCGCGATCCTGAGCTTCGTGCCGACGCCGTCGGTGGCGCCGATGAGGACGGGCTCCTGAAGGCCCGTGAGATCGGGGCGGAAGAGGCCGCCGAAGCCGCCGATATCGCCGAGAACACCGGGGGTGCGGGTGGAGGCGACGTGGGCGCGCATCAGATCGACGGCCCGGTAGCCGGCGTTGACGTCGACACCCGCGTCGCGGTAGCGGTCGGAGGCGCTGTGGCGCCGGTTCTCTGTCATGTCAGTCTCCTCAGTTGGCCTGGGACAGGCGGGCGCCGAAGCGGCGCTCGTCTCTGATGCGCAGGGCATCCAGGTTGGGGGGAATCGCGAGCGGGTAGCAGCCGCTGAAGCAGCCTTTGCAGAGATCCAGCGGGCAGCCCGCCACCATTTCATTGACATCCTCATGGCGCAGGAAGCCGACCGAGTCGGCTCCGATGCGGCGGGCGATCTCGTCCGGCTCCAGGCGGACGGAGATGAGGTCCTCGCGCGAGTCGATGTCGGTGCCGAAGTAGCAGGGGTTGAGGAAGGGCGGGGCCGAGCTCAGCACATGGATCTCACGGGCGCCGGCCAGCCGCAGCAGGCGGACGATGCGGGCCACGGTGGTGCCGCGGACGATGGAGTCGTCGACCATGATGACGCGGCGGCCGCGGACCTGGCTCTCGATGACGTTGAGCTTGATGCGCACACGGTCCTCGCGCTCGCGCTGGTCGTTGCGGATGAAGGTGCGGCCGATGTACTTGTTCTTGATGAAGCCGAGGCCATAGGGAATCCCCGAGGTCTCCGCATAGCCGAGCGCGGCGTCGATGCCGGAGTCGGGGACACCGAGGACCACATCGGCGTCGACAGGGTGGCTGCGGGCGAGGGCGGCACCGAGGCGCTTTCTGGCCTCATGAACCTGGGTGCCCTCGACCACGGAATCGGGGCGGGCAAAATAGATGTACTCAAAGGCGCAGAGGGCATGCCGGCCACCGGTCACATGCTCGCGCAGGGAGCGCAGGCCGCCGGGATCGATGACGACGATCTCGCCGGGCTCGATGTCGCGGACGAAGGCGGCGCCGACCGCATCGAGGGCGCAGCTCTCCGAGGCCAGCACGTGGACGCCGTCGCGCTCGCCGAGGACCAGGGGGCGAAAACCGAGGGGATCGCGGACGCCGATGAGCTTCCGCGGCGACATCAGGACGAGGCTGTAGGCACCCTCCAGGCGGTACATGGCGGCCGAGACCGCCGCCTCAATGGAGGGATTCCTGAGGCGTTCGTGGACGATGGTGGTGGCGATGAGCTCGGAGTCGCTCAGCGAGTGAAAGATGGAGCCCAGCAGCTCGAGCTCATGGCGCAGCCGGGGGGCGTTGATGAGGGCGCCGTTCATGGCGAGGGCCATCTGGCCCTTGATGTGGTTGACGGTCATCGGCTGGGCGTTGGCCCGGGTGGCGGTAACGCGCTTGCTGTAGTGGCAGTGCCCGATCGCGATCTCGCCGTCGCCGAGACGCGCGAGCACCTCGCGGTCGAAGACCGCGTCGACGAGCCCGACATCCTTATGGCTGCTGATGACGCCGCCGTCGTTGACCGCGATGCCGCAGCTCTCCTGGCCGCGGTGCTGCAGGGCGTAGATGCCGTAGTAGACCTCGGAGGCGAGGTTGCTGCGCGTGGGCGAATAGACCCCGAAGACCCCGCTCACGGGGCGCAGGCCTCCGCTACGTCCGCGCCGAATTCGGCCGCGATCCGCTGCTGGACCTCCGCGTCCGCGGCGAGGGCCTGCTGCCGGATGCGTTCGCGCATCTCGAGCACCCGGGCCGCGATCCCGGGATCGCCCAGGGCGAGGATCTCGAGCGCCAGAATCGCGGCGTTGGCAGCGCCGTCGATGGCCACCGTCGCCACCGGGATGCCCTGCGGCATCTGCACGGTTGAGAGGAGGGCATCCATGCCGTCGAGGGCCGTGGCGCGGATGGGAATGCCGATGACGGGCAGGGTGGTGCGTGCGGCGAGGGCACCGGCGAGATGGGCGGCCTTCCCGGCCGCGGCGATGATGACGCCGATACTGTGTGCGGCGGCCGTGGCCGCGAACAGCCCGGCTTCCTCCGGTGTGCGGTGGGCGGAGAGGACGCGCGTGACCAGAGGTACGCCCGCCTCCCGGAGAACTTCAACAGCGGGGCGGACGCGGTCATAATCGCTCGCGCTGCCCATGACGATGGCAACTTTCTTCATCAATCGGGACTCCATCTGGGCGCCTCATCCGGCGCAGACCCGCGGCCAGCCGGGGCGGGAACGGGATAGTTGGCGGCCAACACACGCCCGTATCATATGCCGGGCGGCAGCGGCAGTCGGCGGTCGCAACACAGATTTGCATTGTACCGTCTCGGCCTGCCCGCGTCCACCGCGGGATGGAGTTTTTGACAGCATGCCAGACCGGACGGTAACATGTTGTTAACCCTGGCTAACAAGTTATGAATATGCGCATAACAGAGTACCCGCACCAGCAGAAGCGGTATTCAGAGGAAAGGACGTGTGCCATGACGAGTATTTCTGAAACGAAACTGGGCATTATCTCCGTCGCCGCTGCCATCGAAACGTATCTCGACCATTATCCGGATGACGACCTGACCAGGCTGCAGCTGGCTCTCAGGGGACCGTTTTACCAGTATTCCCTGGTCGGGAATAACGGCACCAGGCGCCACAGACTCAAGCTCAATGCCCAGACGGGAGAGCCCGTCAAAAAAACCGCCCGGACTCTCAAGCGCAAAGCCCGGAATGCCAGGCGACTGGATGCGAGGGCCTTGAACCTGGAGAACATGCTGCCGCTGGGCGACGTCAACGCGATCGTGTTCAATGCCGTCCCCGTTTCGACGCCCATCAGGTGGAAACTGAAAAGGAAGAAGGAACGCAGCCTCTGGCAGGTCAAAGTGGTCGATGAGAACGGGGCCAATCTGCATGTGGTCAGACTGGATGCCCAGGACGGCACCCTGCTCGCGATGAAGCGCAAGGCCTGATGGGACTTTCGGGCTGGATTCGAAGCAGCCTGCAGACTTCTGTCAGGCGGAGATATTGAGCCGCCCGCGTATCAGCAGGGACAGGAAGCTCAAGCACACAGCCAGCGGGCGTCGCGTCATGGCCTGCCGGAGGACCTCACTGCCTGTTGCATAATGACTTCGTGAACAATACTTCGACTTGTGAGCGTATCTCGAATTTTTCAGAAATAACGCTGAAACCCTGCAGCAGCAGGGCTTTCACGATTTCATCCAGATGGCGAACCAAAAGGCGTTCGAATCATTTTTCAATATCGCAGTCATCTCTGGATTTGCTGTCTTGTGAGGTATATGCGGTTATACTCTTTGTTGAATATCCCGGCACAGGCTTCCAGAGCCTCATCGTAGTATATAAACTGGCAGGTTGTAGCGTCCAGGGGAACACAGCAGTATTAGCGGAGCGATTCGAGAACATGCCCAACTGGAAACCTGTTCTGCCACTTCGCCTGCAGCAGCCGAATGATCACCAGGGCGGTAAAACAGCATATAAAGCGGGCATCAATATGCTCGCTGGTGCGGACAACGACAGGGCAGGTAGAGAACTCCGATTTGGAGATTTCAGAGGTATCTTCAATTCTCGCCAGCCCCCCGGTAGATATTTCCAGGTTCGAGGTCACTCATCTTACATTCGCTGCTGACACGATTTCTCCGGTCGTTTGGTTAAAGGCCAGATTGACAACATAAGAGGCGATATATGCTATTCAGTTCAACAAAGATGAATTTGGCTTACTGCTTCTTGTCGTTAAATCCTTTTTACTCTGCGGGCTTAACAGAGATTAAACCCATATCAAGTTCACCGTTTGAAATCAAAACGTGAACAGTATTTGCCAACCTGGTTTTTACTGCATCACCATTACTCTCAATACCTGCATTTTCAACATATAGCTCGTACTGACCGAGCTTGAAACCTGCATAATAAATGATGGTCCTTTCTCCTTTGCTGTTTTTGTCAGTAAGAAAATACCCTGCATGTACTGCTGTACCTTCGATTTCTGAAATCGTTTCCTTGCCGTCAATCAGTGTATCCGCAAAGATTTCACCAGGGGCAGTAACAGCCAGCAGCACATCATTTATATTGCCTTCAAAAGCAACAAACAGTCCACTGTCTTTGTCAAAGTAAGCTACACCAAACGCAGGAAGTTCACTAAACAGCAGGTTGATTTCAGACGAAGTTAATACACGACTCTCTACATTGGAGCGTTTTACTTCAAATTGCTCCCAACCTGCGCTGTCAGATTTTGCAAATACCAATGTGTCTCCGTTATCAAATGTTATTTCGTGGTTGCTCCAACTCCCTTTCCGGAACATAAAAGCGACCACAAGCACAAGGCACAGACAAGCTGCCATCGCTCCCCATTTTATCCAGATCTGTTTCTTTCGCTTCGGTTGATAGCTTACAGCTTCCACATAGTATTTATCGTTAACTTCACTCATTGCTTCCGAAAACTTTTTTGTGTTCATATATAAACCCCTCTTTCAATCATGTATTGTTTTATTTTTTGACGTATACGAAAAAGCCGAACTGACACATTCTTTTCAGAAAGTCCTACCCTCTTGCAAAGCGCGTTCTGAAAAAGCCACCTGCTCGTTCGTTTGGGGCCAGCAGCGCGGCTCAAACGGAGCCACCTGCTCATTCTGACTGGAGCCAGCACTGATTTGTCTGGCTCTCAGTCAAAATGATT
>JASGUU010000023.1 GCA_030057555.1 Bacillota bacterium | reverse complement strand
GGCTCAGCGCCGCAAGCTTCACATTCGCGAGCCGTCTCATGTCCACCCCGAACCGCCGCAGCGAGGCGCCGAAAGCCCGCGCCCCATCGGGCGAGCCGACGACAATCCACATCGCACTGCGGTCCCCACGCCGCAGATTCCCGCGCTCCTCGAGGCGCGCCGCCAGCATCTCATCGAGATGGTTGTTGATGCGGCTGTCCGCCCGGTTCGTCACCAGCGCGATCTCGTAGACCCGCGCCCCCTGCCCGGCGAGCTCCGCCGCCAGCGGATCACGCTCCCCGCCCGACTGCTCCTCGCCGTAGGCCTGGCCGCGCACCAGCGCCACCGTCCGCCCGGTCAGCGTACCGTGACCCGGCCACCAGGCGAGGTCCTCCCCGAGGCCGGTCACCTGACCGACCACCAGCACCGCCGGCGGCAGCAGATTCGCGGCCACCGCCTCCCCGGTAATCGTCCCCAGCTCGCCGTACCAGACCCGCTGTGTCGGCATGCTGCCATCCTGAATCAGGGCGACGGGCGTGCGCTCGGGCATGCCCGCCTGCAGCAGACCGGCCGTGAGCTCCGGCAGCCGCGTCACCACATGCACGAAGACCAGCGTCCCCGACAGGTTCGCCCACTGCAGGAAGCGCCCCTCATGGCGCAGCTGTCCGGTGATCTCGGCGGCGTCGATAATATGAACGTCCCGGCTCCAGTCCAGATAGGTCATGGGAATGCCTGCAAAGGCGGGCGCGGCCAGCGCCGCACTGACGCCCGGAACCAGCTCGTAGGCGATGCCGGCCTCATGCAGGGCCATTGCCTCCTCCGCCCCACAGTCGAAGAGGAAGGGGTCGCCTCCCGTCAGGCGCACCACCCGCCGCCCCTCTCTGGCGAGGGCGATCAGGCGCTCGGCGACCTTTTCGTCGCCGCTCTCGAGGTAGATCTGCTCGGCCTGCGGGCTGGCATAGGGCAGCAGCGACGGCGTACTCGCCCGGTCGTGGACGATGACGTCGGCCTCGGCCAGCAGGCGCCGCCCGCGGATCGTCATCAGGTCCGGTGAGCCCGGCCCGGCGCCGACAAAGGCGACGCGGCCGAGCAGGCTCTGCACCGCCGCACGGATCAGATCGGGATCCGCCTGCATGCTGCCCGCCGGCGAAATCGGCCGCCTGGTCGTCTGCGGCGTTCCGGGATCGGCGCTGGCATTCATGGCCAGCAGCATCAGCTGCCCGTCCTCGACCGAGACATAGGCGGCCGCGGGCGGATCGGCGTTCGGATCACCGTAGCCGAGCGAAAACGCGGCCAGAGCCTCGGCCTCCAGTGTATGGCGGCTCGGCGCATGGTCAACGGCATCGTGCAGCAGCCGCTGCAGCCGGCGCTCGGCGGCAGCCACGAGCAGGACGACCTGGCCCTGGCCGGGCTGCGGCGTCATCGCATCGAGGCTGAAGGGGGCGAAGAAGAGCTGGCCGCGGAAGCGGTCGAAATCGCGGCTGTAGAGATCCGCGGCGGCCACGATCGCACCGTCGATATCGCCCTCGGCCACACGCTGCAGGGTGGCGGCGAGGGGCGTTGTGACCCGCTGCGGGATCAGGTCGGGGCGCAGATGCAGAAGCTGCAGTTCCTGGCGCCGGCTGCCGAGGCCGATGCGGGCCCCGGCCGCCAGGGTCGTGAAGCTCTCGCCGCGCTTGAGGACCAGCACGTCGCGGGCGTCACGGCGCTCGAGGACGGCGGCGATGTCGAGGCGGCGGTCCAGGCCCGGCTCGAGATCGGGGAAGGCAGCGACAACAATGTCGATGCGGCCACGCAGGAGGGCGCTGTAGAGCAGCTTGTACTCGGCGCGCAGGCGGGCACGGGGACCCAGCATGCGCGGCAGCGGGGTCTCTTCCTCGAGGGAGATCTCGTCCGTGGAGACCAGGCTGTACTGGAAGCCGGCGACCCGCGCCTCGATCAGGGCAACGGCCTCGCGGGTGCGCGCGAGGTCGAGCTCGGTGCCGCAGCAGGCGACACGGTAGATGCGGCGGTCGAAGTTGTGCGTCAGGGCGACCGGGCGGACAGCGCGGCCGCTTTCGCCGGGGGCGTGGGCGACGAGGACCTCGTCGGTATTTGCCTCCGATGAAAAGGCGAGGGACTGCTCGGGCTCAAAGGAGCGGTTGAGCTCCTCGGACGGGACGGCGGACCCGTTTCGCGGCGGCGGCAGCGTGACGACATGCTGTCGCCGGCCGCCGGTTATGCGCCTGATCAGGGTCGGAGATTCACGGTTCTCACTGCCAAAGACAAAAGAGAGCAGCATTTAGTATTCGATCCCCTCTCTCGCCTGGATTCCCTGCTGCCAGGGATGCTTCTCGCAGACGATGCGCGACAGATAGTCGGCGCGCTCCACGAGGTCGGGGTCGGCCTGATGGCCGGTGAGGACCAGCTCGCAGTCCGGCGGCCGTTCGTCGATGAGGCAAAGGAGGCCTTCGCGATCGAGCAGCCCGAGGTCGAGCGCCGTGCCGACCTCGTCGAGGATCAGGGCATCATAGAGCCCCGCCGCGAGGTCTTCCGAAGCCTGCCGGACGGCGTTGTCATGAAGCTGACGTGTCTCCTGCCGCTGGGAGTCCGTCAGGGTCCAGCTGAAACCGCGGCCGACGAGGCCGGCGCGCACTTCGGCCCCCTCCATCTCTGCCAGCAGGCGCATCTCACCCGACTGTCCATCCTTCAGAAACTGCAGGATCAGGACACGGCGACCGCTCGCGATGAGGCGCAGGGCGAGGCCGGCGGCGGCGCTGGTCTTGCCCTTGCCGTCGCCGTAGTAATAGTGGACGAGGCCCGGCTGCGTCTGTTTCCCGAGATCGCGCGGCATCAGTCGGCCTCCGCTGCGGCAAAGAGCCGGACCAGATGCACCAGCATCAGCTGGCTGCGTTCGAAGGCGTCGATGTCGAGGTATTCGTAGCGGCCATGGGCATTGCCGGCGCCGGTGAAGAGATTCGGACAGGGCAGGCCGCGGGCCGAGAGATGGGCGCCGTCGGTGCCGCCGCGGATCGGCTGCTCGAGAGCTTCGACGCCGGCCAGGCGCATGGCGGCGCGTGCCCGCTCGACGAGTTCGGGGTGGCGGCTGACGTGCTCGATCATGTTGCGGTACTGCTCGCGCAGGGCGACCTCCACCACGGTCTCGCCGAATTCATCGTTGAGGGCCCGGGCGACGGTCTGGAGGCGGGCTTTGCGTGCGTCAAAGCTATTGGCGTCGAAGTCGCGGATGATGTAGTCGAGCGTGCAGGTCTCCACCGTGCCGCTGATGCCGAGCAGGTGCCAGAAGCCCTCGCGGTCCTCCGTGTGTTCCGGAGTCTGACGCTCGTCGAAGGCGAGGCTGAAGCGGCGGGCGATCAGGATGGCGTTTCGCATGCGGTCCTTCGCGGAGCCGGGATGGACGGAGCGGCCGTGGACCGTGACGCGGGCCGCCGCGGCGTTGAAGTTCTCAATCTCGAGCTCGCCGGCAGCCCCGCCGTCGAGGGTGTAGGCGACGTCGGCGCCAAAGGCTGTGATGTCAAAGCGTTCGGCGCCGCGGCCGATTTCCTCGTCGGGGGTGAAGCCGATGGCGAGCGCGGGGTGGGGCAGGCCGGGGTTTCTGGCCAGGATATCGACGAGGCCGAGGATGGCGGCGATGCCGGCCTTGTCATCGGCGCCGAGCAGGGTTGTGCCGTCGGTGACCACGAGGTCGTGGCCCTCGAGTCCGGCGAGCTGCGGGAAGACGGCGGCGTCGAGGTGGACGGGCGGCGTGGCGGGGTCGGCGGCGACGGCGGTGTGGTTCAGGAGGATGGGCGTGCCGTCGTAGCGGACGATGTGGGCGCCTGTTGCCCGGCCGCCGAGCTCCGTGGCCGTGTCGAGGTGGGCGATGAGGCCGAGCGTCGGAGCGGCGGGGTAGGCATGGCGGGCGGGTATCGAGGCGAAGACATAGCCGTTTTCATCCTGTTCGGCCGTCACGCCAAGTTCGGCGAGTTCGGCGACCAGCAGGCGGCCGAGCTCCAGCTGACCGGGCGATGAGGGGAAATGGCCGGCGGCGGCCGCCTCTTCGTCCGCCTGCGTGTCGATCGCGACATAGCGCAGGAAGCGGTCGAGGGCGCTGGTGGAGGGCGCTTCCAGGCCCTGTTCGTGAAGCCATGTGCCAAGCGGCGAAGTGCGATTTGTCATCTCTACGCAAGCCCCTCAATTCTAGAAACAGGAGTCTCGCTGCAGCTGCCCGGGCCCATCTCCAGTGAAACGCACGAATAGAGAAGGCACGGTAGAACATTCGAGCTCGCGTGCCATCACGGCGCTTTCATATGGATATCAGTAATGGGCCGGTTCGGCGGGCGGCACCGCCGCGATTCCCCTGATTGCAATTTTGTTACAATCATATCACAAGATCTGGTACCGACAACTTTCATAACCACCGCTGGTTGTGTCTAAAGTGCCTGATTTCAGGGCCTTTCGCAGCTTTTGACTGACGCCGGCATGACGTCAGGGAATTGTTACGAGTTTGTAAACAATCCCGCAGACAGTTCACAGTTTTAATATGTAGATATAAGGAAACGAACGCTGCCAGACGGACAGGAGAGCAGGCAGCGGGCCGGACTTTGGATATGGAAATCCCCGTCACACATATCATCGTAATCTGTCAGGAATCCTGACATCTCGGGCTTGTCGCCGTTTCACAACTCTATAAGTGCTGCCGGAGACAGCAGGCGGTGCATCAGAGACGTTCGAAAGCTGCGCCGTGAGCCTGCCTCTTCCTTTTCTCAGAAGACCCTGTACAGGATTCAGGGCTACGCGGCCTTTAGGTGCAGAAGCTTGATAATCCAGACACTTTCGAGACCCTGTGCTGTGCAATATTTCAAGGTTCCGCACTGGCAACTGCATATTTATTCAGAACGCCGCATATTATTCCAGGTATATGCAGAAATGTGAATATTTATGCAACGCAAAGCCACGAAAACCGCGGAAGCTTGAAAAATTGCACACTCGGGCCCTGTTCTGTGCAATATTTCAAGGTTCCGTACCGGCAACTGCATGTATATTAAGAATATTGCATATTTCCCCGGACATATGCAGAATTGTGAATATTTATGCAACGCAAAGCCACGATAATCGCGGAAGCTTGAAAAATTGCACACTCGGGCCCTGTTCTGTGCAAAAATGCAAGCTTCCGCGCCACGATGGGTGCAGACAATCGAAAGACCGCACGCCCCACTCCATCCCCTGCCGCAACCGAATCCGCCCTGGGTCCACCTGTGGCCGGGGCGGGGAAATATATCGCAAGTGGTATGATGAAGCGACTATTCCCGGCCGCCCGGGCGCCCTTTGGCTGCCGCTGCGGTCGAAATGCCCCGGAGGTGCCGCGATGGCTCGCCTGAAACTCACGAACCAGCACCCCTCGCTTGAGGTGTCGCTGGCCTCTTCGCTTCATAAGCCCCGCCCCGACGGCAGCGGTCCGCCAGCCGCCGTGCCGGGCAATCTGACCGTGCTCCGCGGCGAGCGCTGGTCCTGCCAGCTGCTGCTGGACTGGAGCGGCCACATGCGCCAGGAGCTCGAAGTCTCCACGAAAGCTCCGGACGGCGCCCGCGTCACCGTACGCACGCTCGACTACGTGCCGGTGCGCTTTGCCACCTACGGTGAGAGCGACGACAACTACCTCAGCACCGCCCCCGGCCTCTATCCCGACCCCCTGCTGCCGCTCGAGAACAGCCGCGTCTTCGTCGCCCCGCACTACCGCGTCGCCCTCTGGGTCGATGTCGAAGTCGACGCCGACTGTCCCGCCGGCGACCTGCCGGTCGAGATCGCCCTCCACTCCGACGAGGGCCGCGCGACGGCCACCGTGACACTCGAGGTCATGCCGGTCACGGCCACCGCCCCCGACATCCTGCACACCGAGTGGTTCCACGCCGACACCATCGCCGACTACTACGGCTGTGAAGTCTTCTCGGAGGAGCACTGGCAGGCACTCGAGGCCTACATGGAACTCGCCGCCCGGCGCAGCATCAACCTCCTCCTGACCCCCCTCTTCACGCCGCCGCTCGACACCGCGGTCGGCCACGAACGCACCACCGTCCAGCTCATCGGCGTCCGCGAGCCCGCACCCGGCCGGTGGGAGTTCAACTTCGACGGCCTCGAGCGCTGGGTCACCACCGCCCGCCGCGCCGGCATCGAAAACTTCGAGCTCTGCCACCTCTTCACCCAGTGGGGCGCGGCCCATGCGCCGAAGGTCATGGTGACCCATCCCGACGGCAGCCAGACCCGGCGCTTCGGCTGGGAGACCGATGCCGGCGGCGACGACTGGCGCTCCTTCCTCACCGCCTTCCTGCCGCAGCTCGTCGCCTTGCTCGACGCCCACGGGCTCCGCGGCCGCGCGATCTTCCACATCTCCGACGAGCCCCGGCTCGAGCACCTGCCCGCCTATCAGGCGGCACGCGACCTCGTCGTCCCCCTGGTCGAACCCTACCCGATCATGGACGCGCTGTCGGACTTTGCCTTCTACCAGCAGGGCATCGTCAAACAGCCGGTTGTCGCCTCGGACCACGTCAGGTCCTTCCTCGAGGCCGGCGTCGAGGGGCTGTGGACCTACTTCTGCTGCGCCCAGCACGTCGCTGTCGCGAACCGCTTCATCGCCATGCCCTCGGGCCGCGCCCGCATCCTCGGCGCCCAGCTCTTCCGCTACAACTTCGCCGGCTTCCTGCACTGGGGCTTCAACTTCTACAACCGCCAGTATTCGCTCGGGCGCATCGACCCCTGGCGCGTTAACGACGCCGGGCTCGGCTTCCCGGGCGGCGACGCCTTCGTCGTCTACCCCGGCCCCGACGGCACTCCCTATGACTCGCTGCGCCTGCTGCTGACGGCGGATGCCTTCGCCGACCTCGCCGCCCTGCAGCAGCTCGCCGCCCACCGCGGCCGCGATGCCGTCATCGCCCTGATGACCGACGTCTTCGGCGCCGACCTGACCATGGTCGCCCGCCCCGAGGATCAGGATCGCCTCGAGATCCTGCGCGAGCGCGTCAACCGCGAACTCGCCCTTTGCGTATGATGCAGGCAAAATACCCCGCCGCCGACCCCGCCGATCCCGACCGCGAGGCGCGCATCGAGGCGCTGCGCCGCGCCGGCCGCCTGATCACGCAGGTGCGCGAGAACATCATGAGTGTCATGGTCGGGAAGGAACAGGCGATCGACGACCTGCTCATCGTCCTCCTTGCCCAGGGCCACGCCCTCGTCGAGGACGTGCCCGGCATAGGGAAGACGACGCTGGTCTCGGCCCTCTCGCAGTCACTCGGCATGAGCTTCGGCCGCGTCCAGTTCACGCCCGACGTCATGCCCTCGGACCTGACCGGCTATTCGGTCTACAACCAGCATACCGGGCGCTTCGACTTCCACGAGGGCCTGCTGATGAAGCAGATCATCCTCGCCGACGAGCTCAACCGCGCCACGCCGAAGACCCAGTCCGCCCTGCTCGAGGCGATGCAGGAGCGGCAGGTCTCGGTCGATGGAAAGACCATGCCGCTGCCCAAACCCTTCATGGTTCTGGCCACGCAGAACCCGGTCGAGCAGGCCGGCACCTACCCCCTGCCCGAGGCCCAGCTGGACCGCTTCATGCTGCGCATCATGCTGGGCTATCCGACCGAGGAGGAGGAGGCCGAGATCTTCCGCCGCCACATCGCCGGAACAGCCGAGCGCGGGCTCAAACCGGTGCTCTCGCAGGAGGCGGTCGACTGGCTGCAGCAGCTCTCGCGCCAGGTCTTCGTCTCCGAGCCCATCCACAACTATGTCGCCCGCCTCGCCCAGGCCTCGCGGCGCATCGGCGAGGTGGCGCTCGGCGCCAGTCCGCGGGCGGCGCTGATGCTGGTGCGGGCGTCGCAGGCCCGCGCCCTGCTCTTCGGCCGCGGCTATGTCACGCCCGACGATGTCCGCGCCCTGGTTGACGACTGCTGGGCGCACCGCATCCTGCTCACGCCGGACGCCCGCCTCAACGGCCGCAGCACCTCGGATGTCACGGCCGCCCTGCTGGCCCAGGTGCCGGCTCCGCGGCCGACCTGATGCGGACCACGGCTGCCTGAGAGCGGATGACCCGGCGCTTCGCCCTCTATCTCCTCGTCGTGCTGGCCACCTACCTCACGATGAACTACAACGCCTATGAGGCGCTCGTCTTCGTCCTCTTCGCGCTGCTGCTGCTGCCTGCCTTCTCGCTGATCTACATCCTGCTGCAGCGCCGCGATCTCATCATCGAACAGAGCTACGATCCGCCCGAACTGCCGCACGGCGCGGACACCCGCCTGCTGATTCACATCCGCCGCAGCCTGCCGCTGCCCATCTACGGCCTCGAGCTGGCAACGGTGTCGGTGCCCTGGCCCGAGGACAATCCCGACAGGCCGCGCCAGAGCCGCCGCTCCCTGCTTGACCGGCTGCGCGGGCGGGCGGGCCACGACCTCGTGCGCCTGCAGGCGGCGGGGCGCGAGACGGCGGCCTTCGCGATCCGCACCGAAGCCCTGCACCGCGGCGTCTACGAGCTCGGTGTCCAGGGCGGACGGCTCGAGGATCCCTTCGGCTTCTTCCGCGTCCCGATCGCGACGCGGCTGGAGCCGGCGGTCTGCCGCCTGACGGTGCTGCCGGCAAAACCCGCCACGAGCGCGGCGCGCCAGCTGGTGCGCACGCTGGTCGACGAGCGGCCGCGGCCGGACCAGCGCTTCTCGACCGACCTCGACGAGGTCGCGAGGCTGCGGGCCTGGCGTCCGGGCGAGTCGATGAAGCTGGTGCACTGGGCCGTGTCCAGCCACCTGCGCGAGCTGCAGGTGCGCGAGTTCGCCGAGCCGCGGCAGCCGGCGGCGGCCCTGCTCTGCGAGGGCCTGCACGGCGACCTCACGAACCCGCTCGCCTGGCGGATCGCGGATTTCGCGGGCGACATCGCCTGTGATCTCGCGACGCTCTTTGCCACAACGCGGCAGCCGCTGACCGTCTATCTGCCGGTCACCGGGAGGGAAAACTCACTGCGGGTGGAAACGGAACTCGAAGGAGAGACGGTACCCGCGGCTGCTTTTGCCGAACAAAATGCCAGACTACTGGCCGCCCGGCCGACCCTGCTCTCCCGTGCCGCGGAGGCGGCGTCGGACAGTCCGGCTCCGGCGGCCGCGCGCGCCCCTGCGGAGGCCGCAGCACAGGATGCCCCACCGGCTCTCGACCCCCATGAACGCGAGTGCCTGCGCTGCCTGACCGAGGAGATCCCCGCCGATGCGGCGGTCTGCTACGTCGTACTGACCTCGCTCCAGGCGGAGCATGTGGTCGCGCTGCGCCAGCTCGCCATCCAGGACCGCCAGGTGATCCTGCTGACCCTGCGGGCGGGCAGCGGGCGGACGCCGGGCGCCGGAGGCCAGGAGGAGCGCCAGGCCGAGCTGCGCCGCGCCGGCGTCGTGGTGCTGCCGCTCACGCCGCCCTGGGCGGCGGAGGCCGGGGCGTGAGTGCGGACGGCGGGCTCGCGGCACCGCAGCAGCACGGCTGGCCGCAACGCCTCAGGGAAACCGGGCTGCGGCTGCTGCCGGCGCTCGTGCTGGCCCTGGCCTGCGAAGCCGTCCTCCTCCCCGTCTTCGGCCAGCCCTGGAATCCCCTGCGCAGCCTCGTCATCTCGGCTGTCGCCCTGGTGCTGCTGACAGCGGCCACCTGGACACTCAGGCAGCTGCTGGTCAGCATGATTCTGCTGCTCGTGGGCGGTGTCACCCTGCTCTTCCTGCGCGAGCGCATCGCGCCCTTCGTCGAGGAGCTGCTCACCGGCTTCGCGGCGGCGCGTGAACCCGAGGTCTGGCTGGCCGAGCATGGCGGCCGCGAGAACGAGCTCTGGCTGCTGGAGCAGCAGCGGCATCTCGGCGATCTCCTGCGCTGGCTCATCGTGCTGCCCGCCTATCTCGTCGCCGGCCGTTTCCGGCGGCCGGTCGCCGCCCTGCTGTTCGGCATCGTCATTGTCACCGTGGGGGCCTACCACAATCAGGAGGGACTGCTGCTGCCGTCGCTTCTCATCCTCATCGCGGTGATCTGGGTGGCGCTCGCGGCCCAGCGTGGCCGTGTCGCCGACCTCGCCCCGACCCAGCCCTGGCGGCTGACACGCGAAACCCTGCTCATCGCCGTGCTGGCGATCTGTCTGGCGCTCGTCCCGGCCGTCGTGATCCAGACGCGGGTCAGTCCGGCCGACCTCTACAGCGCGCGCGCCCATGCCTTTATCGATGACCTGACCTACCTGCTGCCGGACAGCTGGATCGCGCCCTATCACTTCCGCGTCTTTTCGATCCGCGATGCCGGCTACTACCCCTACGGCGACCGCCTCGGGGGCACGGTGGAGCTCAACGACCGCCCGGTCTTCACGCTGGAGGGCGAGACGGCGGGCCTGCTGCGCGGCCAGTCCAGCCGCATCTACACCGGGCGCATCTGGAGCCCCGACCGCGAGCAGACGAGCTTCCGCTTCGAGAACCCCATGTTCCGCGACGAGCGCGACGCGATCTGGCCGCCGTTTACCAGCGACGCCGTGACGGCGGCCCTCGGGGACGCGGGCCGGGTGCGCGAACTCGACTACCGTGTGACCATGCTGACCGATCGCCTGCAGACCTACATGATCGGGGGACGTCCGACGGAGATCAGCCTCGAGGGCAATCAGCCGTATCTGACCTTTATCGACGAGTCCGGGACGCTGAATGCGACCCGGGCCTTCAACCCGGATCAGGTCTATGAGGTGCGCTCGGAAAATCTCGACCTCGGGCGCTGGTTCGCGCAGGCGGCCGGCCGCGGCGGGACTCCCGCCCATGCAGCGGACGAGGCGGATCCGACACATCAGGGCGATGAGCTCGCGGCCTATCTGCAGCTGCCGGATCTGGCCCCCTATCATCCGGGCGGCACCGTCTACGAAGCAGCGCGGGCAGTCGGCATCCGGGGGGCGCTCGCCGTGCGCTTCGCGGCCGGACAGCCCGAAACACTGGAGACAAGCGGCGAGCGCGGTGCCGATGCACTGCCGCAGGACCGCCTGAGCCGCGTGCTGCGCCTGCGTGACTGGCTGCACTCGATGCACTACAGCCTCGAGGTTGTCGATGTGCCGGAGGACCAGGACTTCGTCGAGCATGTGCTCGCGACGCAGAGCGGCTACTGTGTCTACTACGCCTCGGCCATGGCGGTGCTCTGCCGCTCGATCGGCATTCCGGCGCGCTACGTCGAGGGCTTCGCGGTCGGCAGCGAACGCGAGGGCGCGGTCGTGCTGGCCTCGCCGATGACGGTGACCAACCGCTCGGCGCATGCCTGGACCGAGGTCTACTTCGAGGGGATCGGCTGGCTGCCGGTGGATCCGACGCCAAGCGAGGGACTGCGGGAGGTGCTGCCGGAGCCGCCCGTCGCCACGCCGACGCCAACGCCGACGCCGGAGCCGACGGAGCCGACGACCACGCCGACGACCGAGCCGGCGCCGCCGCCAACCCGGCCGCCCGACGAGCCGCCGCCCGAGAAGCCGACCGAGCCGCCGCCCGAACCCGAGAGCGACACCTCCGTCATCATGCATATCGTGGGTCGCATCATCGCCGGCCTGCTCATCCTCCTGCTGCTCTACCTGCTGCTGCAGAGGCTGTTGCAGTATCGCCTGCGCCGCTGGCAGCGCCTGCTGCACCCGGCCGACATGCGCAAATACTGGCCGGAGCTGCAGCCGGCGGAGCTGGTGCTGCTCTACTGGGATGCCATCCTGATGCTGCTGCGCGAGGTCGCGGGACGTTCACTGGGCGAGGCGGAGCGGGCGAAGCTGCGGCGCCGCAGCCTGACACTGCGCGAAGAGGTCGCGATCCTCGCGGCCGCGCCGGCCGTCGGGGACACCGAGAAGCTGCGCGAGGACCTGAGCGCGGATCTCGCGCTCGCCGAGGAGGCGGCCTTCGGCTCCGAGAGCGATCTGCCCGGACTCGAGCGCGCCGCCGTGGAGGCTGACCAGGAGCAGTCGGCCGCCCTGCACAATCTCCTCTACCGCCTGGCCTCGCTCGCCGAGCGCCTGATGGACCGCTTCAGCCAGACCCGCGGCGAGCGTGCCCTGCGTCACTACTTCATCCGAAACTCCTACGGACTGCGAGGAATGCGGGCCGCCCGCCGGCGCCGCCGCCGAGCCGGGAGCTGAAGCGGAATACCGGCGTTTCGAGTCCGCCAGATGCGGGAACAGGCCGGGAAATAGAAGCGTTTGAGGGAGTCCAGAAGGAGGTCGTCCTGTGGAAACAAGCTATGTGAACCCTGCCGCCGAAGAGTGGTACCGCGGCATCCTCCGGCAGCCGGAGACCTTTCCCTTTTCCTTCGCCTATGGAGAGGACGGGTATCAGGGCTTCGGGCATGAGAAGCTGACACTGACAAAGCGGGAAAGGAAAACGGAGCCGGGCAGGGAGACCAACGATCTTTTCTTCCTCCTCGACGGCCAGGTGGATGTCATTCTGCGAACGGCCTTCTATCCCGCCTACGGCGCAGCGGAGTGGACGGTATGGTTCGAGAACAACAGCCCCCATGACAGCCGCGTCTTCCATTCGCTGCAGAGCACGCTGACCTTCGCGGGCGAAAATCCCGTGCTCAAAGGGATTCTGGGCGATCACGACAACCTGTACCGCCCCTACAGCCATGAGCTGGATCAGGTCTCCGTCACCTTCTGCAGCGACAGCGGCAGGCCCACGCACGTCAATTTCCCCTACTTCAACCTGGAGTTCGGCGACCAGGGCGTCATGCTCGCGATTGGCTGGGCCGGCACCTGGACGGCGGCGTTTTCGTTTGACGGCGAACAGACAACATACGTGGCAAAGTCGACAAACAATCTCAAAACATACCTGAAACCGGGCGAGAAGATCCGAAGCGCCCTCTTTGTCAGGGCTGCCTATACGGTGAGAAACGGGCACTTCGCCGGCAACTACTGGCGGCGCTGGTTCATCGAGCACAACATGCCTCCCGTGGATGCCGCCGGCGGCAGGATCGAACCCTTTTCCACCTGCTGCCTCGCCAGTGATACGGGCCTGCCGAATTCCGACGGCAGCATATCGGAGCGTTTTTATACCTGGAGGCCCACGCTGGAGAAGATGCTGGCCGAGGATGTCCGGGTTGATTTCCGCTGGTTCGATGCGGGCTGGTATGTGGCGCCGGACGGCTCTTCGCCGGAGCAGGACTGGTGGGGCACTGTGGGCACCTGGACACTCGATCCCGTCAAGTGGCCGGACGGGACCTTCAGGGAATCCACGGATTTCGCCCGCAAACACGGCATGAAGACGCTGATGTGGTTTGAACCGGAGCGCGTGACGGATCCGAAAAATCTGGTAAAGCACTATGGCTACAAAAAGGAATGGGCCATCGTCAGAGAGGGCTGTCCCAACATCGCGAACAACATCGGCGATCCGGAATGCCTCGCCTGGACCACGGCCAGGATCTGCAAAGTGCTGCGCGAAAACCGGGTGGAGCTCTACCGGGAGGACAACAACTCGGATCCCGCAGCTCTGTGGGCCCATCTCGATGCCCTCGAGGCAGGCGACAGGCAGGGCATCACAGAGTGCAAATTTGTCATCGGGCACTACCGGCTCTGGGATGACATCATCGCCTGCACTCTGGGCCACGGCGGCTGCGGCTTTGTCGATTCCTGCGCCAGCGGCGGCGGACGCAACGACCTCGAGTCACTGCGGCGCGCGGTGCCCCTGCTGCGCAGCGACTACGACCGCACGAGCACCTCGCTCCGCCTCTCCATGACAACGTCGTTCAACAGCTGGATTCCGTTCTGCGGCGCCAATACGAAGGAGAAGCAGGAACAGCTTTCCCCCACGGGCAACAGCGATCCCTATGTCTGGAGAGCCTCCTATCTGCCGGTGCTGAATGTGGATGCGCAGTTCACGCAGGATCCCGCTCAGGACTTTGACATGCTGCGCTTCGGCCTCGAGGAATGGAAAAAGGTCAGCCCCTGGCTGCTGAAGGATTTCTATGTCCACACGCCCTGGCATTCGGAGCACGACAGGAGCGGTTTCACCGCCTACAGCTTCTATGATGAGGAAGAGGGCAGGGGCGTGCTCTTTCTGTTCCGGATGGAAAACTGCCCGCTGGACTCCATCAGCGTGAAGTTCCCCTATGCAAAGGCGGACAGAAACTACGTCTTTTGCGATGAAGATACAAAAGAGGAAAGCGGCGTTGACGGCCAAACGGCTTCTGCCCGGGGTGTACGCTTTCAGCTGGCCGAAAAACGCATGGCCAGACTTATCTGGGTGACGGAAACAAGGTAAACAGGCACGGCGTGTCGGGCCACGAGCGCAGCCCGGAGTGCTAGAATCAGCAAAATCCCATGCCGCGTTTACCGGACCAGAGGTGTGCTTATGTCAAAGGCAAAGAACAGTCGGGCGTACTCAACCACTTTCAGGGAACGTGGCAGCTTCTGGTTCTACGGAATCGGCATGATCTTCTACTACATGATCGTCGGTTCCTTCATGAACACCTATCTGCTCCTGCAGGGCGTCGATCTGGGCAAAATTGCCGTCATCCTGCTGCTGGTGAAGTTCTGGGATGCGGTCAACGACCCGCTCTTTGCCTATATCTTCGACCGCATCAAGTTTAAAAAGGAGAAGTGCCTGCCCTGGCTGCGCCTCGCCGCCTTCCTGATGCCGCTCGCCTCCATCGGTTTTTTCAACATGCCGGGCGAAATGAGCGAATTCGGCAAGCTGGCCTGGTTCACCATCTTCTACATGCTCTGGGATGCGGCGTACACGATCTGCGACGTCCCCTTCTTCTCCATGACCACCACCATGTCCATCAACATGGACGAGCGCAACCTGCTCTTCTCCGTGGCCCGTGTCTTCCATGGTGCCGGCAATCTGCTGTGCACGACCATGATGACCTGGATGGTCGGCGAGAACTGCGGCATGAGCTTCGGCAAAGCGGCGCTCATCACCTGTCTGGTCGGCGCGGTCTTCACCATCCCCCTCTTCATCTGGGGGCGCGAACCCTATGCCATTCTCCCCAGGGAAAAGAATGAGGCTGAAGAGAACCCCTTTACCTTCCGGGAGATGCTCACCTATCTGAAGAAAAACAAATACCTGACCATGATCTACGGCATCCAGATCGCCAGCGGCTGTCTGGCCGTGGGCGGCGTGGCGGGCATGGTGGGTACTTACTATGTTTACGGCCAGACCAGCTTCGGCATCATCACCATCTGGTTGAACATGATTCCCGGCCCGGTGATCGGCCTGCTGCTGCCGCTCGTTCTCAAAAAGGTGGACCGCTTCAAGCTCTACATGACCTGCAACCTCTTCACCTTTGTCTGGAGCGTCCTGACCTTCTTCGCCTACTTCACCGGCTGGCTCAGTGTGACCTGGGCCATCGTGGGCGCCGCGCTGACCGCGATCCCCAGCACCACGGCGGGACTGCTTGGTTATATGTTCACCATCGACGCGCTGGAATATGGCCGTTATAAAACAGGGATCAACGCCGTCGGCATCAACTTCGCTGTTCAGACCTTCTCCGCCAAGTTCCCCGGCGCCATCGCCTCGGCGCTGGGCGTCTGGCTTTTGAGCCTGACCTCCTTTGTGCTGGTTGAGGCGGACAGCATCGCGGATCTCGCGAACTTCCCCCAGAGCCGGGAGGCCATCACCGAGATGTGGCTGGTCACGCAGCTGCCCGGCCTGATCGCCACCGCTATCTCCTATGCACTGCTGCTGGCTTTCTATAAGCTGCGCAGCAAGGATGTCGCCGTCATGGCCAGATACAACGCTGGCGAACTCAGCCGCGCGGAGGCGGACGCGCTGATGTCGCGCCAGTACTGAGCCGGACCGGTGGGGGACGGAGGACGGAGGATGACTTTGCAGAAAGCACTTACACAGTATCTGCAGCGGGCCGCTGAACGCTACGGTATCCCTGGCATGGACCTTTGTGTGTTCCACCGCCATCAGGAAGTCTTCCGCTTCCGGGCGGGCTACGCGGATGTGGAAAAGCGCATTCCGATCAGCGAACACACGCTCTACAATATCTATTCCAACACCAAGGTCATCACCGCGGTGGCCGCTCTGCAGCTCTACGAGCAGGGGGAGTTCCTGCTGGAGGATCCGCTCTACCTGTTCTTCCCGGAATTCCGGGACATGCAGGTCCGTCTGAACGACGGCGGCTGCGTCCCGGCCAGGAACCCCATCACGATCCGTGATCTTTTTCGCATGACTGCCGGCATCGGCGATGGCGACGACTATCAGGATCTGGGAATGAAGTTTTATGAGGAGACCGGCGGCGCCTGTCCGCTCTCCCTGCTGCCCCGCTATCTGGCCGCGGCGCCCCTGCTCTTTGAGCCCGGCACCCGTTTCCGCTACGGTATCTGCCATGAAATGCTGGCGGCCCTGATTGAGAAGATTTCTGGCGTCACGTTTGGCGAGTATCTGAAAACGCATATCTTCCGGCCGCTGGGCATGGACAACACCGCCTTTGCGCTTGAGGACTGTGCGTCCCGGGAACTGGCCTGCCAGTACCGCTATATGGGGGCCGGCGAGCCGCTCAAGAACGAGGGCCCGGCGAACATACTCATCCCGCCGATCCTCAGGGAGAGCGCCAGCGGCGGCCTGATCAGCAGCGTGGACGACTACATGAACTTTCAGGAGGCGCTCTGCCGCGGGGATGTGCTGCTGGGCAGGCGCACCAGCGATCTGATGCGTCTGGATCAGCTCGACGGCGGCATGCGCGACGGCTATGGCTACACCAGTATCGGCATGGGCTATGGCCTCGGCGTGCGTACGGTCATTGACCAGGCAAAATGTGGCTCCCCCGTGGGCTTTGGCCCCTACGGCTGGGGCGGCGCGGCGGGGACCTACGGCTCCATCGATCCCGAAAACGAGCTCAGCTTCTTCTACGCTCAGCACTTCTTCGGCCCCGACGACCTGCGCCTGCACCACGGACTGCGGAATGTCATCTACGCCAATCTCCGCTGATCCGGGGACGCTAGCCGGGAAGGCTGCCTGGATGGTCAAGATGGCGAGTTTGTCGAGTAGACAGGTCAGCTTCTTTTTCAAGAAGCTGCCTGCCCCTCACAGAACCCGGCGTGCGGTTTTCCCGCACCGGGCTCTTCAAGGCGTCTTTGGTTGCTAATACCAGATGTTTACCGTG
>JASGUU010000022.1 GCA_030057555.1 Bacillota bacterium | reverse complement strand
CAGTTCTCCATTGGCTGTCTGAGGATGATTAACAAAATCTGCACACATGTCCTGATCTATGGTGCTCAGAGAGAAAAGGCTGTCCTGTCCGGGCGTGACGTGCGTTTCGTGATTGAACAGGAGATCTAAGAACCGGTGCTGACACGTTTGGACAGGAAACCAGGTGTCAGCACCGGACAGCCGTTTCGGCAGTTTGCAGACAATGAAGATCGGCTATTGAGTGACAACGAGGACTAGCAGGAACAATTGATATCCATCCCGGGCACTTAAAGAGCGTTTTCTCTTGAATCGTGTTTGTTTTTCCATTCATTTATAAACATAGTAGCGAAACATGAACTGTAATTAATCGTTAACACGAATTTTACTTTACATTAATACTATAGGGAAAATGTTCGATTTTCCTAATAATTCATTTAGAAACAGGAGGTAGAAGCATGGGGTTTTCTTTTGTGGTGGCACCGGATTCTTTTAAAGAATCTGCGTCAGCAAAGGAAGTCTGCCAGGCCATGGAAAGAGGCATTCGCAGGGTCTATCCTGATGCGATTGTCCATCATGTGCCGATGGCAGACGGCGGAGAGGGAACTGTCGAAGCCCTGGTAGACGCCACGGGCGGCAGACTTCTCAGGCGAGAGGTACAGGGACCTCTGCCGGATCAGAAGGTGGTTGCCCAGTTCGGCATTCTGGGTGACGGAAAAACGGCCGTCATCGAAATGGCGGAAGCGAGCGGTCTGGCCCTGGTTGAGAGGGAGAAAAGGAACCCGCTCATCACGACCACCTACGGAACGGGCGAGCTCCTGCTGGCTGCCCTTGACGAAGGTGTAGAGGAGATTGTGATAGGCATAGGGGGTTCCGCGACGAATGACGGCGGTGCCGGCATGGCTCAGGCACTGGGTGCAAAGCTGCTGGATGAAAGCGGGACGGAGATCGGATTTGGCGGTGGCCAGCTGGGCAGGGTCGCCAGAATAGATCTCGACGGCATGAATCCGAGGCTGAAAAACGTCAAGGTTCGAGTGGCCTGCGATGTAGACAATCCCCTGACGGGCGAGAGAGGAGCTTCTGCTGTTTTCGGTCCGCAAAAGGGAGCCAGCCCCGATATGGTCGCGCAGCTGGACCAGAATCTGGGACATTACGCTGAGATCATTCAGAGAGATTTGGGCAAAGAAGTAAATGCCGTAGAAGGGGCAGGGGCCGCAGGCGGGCTGGGCGCCGGACTTATGGCCTTTACCAACGCTTCTCTGGAGCCCGGAGTAAAAATCGTTATTGACACAACCAATCTGGAAGCTGTGGTCAAGGACGCGGATTTTGTCTTTACCGGAGAAGGCGGCATGGATTTCCAGACCAAATTCGGAAAAACGCCTTACGGAGTCGCACAGGTCGGATACAAGTATGGCAAGCCGGTCTTCGCCATTGCCGGTACTCTCGGCAGGGATTATGAAGAGCTCTATGATCACGGGATGTCGGCTATTTTCTCAACCATGCTCAGGCCTTCTACCCTCGATGATGCGCTGAAGGAAGGCGCTGTCAACATCGAGAAGACGGTTGAAAGCATAGTAAGAATGATTAAGGCCCTAAAGGAGAATTGAAATGGACGGAGTCACCATTTCGGCACTTGGTGCCATTATTGGTCTGGTGTGTTCGATTATCTTTATTTTCATAAAGATCCCTCCGGTTTACTCGCTGATGCTCGGAAGCCTTATCGGTGGTCTGATTGGTGGGGCATCTCTGGTGCAGACGATCACGATCATGACCGGCGGCGCCGCAGACATGATGACCACGATTCTGCGGATTCTGGCTGCCGGAATACTGGCCGGAACACTGATCAAGTCGGGCGCTGCCGAAACCATAGCGCGAACCATCATCAAAGCGCTCGGTGAGAAGAGAGCTCTGCTCGCTCTGGCTCTCTCAACTCTGGTTTTGACTTCTGTTGGTGTGTTTATCGATATCGCGGTCATTACTGTTGCGCCTATTGCTATTGCCATCGCGAGGCAGGCGGGCTTTACCAAGACTGGTATTCTGATTGCCATGATAGGCGGCGGCAAAGCAGGCAACATGCTGTCGCCGAACCCGAATGCCATAGCGGTATCTTCGGCCTTTGAACTGCCCCTGACCAGTGTCATGGCTGCCGGTATCGGACCTGCCATCGTAGGTGTCATGCTTGCCTATATCATTGCGAGGAAGTTACAGCACAGGGGCTCGGCGGTCACAGCAGAAGATCTCGCGGAAGATGGGGAGAAGGAGGAGCTGCCGTCTTTTGGCAGATCCATAGTGGGACCCGTAGTCGCGATTCTCTGTCTGGCACTCAGGCCCATAGCCGGCATCAATATCGATCCCATGCTCGCTCTGCCTCTGGGAGGAATCGTTGGTGCCATCGTCATGGGCAGGGCCAGGAAAACACTGGAATATGCAACCTTCGGGCTCGGCTCCATGACAGGGGTTGCGATCATCCTTATCGGCACAGGAACAATTGCCGGTATTATCCAGGGCTCTGAACTCGGAAACACCATTATCAACACTGTTCAGGGTCTCGGAATCCCCATGTTCCTGCTGGCACCTATTGCAGGCATCCTCATGTCTGCTGCGACAGCTTCGACAACATCCGGTTCTACAGTGGCGGCTCAGGTATTTGGTCCTACACTCACAGCAGCCGGTGTATCCAAGGTGGCGGCGGCATCCATGATTCATACCGGTGCAACCGTACTCGACCATCTGCCCCACGGGTCTTTCTTCCATGCCACCGGTGGTTCAGTCCACATGGAGTTTAAGGAGAGACTGAGTCTGATCATGTATGAGTCCCTGATTGGTCTTGCCCTGACTTTGACTTCATTGATCCTGTTCGGGGTTATTAAGATCGCCTGAGCGAGATTCTTTCAAGCAGATACGGATACGGATTGATTCCAAATGAAGTGGTTGTTTTCACCTGGGAACAGGTGGGAACAGCCACTTTTCCAACATCTGGGGCTCTTTGACGGAAACGCCATCCGGCAGACACTATTTTTTATAGCTGATGATGTACTTTCCGGCCAGCCGTTTTCCGATGGAGTAGATCATCATTCCGAGAAGGCGCTTATGGAGAGGCAAAGGAATGCCCGGTGCATATTGCATTCCATAATACTTTGGCCAGAAATGATGATCCTCCGTAGGGAACATCGGATCGTCTCCTGCCGTGATACATAGAGCCTGAAACAGATTAAATGGGATCAAGACACCTGTTGAAGGTGCATAGAGCCTTTGTGCCTTGAGATCCTGATAAAAGCGCCTAGCCACCTTTTCTGCCCTTTGCAGGTCTTTTTGTTCCGGTTTGTAGGTGTTCCAGCTGAAGGCAATGATCGGCAGCTGATAGCTTTTGTTAAACCCCCAGCCGGCAAGTGTTGCCGCCAGGGCTCTGGTTGTGCTGGCGGCGGACACGCCTCCCGCGGTACTGATGATCAGAGCCTTTTTGTGAAAATATCTGGGACGATGAATTAAGAAGGCCAGATGGTCGGTCAGGTTTTTCAGGATGCCAGTTACGTGCCCTTGAAAGCATGAAACAGAGAAAATTACGGCGTCGTTTGCTTCGATCAAATCCATGATCACCTGAACCTTCTCATGATGCGGGCAATGCCGGTGACCTTTTCGAAAGCAATTGCTGCAGCCTGTACAAAAGGGAAGGGCAAGGTCTGCCAGATGGATTTCAGAGAATTCGATCGATGCGTCCCATCCAGCCAGTATCTCTTTGACAGCCTGCGTCAGGCGCCAGGTATTGCCTCGATGTGGGCTTCCATTCATGATCAATATTTTCATGTTTACCTCGTGCAAATCTGAAGGACTTTCGTTGCACACAGACAGACCTTCAAACGACGCGGTGAAGCGATCCTTTTCATGTATGAAGGCATCGGTGATTTACTATAACAGGACTTTGTTGGAGGGAGATTACCATTTGCCCAATCCCCTGCTGACATTTGTCTGCTCATCGCGTTTATTTTCATGCTGTCCCGGAAGCCATCGCCGGGGTGGAAGAGTACAGGACAGGATGAGCAGACAGGACAGGATGAGCAGCCCGCTGCCGGTTCGGGCACGTAGATGAGCTCACTCATTTCTGGCCAATACAGCCTGGTCAAGCTGTTCTGTGGGTTAAAGTGCCGAAAAAAGCATCCAGGTGCGCTTTGCCAGTTGTGAGACCCGCCATATTATTGTTAGCTGAGAATAGTTAATGAAAGCTGAAGGGGCCTGAATATCCTGAACTGCTTCTAAATAGCAATTAATATATTCCTTTCAAATTGGTAATAATGCACAAGGATTCATGGTGCTTTTCTGTTCTGCGTAGTGTGGGTTTTGTTGACAAGCAGATCCTTTTTAATTAGGATTGTTTCATTAATAACCCAAGGAGTCACTATGAAAAACATCATTAGCACAAATCAGGCCCCCGCGGCCATCGGTCCTTATGCACAAGCTGTACAAGTGAACGGTTTTATTTTTACATCGGGACAGCTGCCTATTAACCCTGAAACAGGTCAGATGCCCGAAACGATTGAGGAACAGACGAAGCAGTCCCTGACCAACGTGGAAGCAATTCTGCAGGCGGCGGGAGCAGGCAAATACGACGTGGTGAAAACCACTGTTTTTCTGAAGAATATGGGCGACTTCGCAGCGATGAATGCGGTGTACGAGGCGTTTTTTGCCGGAGCTCCTTTTCCGGCGCGCTCCGCTGTCGAGGTGGCCCGCCTGCCAAAGGATGCACTGGTTGAAATTGAAGTAGTGGCGCGTAGCAGGACATAAGCAAACGCTCAAAGCAAGGAGGACCCGGTATGCAGATACAGATGACAGCACTGCAGAACAGAGAAAAGGGAAACTACGATATTTCCTTTTTGAACGAAGAGGTGGCGAAAGAGATTTACGCCTATCATAAGAGCTTCCCGGTCTATCAGTACACACCTCTGGTTTCCTTGAACAATCTGGCTGCCCTGCTGAAGGTAAAGGATATCTTCATCAAGGACGAATCCTATCGATTTAATCTCAACGCCTTTAAGGTTCTGGGCGGCAGCTATGCCATTGGCAAGGTGGTTGCGGAAAAGCTCGGCATGTCCCTGGAGGATCTGCCCTTTGAAAGGCTGATCTCGGATGAGATCAGAGAAAAGCTGGGTGAAGTCACCTTCATCACCGCCACAGACGGCAACCACGGCAGGGGTGTCGCCTGGGCAGCCAACCAGCTGAAGCAGAATTGTATTGTCTACATGCCCAGGGGAGCGGCCCAGGAGAGAGTAGAAAACATCAGCAACCTCGGTGCCGAAGTGACCGTGCATGACGCCAACTACGACGAGTGTGTGCGCATGGCCAATGATCTGGCCAACGAAAAAGGCTACTACATCGTGCAGGATACCGCCTGGGACGGTTATGAAGACATTCCCAGATGGATCATGCAGGGCTACATGACCATGGCCTATGAGATCTATCAAACCATGCAGGAAATGGAAAAGAAACCCACCCATGTCTTCCTGCAGGCCGGTGTAGGCTCCATGTCCTCGGCCATGACAGGCTTTTTTGCCAACGTCTATCCGGGAGAGGAAAAACCGGTTATTACCATTGTCGAGCCCGATGCGGTTGCCTGTATCTACGAATCTGCACTGGCAGGCGAACGTGTCCTGATCGGCGGCGAGTACTTCACGATCATGGCGGGGCTGTCCTGCGGCGAGCCGAACACCGTAGGCCTCGAGGTCATGTTTGACCATGCCGACTATTTCATCTCCGCCTCCGATGACCTGGCTGCCCACGGCATGCGTGTGCTGGGCAATCCGGTGGGAGATGACAGGAGGGTTATTTCGGGAGAGAGCGGCGCGGCGCCCTTTGGTGTTGTCTCCAAGATACTGACCTGCGACAAGTTCGCGGATTTGAAGGCTGAGCTGAATCTGAACGAGGACTCGGTTCTGCTGTTCATCAATACGGAAGGCGATACGGACAGGGAGCACTATCTCGAAGTGGTATGGGACGGCAAGCATCCAATCACCGAATAGACAGGAGGATAAAGGATGGATCGAAAAGAAGCGGTAGTCAAACTCACACAGGCACTGATTCAGGCCGAAAGCTACTCCGGCAACGAGAAGGAAGTATCCGGCGTATTGCAGGACTTTTTCAACGAACATGGTTTCGATGAGATCATCGTTGACAGGTACGGCAATACCATTGGCTGCCTGAAGGGCAGCAAACCCGGTCCCAAGGTCCTCTTTGACGGACATATGGATACGGTTCCCGTGGGCAACGAAGCAGATTGGAGCTATCCGCCGTTTGCTGCTGAAATCCACGACGGCAGGATCTATGGCCGTGGCGCCTCCGACATGAAAGGCGCAATCGCGGGCATGGCGGTAGCCGCCGCAGCCTTTGACAAAGCCACCGGCGGTGACTTTGCCGGCGAGATTTATGTCGCCGGTGTTGTCCATGAAGAGTGTTTCGAAGGCGTAGCCGCCAGAGAGATCTCCAGGCGTGTAGAGCCGGACTATGTGGTCATCGGCGAAGCCTCTCAGGGCAATTTGAAGATCGGTCAGAGGGGCCGCGGTGAAATCAAGCTGGAGACATTTGGCAAGCCTGCCCATTCCGCCAATCCGGAAAAGGGTATCAACGCTGTCTATAAAATCTCGAAGATCATTGACGCCATTCAGAAACTGGAGCCGACAGAGCATCCCGTTCTGGGCAAGGGCATTCTGGAGCTGACCGACATCAAGTCCAGCCCCTATCCCGGTGCGTCCGTAGTGCCCGAGTACTGCATCGCCACCTATGACCGCAGACTGCTGGTCGGCGAAACCAAGGAAAGCGTTCTGGCGCCTCTGGAGGCACTGGTCGCCCGGATGATGGCTGAGGATCCCGAGCTCAAGGCAAAGGTCAGCTACGCCGTCGGCGAAGAACTCTGCTATACCGGCGAGACCATTCAGGGTGAGCGCTTCTTCCCGGGCTGGCTGTTTGACAGCGACGAGGAATGGGTGCAGGCGATCAAGGCTGCCATGAACGAGGCTGGTCTGGATCCCGAAATCACGCAGTACAACTTCTGCACCAACGGCAGCCATTACGCCGGAGAAGCGGGTATCAAGACCATTGGCTGCGGCCCGTCTCTCGAGAACATCGCCCACACGGTCAACGAGTACATCGAGATTTCCGAGCTGACCAGGATTGTCACGTCCTATGAAGCCATCATGAAGGCTTTGCTGCAACAGGAATAGTCGGAGGCGCAGGAGGCAGAAGAAACAGGAGGGATTAACAGGAGGTAGTATGTACGATTTACTGATCAAGAATGGAACCATCGTGGACGGTACGGGCGCTAAGCCGTATCAGGGCAATCTCGCTGTCGAAGGCGAAGTGATCCGCCTGGTCGAGGGCGAGCCCGAGGCAAAACGTGTCATTGACGCCAGCGGTCAATATGTCACCCCGGGCTTCATCGACACCCACTCCCACTCGTCCATCATGCTGAATGTGGAGCCGGAGCTTCTGCCCAAGGTCTTCCAGGGCATTACCACAGAAGTGCTGGCCCAGGACGGCATGGGTCCCGCCCCTGTCAACGAAGAGACGCTGGCTCCCTGGAAAAAGGCCATGGCCGGTCTCGAGGGACAGTGGGACGTCGACTGGAACTGGACAACGGTTGAAGACTATCTGAAGCATGTGGACACACTGCCGCTCGGCCCCAACGTTCTCTATCTCGCACCTCACGGCAATCTGCGCATGGTGGTCATGGGCCTCGACAACCGCAAGCCCACAGCCGAAGAGCAGGAAGCCATGGATGCGGAACTGCAGAAGGCCATTGACGCCGGCGCTTTCGGCATGAGCACGGGCATGATCTATCCGCCCTGCGTCTATGCCGACATCGATGAGTTTATTTCGCTGGGCAAGGTGCTGAAGAAGACCGATACGATTTTTGTCACGCACCAGCGCTCGGAAGCGGATGCCATCCTGGAGTCCATGGATGAGATTCTGACCATCGGCAGAGAATCCGGCTGCCGTGTGCACTTCTCGCACTTCAAGTGCTGTGGCAAGAAGAACTGGGACAAGGTGCCCAAGGTGCTGGAGAAAATCGACGACGCCCACGCGGAAGGCATGATCGTCTCCTTTGACCAGTATCCCTATGTGGCCGGCTCCACCATGATGTCCGTCATCCTGCCGCCCTGGGTGCATGACGGCGGGACGGAGAAGCTGATCGAGCGTCTCTATGACGACGAACTGCGCGCCAAAATGAAGGAAGACATCTGGAACGGCATTCCGGGCTGGGACAACTTTGTCGACTTCGCCGGTCTGGAGGGCATTTTCATCACCTTCGTCAAGTATCCCGAATCTGAGAAGTATGTCGGGATGAACCTGGTCGAGCTGGGCGAGGCCACGGGCAAGGAGCCGCTGGACGCCATCTTTGACCTGATCAGGGACGAGGAGAACATTGTCGGTCTGGTTGACTTCTACGGCACGGAAGAGCACGTGAAGCTGTTCATGAGCAGACCCGAGCAGAACGTCTGCACCGACGGCATCATCGGCACCAAGCCCCACCCGAGACTGTACGGCACCTTCCCCAGAGTGCTGGGCAAGTACACCAGGGATGAGGGCCTGTTCCCGATCGAGACCGCCATCTACAAGATGACCGGCAAGGCGGCTGAAGTCCTCGGCCTGAAAGACAGAGGCTACCTGAAGGACGGTCTGGCGGCGGACGTGCTGGTTATTGATCCTGAGACCGTTATCGATGTGGGCGACTACACGGAGCCGAAGCAGTTTGCCAGGGGCATCCGCTTCTCCATCGTCAACGGGAAGATCATCATCGACGAGGGCGAGTCCACGCCCCAGAAGGCGGGCAAGGTTCTGAGGTACACCGGCCGCTAGCAGGAACTGGGGGACACTCCGCTCCGGGCCTGGAGCCCGGGGCGGGCTGACCTGGAGTATAGAAAGAGGTAAGTATGGAAAGATCAACAATTGCACTAATCGTCATCCTGCTGTACATGGCTTTGACGGTTGCCATCGGTCTGATATCTTCTGCCAGAAAGAAGAAGCTGACTGAGACGCAGACCGGTGAAGATTTTTTGATGGCGGGCAAGTCCCTTGGCGTTCTGGCCCTCGCCGGTACCCTGTTTGCCGCCAACACCGGCGGCGCCTCCACCATGGGTATCGCCCAGAACGTCTTTCGTGACGGCCTGTCCTCATCCTGGTATGTGATCTCAGCGGGTATCGGATTCGTCATCGTCTCCTTTGTCGCATCCTATTTCAGACGCTCGTCCGCCAACACCGTGCCCCAGATCATCGGTATGCGCTACGGCAAGGCTTCCCACCTGTTTACCGCCGTTGTTCAGATCGTGGCGTTGTTCATGGCAACCGGTGCGCAGATTATCGCCACCTCGTCCATCATCCATGCCCTGACCCAATTAGACTTTAAAGTCGCGGTTATCGTCACGACAGCCGTCGTTATTATCTACACCATGGTCGGCGGCCTGGTATCCGTGGCTTCTGCCAACATGCTTCACATCTTTACCATTGTAGTTGGTATGTTTGTTGCCATGCTCTTCGTTGTCAACAGTCAGGAAGTCGGCGGCTTCGCGAATCTCTTCGCCAAGGCCAAGGAAGTGACCTACATTGCTGGTGACAAAGCCGGTCAAAATGCCAATTTACTCAGTATGACCAAAGTTGGTATACCTACCATCATTGGCTATATCGCCATGTACTGCATGACCTTCCCGACAGGGCAGGAGATCGTGCAGACCTATGCATCCGCCAAGGACAGCAAATCCGCTACCACCGGATCCGTTGTTGCCGGCCTGATTTCCGCTGTCTTCGCCCTGATTCCTGCTCTGATCGGTCTGGCAGCTTATACCTTTATTCCGGGCTTCATCGAGAAGTCGCAGAGCTCTGCTCTGGCTGAGGGCGCCCTGAATTTCGCCCCCGGCATCATCACCGGCCTGGTTCTGTCCGGTGTGGTTGCGGCCACGATTTCCTCCGCTTCCGGCAACATGATCGGTACCGCGACCATGTTCGTGAATGACGTCTATGTGCCGTATATCAAGAAGAATCAGAGAGACGACAGGACCGAAGTCATGGTTTCCAGAATCGCGATGACGGTGGTTGGCCTCGTCGGTATGGTGGTTGCCCTGACCGGCTCCAACATTATCAGCGTCATGATGTCCGCCTTCGCCCTGAGATCTGCAGGACCGTTCGCCGCCTTCATAACCGGTCTCTTCTCCAAGAACGTGACCTACAACGGTGGCTTCATCGGCATCCTGTCGGGCACGGTCGTAGCTGCGGTATGGCAGTTTATCCTGAAGGTGCCCTTCGGTCTCAGCTCCATCGTTCCCGGTGGTGTTGTGGCTATCGTGGTCATTTTTGCGGTGTCCGCTATCGAGATTTCCAGAGGTGTCAAACCCGCACCCATGCTGGAGCTGTCTGACGACTAGTTGCCGGCAGCATCTCCGCCTGGCCCTCTGCCGGCACAGCCGGCAAGTGAGTGATCGGACGTAACCCGTCCATGCCGAGGCAAATGGAGAATAATGAAAGATGAGCTCCGAGTCCTGCCATGCTGCAGGCTCGGAGCTCATTCATGTGCGTCGCCGCCCTGTTCTGAGCCCTGACCAGAATCAGCGGAAGACAGTGGCTGGCCGGCTTATCTGGCAGGCCTGGCGAAGAAGTGCACCGTGTACAGGTAACCGGTATGGCTGTCATAAAGCAGGCTAAAGCTCATGTGCGTCATGCCGGGGTTCAGCATGTTTCTGTTATGCGCCGGGGATACCTTGAGCAGGTTGAAACCCCGTACGGCAGCTGCCATGCCATCTGATGCCTGATAGGCCCTGGCTATGTTTTCGCCGGCAATGGCACCTTCAAACTGGAAGCCGCTCTCCCCATATGCCGACCGGCAGTCTTTTCCGTTGGGCCTCGCATATTGGTCTTTCCTGATGTTGTTGACGGGAAGATCACGCTCATCCACTGCAGATAGATAGCGGATGACTCTTCGAGAAAACGGGGTCATGGGAAAACAGCTGTGTCGGCATGGCTATGGGAACGGAAGGTAAAACAATTTGAGAATCGAAACATCATGTGTGTCAGCAGGACCCATATGGAGAGCTGTACACCGGAATAGCCTGTTGTCGAGATCCGGGTTCCAACGGGAGAACCTTCATCCAGCGGGCAGATGACTGTTATTCTGTAGCTCCATACGTGGCGCGCCGGCATTTGGAAAGAGGCAGAGCTTGACGAAGGACAGAAGAATCTGGACGATATTGACCAACATGTGCATGGTCTACGACCATGAGGGAAATGTGCTCGTTCAGGAGCGTCCCGGCAGTGACTGGCCCGGCCTCACGTTTCCCGGCGGACATGTGGAGGCAGATGAAGCACTGACCGACGCCGTGATTCGTGAGGTCTACGAGGAGACCGGCCTGAGGATTTCATCTCCCCATCTCTGCGGCGTGAAGGACTGGATCCAGGAGGATGGTTCCAGATACATTGCCCTGCTGTACCGTACGAATCAGTTTGAAGGTGAACTGCTCTCATCTCCTGAGGGTCAAGTCGGCTGGATGAAGCTCGAAGAGCTGGCCGGGCGCGAACTGGCGCCTGACATGGACAGCCTGCTGGCCATGTTTCTGGATGGCCTGGACCAGCATCCGGAGCTGACAGCTGAACCCTGCGGACGGACGTTGTGGGGTTGAGAAGGAAAAAACGAAATCTTTCTGCCCTGTTTGCTTTGACGTCAGTCTGCTGTAAATAGTATCCTTAATAAACTTGAAATATATGGGCAACAGGACGGGGCAACGACAAATGCAATTGCAGTCGACCGCATGAATTTCATGGTGCAGGGGGGCTAAGATGAAGGATTTAAACGCACGTCTGAAACAGTTCAAGGCGGCCGAGTACGATGTCAACAGGGAAAAGTATGAGAAGATCGTCAGTTCACAAAACCCCCATACTCTCTTCATAACCTGCAGCGATTCGCGCATTGACGTGGAGAAGATGATGCAGGCCGATCCGGGTGAAATTTTCCACATCCGCGATATCGCCAATATCGTCCCGCGTGAGCGGGATCCGGAGGAGCACATCTCGATCGTCGCCGCCATCGAGTATGCCGTTCAAGTGCTGAAGGTTGACAATATAGTGGTCTGCGGTCATTCCAACTGCGGCGGCTGTGCGGCACTGATGCATATTGAAGATTATCAGGCAAAGCTGCCTCATACTTCGGAGTGGCTGCTGCAGAGTCTCCCGCTGCGTGATTACATTCGAAATAAGTACAGCGAGGAGAGCGAAGCGGAGCAGCTGGTTCTGCTCGAGAAACTGAATGTCTTTCAGCAGCTCGTCAATATCATGACCTACGGCTTTGTCAGAGATAAAGTAACGGCCGGCACACTGGAGCTCACGGGTCTCTACTTCAATATCGCGACGGGTATTGTTTCTGTGTACGGTTATGATCCCGAGATGGAGGATCTTCTCGACAGGCTGGTGGAAGACAGCACGGCTGGCTGAGACGGTCCGGGAGGTCGGCCGGCCAGCTGCGGCTGCCGGCGGCCATGCTGGCCCGCAGCTGGCCGGGTGAGCTCGCCCCGATTATGGGATATACCAGGAAGGGCTGGGCGAGCAGATAGCCCAGTACCAGCTCGTCCAGCGTCGTGCCGAGTTCGCCGCCGAGCTGCAGCAGTCTGGCGTAGCGTGCGTCGTTCGTCGGGTTGTCGAAGCGGGCGCGGAGGGCGGGGTCGATCCGGTCTTTGCCCAGACGATCGAGTTTCTGGAAATAGCCGTTCGCTTGTGCAGAGTAGGGGATGGCCGGCCACTGGTGCCTGTAGTGCTCCTGCCAGGTGGCTTCGTCCATGGCGACCAGAGTCGGATCGTCGGGACTGCCGGCTGTGACGACGGCGAGGCTCCAGCGCGGCTGATTCGCCACGAAACCGGCCAGACCACCGGCGCGGGCCGCCTCCTGTGCCTCCTGGATCCGGGGAAGGGACCAGTTGGAGCAGGCGTAGTAGCGGATTTTACCTTCGCGGACGAAGCCGTCCAGAACGCCGAGAATGTCGGCAACCGGGACGCCGGGATCATCGCGATGCAGCCAGTAGAGGTCGATGCAGTCGACGCCGAGTGCCGTGAGGCTCGATTCGAGGTCGTTTCGCAGCTCGGCCGGCGACATGCGGCCAATTGACTTGCTGTCGAGATGGGGGTGGGCGCCCTTGGTCGCGATGATCATCTCATGACGGCAGGCACGGCTGCCGAGCCAGGCGCCGATGTACTGCTCGCTGAGGTTGCTGGGATGGGGCAGCCAGCGGCCGTAGACATTGGCGGTGTCGATAAAATTGCCGCCCAGTTCGCGATAGAGGTCAAGCAGGGCAAAGGCTGTCTCCCGTCCGTCGGGCAGGCAGAGAGAGCCGCCTCCGAAGCAGAGGACAGAGGGCTCAAGGTCCGTGTGTGCGAGAATGCGGCGCTGCATGCGGCTTTCCTCCTGAACATAAGCGTTGTTGCGTCTCCACCCAATATAGCCGTCCTGAACGTGTGGATGAGCCGGATTACAGGCAGCGGCGTAACAAATGCTGTGTCTCAGCGTTGCAGGAACCATGTGTGGTGTTTTACGTTCAGTTTTGTTAAGGTTATTGAATCGTGGGCAATCAAGCAACAGGGGAATTTGGGATATGGAAAACAGAAGCAGTATGAACCTGATGCAGTGGACGAAGCAGTTCGGACACCGTTTTCTCGGACTGGGGCTGGCCCTGCTGATTCTGGGCAGTTCCATTCTGCCGGGCATCGGCTTCCGGGCCGCTGCTGCGGATGCGGACTTCACCGGAACCGTCGAGCAGGGAGATGGCAGCTCTCCGGAAACAGACAGCATACCCGCTGTCACGGAAACGGAGATGGAGACAGAGCCTGAGGCAGCCTCGCCTCCTGACGGAGTCCGGCCGGGTCCTGAGGCGACCTTTGCCTATGAAATCGTAGAGGATGGCGTCGCGATCACCGGCTTCGTTCCGGGACAGGAGCAGACGGCACTCGTGATACCCGAGACGCTGGGTGGGCGGCCGGTGACGGAGATTGGCGAACGGGCCTTCATTCAGAGCGGTCTGGTCAGTCTGACGCTGAACGGTGCACTCAGGCGAATCGGAGCCTATGCGTTCGCAGCCAACCAGATTGACGGTGTGGTACTGAATGATGCCCTGCGCTCAATCGGGGACTATGCCTTCCGCGACAATCTGCTGTCGTCCATCGACAGCGGCCAGGTGGAGACAATCGGCAGCTATGCGTTTACCAGCAACCGCCTGACAGAGCTGACCCTCAGGCAGGTGAGCGGGATCGGAGACGGAGCGTTCAGCGGTAACCAGCTGAGCGAAGTCTACGTGCCGACGACTGTGACGAGCCTCGGCAGCGCTGTCTTCGCGTATAACGATCGCTATGTGCTGGTTCATACCGAAAATGAGCGGATCGAGTCGGAAGTGGTTCCGGGAGGCTTCGGGCATGTGGTCAATCCGGTCACGGTGACCATCCGCTACCTCGACGAGGCGACAGGGGAGGAGATACTAGACGCCCGGAGCTGGGGCGATGATTTGACCCGGCTCGATGGTGTGGTCATTCTGGACTGCGAGAACCGCTACGATCCGCCTGCGATTCAGGGCTATGTGGCGCTTGAGTCGCCGGTCCTCTATGTTCCGGATTCGACCGCCTATGAGCTCCCGGTCTATTACCGCTCGACAACGACCAGACCTGTTATTGAGCTGGTCTCCGAGCCGCGGATTGCCGCCGATGGTGATGGCTCGCGGGACGTTCTGCTGGGCTTCGTGCGGGCGACGGATCTCCATGGGCAGGATATCAGCGGACGCATCAGCGTCGAGCCGGAGTCCATCGATACCAGTGTCGGCGGCAGTGTTTCCGTCACCTATCAGGTAACAGATGACTATGGCAATCAGGCGGCCCGTACCGTAGAGGTCTGGGTCGGTACCGACTGGTACGATTTCCCGCTCGGCAACGGCTGGGTGCTGGGCGATTTCAGCTATGACGGGAACAAAGTGCTCGGCTTCAGCGAAAGCGGAGCGGAGAAGGTCATCACCAATAAGCATCTGGTCCTGCCCCATGTCAATCCCGCCGACGGTGTAACGGTGATCGACACGGTGGCGGCGAACCTGACCGATGCATCAACGCCGACGAATTTCCACAGCAAGGGACTCGAGTCACTCCGTGACTATGACAACAATATCCGTGTCATCGAGGGGAGCTATGGCCCCTCTTCCAGCGACCGCTACGGCTATGTGTTCCAGAGTAACAGCTTAACTGAGATTCGGCTGGATGCACTCGAGTATGTTGGTGCCTATGCCTTTCGTTACAACAACCGGCTCGAGTCGCTGTCCCTGCCCAGTGCGACCTTCGTTGGCGGCGTCGCCATCGCCTATTGTGCCAGCCTGCAGCAGCTCGACCTGCCCCGGGTCACCCGGGTTGACACCTGGGGTCTGGGGAGCAATCCTCTCCTGACGAGCCTCTCCATGCCGAGCCTCCGTGAAACGGGCAGCGCCGCCTTTATCAACAGCAGGCTCAGTACGGTTTCCTTCCCGGAACTGACCACGGTGGGAGCCAACACCTTCGCCGGGAATGCGCTGACAGAGGTGACGCAGGCGAACTTCCCTCGGCTGACGACCATCGGAGCCGGAGCATTTCGCAACAATCAGATCAGCACTCTCGAAATTCCTCTGGTTACCGAGATTGCGGATGCATCCAGCAGCGGGAATGGTGCCTTCTATAACAATCAGCTTGCGACCATCCTGCCCGGAGGCCTCGCGGAATTGACCGTTCTCGGCAAATATGCCTTCCATACGAACAAGCTGACCGCTTTTGACGCACCGAAGCTGACCCATGTTCAGGCGGGCGCACTGCAGAATAATCTGCTGACCGAGCTCCACTGGCCGGCGCTCAGAAGCATCGCCGCCTCCGCTGTCGAGGGCAATCCCGGTCTCGCAGAGTATGGCGACAATGTCGTGATCTGGGCCGACGATTCCGGTATCCCGAGCCGCTCGAACTATGTTGTCAATCCGGATCCGGAGCTCTCCACGGATCCCGGCCAGTGGGAAGAGGCGGATTTCACCTGGGATGTGGCCGACCCGGGCCGGGTGACCGGTTTCTCCCCCAGCGGGAAAGTCAAGCTGGCAGCGCTTGGCTATGAGCTCGTTCTCCCGCCCCGCGCGCTGACGGTCGCTGCTTCGGCCTTTGCCTCGATGCGGCTGAAAACAGTCAGTGGCGCCCGGGTCAAGGTGATTGAAGATGCGGCCTTCTACAACAACCAGCTGACGACAGCCGAGTTTCCGCAGCTGGTCAGTCTGGGCCAGTCGGCCTTCCACACGAACCAGCTGACAACTGTCTCCTATGAACTGCTGGAAACCATTCCCTATCGTGCCTTTTACGCCAACCCCATCAGCGGCACGGTGGAGCTGCCGCAGACGACGCTGATCGGCGAACAGGCTTTCTATGGCGGAACGAAGAAGATCACGGCTCTGTCGGCTCCCCGTGTCATCGAGATCGGGGCACGGGCCTTCGGCGAGCAGCCGCTGGAGAGTGTCCATCTGCCGCTCGTGGAGCGGATCGGGGTGGAGGCCTTCTATAAGTCCAGGATCACGAACCTCTCGCTGCCGGCCGCTGTCACGATCGAGGATGCAGCCTTCGCCGGCAATCTGATCCAGGAACTGTGCCTGCCCCGTGTCGAAACACTGGGACGGGCGGCTTTTGCGTCCAATTCCCTGACCCGTGTCGAGCTGCCCTCGATCAGGACACTCGCGGCGGGGGACTATTACCGCCCCTATATTGGTAACGTGACGGCCAGAGGCGGTGTCTTCGCCTTCAACCGGATTACTGAAGCCTATCTGCCCCTCGAGCTGACCTCGCTCCCGGACGATGCCTTCCGCGGCAATCTGACGCAGAACGCGACGCGCCAGCCGGTCATGGTTTTCCTGCCGGGCGGGGAGAATCCTCATGGCCTCGAGGACGGCTATCTGGACCAGCAGCGCCAGCACATCATCAATCCGACGCGGGTGACGGTTTCCTATGTGGACGCGGATGGCACGCCGCTGGCGGAGAGCCTGACTGAATATATTTTTGCCGAGAAGACCTATACGGCGCTCGAGCTTTTCAACTACCGGCCGGATAAAAGCGAGATCACGGTGCCGGACAACCGCCAGGTCAACGAGGTCCGTTTCAACTACGTTTCTCTCGGCCTCGAGGGCATGGCGACCCAGGGTGTGGAGATCTATCAGCGAAATGAGCTGCAGCCAGACAGCGGGCTGGCGCGGGAGCGCTACTACATCGGCGACCAGATGACGACGCGGCTCTTCGCGGACCTCACGGGCTTCGCTGCCGCCGTCACGGACGGGAAACTCCGCCTCTATTATGATGTCCGCTATATCGACCCCGGCAGTGTTTCGATTCCGCCGGCCTCGTCCATCAGCGGCTATACCGTCAGGGATGGTCTGATCGAGATCTCTCTGAAGGACATCTATGGCGGCTTCCATATCGAGATTCCCATTACCTGGCGTTTCCGGAAGTATGTGACTCCCGATAACTATCGCATGGAGATCAACGCCCTCTTTGCGAATGGCGATGAGGTCTATTCCGTCGCGGAGCCGATCTATCTCGAGGGCTATTACAAACGTCCCGGCATGTACAAGACCAGCCCTCTCAATCTGCCGGGCTACGACTACGGCGCCGCCACCGCGGCGACCAACGGCCCGCGTCTGATGGGTGAGCTCGCGTACGTGAAGCTCGCCGATGGCAGCTATGTCTATGTCGTGAGCGAGCCGTATCCGGTCAGCTTCGGCTTCAGCGTACAGGGCCTCGAGCGCTATGTGGACATGGCGGTCGTGACGGATCAGCTGCCGGAGTACATCGCGATCAATGCCGACGGCGTCAGAGAGACGCGTACCGCCGTATTCAGGGCGGAGGACAACCCGGCCTGGCGCCTCGAGGCGGATGGGCGCACGCTCGTGCAGGAAGCTCACTTTGCCCCGACCGTTTCGCCGGGCACCTATATCAAACCGCTGGTGCTCGAGTTTCCAGACCTGCTGAGCGGCAGCAATGTCGTGAACCAGGCTTCGATCGAACTCACGCCACATCTGCGCGGTCTCCACGAAGATGCGATGACAGTGCAGGATGACATCAGCATCTACGCTGCCTTCTATCAGCCACTCAAGTATGAAGGAGATCCCCGCTTCGACAAGGAGCATGCCCGCCGTCCGCACTATGACGGCCTGACGGCCTACTTCTATGATCTCCCGGAGGAGCGTGAACAGGTCATTCCCTTTTTCCTGCGCGTTTCCTCGCTCGCCCGGACGACGGATCTGGTGGATGTGCGGATCACCGACTACGGGCTCGACGAGCGTCTCTATTACTACGGTGTCTCATTCCCGCAGTCGGTGGGCCAGTCGGGCGGCATGACCGTGACCGTCGTGGCCTGGCGCCAGCAGGGTGCCGTCATGGATCCCGGGACGGACGAGATCCTGCAGGTGCAGACGACCACGATGGGTCCGGCGAACAGCATCGTCTTCGATGAGGACTGCGCCCGTGAGATCGACTATATCCAGATTGTGCTTCCCGAGGATCATAAGGTCTTCTCGGCGCTCGAGTTTCATGTTGACACGAAGCTGCGCGAGCCGGAGCGCAGCCACTACGATCCGAGCGGTCTCACGAGTCCGAATATCTTCGTCAACCATGCGCTGCTGTCCGGCAACCTCTATCAGAAAAATACGCTGAACCCGGCCTCGGAGCGGACGGAGCCGCTCACCGGGCCCGGCGGCGTCGTCATCAGCTCCTATTCGAGCGACTGGGACAGGATTCCGGGCAACTATCTCTGGCATGAGCGCGCCGAAGTCAATCTCCGCGACTACCAGGTGACGATGGGGGTGGGAAAGACACAGAGCTTCCCCACGGACCGGGTCGTCTTCCCGGGCGAGACCGGAAGCTACCAGCTGCGGCTGCGGCCCATGCTGCTGGGGCAGTCGGACGAGGGAGAAGGGCGGGCGATTATCCGTGAGGAACTGGCCGACTTCGAGATGGTCGACCTGCTGCCGCAGGGTGTGCTGCCCACGGCGGTGCGCCCGAACGAGGGCTTCCTGATGAGCGATGGCGCGAGCTACGAGATCGTGGATGACTACAACGGCTCGGGCCTCACTGCCATCGTCTTCCGGGCGCGCCGGCTGGCTGCCGGGGTCTTCGATATCGCCAGTATCGAGGTGGCTGTGGAGCCCGATGCGGCTGAGGGCGAGAAGAAAAACAGGGTCTATGTCACGTTCACCAATGCAGATGTCGATAAGGTCGGTCACCGCGAGAAACCCCATGGTGTCAGTGATGACCGTGACTGGCTGCAGGCGGAGGTGGCCTTCAATCTGATCAAGGTCCGCGAACTCTTCGCGCGGAAGTACATCCGCGGGCAGGGAGGCGGCCTCTGGCTGCCCACCGGCATCGTGACGGCGTCGGGCGAGCCCTTCGAATACCGCCTCACGGTGGTCAACAACCTCGACGACGATCGCAGCGGTGTCGATCTGGTTGACTTCTTCCCCTATCCGGGTGATGTCAGCATTCAGGAGCAGAACATCGGCTCAGGCATCAGACCGCCGCGTGAATCCGAGTTTCGCAATCACTTCGACCGCAGCCGGCCCGTGCAGCTGCCCCCCGGCTACACCATCTCGTACTGGAACAGCGACAGCGATATCGACTATCAGAATCAGTCGGCTGACAGCATCATCGACAGTCTCGTCTGGTCGCCCACGCCTGCAGCGAATACGCGCGGCATCCGGGTACAGGCCGAGGCGGGCACCGTGCTCAGGGCCGGCGGACGCATCGATGTCATCATCCCGATGCTGGCAGCAGAGAACACTGTAGCGAATAACTTTGACCTGACCGGCAGGCGGGCCTGGAATACCTTCGTGCGGCGTGGCGACTCCACCCTGCGCTTTCTGGAGCCCAACCGTGTCTACAACGAGCTCACCGCGCCGCCGGGAGCCATCGAGTTTACGAAGTACGGCCGTGAGGGTATCAGTGGAACGGAAGCCGTGCATGTTCTGCCGGGAGCCACCTTCGAGCTGCGGGATGCACAGAACAATTTTGTCGCCCGGGCGAGCTCGAACGAGAACGGTCTCGTGTCATTCACAGGCTTGTCGATCACGGAGACCTACACCGTCCGCGAAGTCGGGGCGCCAACGGGCTATCTGCTGGCGAAGGGTTCCCTGAGCTTTGGCTTTGACGATTTCAGAGCCGCCTATGATCCGGAGGCGGGGAGCTTTGTCATCCGGGTTGCTGCTGCCGATAGTCAGGCTGCCTTCCTGAACATCAAGCCGATTCAGGGTTCACTGGAACTGGACAAGATCAACGCCGAAGGGACGCGTCTGCCCCTGATCCGCTTCCGTCTCAACGGTCTCGACGAATGGAATCGTGATGTGGACCGTACGTTTGTGACGGACGGGCAGGGACACATCCGTGTCACCGGTCTCACGGAGGGCAGCTACCGGCTGAGCGAGATCGTGCTGCCTGATACCACGGGCTATCAGCCGATTGCACCGATCACGTTTACCATTACGGCGGATAAACGGGACCATGCCTTTACGATCGACATGGAAAATCCGATCGTCAATGAAGACGTGGATGTCTACATCAACAAGCTGGGCGTCGCGTCGGATTACGATATCGAAGAGTCCATCCGCGATCTGACCGACTTCGGCCGGCGCCGTCTCGATGGCTACTTCTTCAGGATCGAGGCTGTTGATCCGACGAGCAGCTTCGCAGCTGTCACCGTCGGCCCGACCGTCAACGGAAGGGTCTGTGCCACGGGTCTGCCGGTCAACGAGCTGCTGACCATTACCGAGGTGAAAAAGGACGGGCGCAGTCTCTACCGCCACAACGACCAGAGCTACCAGTTCCGGATCAATTCCGCGGGTCAGATTACGGATGCCGATGGCATCCTGCACCGTCAGAACGTGCTTAACATCCCGAATCCTGAGAAACCCGTTCGGGGTCTGATTCAGGCCGTCAAGTTCGACGGTGAAGGTCAGCCACTCGAAGGGGCGGTCTTCGCTCTCTTCCGCGACGATGTGGAGGTGGTACGGGCGACGGCCAGGCTCGTGGGCCAGGAGGCGCTTGCGACCTTTGCCGATATTGAACCCGGCACCTATGTGCTGCGGGAGATTGCCGCGCCTCACGGCTATGCGCGTTCGAATGATGAGTTTCTTATCACCGTGCCGCAGCGTGTGAGTGACGCGATGCTGACCGGGCAGGGCTACGAGTTCCATGAGGACCGTATCGTGCGCCGCTTCCGGCACAGCTTCAGCAACCTGCGCTTCCGGGTTCTGGTGACCAAGGGCGATGATATCCGGGAGAACATCCCTCTCGCCGAGGCCGAGGCGATCGTTGCCGCCAGTCCGGACGAGCTCGGACTGCGCATGGTCGGACCGGCGCGGGCGACGGTGTACCGGAAGCTGGCCGGTGTGCCTTTTGATCTCTATCAGCTGCCTGGGGGCAGTCCCGAGCTGTGTGGCCGCTTTTATTCCGATGCCAGTGGCATCGTCGACTTCGCGGACTTCGCCTTTGTCAGCGACGCGGTCTACCACCTGGTTGAGGTCGAAGCGCCGGAAGGCTATGTGCTTGACAGCCGCCCTGTTGTCATCAACACGGCACTTGAGGCGAAACTGGACGGCTTCAACGGTGAGATTCGGCGCTACCGCGTGAACCGGCCGATTCGCGGACGCATTATCATCTCGAAATACGATGAGGACGAGCGCTCCATGCTGGCCGGCGCGACCTTCGCGATCTATCGGGCGACGGATACCGACTTTGCCGCAATGCTCGAGAGCGGTGTCACCGACGCCTCCGGTCTGCTGGAGTTCCGCGATCTCGAGCCGGGTGACTATGTGATCCGGGAAGAGGGGGTGCCCGCGGGCTATCAGGATCTCGGGATCACACGGCAGGTGACGGTCTCGGAGTCTTCCGGCACCGTGCGCCTCGTGATCAACAATCCGCCGCTGGTAGCCTTTGACGTAAAGAAGGTCTGGGTCGGCAGCCCGGGCACCGAGGTCACGGTCGCCGTGCTGGCCAACGGCGAAGCGGCACGGGATGTCGACGGCAGGCTGCTGGAGCCGGTCACACTCGCTGCCGGGAATGACTGGACGGCCCGTTTCGAGCGTCTGCCGAAGTACGATGAGGCAGGCGGGCGCATCGACTACAGCATCCACGAAGAAGCGGTCGAGGGTTACCGGACGCTGGTGACCGGTACAGCGACAGAGGGCTTCACGGTGGTCAACACCCAGGAGGGTCTGTTGAGTGTCGGTGTGACGAAGGTCTGGGAGGGCGCCGGTCTGGATGCCGTGACCGTTTATCTCCTCGCCGACGGGGAGCGGACGGGCGAAAGTGTTGTCCTGAATGCGGAAAATCGCTGGCAGCATGTCTTCACGATGCTGCCGGAGACGCGAACGGATGCGGCCGGAGAGAAGGTCCCGATCCGCTATGCTGTCGAGGAAGAGGCGCTCGAGGGCTATCTCGCAGCGTACAGCGGCAGCCAGGAAGAGGGCTTCGTCATCACCAACATCGAACAGCCGCTGCGCGATATTGCGGTACGCAAAGAATGGGAGGGCCAGCCGCTCGCCCAGGTGACCGTGACCCTGCTGGCGGACGGCGAGCCTGTGGGTGAACCGGTGCAGCTCGATGCGGGCGGTAACTGGGAGCATGTCTTCGCGGATCTGCCGCTCAGACGGGAGGCAGCGGATGGCAGCTGGGTCGATATTGTCTATGACATCGAAGAGAGCCCCTGCGAAGGCTATCGGACGGAGATTCTGGGCGATGTCGAAAACGGCTTCGTGATTGTCAACCATGAACTGCCGCTGCCGCCGACGGCGGTGGCGATCCGGAAGGTCTGGCAGGGTACTCAGCTGGAGGCCGTGACCGTCAGCCTGCTGGCGGATGACGAGGTAGTAGATACGGTCGAGCTGTCCGAGGCGAATGAGTGGAGCTGGATCTTTGAGAATCTGCCACAGCGCAACGAAGCGGGCCAGGACATCGTGTACAGCGTTGCCGAAGCGGTGCCTGAGGGCTACAGGGTCGAGATCAGCGGCGACGCAGTGACGGGCTTCGTGATCACGAATTACGAAGATGAGACGCCAACGTCCATGCCGGAGGATGTGGAGCCGACAGAGCCGGTGCCGAGCGACAGTGTGCCGAAGACCGGGCGTGGAGCAGATGCGCGCGTCGTGATCGGTGTCGCCCTGCTGGTCGTGGCGCTGGCGCTCCTGATCGTGTGGCGGGTGACCCGCAGGCGCTAGTCCGGGTCGGGTCGAAGTCAGCCGGCGACGACTGCTGCGGCGTCAGCCGGCATCGGCATCGGTTTCAGTGTCGGCGGAGCTGCTCTCGGAAGGGGGTGCTTCACCGGGGATGCCGTGTTCTTCGACAACGGCCTCCGTACTGCGCGGTGGGCGCACATAGTGGCTGAAGGACGGCAGGGCAGCGCGCTCGAGGCTGCTTTGGACGCGGCGGCTGATTTCGGCCTCGCTGATTTCACGTCCGCTGTCCGTGGCCTCGCGCAGGCGGTCAGGGAGCCGGGCCATGCCTTCAACAATGGGGATGACTGCATCCGGGGAGAGGGCGAGGTTATTCTCGTCGAGGAAGAGCAGGTAGCGCTGGCCGATCTCGACAAAGGGCAGCAGGTCGGAGAAGCGTTCGCGCGTTTCCTGTTCGCTGCCGACAGTCGCTTCGACATACTCGCAGGTCAGCGTGTCGCTGAAGAGGGCGACACTCTCGCGCAGGACTTCGACCACGGAGACCTGGCAGGCGATGCCATGGGTGAACGGCTTCGGGAGGTGGCGGCTGGGGATGGGACGGTCCTTGTTGAGAATGATGCCTATGAGGATGTGGTCCGCCCGCTGAACGAGCTCATCGAAGCTGTAGCGTGGCCAGCTGAGCTCGCTGGGGGGCGTCGTGACAGCGCCGGAGTCACCGGGTGGGCTGAGCAGGTCGCAGGCGGTGGAAGCAAGGGACAGCAGGAGCGCCAGGGCGAGGGCGGCAACGGTCGTGAGGCGCTGTCTGTGGCTGTGTCCTGAACGCCGGAAGGTCGGCATCTCGGCATACCTCCTGAGGGGTTGATGTTTCGCGGAGCCGGGGATCTGGAGTTGCGGTCTCCGGGTGGCTCCGCCTAAGTGGAAAACGCGAATACGATCGACCTATTCTAGCGCATGAGCCGACAGATGATCGGACGGAGGCTTCCGGGCGGGTCAGAACATGCGGTGGCCAGAGCTGCGTCATAGGGGTTGCAGACAGCAGGGAGCATTAGTCAGGGAACCTGTTGCCGGAATAAACTTGTCAGCCATTCACGTGTTGATACAGATGCGAAGGATATGTACTACACGTCCGGCACCCTGTAGTTTGGTCCTACGTCAAGAAAACGTACAAGTTAGATTCGCCAATCTCTATCCATCCTCAAGCTGCACATTCGGCAGCGTCTTCCTTGTGCCTGTAGTATTCTGCCTCCCACTGCATCGGTGACAGATAAC
>JASGUU010000021.1 GCA_030057555.1 Bacillota bacterium | reverse complement strand
CTTTGATTTTAATCACGCCGCTGGCGATACCCGTTGTCGAAACAATTTCTACCTGATGCTTGCCCTCCGAAAGGGTCTCGAGGAACTTGGCTTTGAAGGTAACAATCGTCGAACCTTCTGCAACATCATAGTTGGATCTATCGACTACTTTACCGTCAACCCTGACATACAGGAAGTCAGAAACGTCAGCATTTGAGGTGAAGCTGGCAGAAATATCCGAGCCTTTGTTCCATTCCGGAGGCTCCTTTATCATGCGGATTTCATCGGTCTCGGTCGGCTCGGCCGAAGTCGGCGTGGTCGTAGTCGGGGTGGTCTCTGCCGAAGTCGGAGTGGTCTCCGTCGACTCAGTTGTAGTCGGAGCGGTCGTGGTCGGAGTGGTCTCTTGTGACTCAGTCGTAGTCGAATCGGCCGAGGTCGAACTGGTCTCCGTCGACTCAGTCGTGGTCGGATCGGTCGTGGTCAGAGTGGTCTCCGTCGACTCAGTTGTAGTTGACTCGGTCGTAGTCGGATCGGTCTGCGGTGTGACAGTCAGAGTCCCGTCCACATAACTCACGTTGTAGTTGCCAAATGCAGTTGGACCGTCAAACGTGATCGGATAGTCGCCCACCGGCGAAGTCTGAACCGCCGTGGTGGAGATAGCCGGATCCAGGCCGATGGAGGCGATGGAATCCGCACCCTGCAGTCCGCTGACACTATATGTCAGTTCAGGGTTCGTGGTGTCGTACTCTCTCGTTTTATTGTCTGCTGTGATGGTCAGCGTTGCCGGTGTTACCGTCAGTGTGCCGTTGACCTTCGTGACATTCGGGAAGTCCGCTGTCTTGTCATTGCCACCTGCATCCCGGATGACGTAGCCTTCATTCACCACATTGTCACTGCTGCCCACATCTGTCTGGCTGCCCGACGCCGTTGCTGCTACCGTATAGCCCTCAGGAAGTCCTGTGGCGCTTACCCCGGTCGTTTTTATCAAAGCCGTTCCATCGTAGGTCTTGCTTGCCGACGGAGCGGTCAGTACCACCGGCTCAACCACAGAGGACTTGTGATCATACCTGACATACGTTCCGTTCGGGGCACCCGTTTCCCTGTAGTTATGATACTCGGTACCCCCTACCGGAGATGCATCATCCCTACAATTATAAATGGCTCGATAGCCTTCTCCAGAAGTAAAGGTCAGGGGAGTACCGGTACCGTTCAGTTTCAGTTTCGTACCCGTGTCCCACAGGTACACAGCATCTTTATCGGAGCTGACAGTCAGCTTGCCGCTGCCAGAGACGATAACATCCTCTATATGACTATAGATGCCTCCAGAGGTAGACGTATGGCTGTCGTGAACGGTAATACTGACAGCGCCGCTGCCGGAAATCGTTACACCTGTAGTGGCATTGATGCCATCATTCGTGGCTCTAATGCTTACATCGCCGTCACCGGAAAGACTTACACTATAAAAATCTGAGACAATCCCTCTACCCTCGACATCGATGTTTACGTCACCACTGCCTGAAAGATTTACATCATTATCAGCAAAGATGCCGTAACCTCCTTCGCTGTCTCCGTCACCAGTTGTGATGCTTACATCACCATCGCCTGAAAGGCTTACACCCATCTTTTCAGAGCAAATGCCCAATTTATTGGCATTGATCGTCACAGCGCCATTATTGGAAAAGACTATATCTTTATAAGCATAGATGCCATAGGTAGAATCATCGTTGGCAGCAAGTATGATGCTTACGGTGCCATTACCGGAAAGGCTTACGTTGCCCTGCTCAGCAAAAATGCCGTAAGCATCGGAATTGATGGTGACGGCACCATTGCCGGAAAGCTTGATATCACCTGCAGCATAAGAAATATTCTCAGTCATAATTCCAACAGAACGAGCGTCGATGGTCAATTTGCCGGCCATCGTGCTGTTCACATGGCCGCGTAATGACCAGATACCGCACTCGGCGCTGATGTTTACATCGCCGGTGCCGGAGAGCGTCACATGATTGCAGGCTCGAATTCCACAGAAATCCTTGACGGAGATGTCCAGCTTGCCGGCCATATCGATGCTAATACTACCGTCATTTGAATAAATGCCATCATAGTCTTCATCATTCGAGAAATCATACACACGGTTTATGGCTATCGACAGGTTGCCAGCCCCGGAGAGAGTAAGATTCCGGCCGACATGGATACCATGCTCCGTAAGATCTGCCGGAACCGTAATGCTGTTATTCGTTCCGGCCGCCACCAGAATGGATACGTCTTGTTTGGGGGTGCCATAATATGTAATATAGCCACTGTTGTAGCCGGAGAGCGTGATTTCATTTTTCTCTGCGCTCCAACGCCAGCCCGTCCCGACAATATCACTTCCCAGCTGTTCAGTCGTATAGTCCACACCTGCAATGTGCAGCGTGGCAACTGTCTCCGCCAAAGTTCGTTGCCGGGGCAGCATGGCACACAGCATCAGCAACGCCAGAAACAGCGCTGCAGCTTGTCTGCTTTTCATCGATCATCTCTCCTTTTGAAAATTCGTAAAACACTTGTTCTGCTGACACGGCGGGCAAAAAGCCCTTTACCTGTAAATGTGATTTTGACATGAAGGGTACAGTTTAACCAGCGCAATTTTCGGCCACCTCTGGACAAGTTTTTCTGCTCCTGCCCCGTTTTGGGGCACCAGCGAATTTTTTCCCTATTGTGTCTGAAACTTTGTACTCCTGCTGTTCGTTCGGAGCAGGAAATTCGAACAGCAGCCGTGGTGGTGCCAAAGACGTGTTGCTGCACACTTGTAATGTAAACGCTTCAAAGGACATGGATCAGTTCGTTAATACTTCTTACTTACTTGTAACCCGAAGAACAAACGAACCAACAAAAGAAGAAGCCTGCTGTCCGGCAGGCATTCTGAAGCTTTGGCAATTCTGACAGCAGATGTCATCAGGCATGGTACAGCCGGACTTTCACATGACCGGGTTCCGAGACATAGAAAAAAGCCTGGGACAGCAATGTCCCAGGCTTTTCATCCTGGTCGGAGTGACAAGACTCGAACTTGCGACCTCGTGCACCCCAAGCACGCACTCTAGCCAACCTGAGCTACACCCCGAACATGCCGAGTAGTTTACTCATCTGCCGGGCAGGCGTCAAGCAGGCCGAATGGCTCAATGGCTCATAGGGAGAATGAAGTGCAGTGGCAGACACGTACTAGATAGGACGATCGTGCGACTGCATTCATGCGGCCTGCTTCAGATCGTATTCCCATCAGGATTATGGTTTGCTTGTACGAACCACAGAGGGCCCAGCTCTGAACAACCAAAGCGATATGGGCAGGAACGGAAAATTACCAACGGTGGACAAAAAAACCGCTGGTGCCCGCAAATCGGGGCAGGAACGGAAAAATAGTCCAGCGGCGCACGAGCAAGAGACGTATCCAGATACCTGAATATGAATACGTCTCTTGTCTAAAGCGTCATTTGCCTGTGACGTTTTTGTAAATGATAGACACAGGCAGGCTCAAGTCGCAGGAGCTGATAGTCGCCCTGATCCTAGTCGTCCTGGCGACGCCGCTCGCGGAAGTGGCCGCCGTCACGGTCGCGTCCACCGCGTCCGCCGCGTCGGTCCTCGCGTCCGCCCCTGCTGCGGGCGCCGTCGCGTCCCTCGCGTCCGCCCCGGCCCTCGCGGGAACGTCCGCGCTCGGGGCGTTCCGGCTCGACCCAGCCCTCAGGCTGCGGCAGCGTGTCGCGGATGCTGAGGTTGATGCGGCCCTGATCGTCGATCTCAATAACCTTGACCGTCACGGTATCGCCGACGCTCACTACATCCTCGACGGAAGCCACACGCTCCCAGGCGAGCTTCGAGATGTGCACCAGGCCTTCCTTGCCGGGCAGATATTCGACAAAGGCGCCAAAGTTCATCAGGCGAGTGACCTGACCGACGAAGCTCTGGCCGGGCTCGGGGTCGGTTGCGATGCCCTCGATGATGGAAAGGGCGCGCTGGCCCATCTCCAGGTCGATGCAGGAGACAAAGACACGGCCGTCGTCTTCGACGTCGATCTCGGTGCCGGTTTCATCGATGATCTTATTAATGACCTTGCCGCCCTTGCCGATGACCTCAGAGATGCGTTCGGGATCAATCTGTGTCTGCAGAATCTTAGGGGCGTAGGCGGAGAGCTCCTCACGCGGCGCCTCGATGCAGGGCAGGATGACCTCGTTGATGATCTGGAGACGACCCTTGCGCGCCAGAGCGAAGGCCTCGCGGATGATATCCATGGTCAGGCCGTCGATCTTGATATCAACCTGAATGCCGGTGATGCCCTCGGTTGTGCCGGCCACCTTGAAGTCCATGTCGCCGAAGAAGTCCTCGATACCCTGGATGTCCATGAAGACCATGTGATCGGCGGGATCATCGGGGTTCTGGATCAGGCCGGTCGAGATACCCGCCACCGGGCGGCGGATCGGGACGCCGGCGTCCATCAGGGCCAGCGTGCTGGCACAGACAGCCCCCTGCGATGTCGAGCCGTTCGACATCAGCACCTCGGAGACGTTGCGGATGGCGTAGGGGAACTCATCCTCATCCGGCAGCACAGGCGCGACCGAGCGCTCGGCCAGAGCGCCATGGCCGATCTCGCGGCGCCCGGGCGAGCGGGAATTGCGGGCCTCGCCGACGGAGAAGCCGGGGAAGTTGTAGTGATGCAGATAACGCTTGGACTCTTCGTTGTCGAGACCGTCGAGAATCTGAACCTTCGAGAGCGGGGCGAGCGTGCAGGCTGTCAGGACCTGAGTCTGGCCGCGCTGGAAAAGGCCGGAACCGTGGGTACGCGGGAGCAGGCCAACCTGCGCCGAGAGCGGGCGGATCTCGTTGAGGCCACGACCGTCGACACGGCGCTGTTCACGGATCAGGTAGTCGCGGACGACGCGCTTCTGCAGCTGGTAGACGGCCTCGTCGACCAGTTCCAGCGATTCGGGGGCGACCTCGGCGACGTGGGCCCTGAGGTCCTCGGTCAGCTCACCGACCGCCTCGTCACGGACGTTCTTGTCATCGCTGAGAACGGCCGCGCGCATGCGCTCGAGGGAGCGCTCGGCGACGAGCTGCCTGAACTCTTCGCTGAGCTCCGAGCTCTCGTAGGGCATCTTCTCCTTCCCCACCTCGGCACGGATCTCGTTGATAAAGCGGCAGAGGGACTTGATCACTTCATGGCCCGCCTCAATGGCGGCCACCATCTGCTCTTCCGGGACCTCGTTGGCACCGGCCTCGATCATGCAGATGAGATCCTCCGTGCCGGCCAGGGTGAGATCGAGGCTGCTCGCGAAACGCTGCTCCTCATCGGGCATGACGATGATCTCACCGTCCACGATGGCGACCGCCACCGAGGCCGTGGGTCCGTTCCAGGGGATGTCGGAGATGCTGACGGCGAGCGAGGAGCCCGTCATGGCCAGAATGTTCGGATCGTTGTCCTGATCCACGGAGAGGACGAGGTTCTGGATGTTGCAGTCGTTGCGGAAGTCGCCCGGAAACAGCGGGCGCATCGGGCGGTCAATGGCACGGCTGGTCAGGATCGCCTTTTCTGTCGGACGCCCTTCGCGCTTCAGGAATCCGCCGGGGAACTTGCCCACGGAATACATCTTCTCTTCGTAGTCCACACTGAGCGGGAAAAAGTCGATTCCCGGCCGCGGCGACTTGGCCATCGTGGCCGTCGAGAGCACCACGGTATCACCGTAGCGCAGGAGTGCGGAACCGTTCGCAAACTGAGCCAGCTCGCCGGTTTCCACGATCAGGGGACGTCCACACAGGTCCATCTCGAAACGTCGTTTCATTTCTGCCTCCAGGCGCAGACTGTGGCTGCGCGTCAAATGTACCCTGTGACAGGTACTCGCAGACCGGGCAGAAGCGCATAAATGAACGTTTCCGACAGCGGCGGAAGTAGGCTGTAGATTCCGGACAGCAAAAGCTGCATACGCGTGACGGCTGCCTCCGCTGCCCGCAATCTACCTACTACTGCCACCTCCAAGTCTGCACAAATTGCTTACCTCTTCAGTTTATCACATGAATAAAGCCGGCAGTTGTGTCCTTTGGGACAAACTGCCGGCCTTTACGCCAGACCTGAGCTGGATTTCTCTGCTCCTAGCGACGGATGCCGAGACGGGCGATGATGCTGCGGTAGCGCTCGACGTCGATCTTCGTCAGATAATCGAGCAGTCCGCGGCGGCGGCCGACCATCATCAGCAGCCCGCGGCGCGAGTGATGATCGCCCTTGTGCGTGATCAGGTGCTTCGTGAGATGGTTGATACGCTCCGTCAGCAGCGCGATCTGCACCTCCGGCGAGCCGGTGTCGCCCTCGTGCGTGGCGTAGGTGGTGATGATTTCCTGTTTGCGTGCTTTGTCCATGTACTGTCTCCTCATGGGAATTTCTCACCGGCAGCTCCAGTAGGGGGCGGACAATCCCGCTACCGGGCCGCGGCGCGACAAATAAAATACCATAAGCCCTGTCGGGCTGACAAGCCGGAATTCCGAGACAGCCTGTAAGCCGGGTTCTGTCGAGAACGATCATTTATCTAGGTCCGACATTTCTGCCGGACTCGAGCCACCTCCATGAGACACCCAGGGCCGGGGATTCCTGTCTCGCCGCGGTGTTGCTCCGGACGGGGTTTGCAGCTGCACCGTGCGTTGCCGCACGGCCGGTGAGCTCTTACCTCACCTTTCCACCCTTGCTCCCTCCGTCCGCGAACGGACAGCGGGGGCGGTCAGTTTTCTGTTGCACTTTCCTTGGAGTCGCCTCCACCGGTGACTGGCCGGCGTCCTGACCCTGAGGAGCCCGGACTTTCCTCATCCGCGGGGTTTCCCCCTGCGTCCGCGATCGCTCAGCTGTCTCGGAATATCAGTTCATTATAGTCGAGTCCCTCGTTGACGAACAGTTCAAGCGCGGGAAAGGCCGTCTGAATCCAGCTGGCCAGCGGATGCAGAATGACGCGCTCCGTTGCCTCGTGGCCGGCCGCGACGGCGGCGATTCCATGCTCGCGCAGGGCCACCAGAACATGATGTTTGATCTCGCCGGCGACCACAGTGTCAACCGCAGCGGCGACCAGATGCCCGATCCAGGCCTCGTCAAAGGAGCCGCCGCTGACGGCGATGCGCCCCGCCGCCCCGTCGCTGTCAAAGTTCGGTATGCAGCCAGCCGTCTGCAGCTGCTGGTTGATGCGCAGGATGAGGTCCCGGCGCGTCAGCTCCGGTACGGTTTCGCAGATGCGGCCGAAACCGGGCCTGACTTTGCCTCCCTCACCCATCTCCAGCTGATGAACAGGAGTCGCGGCATCCTCCAGCGGGACCAGCGTTTCCCTGACCATGAGGCCCAGACAGCAGGCGAGCTGGTCGCTGACACCGGGCACCGCAGCGTCGAGATTGGTATGTGCCGAATAGACAGCGATGCCATGGCGCAGCAGGCTGATCAGGCCTGCTCCGACCACGGTATCGGTGGTCAGCGAGCGCAGTGGTGCAAAAATGGGCGGATGGTGGGTGACGATCAGCCCGGCGCCCAGCCCGATCGCCCGCCGGAGCGCACGGTGGTCGCAGTCCAGCGAGACCACGACGGACGTGACGGGAGCCTCGCGGTCACCGATCGCGAAGCCCGTGGGATCCCAGTCGCAGGCCAGGCCGGGCGGGGCAAGTTCTTCGATACGGCTGATGACATCGCCGACCCGGATCACGGCAGCAGTGTTGTTCAGATTCACAAAATGGCCTCCAGTTCTGCCAGCAATGCACGGATCGCTGCACGATCGAGGATCAGCCCGCTCTCATCGGTGCAGCGTTCCTGTTCGAGCCGCGCCGTCCAGAGGTGCCGCAGCCGCCCGAGATAGCGGGCGAGAGCGGCAGGGTCCTGTTCGGGATCGCGGGCATTCCCGGCTCCGCGCCAGGGACCTGTGATGGCCTCGAAGAGGTCCGGTTCGCTAACTATGACACCGTCCTGTGGCGAGGCGAGCAGCCAGAGCTGGTAGTCGCGTCCACCGGAGATGACAACCCGTTCGAGGAGGCGGCGAAAGCCGAGGCGAGCGAGACCGAGCCGCAGTGTCGCCGCCTGCTGCATCGGCTGCACGACGATACGTAGCACGGCATCCCGGGGCCAGACGCCCCCCTCCAGAATGCCGAGGATCTCACGTCCGCCGAGGCCGAGAATGGCGATGGCGTCTCCGGCATCCAGCGCGAGGTCCCGCAGCCCGTCCGCCAGCCGCAGCTCGAGCGCTGCGCCCTCCGCATACGGAATCCCGTGTCGGGCGGCTGCACGCCGGGCGGCAGCGAGCGGGCCGGGCCTGATGTCGCTCGCCAGCGCCCGTTCCACGAGCCCGCGGTCAAGGGCCGCGAGCGCGAGCAGGGCATGGTCGCAGCCGACATCGACAAGCCGCCGCGCCGCCTCGAGTCCGGCGAACGGACGGGTCAGCAGCTCGAGGGCCGCCTCGAGGCGCGGCGGAAGGGTCCGGGGCCCGGGAGCTGACTCAGTCGAGATAGTCTTTGAGCTTCTTCGAGCGCGAGGGATGGCGCATCTTGCGCAGGGCCTTCGCCTCGATCTGGCGGATGCGCTCACGGGTGACGTCGAATTCCTTGCCCACCTCTTCGAGCGTTCTGGTGCGGCCGTCGTCGAGGCCGAAGCGCAGACGCAGCACCTTCTCCTCCCGGGGAGTCAGGCCGCTCAGCACATCGAGCAGCTGCTCCTTCAGCAGGGTGAAGGCCGCCTGGTCCGCCGGCGAGGGCGCATCGTCATCGGGGATGAAGTCGCCCAGATGGCTGTCCTCCTCCTCCCCGATGGGCTTCTCGAGCGAAACGGGCTCCTGCGAAATCTTCATGATCTCGCGCACCTTCTCGACCGTCATGCCCATCGCCTCGGCGAGCTCCTCGACCTCGGCGTCACGGCCGTGCTCCTGCACCAGCTGGCGCTGAATGCGGATCAGCTTGTTGATAGTCTCCACCATATGGACAGGAATGCGGATGGTCCGGGCCTGGTCGGCGATGGCCCGGGTGATGGCCTGGCGGATCCACCAGGTCGCGTAGGTACTGAACTTGAAGCCCTTGGTATAGTCAAACTTGTCGACGGCCTTCAGCAGGCCGAGATTGCCCTCCTGGATCAGGTCCAGAAAGGACATGCCCCGACCGACATAGCGCTTGGCAATCGAGACGACGAGGCGCAGGTTGGCCTCGATCAGGTGATCCTTGGCGTCCATGTCGCCCTCTTCGATCGCCGCGGCCAGCGCCTTTTCCTCATCGGCCGTCAGCAGATCGACGCGTCCAATCTCCTTGAGGTACATGCGCACCGGATCGTCGACGCCGATGCTCTCGCTTTCGGCACGCCGGCTGTCGCCGCTGTCGTCCTCGCGCGCATCGTCGGCGACCACTTTAATGCCCCGCTCCTCCAGCGTGTCAAAGATCTTCTCCGCGCGGTCGAGGTCAACATCTTCGGCCTCGATCTGGTTCATGACCTCACGGTAGGATATCTGATTCTGATTCGCTTTCGCCCGGCTGACGAGACGGGTCACGATATTGCCTGTGTTTTCAGCCATTTGCTCTCCTTCATGACGGATCCGCCATGGCGGCGGATGTTTTGGCATCCCTTATAGATACGAAGTTTGTGGACCGGGTGGAACCTTAACACGTGTAAATTTTCTGTAAATTATAAATGAGTACAGGCAAAACCTGAGCCGGCCCCCGCTATTCCTGCACGAGATCCGTTTTCTGCAGGGCACGGAGCTCGCGGATGGCGGCCAGGGTCTCGCGATAGAGATCACGTGTCTTCTGTCCCTCCTCGCCTGCCCCGTCACCGGATTCGATCTGATAGGCATAGTGGTCGCGCAGGCGCTGCAGGCCGTCGAGGCGCACCCGTCGCTCGCGGCGTCTGGCCTCCGTGACCCAGGCCGCATCGTCGTGACCCTCGGGCAGCTGCATCAGCATGCGGGCAAAGATGGCGGGCCAGTCACGGCCTCCCAGCGACCAGCCCTCGGCCTCCTGCAGCAGGCGGCTGCGGCTGAGCTCGCGATCGCGGGCGAGGCGCAGAACGGCGTCGATCCAGCCGCGCCCTTCGGCGTTGACGCCGGAGCGGAACCAGCGCGTCTCGGGCGGCGGATCGAGCTCGGCCCAGATGCCGGGATCCAGTGACAGCAGCAGCAGCAGCCAGGCCTCGTCGCGGGTCAGGCTGAGTTCGCGCCCGGGTTCGTCCCCGCCCGCCTCATCCGCCGCCGCGGGCGCCGGGCCGGCAGAGGGTATCTGGCGGCGGGCGCGGTTCTGGCGCTCCGTCATGGCCGCGCGCTGACGCAGTTCGCGGCGGACGGCGTCGACCGGCGTCCGCAGCAGCTCCGCCGCGCGGCGCAGGTAGACCTCGAGCAGGATCTGGTTGTCGATGCTCTCGAGAATCTGGCAGACCGAGTCCTGCAGCTGTTCGATGTCGCCGGGGCTGGTCCGGCTGTGTCCGGCATCTTCCGCCGCCGCCTGCAGCTTGTAGTCCAGCAGCGGCAGGCTGGCCGTGATCAGGGCCCGGAAGCGGTCGACGCCGTTCTGGCGGATATAGTCGTCGGGATCCTGTCCGTCGGGGATGCTGAGAACCCGCACGCGCAGTCCCTCGGCGGCCAGCGTGTCCATGTTCTGCAGGACCGCCCGGCGGCCGGCGGCGTCGGCATCATAGGCGACGACGACCTCCTCGGTCTGCTGGCGGATCAGGCGGGCCTGTTCCTGAGTCAGAGCGGTACCGAGGCCGGCGATAACATTCTCCAGGCCCGCCTGATGGAGGCTGATGCAGTCCATGTAACCCTCGACCAGAATCAGGTGATCGCGGCCGGCGCGGCGGGCGAGATTGAGGTTGAAGAGCTGGCGCCCCTTGACGAAGATCGGCGTCTCCGGCGAGTTGATGTATTTGGGCTGCCCCTCGCTTTCCGGGCCGTCGAGGATGCGGCCGCCGAAGGCGATGACGCGGCCCCTGCCCAGCCCGGAGATGATGGGAAAGATCAGGCGGCCGCGGAACAGGTCCATCCAGCGTCCTGTCCGCGTTTCCAGCAGCAGGCCGGACTGGCGGATGTCGCTCTCCTGATGGCCCTTGGAGCGCAGATGGCCGAGGAGGCCGTCGAAGCGGTCGGGAGCGTAGCCGAGGCCGAAGACCCGCTGCGTCGACGGCAGGATTTCGCGGCGCTCGAGATAGGCGCGGGCACGGGCGCCGTCCGGGCTTTGCAGACCATGGTAGAAGTAGCGGGCCGCCTCGACCGAGATGGCCTCCAGGGCACGGCGCTGGCGGTTCTTCGCCCGCCAGGCATCCTCATCGATCTCCGGCAGACGGATGCCGGCGCGCTCGGCGAGCAGGCGCAGGGCCTCGGGATAGCTGAGGCCCTCGATCTCGCGGATGAAGGTGACGACATCGCCGCCCTTGTTGCAGCCGAAGCAGTAGAAGATCTGCTTCGACGGCGAGACGCTGAACGACGGGGTATCCTCGCGGTGAAAGGGGCAGAGGCCGAAGTAGTTCTTTGCGCTGCGCTTCGAGAGCTGCACGTACTGCTCAACGACAGCGACAATGTCGTTTCTGGCCTTGATCTCCTCGATCGTTTCTTCCGGGATACGCGCCATCTGGAGTTCTCCCGGCTAGAGGAGGACGACCTCGTTCATCTGTACGCCGAAGGCGAGATCGAGATAGAGCGAGGCGCGTCGGCACATCTGCATGCGGCTCATGAAGATCTCGAAATAGGCCATGATCGGCGCGATATCGGTGTCGACCTCGAGGTCGAGAATGATGCGGCCGGCGTCGCGGTCGATCAGGAGGGCGGATGAGGTGACGGCAAAGTTCACCTGGTCGTGTATGTCGAAGGCCTCAGGGTCACGGACGGAGACACGCGAGCGGTGGACGTCGCTTTTGTCGGCGAGAATCAGCGCGGCAGCCATGGGGTTCAGAGGCACGCCGGCCCCCTCGTCGTGGTTGGCGATGGCGGTAAGAATGCCGAGACGGCGGCGGTAGGAGAGGTCGTGGTCGGCGAGGATTTCACCGGCGAGCAGGACCCCGGTCGCCTCGTGGCCGACGCGGCTGATGGCGTTGCCGACATCATGAAGCAGGCCCGCGATCGCGGCATCCTCGCAGTCCGTTTCGGGGTAGCCAAGCTGCTCCAGGATGCGCCTCGCCTGCCGCATGACAAGGGCCGAGTGACGCCAGCTGTGCTCGGTATAGCCGAGTTTCTGCATGTTGTCGCGGCTGGCCTCCATCAGGGCATGCACGCGGTCGTCGTTCCAGAGCTCACGAAGGAGGCCCGCCAGATGACTGCCGTGGCTGGCCTCCACATGGCGGCCGTCGACCGGCTGCGGACTCGTCGGATCATTCAGCGTATTCGGCATCGCTCAGTTTCTCCCGTCGTTTCGCCTCGAGCCAGAGGGCACATTCGAGACGCTTCAGCTGCAGGCGGCAGCCGATTTCATAGCGCCCGTCCAGGGCTCCGGAAGCATGGTAGTTGTTGGCGGCGCAGCCGCCGGCGCAGAGGTAGCGGGCCCAGCAGCGGCGGCAGTCGGGGCGGCTGGTCAACAACAGTGTACGAAATTTCTCCCGGATCTGCCGCTCGAGTTTCTCCGGCCGCTCGAAGACCGTACCCAGCCGGAAGTCCTCGTCACCGACAAACTGGTGACAGGGATAGACGCTGCCGTCCGGAGCGACGGCACAGTACTCGATGCCGGCGCCGCAGCCTTTGAGACGCTTGTAGAGGCAGGGGCCGCCCTCGAGATCGAGGTTGAAGTGGAAGAAGGCAAAGGGTCTCCCCTCCTCACGGCGCCGCAGCCAGGCGAGCGCGAGGCGCTCGTAGGCCGCCTCAATGGCGGGGAGGTCGTCGGGCCCGATTGCGTAGGGCTGGTCCGGGGACGCGACGACGGGTTCCATCGAGAGCTGCTCGAGGCCGAGAGCGGCGAGGTGCAGGACATCGCGGTCAAAGTCGCAGTTTTCGGACGTGTAGGTGCCGCGTACATAGTGCTCGCGGTTCCCGCGCAGCCGGGCGAAGCGGAGGATGTTGTCGACGACGGGTCGATAGCTCGAGCGGCCGTTCGGAGCCGGGCGCATGCGGTCATTGACCTCGGGGCGGCCGTCGAGGGAGAGGACGACATTTTTCATATGGCGGTCGAGGAAGCGCGCCTTTGCCTCATCCAGCAGCACGGCGTTGGTGGTCAGCGTCAGCCGTATGTCCTTGCCATGGCGGGGGCCGGCCGTTTCGCAGTACTCCGTCAGCGCCACGACCGTATCCCAGTTGAGCAGGGGTTCGCCGCCGAAAAAATCGATGTAGAGCTGGCGCCTGGGCCCAGAGGCCTCGATGAGGAAGTCAACGGCACGCCTGCCGGTTTCGGGCGCCAGGAAATTGCGTCTGCCGGTGCCGTAGTCGCCTGTGCCGGCGAAGCAGTAGCGGCAGCGCAGATTGCAGTCATGGCAGAGATGCAGGCACATGGACTTGATCCGCGGCTCATCGGGATAGAGATCGGAGAAGCCGGCCTGCTGCTCCGGCGCGTGGATGCAGCCTTCTTCGCGCAGGGCGATGAGCTCGCTGCGGCAGCTCTCGATGTCGCTGACGCTCACGCCGCTCTCCGCGGCCAGGCGGGTCAGGGCGGCGTCGGAGAGTTGCTCCCAGCTGCCGTCCGGGGCGGCCTCGAGAAGGAGGCGTACCGGGTGATCGACAGAGAGCAGAACGAGGCTCTCGCTGTCAAAGACAATGGTGTCGCCGTGCAGGGTGAAATGGTGCAGCAATGTCTGGCCGGACCTTTCCAGGGGGGTGCGTCCTCCGGCTCGTGCAGACCGGAGAAGAGCGCGGGCAGGTATGCAGGAGCCGGCGCGAACGGGCACGAGGGTGCACGATGACAGCCTCCGTGCCGGGTCTTCGCATGCCTTGCCGGTAAATGCGAAACAGCGTTCGTGACCGCCCGAAGGGTCCCAAACGCTGCCTGTCGCTGGCTTCAGGCTGCCGCGCGGGCGGCAGCGGCTGCTGTGCTTCGTCTGTCCGGAACTAGCGCAGTTTCTCGCAGGGCTGATTGGCGACGGTGCAGCTGGTTTTGCAGGCGGACTGGCAGGACGTCTGGCACTCGCCGCAGGCCTTTGACACGGGACGGCTCTTCTGCTTCGGATTCAGAATACGGATATGCTTATTTTTCATGGTGAGCTGGCTCCTTTGCATCATGAACGGCGGACTAGTCGTCCGATACGGGCTTCTTGACCGTGTTGATCGCCTCGCGGCGGAAAGTTACGAGTGTATTGGCGACACTCGTGGAGATGGTGATGTCGTCATCCTTGATATTGACCACGCGGCCGGTGAGTCCCCCGATGGTGACCACCTGGTCGCCGACGGCGAGCTTGGCGCGCTGTTCCTTCTGCTTCTTTTCCTGCTTCCGCTGCGGGCGGATCAGGAAGAAATACATGACGCCGAGCATCAGCGGGAAGATCAGCAGCGAGCCGAGCATGCCGACGCTGTTGGGCTGCTGGGCGGTATCTGCGGCCAGCAGGAGCGGGATCAGGTTTGACATCACAGTACAGTCCTCCTCAAAAGGATCGGGAATAGGATTTTTCTTCGAAGTCGAATGTTAGCAGAGGCGCACGCCGAGCGTCAAGCGGGCCGGGCCCCAAGGGTACACGTCATATTTGCCGGGACGAGAAAAACCCATTTTGAGCCTTCCTCAAATACCGGTAATACCGGATTTCAGCTTAGCATGCAGGCAGGTAATTGGAAATCACTTCTCCCATTGCCCGTGTGGCGGTCAGCTTCACAAGCTGCCTGAATGTGATTGATATTCGCCAGGATAGCGGGCAGCGAGGATGACAGGCTCGACCTGGCACTCCCAAGGAGATTGTGAAGCGATCCAGGTTCTGCTGCTCTGATGCCGTATGATGAAGCTGGTCCAGACACACCCGGTCTTGGTGCCCCACGTGGTCAATATGGGGACTTTGTCGAGTAGACAGGTCAGCTTCTTCTTCAAGAAGCTGCCTGCCCCCCACAGAACCCGGCGTGCGGTTTTCCCGCACCGGGCTCTTCAAGGCGTCTTTGGTTGCTAATA
>JASGUU010000020.1 GCA_030057555.1 Bacillota bacterium | reverse complement strand
TGCAAAGCGCGTTCTGAAAAAGCCACCTGCTCGTTCGTTTGGGGCCAGCAGCGCGGCTCAAACGGAGCCACCTGCTCATTCTGACTGGAGCCAGCACTGATTTGTCTGGCTCTCAGTCAAAATGATTTGTGCCTGCATGCATAAATGCCCGCTTTTTTATGAATTGTTTATTCCTGCGGTTTCAGCATGTCGCGTTCCTTTTGTCTGTCCTTCGCCTCCGGCTCTCTGCGCGAGCGCAGCTCGATGGCGACCCGTCATGGTGTCAGGATATCCTGGAGCGCATGGATTCGTCGCCGTGGATTGTGATCCTGTGCGCCCGTGAGATGATTCGGTCGGTGATCGCTTCCGCTGCCACGGCCAGCGGGATGCTGTCCAGCCACTCTGCCGGGTCCAGCTGAGAGACTACCATGGTCGATCCGTTGTAGCTGCGCTGCTCCAGCAGGCGCAGCAGCGTCTCAGTTCCCTTCTCGTCAATCGGGAACGTGAGCCATTCATCAATGATGAGCAGCCGGTATCGGGCATAACGCTTCCGGATCTTCTGGAACTCTGCGATGCTCACGCTCTGTGCCATATGCATTTCGTCCAGCAGATCCGGCAGCGTCACATAGCGTGTGCTGAGTCCGTGGGCGCATGCCTGCCGTCCCAGCGCCTGAGCCAGATAACTCTTGCCGGCACCGGTTGCCCCCATGATGACAACGTTGCGAGCGTGCTTGATGTAGTTGCAGGAGGCCAGCTCCAGGATGAGTTGCCGGTTGAGCTTGCGATCCGGTGCGTAGTCCAGATCCTCAAGGGAAGCCTGACGGTTACTGAACCTGGCCTGATTCACCAGTCGCTGATAGCGCCCGTTCTTACGATCCAGCCACTGCGCATCGACCAGCAGCCCCAGGCGGTCGGCAAACGACAGATGCGCACACATATCCAGTCGCTCCTGCTCCTGCCAGGCTTCCGCCATCGCATGCAGGCGCATGTCCTTCAGTTTCTGCATGGTCTGTTCGTGCGTCATGTGATCCCTCCGTAATACTTCTTCCCGCGCGTGAAGCCACGTGTCGTCTGCTGCTTTTCTGCCGCCGCATCCTCGGTGTCTTTCCTTCGCTTCTTTTCATCCTGTTTGAGCAGGTCCTTGACCATGCGGTAACTCGGACTCCGAGTCAGATCCAGCACCCGTCGGCAGGCAGACTCCAGCATCCGCTTGCTATAGCTTTGAGCCAGTGCCAGAAGTCCGAAACAACGACGATAGGCGTGCTGTTCGATGGGAGCCTGGTCAAAGAAGGACTGGATAACAGCCCTGGTCGAAGGCCCGATCTTGCCGGCCCAATTCAGGAAACGACCACGATCCCAGTCGGTGTAGAAGAGTTTTTCCGGTGGCAGGTGCTCGCGCACCGTGATATAGACACGTCTGCCATGTTCCCTGATGTGCGAGGCGATGCGCTCATGGTGATAAAATATTTCCACCGTATGATCTGTCGAGCGAACATCGACCGTTTTGCGGATGTATTCGTAGGGGATCGAATAAAAACGCTTGTCGAACGCGACATGACAGTTGACCTGAGCCTTGGCTTTCTTCCAGCTGGCCAGCTCATACGGTGAAGCGGGAAGCGTAAGCATGTACTCCTTCTCCTCCTTGAGATAGGATGTCCAACGGCTTACGTTTCCTTCTGTCATAAGAGCCTCATTCACGAGCTCCAGCTTCTCTGCAACGCGCTGGTGCAGCTCAGAGAAGCTGTAAGCTGTTGTGCGGCGCAGTTTGGCAATGACGGTTCGGGCGGCGATACGGACCGCATTTTCCCCGGATCCCCGGTCACGGGGCCTGGCCACTCTCGCCGGCAGTACAACACTTCCATAATGTGCTGCCATCTCGTCATAGCTGCGGTTGATAACGGGCTCATAGCGGTCAGGCTTCGTCACTCCCGCTTTCAGATTGTCGGAAACAATCGTTTTGGGCGCTCCACCCATGTAGGCGAATGCGTTGACGTGTCCCCGAATCCAGGACGCCAGCTTCTCCGAAGGGAAGGGTTCGGCGTAGATGAGGCGGCTGCACGGGAGCACAGCAACGAACAGGGATGCCTTCTTGAGCGCGCCCGCTTCCGGGTCGCCGTAGGGGATCCGGGTTCCGGCCCAGTCCACCTGCATGGCCATGCCAGGCTTGTGTTCCAGTCTGAGCGTTGCCTTGGTGGACTTGGCAAACTCGTGGTAGTACCTGCGGAACTGTGTCAACTGATAGAAACGCCTGCCTTCTGCCTGGCACTCGGCCACATACTCTTCCCACAGCAACTTCAGTGTGACGTGGACCCCCGCGAGCCTCTCGTGAATCTCCTCGTAGTTGGGCATGTGAATCCCTGTGTCTCGTAACGCTGACTGTTTCTCCGGCAAGGCAGCAGAGAATGAGGCCTCGTCGAGAGGGTCGAGATCCTCCGGGGTGAACCAGCCCTGCGACCTGGCGTAGGAGACCAGCCTCGCCACCCGATTCCTGCCGACGCGAAGCTGGCGAGCTACCTCGCGCTGGCTGAGTCCGCTATAGACGGACTGGACGATTTTCAGGTTGTTTGACATACGACAACCTCCAAAAGATATTTACTGCCGAAAAGCAGCATATTCTCAGTCTAGTGGAGGTTCTAATGGGAGGCTAAGACAAAGAAAATGGCGAAACAATTTCAAAGACATAACGGTGAAACAGATCGATATTTACATGGTAATTGTGTCGCAAATGAAGTTTAGACGAAATTCAAAGGTTCAAAATGCTCTGGCTGAGTGGCTCCAAAAGGCCGAGCAGGTGGCTCCGTTTGCTCCGAGCAGGTGGTTCTAAAACGCCGCGTTTTCCAACGAGAAGGCAGCTCGTGAAAAGCTGGGGATGTCCCGCAGCGAGTTTACAGAAAAAATGGGGTTGATCCACAGTTTCTTTAATATCAAATTCATGGCAACGAACCTGAAAGGGCCGGGTGAGCAAAATTCCCGCTCTGGACGGATTTGGTCGCTTTAAGCTGGTCCACATCAGGTTTCCTGTCCTCCTGGACAATGTTGTGGTCCAGGGCAAGCAATCCTGCTGCGATCGACCGTACAGGATGCTGCACAGCCCTCGCCGCCTGTTGTTACCGCGTTCTTCGTTACCGTGGTACCGGATCCCGCTTCCGCCGCCCTGATCCCGTTCGCTGCATTCCCGCACTTTCTCCAGCTTTCCGGAAAAACTCCGCTGCTCACACATCCAGCCATCGGCAAACAGCCTCCTTACCTGGAGACTGATACAATCAGCGCTGGCGCGTTCTCAGATTGCTGCGCGCCATGGAGGAGGAAGACGTGAAAAGACCTTATGGCTTATTCGACATGGACGGTACGCTGCTCGATTCGATGCCCTTTTGGATGAGCCTGGATCACAGCTACCTGGTGACACACGGCCTTGAGTATACCGAAGAGATTCAGCGCGTTACGGAGAAACTGCGCCTGCGTGACGTGCTCGCCTGGTATCACGAGGAACTCGGGCTCGGAGACAGCCCGGAATCGATGGTCATTGACTGTTTTGCCATTATGCTGCGCCACTACACGCAGGACATAAAGGTAAAAGAGGGAGTCATCCCCTATCTGGATGCGCTGCAGGCAGCGGGTGTGAAGATGGCCGTCGTGACCGCCTCGCCCCTGGTTCTGGCAGTTCCGGCGCTGGAACGGCACGGACTGGAGAAGTACTTTGCAGAGATCATCAGCATAGATGATGTCGGAGTGAGTAAAACCGAGCCTGTCATCTATGACGAAGCGCTGCGCCTTCTGGGTGGCAGCAGCAGGGAAGAGGCAGTCGTCTATGAGGATGCCACCTATTCGCTGCGTACTGCGTATCAGGCCGGCTATTTCACGGTTCTGGTGGACGACGCCTTCTATCTGCCCTCGCGCAAAGAGGCGCTGCTGTATGCCAGGCATCATGTGAAGTTCCTGGAGGCGGCTGAAGCCCTGAAGATTCATGGCGCTTTGGATTAGGCTCGTGGCCCCCGCCCGTGCCTAGCTCAGACGATCGCGGTAATCCTGATAGCCAAATGTGCGGACAATCTCAAGCTCACCGTCCAGGCGCCGCAGCACGATCGTCGGCAGCCCCAGCCCGTTGAAGGTGTTGTTCTTCACCATCGTATAGTGGGCCATGTCGCCCAGGACCAGGCGGTCGCCCACCGCGAGCGGCCAATCGAAGGCATAGTCGCCGAGGACATCGCCGGCGAGGCAGCTGGCCGAGCCCAGGCGATAGACATGAGGCTTCGTGCCCGGGCGTCCCGAGCCGAGTATATGCGGGCGATAGGGCATGCCCAGTACGTCCGGCATGTGGCATTCGGCGGAGGCGTCCAGGATCGCGAGCGGCATGCCGTTCTCCTCGATCGCCAGCACCGTGGTGATGAGCCAGCCGGTGTTCAGAGCCACAGCCTCGCCCGGCTCGATATAGATCGGGCAGAGATAGCGCCGGCCCAGCTCTGTGAGCAGCCGTGCCAGCTCTGCCCGGTCATAGTCCGGGCGCGTAATATGGTGGCCGCCGCCCAGATTCAGGAAGCCCAGGCGCCCGGCATCCCGCGCCGCGGCCAGCACGTCACCGAAGCGCTCCTCGAGCGCCGCAACGGTCTCTGACAGCGCATCGACATTCTGTTCGCAGAGCGTGTGCATGTGGAAGCCATCGAGTGCTCTAATCAGGGCGTCTGTCGCCGTCTGATCCCAGCGTGCCCGGGTAATGCCGAGCCGCGAATGAGGGGCACAGGGGTCGTAGAGGCCGCCGCCCTGGGTTGAGTGCTCGGGGTTCAGGCGCATTCCGCAGCGCCCGCTGCCGGCCCCTCTGGCGAGCCCGCGCTCGAGCTCGCCGAACGAATTGTAGATGACGACATCGGCCAAACGCGCTATTTCTGCGAAGTCATCCGGCCGATAGGCGGGACTGTAGATCTGCCTTTCGCCCGGGAAATAGTCGGCGGCCAGGCGCAGCTCATGCAGGGAAGAGGCCGTCGTTCCGTCCAGGACCGTGGCGAGCAGGGGATAGACGCGGTGCATGGCGAAGCCCTTCTGCCCCAGCAGAATCCGGCAGCCCGAGGCCGTTTTCAGCCCGGCCAGCAGCGCGAGGTTGGCCGCGAGCCGCTCCTCTTCGATCAGATAGCAGGGTGTCGGCAGCCCGCCGATATCGTAGGCGAGCTCGTCCGGCCAGTCGAGCAGAGCGGCAATCTCCGTCATCGCTGCGGAAACTACGCGGCCTCAGTCGACGAGGGTCGGGTTGAAGTCCTCGACCCACGGCAGTCCCTGCGTCATCAGCTCGGCCATGAAGGGATCGGGATCGAACTCCTCGATGTTGCGCACGCCCGGCATGCGCCAGACGCCTGTCACCAGCAGCCTGGCCCCGATCATGGCGGGAACGCCGGTGGTATAGGAGACCGCCTGGGAGCCGACTTCGCGGTACGCCTCCTGATGATCGCAGACGTTGTATAGATAGCAGGTCTTCTTTTTGTTGTCCTTTTTTCCCTGGAAGATGCAGCCGATATTGGTTTTGCCCTTTGTCCTGGGTCCGAGACTGGCCGGGTCCGGCAGCACGGCGCGCAGAAACTGAATCGGCACGATCTCACGGCCCTCGTAGAGAATCGGCTCGATCGAAGTCATGCCCACATTCTGCAGGCAGCGCAGATGGGTCAGATAGGACTCGCCAAAGGTCATCCAGAAGCGGATCTTCTTCACCCCGCGAATGTTAATGGCCAGCGACTCGAGCTCCTCGTGATGCAGGAGGTACATGTCTCTGGTGCCGATCTGCGGGAAGTTGTAGCTGCGCTTGACGCTCATGGCGGGCACTTCGTGAAAGGCGCCGTTCTCATAGTAGGAGCCGGGAGCCGTCACCTCGCGGATGTTGATTTCCGGATTGAAGTTCGTGGCAAAGGGATAGCCATGATCACCGGCGTTGCAGTCCAGGATGTCGATCTGGCGGATGCTGTCGAAGTGGTGCTTCTGCGCGTAGGCGGCGAAGACGCCGGTCACGCCCGGGTCGAAGCCGGAGCCCAGCAGCGCGGTCAGGCCGGCCTGCTCGAAGCGCTCGCGATAGGCCCACTGCCAGCTGTACTCGAACTTTGCCGTGTCGAGCGGCTCATAGTTCGCCGTGTCGACATAGTCAACCCCGTATGCCAGGCAGGCCTCCATGATGCTGAGGTCCTGATAGGGCAGGGCGAGGTTGATCACGACATCGGGGCCAAAGTCTTCGAAGAGGGCGACGAGCTGTTCCACCTCATCGGCGTCAACGGCGGCCGTCGTGATCCGGACTCCGAGCCCCTGCAGCTTGTCGCGCAGGCGGTCGGCCTTATCGCGGGTACGGGTCGCGATCAGGAGGTCTGTGAATACATCGGCGTTCTGGACGATCTTGTGGACGGTGACGGAGGCGACACCTCCGGCTCCAATGACGATGACTCTGGCCATGGCCATCTCCTTTCTTCCGGGGACAGGTGCTTCTATTTTAGCCTCGCCTGACGGTCGCCCTCAAGCTCGCGGCGGATATAGTTCGGCAGGGCAAAGGCGCCCCGGTGCAGTTCGGGATTGTAGTAGTTGGTCCGGATGCCGCGGGCGAGCCAGCCTTCGGCATCGAGGTCGAGCAGTGGATCATAGCGCTTCGAGGAGAAGCCGAAAAGCCAGTGCCCGGAAGGGTAGGTGGGGATGTGCGCCTGATAGACCCGGGCGACGGGGAAGAGGCGGCCGAGGCGGTCATGTACGCGGCGCATGGCGACCCGGTATTCATCGTAGAACAGGCTCTCATGCTGATTGATCAGGATGCCGTCCTCCGTCAGACCGGCGTGGCAGGAGCCGTAGAACTCGCGGGTGAACAGGCCCTCGCCGGGACCGAAGGGATCGGTGCTGTCGATGATGATGAGGTCGTAGGGCCTGCTGACCTGGCGCATGAAGCGGACACCGTCGGCGAAGTGGATCGTGACGCGCGGGTCGCGCAGCTTCTCGGCCAGCTGCGGCAGCCAGGCCTCGCAGACATCGATGACATCGGGATCGATGTCGACGAGATCGATCTCCTCGATCGTGTCATAGCGGACCAGTTCACGCACCGCACCGCCGTCTCCGCCCCCGATGACGAGGACGCGGCGGATGTCGGGATGTACGGCGAGCGGCACATGGACGATCATCTCGTGATAGATGAATTCGTCCTTCTCCGTCACCATCAGGTAGCCGTCGAGGATGAGGACTTTGCCAAATTCCTGCGTCTCGAGCACGGCAATCTCCTGATAGTCCGAACGCCGGCGGACGAGCTCGTGGGTGACGCGCATCGAAAAGCGCAGGCCGGGCGCATGTTCTTCGGTAAACCAGACATCAAGACGGGGACGCATCAGGCACCTCCTGGGGCGACCACAATTCCGATCTCCCGCAGTTCGGGGTCGCGTGTGCCGGTCATGTAACAGCCGCGATCCTGGGCATAAAGAATGGTCTCGAGCGCTGTGGACGTAATACGCTCGCCGGGCGCCACAATCGGGATGCCGGGGGGATAGGACATGACGAATTCCGCGGATATCTCGCCGAGACTCTCGCGGAGAGGACGTGTTTTCTGTCTGGCAAAGAAGGCCTGCCGCGGCGGCAGCACCAGTTCTGGGGCGACATACTCCTGCTCGAGCATGCCGGCGGGCGAGCGGCGGTAGCTGCGTTCGATGTCTGCGAGCGCCGAAATCAGGCGCTCGATCTCGAGGCTGCGGTCGCCGGCCGAGATGATGGCGAGAATGTTGCCGAGGTCGCCAAACTCGATCTGGATGTCGTATTCGTCACGCAGCAGGTCGTAGACCTCGATGCCGGCCAGGCCTATGTCGCGGGTGTGTACGGAGAGCTTCGTGCGGTCGAAGTCGAAGAAGGCCGCGCCGTCCGTGCGCTCACGGGCAAAGGCAATGTAGCCCGGGATGCGGTTGATCTCTCTGCGGGCGTAGTCGGCCATGGCCATGCTGCGGCGGAAGATGGCGCGGCCGTTGAGGGCGAGGTTTTTGCGTGCGATATCCAGCGAAGCCATCAGCAGATAGGAGGCGGAGGTGGTCTGGGTCAGATTGACGATCTGGCGCACCCGGGCAGCGTCGGTTTGCGAGCCGAGGAGAAGGATGGAGCTCTGGGTCAGGGAGCCGCCGGTCTTATGCATGCTGACGGCGGCCATGTCCGCGCCGACGGCCATCGCCGGGCGGGGCAGGTCGTCGCCGAAGTAGAAGTGGGTGCCGTGAGCCTCGTCGACCAGGAGCAGCTGGCCATGGCGGTGGGCGAGGCGGCAGATGGCGTCGAGATCGGCCGCGACACCGTAGTAGGTCGGGTTGTTGACGAGGACGGCCTTCGCCTCGGGGTGGAGGCGGATGGCGGCTGTGACATCGGCGACGGCCATGCCGAGGGGGATGCCGAGCCGGGCGTCGATGCCGGGATTGACGTAGACAGGGACGGCACCGGTGAGGACCAGGGCGTTGATGGCTGAGCGGTGGACGTTGCGGGGCATGATGATCTTGTCGCCGGGGCCGAGTGTGGAGAGGATCATGGCCTGGACGGCGGAGGTGGTGCCGCCGACCATGAAGAGGGCGGAGGCCGCGCCGAAGGCGGCGGCGGCGAGCTCTTCAGCCTCGCGGATGATGCCGGTGGGGTGGATGAGGTTGTCGAGGGGCTTCGAGGAGTTGACGTCGGCGGCGAGCGCCGCCTGGCCGAGAAATTCGGTCAGCTCAGGGGTGCCGCGGCCGGATTTGTGGCCGGGGACGTCGAAGCGGACGATGCGGGCGGCGCGGTAGTCGCGGAGGCCCTCGAAGAGCGGAGCACGGCGCTGGGCGAGCTGAGACACCAGGGCGCCTCTGTCAGTAGATGTTGGTGCCGCTGAAGATCTCAATCATCTCGCGGCGGAGGCTGCTGGTGATCTCGAGGCGCTGGCGCGGCGGCAGTTCGTAGACATCCTGATTGAAGAGGTAGTTCTGGAGGTCGATTTCCTTCAGCAGCATGCGGGTGTGATAGAGGTTTGCCTGATAGACGTTGATATCGACGGCGTCGTAGCGTTTCAGCGTGCGGCTGTCGATAAAGTCCTGAATGCTGGTGATCTGATGGTCGTGGAAGTGTTTCTGGCCGGTAATGTCGCGGGTGAAGCCGCGCACGCGATAGTCGATGGTGATGATGTCGCTGTCGAAGCTCGAGATGAGATAGTCGAGGGTATTGACGGGCGAGACCGTGCCGCAGGTGGCCACATCGATGTCGACACGGAAGGTCGAGATCGCATTCTCCGGATGCTGTTCGGGGAAGGTGTGGACGGTGAGGTGGCTCTTGTCGAGATGGGCGTGGATGGTGTCGCGCATCGGAGAGGCGATCGGGACGCTGCCGGCCGTATCGGGATGGCAGGGGTGAATGTCGGCGGCGCCGGGGAAGTTCCCCTGATTGCAGGAGGCGTCGATGCTCTCGGAAGCCACATGCTGCTCGGCGATGAGGATGTTGACGGAGGCGCCCTGTGGTTCATAGTCCTGCTTCGATATGTTGAGGACAGTGGCGCCGATGCGCTCGGTGACGCCGAGCAGGATGCCGGTCAGGCGCTCGGTGTTGTACTGCTCGTCGATATAGGCGATGTAGTCGAGTCGTTCGCGTTCGCTGCTGGCATAGCAGATGTCGTAGATGTTGAAGCTCAGCGTCTTCGTCAGATTGTTGAACCCATACAGAGTGAGCTTTTTGTCCACGGCCCGTCCTCGCTTTGATCTCATATCACGCCGCCAGCGGACAGGTCGTCGGGCGCCGGCCGGTTTGGCACGAGAGCGCAGAAAACCGACGGGTCACCCCGTGCGAGCGTGTACGGCAAAGATAACAGAATGCGCCTGATTTTCAAGCGTGAAAGAGTGATGTTCTGCATCTGGCCAGGCCGGACAGGGAAGAAGTGACGGGAATCGGGGCAGGAACGGAAATTTGGCCAGGGATGGACAAAAAAGCCGCTGGTGCCCAGGAATCGGGGCAGGAATCTGAAGTCAGTCCACTCGCCAGTGGCGCCTCACACATGATAGGATCACGCGAGTGATGGCTCGCGACTGAAACCAACAGAAATGAGAGCGGAAGGACCAGTGACCCCAATGACAGATCCCCATGCCAGTACAGGAATGACTACACCGCGAGGGCATAACCCGGATCCAGAGCTGCCCAGGCGCCTGCTGCGCGATCTCGAAGCTCTCGGCATCCATCCGGGTTCCAATCTGCTGCTGCACACGAGCTTCCGCTCGCTGGGCGGCTACCCCGGCGGCGGCGAGGGTTTTCTCGATGCCCTGTGCGCATACTTCGCCGACGGCCTGCTGCTGCTGCCCGCTCTCAGCTGGGAGACCGTAAACGCCGACCATCCCTTCTTCGATCAGCTCGAGACCGCGTCGTGCGTCGGCTACCTGCCCGAAGCCTTCCGCCGCCGTCCCGGTGTCTACCGCTCCGCCCATCCGACCCACTCGCTCAGCGGCTTTGGTCCCTGGGCCGACCTCTACCTCGCGGGCGACGAGCACGGCGGCACGCCCTGCGCTCCGCGCTCTCCCTGGGGCCGCCTGCCGGAGATCAACGCCCGGATCCTGATGCTGGGCTGCGATCTCACCTCCATGACGACCCTGCACGCGATCGAGGAAGTGGCGGCCATCAGCGACCGCCTGACCGACGATCCCGTCGACATCACGATCCGCTACAGCGATGGCCGCGAACGGCAGGTGCCGCTGCGCTTCCACAGCGGCCACCCCTCGAACCAGTACTGGAAGCTGGAGGCAGGCCTCCTCGAGCGCGGCCTGATGCGCCGCGGCAGGCTGCTCGCCGCCGACTGTCTGGTGCTGGATGCCGTGGATCTGTTTACGTACAGTCTGGAGCGACTGCGCCGGGAGCCCAGACTCTTCGACGCGCCTTAACGGGGCCGCCGGCGGCGCAGACTGCGATTGTCGAAACGGCGCGTCTCGCGGTTGTCACTTTCCTGGGGTACAACGCCGGGCGGCGGTTCAACTCCGCCGAGCCAGCGGCCAAAGGGAGAGCGCGCACGCCGTGGCTGCATGTCAAGCTTGAGCTCCATGAAGCGGCGGCTGTCACTGAGGCGGCTGCCGACGAAGCCCAGCTGAATGACGCCGTGGACTCGCTGCATTTCCTCGGGATTGGTGAGGCGGCGGTAGGGTATGCTGGCCTGTCCGGGCAGGGGCACGTTGCCGCCGCGTTCCAGTATGCCGACTAGCATGGTATCGGGGTAATAATAGGCGAAGTCCGGCTCGTTGAGATTGTCGATCACCGTGAAGTCGCGGAAACGCAGAGCGATCGTGTGGCTGTCGAGAACCGCGACATCTTCCATGCGCGAGATAAAGTCGAGGTAGAAGCGCTCCTTCACCGGATGTCCCGCGCAGTGTTCCTGCAGTTCGGTGAGCAGGCGCCAGCGCGTCAGCTGCCCGCTCGTCTCTTCGCCCAGCGCCGCCTCCAGCTCCGCCAGTCGCCGCTCGTCATCGAGCAGCGGCAGCAGGGGCTCCAGCAGGCCGCGCCGCGCGGCTGCGGAGAGCGATTCGTCGTGCAGGGCGCGATGGGCGTGGCGGGCGAGTGCGCCGGCGTCAATGCGCGGCAGCAGGGGAGTAACGAGCGGCATCAGGTGCAGCGTGGCCAGCGGCGGCAGCCTGTCGAGATAGTCGGCCAGCATGGCGGCGCCAAAGGGACTGTCGAGGACAATCGCGAACTCATCACAGAAGCGCTCGATGCGTCCGCTGTCGGTCGCGGCCTCATCGGCCTCGGCCCGCGGACTGCCGTCGATAAAGGCCGAGATGCGCTGCGTCGGGTCAACCTCGCTCTGCAGCAGGCGGACGGCTCCGGCGAGAAAGTCCGTGTCATTGCCGTCCAGCGGAACCTCGTCGGCCAGAACACGCAGCAGATAGGGGGGACGCCGGTCGCCGCGCCTGTGCAGCTGCTCGTGCAGACCGAGAAGGGCCTTCTGGAGCGGCCGGCAGGGGTAGTTCATCTGCAGACAGACCCAGGCATTCTCGTAGAGTGTCCAGGAGGCATGCAGGCGGCAAAGCTCATCGAGGCGCCCCAGCAGCCGCCGTTCCACCGTACGGGTGTAGGCGAGCGGCAGGGCGCGCAGAGCAGGGCGCGGGAGGCGGCGGGCATAGAGCTCCCAGTCCCGGCCCTCGAGGTCCCGCAGGTGCCTCAGCAGAATGAGGGCCTGATCGCCGGTGCGGGGCAGGGCATAGCGCTCGGACGGCAGCGGCAGCTGCGCGCGCAGGCGCTCAAGCGTCTGCAGGAAGCGCGACTCGTAGAGCGCTTCCTCGATGGGGATCAGGCGGGCTGCGTCGAGCATGGTCCGGCGCCGCCTCAGCCGCGGCTCTCGAGATCACGCTGCATGCGGTCAATGGTCTCGTTGACTTCCGCGGTGGTATGGGCGAGACGCAGCGAGAGCTCGGCGAGGCCGCCGTCAAATTCGCGGATGGTATCGTTGACTCCCTGCTGCAGACGATCGGCAAAGAGCGCTACCGCCTGACCGAGTTCATGGTTCAGGCGTGCGAGATTCGCGGTCAGATCCGTCGCGCTGCGCTCGAGCCCGGTGGCCGACGTGCCGATATCCTGCGAGAGCCGGCGGTACTCGGAGAGCATCCTGGTTCCCTCGCTGCGGGTGGTCTCAACCATGGCGCCAATCTCTTCGTTGGCCGCGCCGAGGCTGGTGATGACGGCATTGTTCTCGGCGGTGAAGCGGCCGAGCGAGGTGCTCAGCGCGGCGAGATTGGCGGCGAGGCCGGCCTCGTTGCCGGCCTGCAGATCGGCGAGACGCTCCGAGGTGCCGGCGAGGCGCTCGAGCTGTTCATTCAGGAAAGCACGCTGCTCACTGAGATGGCTGGAAATCGCCTCGAGACGCTCCTGCCAGCGGGCGAGATCTGCGGCCGTTGCAGCGGCCCAGTCGTCACGGGCAGCGGCGGCTGAGCTTTGCCAGGCTTCATTGGCCTCATGGAGGCGCTGGAGGCGCTCGCCGGTGGCCTGACTCAGCGCTTCAGCCTGCTCCAGCCAGCCGGAGATCGCGGCGGCGGTCAGATCGGCCTGCTGCCGGGCTTCGCGGATGGAATCGGCATAGGAGCCTATGAGTTCGAAGAGCGGTCCGAGATGTTCGCTGAGCGCAGCGCCGAGACGCGCCGCGAAATGGTCGGCGAGTTCCTGCATCCCCGCCTCCTGGCGCCGCGTCAGCTCATCAGCCAGCCGGCCCAGCGTGTCGCAGGCCTCGACGAGGGGCGGCGCTATCTGCTCCGTCATCGTGCGCTCGATGCTGGCGGCCACGGCGCGGGCGAGATCCTCATGGACCAGACCGTCAATCGAGCCCTGCAGGCGCCGCACGGCAGCGGCCATGTCACGGTCGTAGCGCGCGAACTCGTCGACCAGGCGCACGGCGCCGGCGCGCTCCGAATAGATTGGCAGACGGCGCTCGACCGCCTCGGCGAGACGGCCCAGATGATGCTCGATCTCGCGGCGGCTGCCGGTGGCCTGGGACGTGAGCAGCAGGGCAAACGCGATGCCGATGACGGCCGGCAGGAGCAGCAGCGGCCAGTAGACGGAGACGCTTGCGGCGCCGGGGTCGAGGGCGAGATAGAGCGTCAGGGCGAGGCTCGCGAGCATGCCGACGATGCCGACGCTCTGGGCGGCCTCGTTGCCGAGCAGACGATAGTCGGCGCCTTCGAGCACCACAGCCGGGAGGAAATAGCGGCTGGTCTCCGGCAGCCAGCGACCCTGCATCAGCACGGCGCCGTCGTCACGCATCTGCGCGAAGCTCTCGCCCAGCAGACGGTCGCCGCTGTCGCTGAGGATATCCGCGATGCGCTCGGCGTTGGTCATCGAGAAGCCGTCGAGCTCCATGATGCGTCCGTGGATGAGGCGGTAGCGCGAGGTGATGGCAGCGGCGCGGCGGCGGCGCGCCGTCCAGAAATACAGGCCGGCCAGACCGACCAGAAGCGTCAGTACGAGCAGCAGCGGCAGGAAAAAAGAGGGCACGGCGATCTCGGCCAGCTGAGCCGAAATAAGCGGGGTTGGGACCATCGGTATCTGCTCCTCCATGCATTTCAGCTGTATGCAAAGCAGGGCACATGGTTCCGCCCACGTCCCTGCGCAACGGGTTTCACTGATATTTCTCCTTTATGATACGAGGCCGAAAAGTTGGCGGATGACGACTTCTTTACGAGTCGGTGGCAAAGTTCCTACAATCCGGTTACATTCAGCGCTTCAACCGTCTGCTCGAGGCTCGCGGCATCATCGACATGGAGGATCCGATGCCGCCGGAACTGGCGCCTGACGAGCCCGGACAGAACGGTACCCGGACCCAGCTCGATCCAGGTATCAACGCCGCGCCTCTCGAGATTCCTCACCGCCGTCGACCAGCGCACCGGGCTCGTCATCTGGCGGGCGAGATAGTCCGGCAGGCTGTCGCGGCCGTCGAGCGGCTCGCCGTAGACCGAGCTCATCACGAGGCCCCTGCCGGCCTGCGGCTCGAGTCCGGCTGCCGCCTCTCGCAGCCGTTCGGCCGCACCCGCCATCAGCGGCGAATGGAAGGCGCCGGCGACATCGAGACGGACCGTGCGGCGCGCACCGCGGCTCTGGAGGACTTCGGCGGCGGCGAGAACCTCGGTCTCGTGTCCCGAGATGACGAGCTGCCCCGGAGCGTTGAAGTTGGCCGGAAAGACCGTGTCGACCCAGCGTTCGTCGCAGAGCTCGGCGAGAATCATCTCGTCTTCGAGTCCGAGGACGGCGACCATGGCACCGGCGCTGTCCTGACAGGCCGCATCCATGAATTCGGCGCGCAGCTGCAGCAGCCGCAGGGCTGACGTAAAGTCCAGGATGCCCGCGGCCGTGAGGGCGCTCCATTCGCCGAGCGAGAAGCCGGCATAGGCCAGGTTTTCCGGAGCAGGGCAGAGGGCGCGGAGGGCAGCATCAGCGGCGAGGCTGTGGACGAAGGTCGCGGTCTGTGCCCGGTCCGTCCGCCGGAGATCGTCCGCATCCAGCTCCAGCACATCATAGCCGAGCGTGTCGGCGGCGCGGCCAAAGACAGCAGCCGCGGCGGGCGAAGCGGCGGCCAGATCGCGACCCATGCCGGGATACTGGGCTCCCTGGCCGGCATAAAGATAAGCAGTCATTCGTGTCAGGATCCTTCCCTTGCTTGACAAGTCCGCGTTTGAATACGTAGACTTCTGCGAGAAATTAGTTTGATAACCAAAGTAATTGCCGCATTTTATCCAGTATACGACAGCGGCGCAAATAACGGGGAGGTTTTCCTGATGATCAATAAAGAACCCATCCGCCCACTCTCAATTGACGGTACGGGCCATTATCTGCCGCAGCTCGAGGTGGGCAATGACGAGTTCCGTCAGCTGGTTGACACGTCGGACGAATGGATCCGGACCCGCACCGGGATCAGGAGCCGCCATCTCGCCGAGGGCGAAGCGGTCTGGTACATGGGAGCCCAGGCGGCCCGGGCAGCGCTGGCCGATGCCTGCTGCACGGCGGAAGAGATCGATGTCATTCTGGTGACGACGGTGACGCCGGACTATGTGACACCCAGTGTCAGCTGTGTCATACAGGCGGAACTCGGTGCACGGAGGGCCTTTTGCCTGGACCTGAATGTTGCCTGCTCCGGCTTCGTCTACGCCCTCGACCTCGCCTCGCGCTATCTGCAGGATCCTGCCATTTCCACAGTCCTCATCGTGGCGGCGGAGCTGCTGTCGAGTATCACCGACTTCACTGACCGCTCAACCTGCGTCCTCTTCGGCGATGGCGCCGCCGCCGTTCTCGTCCGCCGCGGTGACGGTACGAGTGGCATCCACGCTGTCGAACTCGGTGCCGAGGGCGAAAAAGGCGAGGTTCTGACCGCCTCCATCGAGCGGCCGACGAGTCCCTTTGCCGCGGCGGACCGCGGGCGTTTCCCGCTGCGTTTCTCCGCTGCCCGGCCCACGCTGCAGATGGCCGGCCGCGAGGTCTTCCGCTTCGCCGTCACGGTCCTGGCCGACTCGGTTCAGGCCGTGCTCGCCAAAAGCGGTGCCGGCATGGAGGATCTCGACTATGTTATCCCGCATCAGGCGAATGACCGCATTCTCGAAGCCGCGGCAAAGCGCCTCGGCATCTCCTCCGACCGCGTCTATGCCGGTCTCGATACAATTGGCAACACCAGCTCCGTCTCGATTCCGCTGGCCCTGGACAGGTGCCGCCGCAGCGGCCGCGTCCGGCGCGGCGATACAATCGCGATCTGCGGATTTGGAGGCGGCCTGACCTATGGAGCGGCACTCTTTACGCTTTGATCACAAAGTGGTTATACAGAAATCAAACGTAACGGATACGCTGGAGTATATGCGCATGAACACGGAAAACAACAGTAACACCCCCGGTCTCGTAGTTGTCACCGGCGCCTCCCGCGGCATTGGCCTCGCGATCGCCCGCGACCTCGCCGCCCACGGCTACGACCTTCTGCTGACCCACCGCGACGCGCCCGAGGCCCAGTCCCGGCGGCAGGCGGATCTCATGGCCAGGGCGCGGGAGGCGGGCTTCGTCGACACGCAGTTTATCGCGGTGAATTGTGACCTCGCCGATGACGATGCCGGCGACAGAATCGCCAAAGCCGTCCGTGAATCGGGTCTGCCCCTCGCCGGTCTGGTCAACAACGCCGGCATCACCCGTGACGGCCTCGCCATGCGCATGAGCCGCGAGCAGTTCGAGGAGGTGCTGACCGTCGACCTGACCGGACCCTTCCTGCTCTGCCGCGCCCTGCTGCCCATCATGATGCGGCAGCGCTCAGGCCGCATTGTCAATATCAGCTCGGTGGTCGGCATCTACGGCAACGCCGGACAGGCCAACTATGCGGCGGCGAAGGCCGGCCTCATCGGCCTGACGCGCTCGCTGGCCCGCGAGGTTGCTTCGCGCGGCATCACCGTGAATGCCGTGGCACCGGGCTTCATCGAGACCGACATGACCGCTGCCATGCCTGAGAAGGCGCGGGCGGCCGTGATCGACAGGATCGCGCTGGGCCGTCTGGGACAGCCCGGGGACATCGCCCATGCGGTACGCTTCCTGCTTTCGGACGATGCGTCCTATATTACCGGCCAGGTGCTCGAAGTATCGGGCGGCCTGTCCATCTAGGCCCGGGCGAAGGAGAATTCCAGGATGACAAAAGATGGCAATCGCCCCGAGGGGCGGCCGGGCACGACCCTGCACCGCGTCGTGGTGACCGGAACCGGAATGGTGACGCCCCTCGGCATGGGCGTTGAGAACAGCTGGCGGGAGCTCGTAGCCGGCCGTCACGGTATCGGGCCGATCACGCTCTTTGATGCCTCCGACCAGCGCTGTCCCTTTGCGGCCGAGGTGAAGAACTTTAATCCCCGTGATTATTTTGACCACCGCGAGGCCCGGCGCATGGATCGCTACAGTCATTTCGCCCTGCTGGCGGCGGCGGAGGCGATCGAACAGGCAAAGCTTGAAATCGCTCCCGAGGAGAGTTTCCGCGTCGGCGTTATCGTAGCCAGCGGCATCGGCGGCGTGGAGACCTTCCAGACCGAGGTGCTGAACCTCGGTGCGCGCGGTCCGCGCGGGGTCTCGCCGCTCTTCATCCCCATGATGATCGGCAACATGGCCGCGGGTCTGATCTCCATGAAGTACGGTGCCCGCGGCGACAACATGGATATCACGACCGCCTGCGCCTCGGGTTCGCATGCCATCGGCGAGGCCTGGCGGAAGATCCGTCATGGCTATCTCGATGCCTGTATCGCCGGCGGTTCGGAGGCGCCGATCTGCCGTGTGGCGGTGGCCGGTTTCTCCAACATGACCGCACTGACCACGGCTACCGATGTCGAGCGGGCGTCGATTCCCTTCGATGCCGAACGCAGCGGCTTTGTCATCGGCGAGGGCGCCGGTATTCTGGTGCTCGAGTCGCTCGAGCACGCCGAGGCGCGTGGCGCCACGATTCTGGCGGAGATCGGAGGATATGGGGCGACCGGAGATGCCTATCACATGACGGCGCCGGATCCGGAGGGCGAGGGAGCGCTCGGTGCGATGCGCCATGCGATTGCCGAGGCGGGTCTCGCACCCGAGGACATAGACTATGTCAACGCTCACGGCACCAGCACGCCGCTGAACGACCGCGTTGAGACACTGGCCCTGAAACGCCTCTTCGGCGACCGCGCCTACGAAGTGCCGGTCAGTTCCACAAAGTCGATGATGGGACATCTTCTCGGCGCCGCCGGTGCGGTTGAGGCCGCGATTCTGGTGGAGGTTCTGCGCCACGGCCTGATACCGCCGACCGTCGGCTATCGGACAGCGGATCCCGACTGCGATCTGGACTACGTGACCGGAGGGGCGCGTGAGGCTCATGTGTGTGCGGCGCTCTCGAACAGCCTGGGCTTCGGTGGACATAACGCCAGCCTGCTGCTGAAGAGAGCGGAGGCCTGAGCATGACTATGGGCGGGGAGGGAAAAAGACCCATGCTGGATGAGGAAAGCATCGTACGGCTGATGGAGGCCATGCGCAGAAACGACATCAGCGAAGTCCTGCTGCGTGACGGCGGAAAGGACGGCTGGAAACTGCGCCTCAGCCGTGGTTCCGGGGAGCGCCAGACCGACATGGCCGCGGCGCCGGCCCCGCCTGCGCCAGCAGCCACAGCCGCAGCGCCGGCCGGCGCGGCCGTGACGGCCGAAAGCGGGGTGTCGGATGAGATCGTGACGGCGCCGGTTGTCGGTATCTTCTTTGCCGCGCCCTCGCCCGAGTCCGATCCCTTTGTGGCACTCGGAGAACAGGTGGCAGAGGGAGACGTGCTCTGCATCATTGAAGCCATGAAGCTGATGAACGAGGTGACCTCGACCGCAGCCGGGGAGATCGCGGAAATCTATGTCCGCAACGGCGAGCGCGTTGAATTCGGTCAGAAGCTCTTCCGTGTCGTCCGGCCGGAGAGCTGAAGGGGGAGTCGCCATGCTGCTCGACCGCAGTCAGATCGAGGCCATACTGCCTCACCGTGATCCCTTCCTGCTGGTGGACAGCATCAGCCGGATGGACGAGAACGAGGTGACCGGGCACTTTTATGTGCGTCCGGACCTCGATGTCTTTCGCGGTCACTTCCCTCAGGAGCCGGTGCTGCCGGGTGTCCTGATCGTCGAGGCGATCGCACAGACAGGCGCCGTGCTGGTGCTGTCAAAGCCCGAAAACCGCGGCCGCATCGCCTACTTCGGCCGCATCGACAAGGTCCGCTTCCGCCGGAAGGTCATCCCCGGCGACGAGCTCGAGCTCTCGCTGCGCCTGACGCGCGCCCGCGGTCCGGTTGGCAGCGGCGTGGGCGAGGCCCGTGTCGGCGGTGAAGTCGTGGCGGGCTGTGAACTGACCTTTGTCGTCGGCGACGCGGAGGAGCAGGCCTGATGTTCCGCACCATTCTCGTGGCCAACCGCGGCGAGATTGCCGTCACCATCATCCGCGCCTGCCGTGAACTCGGCATCCGCTCGGTGGCTGTCTGTTCCGAGGCCGACCGCGATGCCCTCCACGCTCTGCTGGCGGACGATGTCATCTGTATCGGACCGGCCGCGCCCATAGCCTCCTATCTCAACCGTCAGGCCATCCTCTCGGCGGCGGTGGTCTCCGATGCCGACGCGATCCATCCCGGCTTCGGTTTTCTGGCGGAAAATTCCGCCTTCGTCCGCATGTGCGAGCAGATGAACATCCGTTTCATCGGCCCTTCGAGCGCGGCGATGGAGATGCTCGGCGACAAGCAGCGCGCCCGTCAGAGTGCGCTCGCCGCCGGGGTGCCGGTCATTCCCGGCTCCTCGGGTATTCTGGATGCTGTCAGCGAAGCCAGGCGGGTGGCGCGTGAAATTGGCTATCCCGTCATTATCAAGGCCACGGCCGGCGGCGGCGGCCGCGGCATGCGCGTCGTCCAGGCCGAGTCCGAGCTGCAGCATGCCTTCCTGGCGGCGCGGGCGGAGGCACAGGCTGCCTTCGGCGATCCGCGCGTCTACATGGAGCACTACATCATCGAACCGCGGCATATCGAGATCCAGCTTCTCGCCGACAGCTGCGGCCAGATCCGTCACTACGGCGAACGTGACTGCTCGATCCAGCGCCGCAACCAGAAGCTGCTCGAGGAGAGCCCCTCGCCCTTCATGACGCCCGGGCTGCGGGAGGAAATGGGAGAGAGCGCGATTCGCCTCGCCCGGGCGGTGGGCTACGAGGGCGCCGGTACCGTTGAATTTCTTGTCGATGCCGATCGCAGATATTATTTCATGGAGGCGAATACCCGTATCCAGGTCGAACATCCGGTGACCGAGGCAGTTGGTGATGTCAATCTCATCCGCGAGCAGATCCTGATCGCCGCGGGCGAGCGGCTGGAGCCGGCTGCGGGTCCCTTCGAGCCCCGCGGTCATGCGATCGAGTGCCGCATCAATGCCGAGGATCCTGTCCATGACTTTCGTCCCCGCCCCGGCCGCATCGGTACATTAATGCTCCCCGGCGGCCATGGGGTGCGCGTGGACACGGCGCTGTACCCCGGCTACACCGTGCCGTCCGAGTACGACAGCCTCCTCGCGAAGGTGATCGTCCACGCTCCGGACCGCATGCAGGCCATCGCCCGCATGCGCCGCGCCCTGACCGAATGCGTCATCGAGGGCATCCCAACCAACATCGACTTTCAGCTGGCGATTCTGCGCGACCCGGTATTTCTCGCCGGCGATGCGAACAACGGCTACATAGCCGCCCGCCTGCCACAGCTGCTGCGCGAGCTGCGTCCGGAGGAGGCGAGCCAATGCTAGATCACCTGCGCGAGCGTCTGCGTCGCCGTGTTGACCATGAGCGGGAGGCTTTCGAGCGCCTTGAGACGCGCGTCCAGCGCCAGGGCTCCGAAACGACGGACGATGCCGATGGCGGCAGCGCGCCCGTCCTGCCGGCCCGGCCCTATGCCTACCGCCAGCCGATCCCCGACGATCTCTGGATCAAGTGCCCGGCCTGCAACGGCATCATGTTCAGAGACGAATTCCATGCCAACGCTTCGGTCTGCCAGCACTGCAATCACCACTTCCGCATCGGCGCCCCCGAGCGCATCGCCCTGGTTGTCGATGCCGACAGCTTTGTCGAACACGACCGCGGGCTCAGCTCTGTCGATCCCATAGGTTTCGACGGTTATCTCGAGCGTCTCGCCCAGCTGCGGCGGCGCACCGGTCTCACCGAGGCGGTGGTGACCGGCCGCGCCACCATCGGCGGCCTGCCCTGCCATATCGGCGCCATGGACTCGCGCTTTCTGATGGGCTCGATGGGCTCGGCAGTGGGGGAGAAGATCACCCGCCTCTTCGAGCGTGCGACGGCGGCCCGGGAGCCTGTCATTCTCTTCACGGTATCGGGCGGTGCCCGCATGCAGGAGGGCATCCTCTCTTTGATGCAGATGGCCAAGACCTCCGCCGCCCGCGGCCGTCACCGCGACGCCGGCCTGCTCTACATCGCCGTTCTCACCGACCCGACCACGGGCGGCGTGACCGCGAGCTTTGCCAGCCTCGGCGACTACATGATCTCCGAGCCCGGCACCCTGATTGGCTTTGCCGGCCGCCGTGTCATCGAGGGCACCATAGCCGAGAAGCTGCCCGAGGATTTCCAGCGCGCCGAGTTCCTGCGCGACCATGGCTTCCTGGATATGATCGTCAACCGCCATGAGCTGCGCCAGGTCCTCGAGAAGCTGCTGCTCTGGCACAGGGGACCTGTTTCTTCTCTCCCGGGCGACGCTGTCCCCGCCGCCGGCGACGAGGAGATGCAGACGGCCCCGATTGAGCGTACGGGCTCGGAATGTCTGGCCCAGATCAGGCAGAAGGGGCGCCCGACTGCCTCTCTCTGGCTCGAGCTGATCTTTGACGATCTGCTGGAGCTCAAAGGCGACCGCCGCTTCGGCGAAGACGAGGCGGTCTGGGGCGGTCTCGCCCTGCTGGACGGGCGGCCCGTCACCGTGATCGCCACGCAGAAGGGCAGCGACCTCGCTGAAAACCAGCGCTTTCACTTTGGCATGCCTCATCCCGAAGGCTACCGGAAAGCCCTGCGCCTCATGAAGGAAGCCGCCCGCGTCGGCCGCCCCATCATCACCTTTATCGACACACCCGGTGCCTACTGCGGCGTCGGCGCCGAGGAGCGCGGTCAGGGTGAGGCCATCGCCGTCAACCTGATGGAGATGATGCGGCTCGAGGTACCGGTGGTCTCCGTCGTCACCGGGGAAGGCGGTTCCGGCGGCGCCCTCGCCATCGCCGTCAGCGATCGCCTCGCGATGCTCTCGAACGCCACCTATTCGGTTATCTCGCCGCGTGGCTTTGCCTCGCTGCTCTGGAAGGACGCCTCGCGCGAAGAAGAGGCGGCCGACAGCAGTGCCATCACCGCCTTTGACCTGCGGCGTTTCGGCGTCTGTGACGAGATCCTCGCCGAGCCCGAAGACGGCGCCGGCAGCGATCCGGAGCTCGTCGCCCGCCGCATCAAGCGCTACTTTCTCGACAGCCTCGCCGAACTTGAAGCATTCTCCGGAGAAGAGCTGCAGTCCCGGCGTTATGAGCGCTTCCGCCGACTGGGGGAGTATGCGGAGGGTCGCCAGACTGAATAGGCCAGAGTAGAGAAGAGTATCAAAAAGCGGGAAGCAGAGCCCCTGACCGGCCATATGCGCGAAAAAGCCAGCCCGAGGAGAGGCTGGCTTTTTATGGTGCTGTGCCTGATTTCGCTGCCGGGTACTATTTGACCACGATCTCCTTGGTCAGCACATAGGTGTAGATGGTCAGGGCATTTCCCTTATCATCCCTGTCGCTGTAGGAAAGTGTGATGTAGTACTGTTCGCAGGCATTGTCAGGAATCATGTAGATCATGAGGCCCCTGTAGACTTCGCCGGTCAGATGCTGGTCGACCTTTGTGGAAATGTCTGTGGCACTCAGTCCGATGTAGGATAAGCCGTCCGAGGTATCCAGTCCACCGCCCGATTCCGAGGCAATGCCAAACGACAGGGCCGGTGTGTATATGACGTTGCCATCGTCGCCATAACCGGGGAAGCCCTCTTCGTAAACAACTTCGTATTCACAGGCACGCAGAGAGCAGTTTGCAGGGACTTCCGCTTTTACCTTCCGGTAGTTTTCATCCTTCGCGTTGTAGTCTTCGATCATGGCCAGGATGGCAGCCTGATCGTCGGTGATGCTGGTGATGGCATAGCGGATGCTGCCCAGCTCCATGTCCTTTCCGTTCAGCCGTGTGCCAACCCAATCGCCCAGCTTCGCAGCATTTTCCATGTCCTCGGCAGTGACGGTCGCGCTGGAATCAGTCTCCCCGGTACGGGCCTCTGTCGTTGTTTTGCTGCTGTCAGACGCTGTTGTTTCAGTCGGCAACGTGGTGCTCTTCGTGGTGCTTTCTTTGGTTGTCGTCTCTGCGGTGGTCTCTTTGGTAGTGCTTTCTTCGGTGGTGGTCTGGACCGTGGCCGCTTCTGTCGTTGCCTCTGTCTCATTGTTGATGGTAGCCGTTGTGCTGCCAGCCGTCGTTCCGGTCTGGCCCGAGCATGAGACGAGTGGTATCAGAGCCAGAGCAAGTGACAGCAGCAGATGGATTCTCTTCATGTGCATCTTTCTCCTTTGCTAAAACCAATCAAGAATTGTAGACAAATGAAGTAAGGCATCAATGACATTCTTGTTAACATCAGCCTGTCCGGTTCATGTCCGATTCACTGTTCCCATAATGATTAGCTGCGACAGTCCGGGGTCTTCAACGTTCCAGAGTTATTAGCTGCTGCAGATGGTGTTATGAGCAGGAGCGGAAGCTCTGGCCGGGGGGTGGACGAAAACTGGGCTGGCTTCCCGGAACAGGGCAGAAAAGGAGATTTGACCATCTTTCTTGCCTCCAATTGGCGGTCTGCACCGTCGCTTTCTCTTTCTCATCAAAAACGGCGGCACATACGTTGATAGGAAGCAGTTGAGCGGGCGACACTTACTGTGGTGCCTGGGAGGGCTTGGCCCAAAATAGCTATTTGTGCCCGCGGAATCGGGCAGGGGCTCCGATTTTTGATCAGAGGTGGACAAAAAATGCGCTGGTGCCCCGGAATCGGGGCAGGAACGGAAAAATTGGCCAGGGGTGGCCAACAAAGACCGTTTGCGCCCGCGAAACCGTGCACAAACCCCGATCGCTGGCCACAATGACGCATCAGAGTGATCCCGACATAGTCCCAAGCAGCTGCACGGAGAAGCAGGAAGTGTTCTATACACGGATATTCTGCCACGGAACCATGTGCTGGTGACAGAAAGACGCAGACCGTCAGAAGCCTGTAGACAAGTAGAGCGATCATTCTTCCGTGTATGAACAGCAGGGATGAAGATTACGTAATCCACTTTGCCGTCGCTTTTACGTAAGAGTGGCGCTCATGCCCTATCGTATTTACTTCTTTTTGAAAGACCGATGCTTACGCGCCGAACCTGAACATGGTGGAATCGTCAGTTTTATGAGTGCAAGTGAATATGGAAAGCAAACTGTCAGAGCTACCACCTGCGGAATACAAAGACAGGGACAGCTGCCAGTTGGGAGGGCCAGGAACAGTAGACGAACAGTGACAGAGACACAGGAAATGTCGGAGATGATCCCAAAACGTACAGATTGAAGGGCTATTATTAGGAAACTATTTGTACTACATGCCGCAACGCGAACAACGATGGGAGGGCATGGCAATGGAGACACGCATGTTGATGGTGACAGGCAGAGGCAGGATAGAGATGGTGCCTCGGAAACTGCCTGAACTGGGAGACCACGGTGTATTGCTTAAGGTGCTCAAGTCTCTGGTGAGTCCCGGCACGGAACGCGCCTATATTCTGGGTCTGGCGAATACCCCTGACAACTACCCCATTAAAAGCGGCTATTCGGCTGTTTCACAGGTGCTGGAGACGGGTCCGGCTGTGACCGCATTCAGACCGGGAGACAGGGTGGCCGGCTTCCACTCGACTCATCAGAGCCATGATGTGCAGCCCGATGACAGTCTGGTCCAGGTACCTGATGCTGTGGATGATGAACAGGCTGCCTTTGGAGCGCTGGGGCTGATTGCCATGCAGGGTGTGCGCAAAGCCCGCCTGGAACTGGGCGAAAGCTGTGCCGTGATCGGCATGGGTCCGGTTGGCCAGGTGGCTCTGCAGATCGCCGCAGCCGCCGGTGCCTGGCCGCTGCTGGCGATAGACAAAGCCTCGAACCGGCTGGAGCTGGCCCGCCTTTGTGTGGCCTGCACCACAGTTGTCGGCTGCGCCGGGGTGCCTGCTGCCAGCATGGATGTCGTGGTCGATGCCACCGGCTTCCCCGACGCCGTCCCGAGTGCGCTGGACATGGCCGCCCCAAACGGGCGGGTGGTGCTGCTGGGCAGCACCCGGGGGGACTGCAGGATCAATGTATACCGGGATGTCCACAGGAAAGGGCTGTCGCTCATTGGCGCCCACGTCAATACCGTGCCCGCTCATGACCGGTCCCCCGGACGCTGGACGCGTCTGGATGACCTTCGCATCTTCTATCAGCTGCTGGAACGCCGAAAAATCAATCTCGCCCCCCTCATTACCGACCGTTGCGACAGCGCCGATATCATTGCGGTATATGAGCGCAGGATACTTACCTGGGATCCGACCGCTGTAGGAGTCATATTCAATTGGTAGTGTCCGGGACTGGATATCGACGCCCTGCCGCGAAGCGCGACAAGCCGGTCTGTGTCTCAGGCGGGAGGCCGGAGCGGTCCCCCTGCCGGTAAGCAGGTGAAATGGCAGTGGCGCTGCGAGTCCGGGAATAGAGAGGGAAGCGTTTCCTGCATGTGGCAGGTATCGGCGACCGGAAATTGCCAAAAAATGGAGTTGTGATCATAAGAACGCATAAATATACAGGACCATGCATATTTCTACCTGCATATTCACTTTGATGAATAATTATGCAGTAAAAGTGACACAACTCGAAAAAGTGACACGGCAGAAGGGAAGCGGCGCCCGGGACAGCACGCAGACACTGCCAAAACCCCGCATCCGCCCCCTCTTTGCGAATGGCTTGCAAACAGGAGAGTGATGTAGCAGACTGAGCGACATGAAAACACGAATTCGCCCGCAGGGACAGCCCTGCGTTCACTGTCCCGAGAATCAGTCGCCGCCGGACGGAAGTGAAGCGCCGGTGGTACTGGAGGTGGAGAATCTGAGCTTTGCCTATCCCGGGCAGAGACCGGTTCTCGAAAATGTCAGCTTCCACCTGCACCGGGGGGACTTCGCCGGGCTCATCGGAGCCAACGGCACCGGGAAGAGCACCCTCGTACGCCTCCTGCTCGGCCTGCTGGAACCGCTGGAGGGGACGATTCACTACTATCTCGGACAGGGAGACAGGAATGCGACACGCCGCGGCGGGCGGCACGGCATCGGCTACGTGGCCCAGCGCCTGCCGGACTGGAACCCGAGCTTCCCGGCGACGGCGGCCGAGGTGGTTGCCGCGAACTTCTATGCCGAGACCGGACACTTTGGCCTGGCGGGCAGGGAGGGGCGCCGCCGCGTCTCCGAAGCACTCCAACGCGTTGGCCTCGGCGGCCAGGAAAGACGCCTCGCCGGCGAGCTCTCGGGCGGCCAGCTGCAGCGCCTGCACATCGCCCGCGCCCTCGTTGCCCGCCCCGAGCTGCTGATCCTCGACGAACCGACGAGCGGGATTGACCAGCCGACGAGCCGCAGCCTCGAGGAACTCCTCGAGCGCCTGGCCCGCGACGAGGGGCTCACCGTCCTCCTCGTCTCCCACGATGTCTCCATGATCACGGCGCGCACCGACCGCCTGCTCTGCCTCGGCCTCGATGGCTTCTTCGAACACGATGCCGCGAATCCCCTGAGCGACGCCGAGGTGCGGCGGATCTTCGGCGGGGACCTCATGATCCACCGTGCCTTCCCGAACGGAGGCGGCCGCCATGCCTGAGATTCTGCAGTACGGCTTCATGGTCCGTGCCCTCGTCGCGGGCAGTCTCCTCGCCGTGGCGCTCGCGGCCATCGGCACCGTCGTCGTCTACCGCCGCCTCTCCATGATCGGCGACACCCTCGCCCACACCTCGCTCGCCGGTGTCGCCATCGGCCTCGTTGCCGGCTTCCAGCCTCTCCTGGGCGCCCTGCTCACCGCCGTCATCGCTGCCCTCGCCATCGAGCTCATCCGCTCCCTGGTGCCGCGCTATGCCGAACTCGCCCTCGCGGTCGTCATGTCGCTCGGCGTTGGCGTCGCCGGCCTCCTCTCCGGCTTCAGCGGCGCCGGCAACTTTGAGAGCTACCTCTTCGGCTCGCTCATCGCGATCCAGCCGGCCGAACTGCGCCTCGTCGCAGCCGTCACCGCCATCGTCCTCCTCGTCTCCTTCGCCTTCTACCGCGAGCTCTTCTTCATCGGTTACGACGCCGAGCAGGCCGGCCTCAGCGGCGTGCCCGTACGCGCCGTCCAGATCGGCTTCACCCTGCTCACCGCCCTGGCGGTGGCGATCGCCGCCCGCCTCGCCGGCAGCCTCGTCGTCTCCTCGCTGATGGTTCTGCCGGTTGTCTCGGCCATGCTCATCGCCCGCAGCTACCGCCAGAACAGCCTCTTCGCCATGCTCTACGGCCTCGTCTACATGCTGACGGGGCTGGCAGCCTCGTTCTATCTCGATACGAAGCCGGGCGCGACGGTCGTCCTCGTCGGCGTGGCGGGGCTCGGGCTTACGGCCCTTGGCCGCGGCCTGTTCCGGCAGCTGCGGCGCCGCCGTCTGAGAAAGGAGACAAGCCGATGAAGCCGCCAGAACGCAGGGTGCAGCCGGAAAGCGACATGGCCCGCGCCGCTCTCAAGCGCCACAGCATCCGCTATACTGCCCAGCGCGCCGCCGTCTATCGTGTCCTTGATGCAGAGGGCCGCGCCCTGACGGCGCAGGAAGTCCATGCCCGGCTCGAGGCAGAAAATGACGGTGGGGCCTGCTGGCTCTCCACTGTCTACCGCACGCTGGAATGTTTTGTCGAAGCGGGACTCGCCGCCTCCGAGCCGCTGCCCGGTCTCGGGGGATCAAGCTACCGCCTGCTCCACCGCGCCCACCGCCACTTCGCCGTCTGCCTCGTCTGCCGCCGCCTCATCCCCCTCGCGGTCTGCCCGCTGGATCTGCCGCAGGCCGAGCTGGAGGCCATCGGCTTCGAACTCGAAGACCACAAGGTCGAGCTCTACGGCCGCTGCGCCGACTGCCGGGCTAGCGCTCGTTAATCTCGAGCAGTTCCAGACCGGGATTGCGCTCCCGCGCCCAGTTGATCGCCCAGTCGGATTCAAAGAGCAGGACAGGATCGCCGTTGCGGTCCAGCACCGGCATGGTTGTCGAGGTCAGATTAAGCCCTGCAAAGGGATCGCTCCCGCGCCAGCCGTCGTCCCCGCGCCGGATCCAGCGGGCGAAGCGGTAGTCGAGCGCCCGGCGGCGGATCGGCACCCGGTACTCCCCCAGCAGGCGATGCTCGAGCACATCGAGCTGGAGCACGCCGACCACGCCGACCACATAGGTCTCGGTGCCGACATCCGGTCGCTGGTAGAGCTGCACCGCGCCCTCCTGGGCCAGCTGCTCGATGCCTTTGACAAAGGCCTTGCGCTTCATGCTGTCGCTCGCCGCGACGAGGGCGAAGTGCTCGGGCGGGAAGCTCGGAATGCCCTCGAAGCTGAGGTCTGATGATCCCGAGACCAGACTGTCGCCGATGCGGAACTGCCCCGGATCGAAGACGCCGATGATGTCGCCGGCATAGGCCTCCTCGACCACATGGCGCTCCTGGGCCAGAAACTGCTGCGGCTGGGCGAGGCGGATCTCACGCCCCTCACGGACATGGCGCACCGTCATGTTGCGCTCGTAGGCCCCCGAGCAGATGCGAATGAAGGCCAGCCGGTCGCGGTGCTCGGGATTCATGTTGGCCTGGATCTTGAACACGAAGCCGCTGAAGCGCGGATCGGTTGCCGGCACGGGCCCTTCCGAGCTTTCGCGGGTGGCGGGCGGCGGCGCCAGCTCGAGAAAGGCCTGGAGAAAGGGCTCGACGCCGAAATTTGTCAGCGCCGAACCGAAGAAGAGCGGCGTCAGGAGACCCTTCTGCACGCGCTCATGGTCGAAGTCGTCACCGGCGATATCGAGCAGCTCCACATCCTCGCGCAGCTGCGCCACCATCTCCCGGTCGCCCACCAGCTCCTCGAGGCGCGGATCGTCGAGCCCCAGTGTCTCCATCGCCACGCGGTCGCGCCCGTGCGTGCCGCCGGAATCGAAGCGCAGCACCTGGCCGCGGCGGCGGTCGTAGATGCCGAAGAAATCACCGTGGATCCCGATCGGCCAGTTCATCGGATAGCTCTCGATGCCGAGCACCTTCTCGAGCTCGTCCATCAGGTCGAAGGGCGGCTTCGCAGCCCGGTCCATTTTGTTGATGAAGGTAAAAATCGGAATGCCCCGCATACGGCAGACATGAAAGAGCTTGATGGTCTGCGGCTCCACGCCCCGGGCGCCGTCGAGCAGCATGACGGCGGCATCGGCTGCATGCAAAGTCCGGTACGTGTCCTCCGAGAAATCCTGGTGGCCCGGAGTGTCGAGGATGTTGATGCAGTAGCCGTCGTACTCGAACTGCATGACCGAGCTGGTGACGCTGATACCGCGCTGTTTCTCAATCTCCATCCAGTCGCTGGTGGCATGGCGCTGGGCCTTCCGCGACTTGACCGAGCCGGCGAGGTGGATCGCCCCGCCGTAGAGGAGCAGCTTCTCGGTCATGGTCGTCTTACCCGCGTCGGGGTGCGAGATGATGGCAAAGGTGCGGCGGCGCTGGATTTCGCGGATCCGTGCCGCATCGGCGGAGGATGACATGGCAACTCTCTTTTCTTACAGCTTCGCGGCCCCGCGGGCGCGCTCTTCCCGGAGGAACTGTTCGGCCGCCCGCGGCGAGCGGCTCTGCCGGCGCTGACTCCAGACCATGGCGCGCTCGATCAGATCCGCATCGACCTCGATCCCCCAGAAGGCGGCCAGATGACGGACGAGGTCGAGGTAGACCGCCTGCGTCGGCGGACGGAAGGGAAGGATGAGGCCAAAGCGCTCGGCGAGGCTCAGCCTCTCGTCACGCTCGTCCTCGGCGAAGAGGGCATCGGCGCCCTCATGCTGGCTCTCGCGCAGCAGATGACGGCGGTTCGAGGTGACGCAGAGCAGGACGTTTTCCGGCCGCGGCTCAAGGCCGCCCTCGAGGACGGTCTTCAGGGCTCCGAAGGCTGCCGACTCACGTTCAAGCACCAGATCGTCGATGACAATCAGGGTGGCGAGGGGACGCGGCGGCAGGCGGCGGATCAGGAGCGGCAGCTCGGCGACCCGGCGGGCCGGGAGCTCGACGAGACGCAGGCCGGTGTCTGCATGGCGGCTGCCGAGGGCCCGTACGGCCGTCGACTTCCCCGTCCCGCGCGGTCCGGTCAGCAGCATGTCCTGGGCCGTCCCGCCGCAACAGAAGCGTCTGATATTGGCGTCCAGCTGCGCGAGGCGGCCATCGTAGTCGAGCAGGGCCTCCCAGGGCAGGGCTTCACGCAGGTCAAGCGGGGCAAAATCCGCCCCCTCCCAGGCGAGCGCCGCGGCCCGGTTGAAGGGTCCCGGTCCCTCACTGCGGTAGAAGTCCATGAGCTCCGGCAGCAGCGCCGCCCAGCCGCCCGCCACCAGGCGTCTTTCCCTGAGGCGTCCGGCCATGCGCACCCGGCCCGGCAGACAGACGGTCTCAGGTCCGGCAGACCCGGATTCCCAGCCGGGCAGGCGGTCGATCCAGCTGGCGAGGCGCGTATCGCCGCCGGCAACCGCCATGCGCACGAGGCGGGAACGCACCGCCTGAAAGGGCAGGGAAGCGAGTTCGCGCAGGATTTCGAGGTCGTGGGCCGCCGCCCGACGCAGCGCGGGGCCGGCGTCCGGGAGGCAGAGCCGGGTATCCAGCAGGGCATCGATGAGGGCCTGGTCGAGTCCGCCCCCGGGATCGGCCGCGAGGACGGCTGCGGTTGCCCGTGCCGCCAGACGGACAGCGCGCGCAGGACAGCTTTCGGCAGCGGCGAGCTCGCCCAGCAGGGGAAGCAGGCTCAGCAGCGGTTCCCTTTCGGCGAGCTGGGGGCAGATGATGAGGCTTTGGCTGGCGATGACGAGCGGCTGCCAGTCGGCGGCCAGATCGCGGACGGGACCCACGGCGTTGACCCTCTCTTTCGGTTTGTTACGATTGAACCAGTCGATTATAATAAACAACCATATCAGTTGCCGACAAGGAGCTCTTCGATGGCAGGTCACTCCAAGTGGAATAATATCAAGCGGAAAAAGGGTGCTGCGGATGCTGCCCGGGCGAAAATCTACACGAAACTCGGGCGCGAGATTCAGGTTGCCGTGCGTGCCGGAGGGCCCGATCCGAACATCAACCGCCCTCTGCGCGACGTCATCGCAAAGGCCAGAAGCCAGAACATGCCGAATGACAACATTGAGCGCAGCATCAGGCGCGCGGCCGGCGCCATGGACACATCCGACTTCGAGGAAATCCGCTACGAGGGCTACGGACCGGCCGGAGTGGCCTTCATCGTCCGCACACTGACCGACAACCGCAACCGCACCGCCGGCGATGTCCGCCATGCCTTTGACCGCCACGGTGGCAATCTCGGCACCACCGGCTGCGTGAGCTTCATGTTCCAGGAGCGCGGCATTCTGGTGCTCGACGATCCCGGAAACGGGGAAGAGATTGATGCCGAGGTCCTGATGATGGAGGCCATCGAGGCCGGGGCCGAGGACTTCGAGGATGACGAGGGCACCTACGTCATCTATACCGTACCGGAGGACTTCGCCGATGTTCTCGAGACGCTCGAGGCGTCCGGCTGGCGCTTCGCCGAGGCGGCGGTCCGCCCGACTCCGGACAGCTGGATTGATGTGGACGATGCTGACGTTGTCGAGCAGCTCAACCGCCTGATCGACCGCCTGGATGACAACGATGACGTGCAGGATGTCTGGCACAACTGGAACCGGCCTGATGATGACGAAGAGTAGGGGGAGCTAGCGCGATGGGGCTGAGCTGGTTCAGACGCCGTCGTCGCGAACGGCTCGCGAGACAACGGGGGCGGAAAGCCGGCGAGCCGGAAGCCGAGATGGCCGAGCTCGAAGCCGAACTCGGTGTGCGTGCGAGCTGGTCCGAGCCGGAGCCCGCGACGGGACCCCTGAGCCAGCTGTCGGCACTGAACCCCATCAGCCTCTATCAGAACGCGGCCCAGCAGCGCGAAGCCGAGACACAGGAGCAGATCGAGCGCCTGCAGCGCGAGCAGCTGGCGCAGGTGACCGTGGTCGCCTTTGTCGGGCCGAGCGGGACGGGAAAGTCGACCCAGGCCATCCGCGTCGCCCGCGAGAACAACATCGCCTATCTGATCGACGACGGCCTCCTGATTCACGGGGGTCGCATTCTGGCCGGCTCTTCGGCCAAGCGCGCCGGCACCAGGATTGAGTCGGTGCGGCAGGCCCTGTTTTATGATGAATCGCGGGCGGCCACCATGCGCCGCACGCTGGCTGAGCAGCAGCCGGTGGCGCTGATGGTGCTCGGGACGAGCGACGGCATGGTCGAGCGCATCTGCGAGAATCTCTGGCTCAAGCCCCCGGCCATGCGGATTGGCATCGAGGATGTCACCGACGAGGAGGAGCGGCGCCTGGCACAGATGACGCGCCTGACCGAGGGCCAGCACACGATCCCTGTGCCCAGCATGGAGATCAAGCACGAGTTTTCGGGCTACTTTCAAACCTATATTGACCGTTTCCGGCGGCGCATCGACCGCGAACGGCCGGGTCTAACCGCCGATACCAGCATGGAGCGTACGGTGGTGCGGCCGACCTTCTCGACGCTCGGCCGCTATTCCATCTCAGACGAGGCGATGCGCCACATGATCGCCCTCATCGCCGCCCGGGTGGAGGGCGTCGCCTATGTAACGCGGGTGGAGCTGGAGACCGGTGTCTTCGGGGTGACGGTCGACTGCCGGATTGCTTTGCATTATGGTTATGAGGCACAGCGCAGCATGCAGCTGCTGCAGGAGACGCTGATCCACGAACTCGAACGCTATACCGCCATCAACATCATCAGCGTGGCCGTGCGCGCCGTGCGCGTCGTCCACCCGGTGGATGCCAGAAGGGAGACTGCCCATGCGTGAACAGGAAACGATCTACACGATCCCGGTCAATGATGCCTTCCACGCCGAGGGCACGCTCTGTCCGCTCTGCCGGCTCGAGGCGACGACGGACAGCAATCTCATCGAGTACTACCTCGGCCCCAGCCTGATGGAGCCGGATGTCAGGCAGACGACAAATGAGAAGGGCTTCTGCCGCGACCATCTGACGCGGATGTACAACTCACAGGAGAACCGTCTGGGGCTCGGGCTGATGCTGCATACGCATCTTCTCGCGCAGCGGGAGCGGATTCTGGCGCTGCTGAGCGAGGCGGAGGGGAGCAGCGAGCGGAAGGGCGGACTTTTTTCCCGGCGGTCTCAGGAGCGGGGAGCGGCCGAGATTGCGGGTGACCTCGCTGCGATCAGCACTTCCTGCGTGATCTGTGAGCGACTGGCCTACACCATGGGCCGCTATTATGATGTCGTCTTCTGGCAGTATTTTCACAGCTCCGAATTTGCTGAACTCTTTGACAAGGGCCCGCCCATCTGCCTGCCGCATCTGGCGGAGCTGGTGAGGACGGCGGAGAACACGTTGAACCGCTCGGACAGGAAGACCTTTTTCTCCCGGCTCGTGGAGCGTCAGGGGGCGAAGCTCGAGGCGCTCGCGGCCGAGGTGGAATGGTTTACGTTGAAGTTTGACTACCGCAACCGTGACAAGCCCTGGGGCGAGTCCAAAACCGCTCTGGCGCGGGCGATCAGGACGCTGGAGGGAGAAAGCGGGCTGACATGAGACGGCGCCAGAGGGAAAAGGGAGGTCTGCTGCCCGAAGGGGTTGAGGTCACAGCGCCGGCCTGCGAGCTGGAGACGGAAGAGGGCTTTCAGCTGCCCCTGCCGCTGGTAGCCGAGCTCGCCGCCGCGGGTAAGCGCAGTTCTTTTCTGCTGCTGCTGCGTGACGAGCGTTTCCCGGGGCTCGCGCCCGACTTTGCCCGCGAACTCGTGCACCATTATCTGCACGCTCTGGTACGCTGTCCGCAACGCCCCGGTGGCGTCATGCTGCTCGGCGGGGCCGTCCGGCTGCTGTCGAGCGAGAGTCCGGTAGCGGATGAACTGTTTGAACTTGTCGAACGGGGGTCCAGACTTCTGGTCTGTTCCCGTTCGCTCGCCGAGGTGGGGACGCCCATCTCACCCCGCCTGCTCTGCCGTATGGAGAGCCTGAATTCGATGCAGCTGATGGAGATACTGACGACGTCCGACCGCGTGATCACACTGACCTAGGAGAAGCTGCCATGAGTCGTCCCGAGATCGCCCTCGTTGAAATTGAGCTGACCGTACAGCGGCGCGGGACCGTGCGTGCGCTGATTGATCTGGGCAACGGTCTCGTCAAGTGGCGCGAGTCCAATCGCTGGAATCGTGATTTCACGCGTTCTCTGCACGAGCATGAAATCCGGACCTTCCTGGAGACGGTGGCGGAATGCGGTGTCTGGAACTGGCGGCCCTGGTATCCCGACCGTGACCGCTGCGAAAGCCCGCTGCACTGGCAGATGAACTGGCAGCTTTCGCTCTATGCTCTCGATCCCGAGCCCGTGCTCTTCATCCAGGGGCGGGATGCCTGGCCACCGGAGTTCCCGCTCTTCTGCGATGCGGTCAGCCGGATCCTGCGGCAGCCCTTCCGCGTACAGGAATAGGCCGCGGATTCAGGCGATGGCGGCGAGGCGGCGACGATCGTCGCGGTCGGCGATGTAGAGACCCGAAATGAGGCCGTCCAGTATCTGGCGGCCGAGCTCGCGGTTGCCCCTGGGGCGTTCCGAGAAATAGATGCCGCCGTAGCCGAGATCCTCCTTGCGGTGATAGTCGCTGGAGGCCGTTTCGATGAGGCCGTGGCGGCGGGCACTGGCGGCGGCCAGTTCGTTGCCGTTGTCATGGCGGGGATTGCCGTTGTAGACCTCGAGGCCATGGAGATGGCGGGCGGGGACGGGTTCGTTGCCCTCGCGGTAGGGGTGAGCCTGAATGAAGCAGAGGCCGTGGCGGTCGGCGAAGGGGCGGAAGCTTGAGACCGTCATGCGGTAGAGCTCGGGGTGCGCGAGCAGAAAGTCGCGGTCAACACCGTAGACGAGGAAGTCGTTCATGTGGTCGTGAAAGCGCAGCTCAAGACCGAGCAGGACCTGAAAGTCCGGGCGGCTCACAGCGCGGCAGGCGGCGTCGTAGCCGGCAAGGTATATGTCGATAAGCTCGGGCCAGCTGTTGCCGGGCATCGCGGCGAAGCCCCGGTCAAAATAGTGGTTGGTGATGATGACACCGTCGTAGCCGGCAGCCTCGTAGTCGGCGACCAGCTCGGCGGCCGGTACTTTGGCGCACCAGCCGAATTCACCCGTATGACAGTGTGATTCATAGAGATAGGCCATGGTTGTCCTTCTTCCTGGCAGCCCGGCGGCTGCGGCGGAGTCCTTTGGCGTACGCGGCGTGGCGCCGGCACACCACGCAAGGGTATCACGTCGGCCGGCGTTATGCCTGTTCCGGCGGGAATTTAACCGGAAACTTGTGCGGGGTTTACCCCGGCAGGAGCCCAGGCACTCAGCAGCTCCTGCCGCTTCCCTCCGGAGAGCAGTGGATTATGATGATTTTCATCAGTCTCCACAAGCGTTCAAAGAGCGATCAGCACCGGAGGCCAGAAGCTCCCGGCCGGGATCTGAATCCGGCTCGACCGGTGTCTCTGTCGTTCGAGGCTTAAGGCTGACCTGGATTCTGTTTTACCCAGGTCAGTGTCTGCTCAATGATCTGATCATTGTGCGGATGAAAATCGCGCTTCTCATTCTCTGAGATCGAACTCGGAAACAGCCGCCTGATGTTGATGGTTGTCAGCGGCTCTCGTGTGGCCAGGTCATAAATGACACAGTCACAACAATAGGCACGTGCTTCAAGATGCTTTATCTTTCCGTATTCGGCAGTGTCATATGGAACATCGGCTTCTGCGATTGCATAATAAGCGCATGATGTCGGAAGACCCGGAGTAGCATAAATGATCTTTGGACTGCCGTTTTCATACTCGCGAACAATGAACAGGCGATGTTCATCGCCTGACTGATCTATGGTTTCCGTCTGATAGGCGACTTCAATGTACTTTGGCATAACATAGTTCGTATACGCTGCCATCCCGGTCTGGACTGCCAGAAACAGGCAGAAGAGCGTAAGACATGCCTTCCCCGTTCTGGTTATTGGATGCCACGTCAGAATCAGTACACCGAGTAACAGACTGGAAGCGGTGAACAAAACACGGAAAAAAGAATGAGCTATGTTATTGGCCCATGAGGCATACAATGCCAGATCCAGCAAAATCAGAGGAACAGTAAACAAAAGCGTTTTCCCGATGTGTATTGGACCAGTCTCAACAGGAACTTCTACAGCCATGCCGTTCATGAATTTTCTGCGTGTAACGGGAGGAAGAAAAAGCGAGAGCGGGATACTTTCTGTTGTTGCACCGCGTTCATCTCTCATGGCATCATCCTCTGAGCACGGTGCTGCTTCGGCGGGCATGCCAGGATTCTGGTAGTGGGATTGCAGTGTCCGGACGATCAGTTTATTCAACACCGCTTGATTGACCACACGGCCATCTCTGTCGAGTCCTGTTGGATTTCGAAAAAAGGCTCTGATTCCAAGTGCGCACAATACGATTCCTGCTCCCAACAGAACCCATTTCCAGATGCCATATGTACAAACAGTTGCAGCGACACCCATCAAGCCTGTAAGCAGCATGGACATGCCTCGTCTGAAGCTGTCCCGTCTTTTCGCACTGGCAACGGCACTCCACTCAGCAGCTGAAAAATCGAGAGCGCATATTATGGTTTGATCCGATCTGGTGATTTTATAGTTCATCTGCTGCGTACTCATGTGTCTTCTCCCATCAAACTCCGTGGCTATGCTCCATGGTGAAGTTTATTTTCTTCAACTAGATCGTTCAATACTTGTCCGGCACCCTGAAGTTCATTTTAGTTCCATTTTGGGGGCGCACGTCATACTTGTTGGAACAGGAAAACTTTTTTGAGCTTTCCTCAAGCATTCGTTTGACCAGAAACAGCCTCTTTGTGGTCAGGATGGCGAGTGATGGGGATGCCGACAATATCTTGAACACCGAATCAGGAGAAAATCAGCATGTATCGACGCGAAGAAATCGAAGAGGCTCTGCAGGTATACGACCAGTTGGGTCGTATTCCAAGACCATTCGTCATCTCGGCTATCCAGGCCTCGAGCTTCTGAAGCGTTGGGTGGCCCTGCGAGATGCAGGCCGTCTTTCAGAGCTGCCTGGGCATAAGGAGCCTGTACGCTGCCAGACACGTACTCGCTGCGCCCATTGTCGTGTGGCGTTGGAAGAAAAGTGGTCAGCGGTTAGACGCTGCTTCGAAGACGGAGAGTCTGTAACGGATGTGGCGACGGAGCTGGGGTTTAGCCGCTGAGCGATCTATACTTGGGCGAATGAGTTCACTCAAGGAGGATGGGTACGTCCCATGACACCCGCAAAGAAGAAGGGGAGGTCACCGCGCAAGCCAGCGCCAACGGAAGGCGAAATCGAAAAGCTCCGACAGTTGCAGATCGAGGCGGAACGGCTCAAAGCCAAACTCCTGCAGGCGCAGCTGGAACGCGACATCCTGCAGGAAACGATCAACATCTTAAAAAGCAGACCCCGGCGTCGACCTGAGCAAACTGAAGAACGCGGAGAAGGTAATGGTGATCGACGCCCTGCTGAACCGGTATCCACTACCCATGCTGCTGAAGACGATGCGTCTGACCCGCAGTAGCTGCTACTACCATAAGGCTCATCAGCACCGGAAAGACAAGAACAGGGAGCTTCGCGGCTTCATACGGGAGCTGTTCGCTGCCAGCCATGGCCGCTATGGCTATGGGGTTGATGACAAGCTTTCATTTTTTCTTTTCGTGAATAACTGCATGTGCTTGTTTGCCTGCAGATTCTGTCTGACACGCGCGCTTTGGGGCACAGCATGGCTTCATTTCATCGCTGTCGTCTAAAAAGTGCAGACGTCTCCCTGGTAGCAACACAATCAGCTGGCTTTCCTGATGATGCAGCTGCAGAAGATCCTGAGAGCTCTTTCTGTCTTCTTCTCGATCCTGTTTTCACTGGATTGCCGTCGGCTACAGCTGGCAATAGGCGGCAGAACTGCGAAACAGCATCCGTACAGCAAGCTCTCCATGTAATAATGGTGCCGGAGGGTCCGCCATCCCGTCCAGCATCAGCGGCAGGGACCCCTCGGCGGACATGCACTGATACATTGACGGAAACAAATCAGCGGCGCGGCCGGGAAGGAATGGAGAACATGAAGATCAATCAGCACGATCGTGACATTCTGCGCCGCCTCGCCGAGGAGACTGCCTCGATCGCCGCGCTTCCCGTGCAGGAGGAGACGAGGGAGCTCTGGCGCCGTCTCAACGCGCTCGATCCCGTTCGCCCGATGGTCATGATCGACCAGGTCTGCTGGAACGAGATGAACGTGAACGACGAGCTGACCCTCCGCTGTGAGGGGGACGAGGCGCGTGCCCATGAGCAGCAGCTGCGTCGCCAGCTCTACCAGTGGCGCCACTTCCCGGTGGATCAGGTTGTCGATGCTGTCATCCGCATCCGTCCGGCCGTCAGCGGACTCGATTTCGGCATCAGCGTCGAGAGGGATGCCGCTGTATATGACGAGACAAGCGATGTCCGGGGTCAGCTCTATCACAACCAGCTGACAGAAGACTCAGACCTCGAGCGCATCAGAATGCCCGAACTGCGCCATGACACCGAGGAGACGGCACGCCGCCTCGCCTGGGCGGAGGAGGTCTTCGGCAATCTGCTGGAAGTGGAGATGGCCGGTGTCGACCCCTATCTCTCGGTCTGGGATCCCATCACCACCTGGATGGGCGCCGAGGATCTGCTTTTCGCCCTGATCGACCGCCCCGACTTCATGCTGGCACTGGCCGAACGCATGGTGAGGGGCTACCTGCTGCAGCTCGACCAGCTGGAGGAAGCGGGTCTCCTGACGCGCCCGCAGCCCCTGATCCACTGCACCGGCGCCTGGACGGACGAGCTTCCCGCCCCCGGCTATGATCCCGCCCGTCCGCGCACGCAGGATATCTGGATGTTTGGTCTGGCGCAGATCTTCGCCTCCGTGTCGCCCGAGATGTTTCTGCATTACGAGATTGAGCCGAATCTGCCCCTCTTCGAACGCTTCGGCCTTGTCTACTACGGCTGCTGCGACCCGCTGGACCAGAAGATGGATGCGGTGCGCCTGATTCCCAATCTGCGCAAAGTCAGCATGAGTCCCTGGGTGGACGAGCGCCGCGGCGCCGCCCGGATCGGCTCCGACTATGTCTATTCGCGGAAACCGAGTCCGGCGCAGCTCGCGGGCAGCCGCTTCGACGAGAACGAAGTCCGCCGCCATCTCGCCGACTCCATTGCGGTCTGCCGCGAGTTCGGCTGTCCCCTTGAGCTGATTCTGAAGGATATCAGCTCGGTGCGCTACGATCCGGAGCGACTCTGGCGCTGGGCCGGGATCGCCATGGAGCTGGTTCGGGCCGGGACCTGAAGCTGACGAAGCTGCCGCACGCTGCCGAAAAAGCCCCGCAGAGACGATTAGCCACGCCTATCAAAATGGTATAATTGAATAAGTATGTTTAACAAACACCGCAGTGTCGGTACATCGGCACCGCCTGCTTTTATGCGGCCGCGGCGGTACCACAGAATCAGGGGGAATCATGGCAGTCAGCATCGTGAACATAGAAGAGGGCTATCCAAGCGTGGATAAAGCGATGGATCGTCTGCGCTTTGAACTCGCGACGCTGCGCCGTCTGGGCGCGACTTCGATCAAGGTCATCCACGGCTACGGCTCCACGGGGGAGGGTGGGCAGATCCGCATTGCCGCCCGCCGCTGGCTGCGCAGCGAGCTCCTCGCCGAGCGCATCCGCGGCTTCTGTCCCGGCGAGCTTTTCGGTCCTTTCGAAAAGGAGGGGCTCGAGATCGTCAAACTGGATACCCGGCTGCGTCAGGATCCGGACTGGTCGCGGCGCAATGACGGTGTCTCACTCGTTGTCCTTTGATTCCTCGGGCGGCCCGACAGCCCCCATGCAGGATCGCAACTGGTCCGAGTTCGTCGCCGCCTGTTCGGCCTGCACCCGCTGTGAACTCGCCGCCACACGCCGCAACGTTGTCGTCTGGCGCGGCGCTGTCGTCGCCCCCCTGCTGATCGTTGGCGAGGGGCCCGGCGCCAGCGAGGACGAGCAGGGGCTGCCCTTTGTCGGCCGCTCCGGCGAACTGCTGGATACCGCCCTCACCGCTCAGGGCCTCGATCCCTCGACCTACCACATCTGCAATATCGTCAAGTGTCGCCCGCCCGGCAACCGCCAGCCGACCCCGGCCGAGGCGGAGGCCTGTCGCCCCTGGCTGCGCCGCCAGCTGCAGTACGCCGGTTCACGTGTCATACTCCTTCTCGGAGCGACGGCCCTGCGCTACTTCACCGGTGAGACCGTCGGCATCACGAAGGTGCGCGGCATCTGGCGCGAATCCCGCGGCTACTGGATCATGCCGAGCTACCATCCCGCCTACCTGCTGCGCGATCGCCGTCAGCGTGAACCCTTCTGGCAGGATCTCACGGCTGTGCGCGCGAAGCTCGAAGAACTCGGCGGGATTCCCCCGCTGCCCACCGGCGAGGCGCCCGATGCCGCCGCCTTCTAGAAAACCGCCATGCCGCCTCCTGGCGGTCGTCCTCCTTATTCTGGCGCTCACGGTGCTGCACCCCGGCAGCCCGGCACTTCTGTGCGCCGAGACGCCCCGCCTCTGCGTCAACGGTGTCACGGTGCCCGACAGCGTCAGTCTCGAGATGCCCCACTTCCGCCAGACCGACCCCGCCTGGGCCGGCTGTGAACTGCGCCCGGGGCGCACGATTGGCGACATCGGCTGTGCACTGACCAGCCTCGCGATGCTCGGCCATGTCTATGGCATCGAACAGAACCCCGCCGAAGTCGCAGCGGACCTCGGTTCCTGGGCCGCGCCCCTCGAGTGGGAGGTCTATACTACCCTGCACAATCTGCGCATCGTGCGCGAGGATAATCTTCTGGACATCGACCCTCATGTTGCCGACCGCGACTGGGTCCGCGACAGTGCCGTCCGCGCCCTCGCCCAGGGGCACCCGGTCATCGTCGGCATCCAGCACCGTGAGCATCTGACCACCCACTTCATCGTCGTCCATGGCTACCGCTTCGAGAACGGCGCCTACATCGTCGAGACCTACGATACGAGTACCAACAACGACTACCCCAATCTCGATGCCATCGATCCCGCCTGGGAATACATCCGCTTTCTGGAAATCAGCCGGGGTTCCTCATGAGCCATTTCAGGCCGGATCCCAAACGCCCTCCGCAGCCGTTCGATCTCAATCGTCTGCTGCTCCCGCTCGCGCTTCTCGTCCTCTTTCTGCTTGTTGTCCTGCTGGTCGTCAGCCGGCGAACACAGCCTGGAGCACAGGGAACGGAAGCAGCTGCGACGAACGCGGCCGGCATCGTCGAGGAGCCGTCCGGGGACACAGCGCCGCCGACGGAGAGTCCGGAGCCGCCGGGGCTGTGGCTGGATACCGCAATCGAACTCGATCCGTCCGTCGCCACTCCCGTACAGTTGCCGGAAGCTTTCGTTCGGCGTGGCTTTGCCGTTCTCCATGTGCTCCCTGACGGCCGTATCGTCCTCCTGAACCCCATCTCTCTTGCCATCCTGGACCCCCGGACCGCTGCCGCGGAGATCATCCACGAGGCCGAATTTGGCCTGCAGGCCGCTGCGAACGACCGCTGGATCGTGTACGGGGAAGGGGGAGATGAGGTCTTCGCTGTCGACGCCTGCGAGATCGCGAGCGGCCAGCGCCGCCGTATCCTCGAATCCGAGGCCGGCTACTACGGTTTTGAGCTTGATGCTGCCGATCACTTCTACACCACCGAGCTGGTGACCCAGCCCGGGAGCTCGAAGCCCGTGGCCTGGCTCGCCGTCGCCCTCTCAGACGGCAGTATCGAGCGCCGTGAACCCGCCTGCCGCCGCGTCGCGGATTGGGAGCTCGCAAAGATCTGGTCCGGAGTGCCTCTTGGCTGGTCCTATGTCGACGGCGCACGCTGGTATAGGACGGCCCAGTCGCTGGCTTCCGAGCTCTACGCTCTCGCCCTCCACCGCCTGGACCGCAGCACGGAGCAGTTTGAATGGCAGCTCTTTGCGATACCGGATCGCAGCCGCGAAGGGCAGGAAGCCCTCGTCGCGATGACCGACCTGATGACAGGCATCGAACCCCGGCTTTATGTACAGAACGGCCTCGTCGCCGTCCACGACACAACCTTCTACCTGCGGCCCCTCGAACGCTGGTTCCATCTCCACGGGACTGGAGAGGAGGGTGATGGCGAAGTTTGCCGGGTTCTGGCCCTCTCGCCCGATGCCACGACACTCTACATCGGCTCGGGTGACGACAACGGCCTGCCTACCGGCCTCTCCGCCCTGAAGCTGGCCGCAAACGAACCCTGACGGGATTTTCCCCGGGAAATCCAGCATTCGGGATTATCCGGGCAGGGTATACAAGCAGAAGCAGGACTCGTGCGTGTTATCGCTGTGTACAGCTCGAATAATCGCACAAAGTGCCGTATGGGCACCGGCTATCGGCAGCAAAAAATGATTTGCATCTGTGTTTTCGTGTACAGGCTGGTTTTCGCTCAGGAACATTCCCTGCACCGGGCCCGGCACTAAGACGGCAGAGCCTTCGCTGAACGCCCGGCACGTAAGCACACTGCTTTACCAGTCATCCTGTCCCGTTGCGGGCAGCGTATCTGTCTTTTTATGAAGCGTGAGCGGTTCATGGTCTGCATGATCCGGGGCTTCGATTCCCTTCTACCGCTCTGCGTCCCAGACGGCGAAGAAATGCTCGACAGCTTCACGGGGAGCACTGAGGCGCCCCTGCAGAAAGCCGTCGCGGCCGCCGCCGCGAAAGCCGAGTTCCCGTTTCATCGCAGCCGCCAGCTCCGCGAGCTCTCTCCCGTCGTCCGCCGCGGCCGAGCGGGCCGCGAGCAGGCGGTGCTCCCCCAGTTCCGTAGTTGCGACGCCGATGCGCCCTCCCCGTGCTGCGATGTTCTCGGCTGCCCGGGCCAGCGAGACGGCATCGAGCTGCGGCAGCTCGAGCCAGATGAGCTCGTGCCCGTCTGCCGGCAGATGGCGGATGGCCTCGTCCGTCAGCGCCTGACGCAGACGGTTGCCCTCCGCGATCAGCTCGTCACGCTTCTCGAGCAGTGCAGCGACAGCACGGACCAGCTCGCCGGGAGGTGTCGAGAGCAGGGCACCGAGTCCGCGCTCGCGTTCGAGCTGGGCACGAGACAGACGCGCCGCCCGCCAGCCGGCGATGGCAGTGAGGCGTACACCGCCCTTATAGCGCACGGCATCCGTGATCAGGAGCCCGCCGATCTCGCCTGTGCTCCCGACGTGGGTGCCGCTGCAGGCACAGCGGTCGATGCCGGGCACCTCGACGATGCGCAGTGTGCCGGGAATGTCGATTTTTGCGCGGTAGGGAGGGATGTCCTTGTCATTTTCATGGTAGAGAATGCGAACCGGCCGTTCGGCATAGATCGCCGCCTGCACGCGCTGCTCGATGTCGACGATCTCGTCCGCCTCGAGAGGACCGTCAAAATCGAGCGTCATCAGCTCCTCGTTGATGTGAAAGCCGACATTGTTCCAGCCGTGCAGCTGTCCCACCAGACCCGATATCAGATGCTCGGCACTGTGCTGCTGCATCAGCTCGAAGCGGCGTTCCCAGTCGATCTCAGCGACTACCGAGAGATCCGGTTTGAGCAGAGCCCGGGCCCGCTCCTCATCCTGTGCTGCGATTTCATGCTCCACGTAGTTGTCACGATAGCGGGCGTCGATGACGGCGAAGCTTTCCTCCCGTCCTGCCAGCACGGCCAGAAGATGGCCGCGGTCTCCCGGCTGGCCGCCGCCCTCGGGATAGAAGACCGTGTCCTCGAGGGCTGCCCAGAGCGATCCACTCCGCTCATGGAGGCCCACAATCCTCGTTTCCAGCGTGCGCCGGCGGACATCGCGGTTGTAGGTGAATTGAAAACGACGATCACTGACAGCGTCCATAGGATCTCCTCTTAAGAATTCCTGAACGAACCTCTGCGGGTCCTTTGCTATACTGCTAGAGCTTAGCACAGGCTTCCTGAACTTGAACTGAAAGTCCGGGGAGCCGTTTTGAGAAAGGAGACAGAGATGCGGAAGTGGGCTGTCCGGCTGCGGCTCGCCATTCTGATGCTGCTGGGTCTGGCAGTATGGAAGCTCGGCCTGCTGCGTTACGAGACCTGGGACCTGATGGCCCGGTCGCTGCGCACCTTTCTATTCAACGAAGGCGGCGGGATCGAACTGCTTCTGGGCCTTGGCTGGACCCTGCTGCTCTGGGCGGCCAGTCTGCTCATTGGCCTGCCGCTCGGTGTGCTGCTCTTCCAGCTCGACCGCGGTACGCTTCGCCAGCCCGAAGCGAGGCGCCAGTCAACCCGCCATGCTCTGATCAACATATTTGTCAGCGCCCTCGCCGGCGTCCCTCTGCCGCTCTGGCTGCTGATCGCCGTCATCGCGGCCGGAGCGAAGCTTCAGGCGGGCGGCGAGCTGCCGCCCGCCGCCTGGGTCGCGGCCGTTCTCGTCATTGCCCTGCGTAGTGCGGCTGCCAGCGCCAATCACCTCGCCATGACCGCCCTCGTGCAGGCACCGGAACTGCCTCTCGGCGAGCTGCTGGCCGCTTCCGTCTGGCCTCTCGGGAGTGTTCTCCTCGCGGCCTTCGAAGCCAGCTCGGTCCTGGGCTTTCTCAGCCGCCGCGAGCTTCTCGGACGCGCCCTTGGCCTGGCAGCCGCCGGAGAGATGGCCGCAGGCATCCTGCCGCTTGTCACGGCTGCTGTTCTCTACCTGCTGGCTGCCGCCCTGCTGACCGCCCTGCTGCGGACTCTCGGACGGCGCCTTCGCCCGGCGGAGGCCGGGGAGGAGGCCGCCACGCCACCCTTTGCTCTGCCGCCACTGCCATGAGTGACGGGCGCCGCTTCGAACGGCTGACGCGCTGGCTGACCATCCTGATGACGCTGGCCATTGTCATCCTCGCAATTCGTGGCTGGCAGCTCGGTCTGTTCACATCGCTGGAGAATCTGCAGGCCCTGGTCTCCCGTCTCGGTGTCTGGGGTCCGGTTGCCTTCGTGCTGCTGCAGATCGTTCAGGTCGTCGTGCCGATGATCCCCGGCGGCATCACTCTCGGCGCCGGTGTCCTCCTCTTTGGCCCCTGGCTCGGCTGGGTCTACAATTACATCGGGATCTGCCTCGGTTCCTTCGCGATCTTTGCCCTCATGCGTACGTTTGGCAAACCTCTCGCCCTGCGTCTCATCGGCGAGAAGACCATGACCCGCTACGGTGGCTGGCTGAACGATGAGAAGCGCTTCGACCGCCTCTTCGCACTCGCCATCTTCTTTCCCTTTGCCCCCGACGACGCCCTTTGCTATCTCGCAGGTCTCTCGAACATGAGCTGGCGGCGCTACAGTCTCATCATCCTGCTGGGGAAGCCTCTCTCGATCGCCCTCTACAGTTTCAGCCTGACCAGTATCTTCAACTGGCTGGCGATGCTGCAGCTTGAGCTCGCGAAGTGAGCGATCGTGTATATTGTGAACATGAAAGCAGTTGAAGCACTGATCAAGGTCTCGATCTACTTCGGCCACTACCGCTGGGTCGAGAAGAGCGGCATCGGACAGGCACGCGTCAATCAGACGACCGCGCTCGCTCTGCAGGACGAAGCCGTTGATGTCAGCACGCGCTATGCGCGTGACGCCGATATTGTACATGTCAACACCATCTTCCCGAGCTCGGCCCTGCTGGCCCGCCTCGCCATGCGTCGTGGTCAGGCTGTTATCTATCATGCCCATTCCACCGAGGAGGATTTCCGCAACTCCTTTTTCGGATCCAATCTGCTGGCCCCGCTGTTTGGCCTCTGGCTGCGCATCTGCTATCGCCAGTGTCATCTCGTACTGACTCCGACACCCTATTCGCGTCGTCTCCTCGAAACCCGCTATCACCTCAACCGGCCGGTCCGCGATATCACGAACGGCATCGACCTCTCCGCCTTCCGTCCGGATCCCGAACGTCGCCGGCGCTTCCGCGAACGCCAGGGCTATCGCGACGACGAGCAGGTGGTTCTCTCTGTTGGTCACTATATGGAACGCAAAGGCTTCCCGGACTTCATCCGCCTCGCGCGCCGTCACCCTGAGCGCTCCTTCATCTGGTATGGCTATACCGCCGCCGGGGTGCTCAGTGAAGAGGTGCGCCGGGAACTGCGGAACCTGCCGCCGAATCTCAAGCTGCCCGGCTTCGTGCCGAGCTACGAGCTGGCGGAGGCCTACGCCGGTTGTGATATTTTCGTCTTTATGACCCATGAGGAGACCGAGGGGATTGTCCTTCTTGAGGCTCTGGCCAGCGATATCCCGGTGCTGGTTCGCGACATTGAAATCTACCGCGAGTGGATGACGGACGGAGTGGACTGCTACAAGGCCACGACTCTGGATGAGTTCTCGGAGCGTATGGAGGCCGTCCTCGAGGGCCGGCTGCCGTCGACGGTAGCCGCCGGACGTCATGTCGCCCGGCAGCGCAGCCTGCCCGAGGTCGGCAGGCAGCTGCTGGCGATCTACCGCCGCCTCCTTGCCGAACGGGAGGAAGCACAGAGAAAGCCGGGACGAGCACGAAATCGTGTGTGAATTGACGCCCCATGCCTGGGGGTGCTAAACTGACGTGTCTACCGCTCCTGACGGCAGAACTGGAGAGTTGGCTGAGTGGCTGAAGGCGCACGATTGGAAATCGTGTTTACGTTAATAGCGTAACGGGGGTTCAAATCCCCCACTCTCCGCCATAATTTGTCCGAAAACCCTGAAGAGAAAGGGTTTTCGGACATTTTTTCGTCAAGTAATGACCGGCTGTCATGTCAATTCACTAAAAAAATCATGTTGAAGCACTGGGCCGTGTTCACACTAGTTGCGGAAAACAGAAGTCAGGATGGCAGGAATATGTACATGACAAGTTATGGGTTCATTCAGCTGCCTGCCATGTAACAAAAAGAAACATTGACAGTAACACCCTGTGCGCTTAATATTAAGTGTGTTTAATAACCGCTCGGTTTGGGGGTGATCACCGGAAGAGTACATGTTAATTTCTGGTGTTTGGATTTGTCCCGTATCGGGCAGGAGGAAAACAGAAAAATGAGAAAACATGGAAAAATGCTGTCCATTCTGCTGGCTGTATTGATGCTGGCAGGCATGCTGGCCGCCTGCGGCGGCAGCCCCGAAACCACGGCTGCACCGACGACGAAAGCCACCGAGGCCAAGAAGACGGAAGCTGAAAAAACCGAAGCCGAAACGACCGCAGCTGAAAAGACTGAGGCGGAAAAAACCGAAGCCGAAACAACCGCAGCTGAAACGACCGAGGCTGAAGAGACGGATGCCCCCGCAACCGAGGCGCCCGAAACTGAAGCGCCCGAAACCGAAGCAGCCGCAACTGAAGCCGACGAAACTGAAGCTCCAGTCGTGGCGGATCCTGATGGTGCTGACCCGGATCAGCTGCCACGCAAGGAAACGCTCTACTACAACGGCGAGCAGTGGGGTCCGGTGAACAGCATGAACCCGCTGGCGAACGTACCGAACAACATGCTTTTTGAGCAGAGCCCCGCTGCCGGGCTGTTCTTCTTTGAGACCCTGTACATGTACAACCAGAACGACGGTCAGATCTATCCGTTGCTAGCGGACGGGGACTACACCGAGGAAGATGGCGTCTACACCATCAAGCTCAAGGAAGCAGCCAGGTGGAGCGATGGCGAGCCGGTTACGGCAGAGGATGTCGTTTTCAGCTATGAGGTAAACGAATTCTGCAGCACCGGGCAGGCCGTGGCGATGGAGTACATCTCCGAGATCGTGGCGCTGGACGAGAAAACCGTCCAGATCACCGCCGATCCTGACAACTACAATCCCTATAAAATCATCGAGTACTTCCCGCAGCTCTATATTCTGCCGAAGCACCAGCTGGGCGCGCTGGTCGACTCCTATGACGGCGACGTCGAGGCGATCAAGAACGACTACAACGAAGATGCCATAGGCTCCGGACCCTACAAGCCCTACCATTTTGATAACACGAAAGTGGTCTTTATCCGTGATGACAACTACTGGGGTCAGGATGAGTCCATGTGGGGTAAGCTGCCGGCACCGAAGTACATCGCCCACAACCTGTTCAGCGACAACAACGCCGGTTCGGTCGCCTTCCAGCAGGGCGAGGTCGACATGGCACAGCAGTTCATGCCACAGGTCTGGAAAATGTGGGAAGACGGACTGCCGGTCAGTACCTATCTTGAAGAAGCACCCTACTACATCGGAACGGGCATGCCCTCGGCCGGTTTCAACGTGACCCGTCCGGGTCTGGACAATGCTACCGTGCGCCGGGCCATTGCCATGGCGATTGACTACGACCAGATTGGCGAGGCGGCCATGAGCGGCTATACCCTGCCCATGGTTCCTGCGCTTATCAACCGCACCGCACCCGAAGAGGCAATGGTGGATCTGGATGCGCTGAAGGATCTCCAGTGGACCGGCAAGCAGGTCGACGAAGCCAACGACCTCCTCGATGAAGCCGGTATCGTTGACACCGACGGCGATGGCATCCGCGAAGTTGACGGGGTCAATCTGGTCTTCCAGGTTGAGTGCCCGGCCGGCTGGACGGACTGGAACGCGGCGCTTGAAATCGTGGCAGCTGCCGGCAAGGAAATCGGCATGGATCTGTCGACCTACTTCCCGGAAGCTGCGGTCTACAGCGATGACATTCAGACCGGAAACTTCGACATTGCCATGGTCAACTATTCGGCGGCCTCGGTCATCAACCCCTGGCTGCGTGTCTATCAGACGCTCTACAGCGATGGCGGAGCAAACCAGGATGCAGACCGTGTATTCCGCAACTACAGCCGCTACAGCAACGAACGTGTTGACGAGCTGATTGATCTGATACCGACCGAGGCGGATGAGGACAAGCTCATCGAATATTACACCGAGCTGAACGAAATCTATCTGACGGATGTTCCAACAATCCCGCTGATGTATCGTCCCACGTTCTTCCACACCGTGAACGAGTCCGTCTGGACGAATTTCCCGGAAGCCAATGACGGCCGCAACATCCCGCCCTGCATCCTCTACCAGGGCTACGGAATTGCCGGTCTCTATGATCTCGAACTTGTAGAACCCTGATACCGATCCCTGAATAAGCAGCGACAGCAGAGCGAGCCACCGGCTCGCTCTGTACTTTCATGCTTTTTGCTGCCGGGCAGCTGAGAATCCGGGCGGATGGGCGAGTCACACAGCCATCCGGATGGCGCAGTAAACGCGCAGGTCTGCCTGTTCCTCAAGCGTCATTCTCCTGTGCGTACCAAAACTCCGCCGGATAGATATCGCAGGCTGCGGCCAATCTCCTGTGCATCAGGGATAAGGTGCCAGGCTTTTTCAGTCAATCCCTTAACTATGGCCGGGCGGAAAGCAGGTCTAAGATGTATATAAACGTCATGAATATGCTGTGCGGCCGGAGAGACAGCAGGTCTTATGCCCGGCAGTGCACGTGCACGCAGCTTACATGTTATTTAATAAGATCTATTATTAGTATTTGGCAAAATGCATAAGGGCCTGCGAGGAAACATAAGCAGAATGTCCATGTTGCAGGTGCAGGCAAAAAGCAGATGTGATAGATGGCTAAAGACAGTACGGATATTTGAAGACTTATTGTTCTAAAAGTGCACATGGATGTTGACGTTAATCGAGCTTATCGATATTATACATTAATTAAAAATACCAACTGACAGGGGGTGATTCTGGAATTTGCGTTCATTTGTTGCTTGCGGAAAATGTGCCCTGACAGGGGAGGAGGAATGACTTGATTATGAAAAGATACGGTAAGTTGCTGTCCATTCTGCTGGCCGTTTTGATGTTTGCCGGTCTGCTGGCCGCCTGCGGCGGCAGCCCCGCGACTACGGCTGCGCCGACAACGAAAGCCACCGAGGCCAAGAAGACGGAAGCCGAGAAGACGGAAGCCGAAAAGACGGAAGCCGAGAAAACTGAGGCTGAAAAGACCGAGGCCGAAGAGACGGAAGCCCCCGCAACCGAGGCGCCCGAAACCGATGCGCCTGAGACTGAAGCCGATGATGATGGACCGGCCACGCCGGATCTCGAGGGCGATGACCCGGATCAGCTGCCGCGTAAGGAAACCCTCTACTACAACGGCAGGCAGTGGGGTCCTGTGAACAGCATGAATCCGCTGTCCAACTCACATAACCTCAACATGTTTTTTGAGGAGTCCTCTCTGACGACTCTTTTATTCTATGAATCTCTTTATATGTACAACCAGAATGACGGTCTGCTGTATCCGCTGCTGGCGGACGGGGACTACATTGAGGAAGACGGCGTCTACACCATCAAGATCAAGGAAGCTGCCAGGTGGAGCGACGGTGAGCCGCTGACGGCAGAGGATGTTGTCTTCACTTATGAGGTAAACGCGTTCTGCAATACCTCGCAGGCCGTTGCGATGCAGTACATCTCCGAGATCGTGGCGCTTGACGAAAAGACTGTCCAGATCACAGCAGACAAGGACAACTACAATCCCCTTAAGATTCTCGAATACTTCCCGCAGATGCATATCTATCCCAAGCATCAACTGGGTGCCCTGGTCGACTCCTACGACGGCGATATCGAAGCGATCAAGAATGACTACAATGAAGGCGCCATTGGTTCCGGACCCTATAAGCCCTATCATTTCGACAACACGAAGATTGTCTTCATCCGTGACGACAACTACTGGGGTCAGGATGAGTCCATGTGGGGCAAGCTGCCGGCGCCCAAGTACATCGCACACAACATCTTCAGTGACAACAACGCCGGTTCGGTCGCCTTCCAGCAGGGCGAAGTTGACATGGCTCAGCAGTTCATGCCCCAGGTCTGGAAGATGTGGGAAGACGGCCTGCCCGTCAGCACCTACCTCGACGAGCCGCCCTACTATATCGGAGCGCAGATGCCCTCGGCCGGCTTCAATGTCACCCGTCCGGGTCTCGACAACGCAACCGTGCGTCGTGCCCTCGCGATGGCGATTGACTATGATCAGATCGGCGAGGCGGCCATGAGCGGCTACACCCTGCCCATGGTTCCCGCGCTGGTTAACTGTACCGAACCTGAAAGGGCGAAGGTGGATATGGATGCCCTGAAGCCTCTCCAGTGGACCGGTAAGCAGGTCGACGAGGCCAATGCTCTCCTCGACGAAGCCGGCATCGTTGACACGGACGGCGACGGCATCCGTGAAGTCGATGGTGTCAAACTCGAATTCCAGGTCGAGTGCCCGGCCGGCTGGACGGACTGGAATGCGGCGCTTGAAATCGTGGCAGCGGCGGGCAAGGAACTCGGCATGGAACTGTCGACCTACTTCCCGGAGCGTACGGTTTACTATGATGACATCCAAACAGGTAACTTTGACATTGCCATGATCAGCTATGCATCGGCTTCACCGATCAACCCCTGGCTGCGCAGCTATCAGACACTCTACAGCGACGGCGGTGCAAACCTGACGGCGGAGCGGGTTTTCACCAACTACAGCCGCTACAGCAACGAGCGTGTCGACGAGCTCATCGACCTGATCCCGACGGAAACGGATGAGGACAAGCTCATTGAGTACTACACCGAGCTGAACGAAATCTATCTGACGGATGTCCCCACGATTCCGCTGATGTATCGTCCCTCGAGTTTCCATACCGTGAACGAGTCTGTCTGGACGAACTTCCCCGAGGCCAATGACGGCCGCAACATTCCGCCCAACATTCTCGCGCAGGGTTACAGCATCGCCGGTCTCTACGATCTTGAACTTGTAGATCCGTAATCGGCAGAGGATCGCAGAGCGAGCCTTCGGGCTCGCTCTGTTGTCTGATCAGTAAGGAAGGGGTTGGTCGGCCATGAAGGGCTACACTCGTTACTTTCGCAACCGCATCCTCTGGTATCTGCTGACATTTGCGGTTGCTCTTGTCCTGAACTTTGTCCTGCCCCGGCTGATGCCGGGCAATCCGGTTGCGTCCATAGCAGCAGGCGTGACCGAGAGCCTGACAGACTCGAAAGCCGCGGCTGAAATGATGGAGGAATATACCCGCGCCTTTGGACTCGACAAGTCGCTGCCCGAACAGTTTCTCGTCTTCATTGGCAATCTCCTGAAAGGGGATCTGGGTGTCTCGTTCCGGCGTTATCCGACGCCTGTTGTACAGATCCTGAAGGAATCAGTGCCCTGGACCATTGCGCTGCAGCTGCCGGCCATTTTGACCGGCTGGATGCTCGGAAACCTGTTGGGCGCTGTTGCCGCCTACCGCCGTGGCGTATTTGACAGGGCGATCTTCCCGGCTTTTCTCTTTGTCGGAGCCTTCCCGTCCTTTGGACTGGCGATCATCCTGCTCTTCGTCTTTGGCATCATGCTGCGCGTCCTGCCGACCAGCGGCGGCTATGGCTTCGACCTGATTCCGGGCTTCAACCTGCAGTTCATCGCCTCCGCCGTCCGTCACTATCAGCTGCCATTCTGGTCCATAGTGCTCAACACCATCGGCGGCCAGGCCATTGGCATGCGCTCCATGTCGATCTATGAACTCAATGCCGACTACGTGAAGTACTCACGCTTCCTCGGCATTCGAGACCGCCGCATTGTTGGCTATGTCTTCCGCAACGCCATGCTGCCGCAGGTTACCGGTCTGGCACTCTCACTCGGTACCATGGTTGGCGGCGCCCTCGTCGCGGAGACCATCTTCAGCTACCCCGGTATCGGATCGACGATTCTGTCTTCCATCAAGGCGCAAGATTACCCCATGATTTCGGGCGCGACACTTTTCATCACCGTCGGTGTTCTGCTTGCGAACCTGGTCATCGAAATCCTGTACGGCTTCATCGATCCGCGGATTAAAGCGAACCAGCAGGAGTAGGGGGTAGGCAGTTATGAAACACAGATTACGCACGACCTTTCAGAACACGAACTTCGTAGTTGGCTTCAGCATTCTGGTGCTGCTGCTGCTGCTGACCTTTGTGACTCCTCTTTTCATGCAGGGCTCACCACTTGACATGGTCGGCACCCTCTTCAACAAACCAGGCAACTATGTCAACCGCATGGGGGTTATTGACGCACCCAAGTATCCTATGAGCATCGAAGTCGCCTCAATCCGTCTGGGTGCCGCCGTCAGCAATGACGAGGCAAAACAGATGCTGGAGTGGCTCGAAAAGTCCGAGCTCGATGTCGAATGGAAAGGACTCGATCCGGAAAAGGATCGTGCGGCAATTGTCGAGCTGTTCCTGGCAAACTACGATGACAGCATCCGGCTGCCCGGTACCTCCGCCTACCGCAAGGGCTTTACCCGTCTCTATAACAAGGTTCAAAACCTGCTGTCAGCGGACGGCTATGTCGTTCATGTGGCGGATCCGGACAGCGAAAGTGGCTATCGCGAAGTCGGGAAGATCGAGTCCCGTGACTTCACGAATGTCAAGGATGTGCCGGCCAGGCGCTTCTTTCTCCTCGGTACCGACAACTTCGGGCGTGATGTCTTCCACGAGCTGATTTCCGCCATCGGCAACTCGCTCATGGTCGGCCTGATCGCCGGCTCCATCGCCACCACCATCGGCCTCCTGATCGGTCTGACATCGGGCTATGTCGGCGGCTGGCTCGACAACTTCCTGACCTTCGTGACCAACATGTTCACGGTCATACCATCTTTTGTCATCCTGATCCTGCTCTCCTACAGCATCTCGAGCAGCTCACGCTCCATCGTGGTGGTCGCCTTTGTCATAGGACTGACAGCCTGGCCCTGGACGGCGCGTTCTGTGCGTTCCCAGACATTGACGCTGAAGAACCGCGATCATGTGAACATTTCGCGGCTCTCCGGCTTCGGTACGGTGCGCATTATCGTAACGGACATCCTGCCCTACGTCCTGTCCTATGTGGTGATGGCCTACATCCTGCAGATTTCCTCCGCCATTCTGGCCGAAGCACAGCTCTCGATGCTGGGACTGGGACCGTCAACCACGACGCATGCGACTCTGGGTCTGATGCTCAGCTGGTCGATGCAGTTCCAGGCGCCTCTGAGCGGAGCCTGGTGGGCCTTCATTCCGGTAGTACTCAGCATCGCCCTGATAAGCTTCTCAATGAACCTGATGAACACAGGCCTGGATCAGGTCTTCAACCCAACACTGCGCTAGAGGAGGGAGGAGACCATGGCAGAATACATTCTCGAAGTCAAAGACCTGAAGACACGCTATGTCACGCGTTTTCGTGAAAACGTCTATGCGGTTGACGGCGTCAGCTTCAAACTGAAGGAGGGCGAGACCCTTGGCATCGCCGGCGAGTCCGGCTGTGGCAAGTCCACGCTCGCCATGAGCCTGATGGGCTATTACTTCCCGCCTCTGCACTACACCTCGGGATCCATCATCATCGACGGACGCGATATAACGGGAGAGGATCCGGAAGTCCTGCGGCGGACGGTGCTGGGCACGGAGATTGCCTATATCCCTCAGGCCGCGATGAACGCCCTCAATCCGACGAGGAAGATTATCAAGTACATCAACGATGTTCTCGTCGCCCACAACATCCGCCTCAGTCGCACAGAACTGCGGGAGATGGCAGAAGAGCGCATGCGCCTTGTCAACCTGCCTGTGGAAGTGCTCGACCGCTATCCGGTCGAACTCTCCGGCGGCATGAAGCAGCGCACCGTCATCGCGATCTCCTCGCTGCTCTCGCCTAAAATTCTGATTGCCGACGAGCCGTCCTCCGCTCTGGACGTCAGCTCGCAGAAGCTCGTGATCAAGATGCTTCTGGACCTGATTGACAAGGGGCTCGTCAAATCGATGATCTTCATCACCCATGAGCTGCCGCTGCTCTACAACGTGACCAAGAAGATCGCGGTGATGTACGCAGGCCAGTTCGTCGAAATGGGACCGGCCCACGAAAGTGTCTTCGAACCCCTCCATCCCTATGCCAAGGGTCTGATGGGCTCCATCATCGTGCCGAGCGAGGGCATCCGTGACGAGCACCTGGTGGCTGTTCCGGGTACGCCGCCGAACCTGAAGAGCCCGCCCCAGCACTGCCGCTTCGCCGCCCGCTGCAAATTCCGCCAGCCGCTCTGCGATTCGGTGGTCGTGCCCGAACGCTTCTCGTCGGACGGCCGCCTCTTCCGCTGCCTGCTGCCGGAGGCGGTGCTGCGCGAGCTCAAGTACGAGGATCAGATCAAATCGAAGCAGGAAGATGCAGAAGTGGAGCTCGATGTCAACATCATCCCCTTCGCCGAAGATAACGGGGATGGGGATTCCGGCAAAGAAAGTGGGGGCTGATCATGGCTGAGACAGATCGCGTCAAAGTTAAGCGCCGGGAGTTGACCGAAACCTTCCTCGAAGGGAAGAACATGAGCAAGGTCTATGGCATGGGGCGCCGCGCGAACCGGGCCGTCGACAATGTCAACTTCAAATTCAGACGGGGCGAGATCGTCTCCATCGTGGGCGAAAGCGGCTCCGGCAAGACTACCCTGGCAAAAATGATTCTGGGCCTGACCTCGATCACCGAGGGCCAGCTGGAGCTCTATGGGCAGCCCCGGGCCTTCGGGACCACAGCCGAGAAGCGGGAGTACTGGAAGAACATTCAGGCAATTTTCCAGGATCCCTTTTCGACCTACAACGTCTTCAGCAAGATCGACAAGGTTCTCCTGAACTGCATCGAGCTGCGCGGGCAGAAAGACCTGCCCTATGCACAGAAGGTCGAAATTATGACGGAGGCCTGCTCCTTCGTCAATCTGCGCTTCGCCGAGCTGACCAACAAGTATCCCTTCGAACTCTCCGGCGGCCAGATGCAGCGCCTGATGATCGCGCGCATCTACATTCTGAAACCCAAACTCCTGATTGCCGACGAGCCGACCTCCATGGTCGATGCCTGTTCGCGGGCGACCATCCTCGACATGCTGCTGAAGCTGCGTGACGAGGAGGACATGACAATCGTCTTCATCACCCACGATATTGGCCTCGCCTATTATGTCTCTGACACGATCTACATCATGAAGAGCGGCCAGTTCGTCGAACAGGGCACCTCGGACGAAGTGATCCTGCATCCCAAGTCGGACTATACGAAGCGCCTGCTCAGCGACGTCCCGTCCATCTATGAGCCCTGGGACCTCACGAGTGACGATCTGCTGTCTGAGGAGGACGAGTTCCCCACCGCTGCAGGCGGGGCGCCATGACGTCAACGCAATGAATGGCACAGGCAAAAGGGCCGGTCGCTATGACCGGCCCTTTCCGTGTGCGGCTTTTGGCCGCTCAGGCTAAGACTTAGTAGATGATCGAGGGATCCTCGTCGTAGGCGGCCTGGATGTAGGCGATCATCTCTTCCATGCCGGCCTCGAGCATGCGGTTGCGATAGTTCTCGAGGATCTCGATGGCGGCCTCGTCGCTTTCCGCGGCGATCGCGCGCTTCTGGTCATCGCCCCAGTTGATGGTGGACATCAGCTCGTCGTACTCCTTGCGGCCTTCCCATTCCTGGGCGAGGTCATCAAAGGTCTTGCCATCGAAGAACTGCATGGGAACGAATTCGCGGGCGTTGACATAGCCATCTTCCATGTAGCTGGCATCCCAACCCCAGCCCTTGAAGGGGTCGGCGCCGATGAACTGGCCGCCGATGCCGAAGCCTTCGAGGTTGTAGCGCTCGGGGTCTTCCTTGCTGATCTTGTCCCACTCTTCGGTGCGGACGGGGATGCCGTCCTCGAAGTTGTAGTGTGTGCCCTCAATACCGAAGGACGACAGCAGCAGGCCCTCATCGGAGTTGATAAAGTCGACCATGTTCAGAGCGCGCTCGGGCTCCTCGATGTCGGCGTTGAAGAAGAGGACGGGCGAGCCGGTGCGGCCGTGGCGGTTCCAGGTCGTCGGGATCTTGCCCTCGTCGTTCTGCAGCGGGCCAACCGGGACGTATTCCATCTCGGGGTTGGTCAGATAGAGGTTGGCCTGGAAGGCGCCGCGCACGTGCGGATAGTGACCGGTGATGACCGCGACGCGGCCGGTGGAGGCCTTCTCGCGGGCGACGGAGTCGGTGTGGGTCAGGCTCTCGACGTCGAAGAGACCCTCATTGACCAGTTTGCGCATGTACAGCAGACGGTCAACCTGCCAGTCGGCGAAGATATCATTCTGGACCTTGCCGTCTTCATCGACATACCAGCCGGTGGCGCTCAGATCGGAGAAGCCGTTGATCAGGCTGTTGTAGCTCCAGCCGTTGTGCCAGGAACCGGCGGGGATGACGGGACGATCGTTGATGTCGACATAGCCGCCATCCCGGATCTCGGTCAGGAAGGTGTAGAGCTTGTCCTGCGTATTGATGTCAGCAGGCTCGTAGCCGAGATCCTCGAGGATGTCCTTGCGCACGAAGATACCATAGGCCCAGTTCTGGACGTCGGCATCGGTGCGGGGTGTCTGAGTCGGGATGACATAGCGGGCGCCTTCGTAGTCGGGGTGCTCGAGGTCACGTGCGAGGTAGACGGAGGAGACGCCTTCGGTCATCGAACGGACGATGTTCGGGAAGCGCTCGTAGAGGCCGACCAGGTTCAGCAGCAGACCGTCGATCGCCGCGTTCTTGATCAGTTCGCCCTCGCCGCCGGGGTTGGTGCTCCAGTGCGGTGCGTTGGTGATATCCGGCACGATGCCGCTCATGAAGACCTGAGCCAGCTTCTCACGCTCGGAGGAGACGATGGTTTCGGCCTCGAGACGGACGCCGGTACGCTCCTCGAGCGCCTTGGCGATCGCGCCATCGTTGAAGCCGAAGGGGAAGGCGCCTGCGCCACCGTTCCAGCACATGAGGAAGGAGTAGGTCTTCACATCATCGTAGCTTTCCACGGTCTCGTAGGGGACGACTGCAGTCGGTGCATCGGCGCTGATCTCCGGGCCTTCCGTTTCCGGCGCCTCGGTTTCGGGCGCTTCCGTCTCGGGAGCTTCCGTCTCCGGCGCCTCGGTTTCGGGTGCTTCCGTCTCGGGAGCTTCCGTCTCCGGGGCCTCTGTTTCAGGCGCTTCGGTCTCCGGTGCCTCGGTCTCGGGAGCATCGGTCTCCGGCGCCTCGGTTTCGGGCTTCTCCGTTTTCGGTGCTTCCGTCTCGGGCGCTTCTGTCTTCGGTGCGGCCGTGGTCGGCGCAGCCGTCGTGGCAGCCGTTCCTCCGCAGGCGGCGAGAAGCATCACTACGGCCAGTACGGCCGCGATAAAGGATATTCTTTTCTTCAAACTACCTAACCTCCTTGTTTGCGCCCTTTGCAGGGCGTCATGTCCTGTGTTATTTCTGCTTGATTCTTATTCCTTAATCGAGCCGATCATCACCCCCTTGACGAAGTATTTCTGTACGAACGGGTAAATCACGATAATGGGCATCGTGAGAATGACGAGGAAGGCCATCTTGACCGATTCCGCGGTCACACGCGCCTGACCGCCGGCGAGCGCCTCGTTGACCTGCGCCTGGCCGCCGGTGGTGGTCGCCGTGGCTGACTGCTGGAATGTGTTCATCAGGTCGTTGAGCAGGGTAGCCGCCGGCCAGAGCTTTTTATTGGGGACGAAGTACTGGCCCGTAAACCAGTCGTTCCAGTTGCCGACGCCGATAAAGAGCGCGATGGTCGCGATGGTGGGCAGCGAGAGGGGAATAATGATCTGGAAGAAAATGCGGAATTCCGAGGCGCCGTCGATGCGGGCCGACTCCGAGAGCGAGTCGGGAACCGAGTAGAAGGCCGTGCGCAGAATGATCGCATTGAAGAAGCTGAAGATGCCGGGAATGACATAGACCCAGAAATTATTCAGCAGGCCGATCTGTCGATAGAGGATATAGGTAGGTGCGAGACCACCGCCGAAGAGGGTGGTGAAGTAGAAAAAGAAGATGATGCCGCTGCGCCCCGGCAGATCACGCTTGGTCAGTGCGTAGGCCATCATCGCCTGCATCGTGACACCGATGATAATGGCGAGCGCGGTACGCGAAATTGAGATGGTAAAGGCCGGGCGGATCAGGCGGTTGCGGAAGGCGACCTGGAAGTTGTCGAGCGAGAAGATACGCGGCCAGATGTAAATGCCCCCGCGCATCGCGTCGTTGCCATCGTTGAAGGCGAGCACAAAGGCGTACCAGAACGGGTAGAGAGTAATTAATCCGAGCCCGAGCAGCAGCGTATAGTTGATCGCCTGAATGACATAGTAACCGCGACTCTTTTTCAGATAGCTGTGGCCTGATACTCCAGAACTCATTTTACTGTCCTTCCCTCACGGTGCTTTGCGGCTCGTCGCTACCAGAGCGAGATGCCCGAGAGCTTCTTCGAGATTGTGTTCACGGCGGCGACGAGGCCCAGACTGATCGTCGAGCGGAAGATGGTGACCGCCGCCGCATAGTCGGGCTGATTCATCATGATGCCGCGCTTCAGAATGTAGGTGTCGAGCACTTCCGAGATATCGAAGGTGGCCGGCGTCTGCAGCAGCAGGATCTGCTCCATGTTGGCGCCGAAGAGACCGCCGATGTTCATCAGCAGCATGATGCCGATGGTCGGGGCGATGGACGGCAGGGTGATATGCCACATGCGCTGACGGCCGTTGGCGCCGTCGATGGTTGCCGCCTCGTAAAGGGCGGGGTCGACGCCGGAGAGGGCGGCGAGGTAGACAATCGAGCCGAAGCCGACCCCCTTCCAGATGTCGCTGAGGACAACGAAGGGCAGGAAGAGATTGCGATCGCCGAGGTAGAAATAGGGCGCTTCGCCGTTCGCGATGCGCAGGTCGTTGAAGAGACCGTTGTAGAGGCCGAAGAACTTATGAATCAGGGCGGCGACGACGGCCCAGGAGACGAAGTGCGGCAGATAGGACACGGTCTGAATGGTGCGCTTGTACCAGGGTACGTTTACCTCGTTCAGCATCAGGGCGAGGATGATCGGTGCCGGGAAGGCGAAGATCAGCTTCGAGATGCTGATGACCAGGGTGTTGCGGATCAGTGACCAGAAGACGGGGTCGCCGAGAAAGTCGCGGAAATAGCGCAGACCCACCCAGGGGTTGCGGTAGAAGCCTCCCTTGAAACTGTATTTCTGAAAGGCAATCAGCAGACCCGTCATCGGATAATAATGAAAGACAAGGTACCAGACGACCGGGATGACCAGCATCACATAGAAGGGGATGAAGGTACGCAAAGAGCGCCTCCGGCGTCCGAGCACCACTGTCTCGCCGGCAGAGTTCGTCACGGTGATCTCCCGACTCTCTCTCCGGGCTTTCCATTGTTTTGCCATCGTCCACATCCTTCTGCAGCTTCTGCAAATCGCAAATAGGGCTCAATGCCACAGGGAACAGCGGGCATCTAACATAAGCTTAGCATATTTAGGAAGGATTCCGAACGAAATATGGGCGCCGGAGAGCACGCCCTGAATGACAGGGTGCGAAAACGGTTTTGGCCGCATGGAGGCACGGGCTCTCGCAGCAGGCAGATTTGGGCAGTCAGAATGCTCCGCCGCCTCCGTGCTGCGCCGGAGTGCCTGCCGCTATGCCCCGGTCTGTCCGCCGGCTGCTGTCCCGAAGGCGTCCTCAATCTCACCCATATAAAGGTAATGCAGGTTGCCGGTGGGATAGAACGTGTCACGGGCGAAGTCCGGCAGCTCGTCCAGGGTCATCTTATGACGGTAGATTTTCCTGCAGACAAAGGTCAGCTCGGCCTCCGCGAAGCCGACGGCGTTACCCAGGGGCCGGGGAGTCAGTCTGGTGAGCGCGATTTTGTCGGGTTCGTCACGTCCGGATTTCGTGCCGAGGAGGCTCAGGTCGCGGCGGTACTCCTCAGGAAAGAAGGAAACTGTGAAGCGTTCGTGCCTCTGCAGTATTTCGGTAGTGTAGCGCTGCTCGCGCAGATAGACGGTCAGGATGGAGCGCCCCTGCCCGGCCGGTCCCCAGATGGTTCCCATGGAGCCCCAGCCGATGGTCATGGTGTTGAATTCCTCCGGTGTGCCGGCTGTGCACAGAGCCCAGCGCTGGTTGAAGAGGGCAAACACGTCGTAGTAAGCCCGGGCGAAGTTTTCGAACTGAATCTGCATATTATGACCTCCAGAATCTTGGGACCGGTAATCCGGCGGATGGGAGCCTCGTCGTGTTTCATCCTACACCTGTTCGGCAGCGCCGGGCCGACCTTTGTTATACTTTTTATACTTTGTTTGCAAAGTTCGTGCGCCGCTGTCATGCTAACAGTCGGTGAGGCATGGAAATGAGGGAGAAGGGATGAACGTAACAGGGAATACCAGGATCTATGAGCTGCCTGTCTGCGGCGGGCCGCACCCGGATGCGCGGCTGCATGCCGGGCTGACCGCGAGACTCGATGGTCTGCAGCGCCAGACGCCGGGCTGGAGGCGCCGCTTCCGCTACGAAGAAAGCTTCGGTATGCCCCACGAGGAGCAGTTCGGCCTCAAAACCGCGAGCCTCTGGAATCTGCGCATCCTGAGCGAGCTGCAGTACCTGCTCAATCTCGCGGAAATCGATCATGGCCTGTCACTCGAGCCGCTGGCCCGGGCGCTCGATCTTCTCGAAGCCGCCATGGCTGCCGAGGGGGTGCTGACGGACAGTGTCTGTGCCGGGGCGGAAGGCTGTCTCGCGGAGCTTCGAGATGCCGCCCGGAGGCCGGAACTGATTCTGGTCGGACATGCCCATCTCGACATGAACTGGATGTGGGGCATGGATGAAACCGTCGCCGCGGTTATCGCGACGGTGCGCACCATGCTCGATCTGCTGGAGGAGGATCCGGACTACCATTTCGCCCAGTCACAGGCATCGGTCTATCACATTGTGGAGCAGTATGCCCCGGAACTGAAGCCCGAGATGGAGGCGCGGATCCGCGAGGGCCGCTGGGAGGTCACGGCTACCAACTGGGTCGAGACGGACCGCAACATGCCTTCGACGGCGTCGCTGCTGGACCATCTGGCCCAGGCGCGGCGCTACATGACCGGAACCTGGGGCGTTCCGGCCGCCACTCTGAAACTGGACTTTCAGCCGGACACCTTCGGCCATTCCCGCCGGATGCCCCATCTCAACCGCCTCGGTGAACTGCCCTGGATGTATCACTGCCGCGCTGTGGACGGCGACCATGTCCTCTACCGCTGGCGCTCGGAACCCGGCGACGAAGTTCTCGTCTACCGCGAGCCCTACTGGTACAACGCGGCGATCACGCCGCACATCGGCATCGGCCTGCCGGATATCGTGCGCCGTTCGGGCGGCCTCGCCATGGGTCTCATCGTCTACGGCGTCGGCAACCACGGCGGCGGCGCCACCCGCCGCGATCTGACCATGGCCCGGACCATGATGGACTGGCCGCTCTGGCCACGGCTGCGCTTCGGCCGCTACAGCGAATTCTACGAGGCGGCGGAGAGCGTCCGGGAGCGACTGCCCCTGGTCGAGCGCGAGCTCAACTTCATCTTTACCGGCTGCTACACTTCGCAGTCACGGGTGAAGGCCGCGAACCGCCGCGGCGAACGCTCTCTCTACGAGGCCCGTGTCTGGGATGCTCTGGCGCCGCGGACGGGGCGCATTCCGATTCCGGACGAGGCCGTCCGGAAGCTCCTGCTGATGCATTTTCATGACATCATCACCGGCTCGAACACCCGCGAGAGCCGCGAGCATGCCCTGGGCAATCTGCAGGAGGTAGCCGCGGCGACGGGCAGCCGTCTCTTCGCCTCCCTCGGTGACATCGGGCGTTCGATCGACACGGAGGAACTCGTCCGGCGTGTCATTCCCGAGCGGCGGGAGATCCCGCAGCTGAGCACCCAGTCGGAGGCGATGGCGCAGTCGCCGGGCGCCGGTCCCGGCTTCGGTCTCGGCGTGCTGAACACGGCGACGCAGACGGAGCGCGGCTCCGGCCTGGTGCGTGTCTGGCAGGTACACAACCAGCTGCCCCGGGAGCGTACGGAGACGCTGGAACTCCAGCTCTGGGACTGGCCCGGTGATCTGCGTCTGATCCGCGTGCGTGATGATGAGGGGAGTCTGCTGCCCTGCCAGCTGCTGGACCGGCAGCTGGTACGCTACTGGGATCACCAGTATGTGCGCCTGCTCGTGCGTCTGACCGTGCCCGCTCTCGGCTATGCCAGTCTGGTTCTCGACGAGGCCCCGATGGAGAAGATCCCCGTCTACTACCAGAACCCGATCCGCTCGCATCATCCCTATGAGGATATCGTGCTGGAAAACGACAGGCTGCGGGCCACATTCAGCATCACGGATGGTGCGCTCCTGAGTCTGCTGGACAAGACAACGAACGAGGAGCGCGTAAGTGCCGGCGAACGCGGCGGGCTGCGGCGCATCGAGACCGAGGCGAAAACCTCGAGCGGCTGGGTGATCGGCCGCCACACGGGTGCCGCCGCCGCCGATCTGACCGAAGTGATCGAGCCCCATTTCGAGTGCGGCGAGCTGCGCCAGGGATTCCGGATGAAGCAGCATTTCGGCCCCTCGACTGTCACGACAACTGTTTGTCTCGATCAGGATGCAGACGGATTCGATGTCGACCTCGACGTCGACTGGCAGGAGCGCACGGAGGCGGGCCGGCCGGTGCCGCTGCTCGCCTGGTATCTGCCGGTGGGAGCCGACAGCTGGCGAAATGACATCCCCGGCGGCTCCATCAGCCGCGGTCCGGCCGAGCTCGACTGCCCCGCCTCGAGCTATATGGCCGCCCTCCGGGGCGACCGTGCCGTGGTCTTCACGAATGCCAACAGCTACGGCTATCGCATCCGCCGCGAAGGCCTGCTGCTCAATCTCCTGCATGCCAGCACCAGCCCGGATCCGGATCCGGAGCGCGGGAAGAATCGTTTCCGCCTGCGCGTCTCCCTCTGTGACGGCGATCCAGCCGCCCTGAAGGCGAGTTCGCTCCGTTTTCTCCAGCCGCTGCGCGCCTGGTCGAACAGTCTGCATGCCGGAACCCAGGCCGCACGGGCCGGGCTGCTCGGCCTCGACCCCGGCTCGGCCAGCCTGACGACGCTGGAACGCCTGCCGGCGGGCGGGATGCGCCTGATTCTGACCAACGAAGGGCTCGCGGAGACAGAGGTCTCCTTTGCCGAAATACCTCGAGGCATGGCTGTCTACCGCTGCCGGACCCTCCATCAGCCCGGCATCAGAGTGACGGATGCAGCGGGCCGGACACTGGCGGTCGGCGAGACGGCAATCTTCGATCTCCGGCCGGCAGACAGCTGAGTCCGGCGATCAGCGAAAGGAAAGGGCCCTTCTCATGCGGAGGGCCCTTTTGCTTCAGCGGTCGATCTTGAAGCGCGGTATGCGCCGCCGTTTCAGGCGTTCGTGCACCTGATGGCTCGTGAGGACGTAGAGCACCGAGAGCAGAGGGATGGCGAGCAGAATACCCGCCACGCCACCGACGGCACCGCCGACAACGGTCGCGGCCAGCACCCACATCGCCGGCAGTCCGACCTGCCTGCCCACCGTGCGCGGGTAGATCACGTTGTTCTCGAACTGCTGGACGGTGATGTTGACGATGAGAAAGGCGATGGCGAGCATCGGCGATTCGATCAGGACGAGGACGGCTCCGATGATGGCGCCAATAACAGCACCGAAGATGGGAATGAGGTTCAGGGTCCCGACGAGCACGGAGATCATCAGGGCGTAGGGGAAGCGGAAGAGAGAGTTGGTGATGAACATCAGCACGGCGAGGATAAAGGCCTCGGTGACCTGTCCTGTCAGAAAGTTGGCGAAGGAATCGGCCACCAGTGAGGTCAGTGTGACGATGCGGTCGGCTCTGGCTTCGGGCAGGAAGGCATAGAGGAGGGAACGCGCCTGTTCGCCGAGGCGTTCTTTGCGTGACAGGATGTAAAGCGCGAAGATCAGCGACATGAAGAGGTCGAAGATGATGCCGACAATGCGGCCGGTGATGCTGACCGCCATCGAGGCGATCTGACCGGAGGCATCGGTCAGCCATTTCGTCAGGCCGCCGCCGAGCTTGTTGAGATCCAGGTCCGACTCCTGAAGAATCTCACCCAGCGCCGGGATGTCGTGGCTGAGTTTTCTGACGGCAACCTGCACTTCGCGGATAAAGAAGGGCAGGCGTTCGGCCAGGGAGGCGATGGAGCGGGCAATTTCCGGGATGACGAGGAAAAAGAGCCCGCCTATTGCCGCCAGAATCAGAAGCAGCGTGATCAGCATCGCAGCGGGGCGGCCGCCGCGGCGACGGAAACCATCGCAGCGTTTCCAGGGGCTGCCGAAGAAGCGCCGCTCAATGGCGGTCATCGGAACGTTGATGACAAAGGCCATGGCAGCCCCGACCAGCAGGGGACTTATGATGCCGAGAATCCAGGCGATGAAGCGTAGAATGGCGGCGATGTTCTGGACAGCGAGGAAAAGCAGCACCGCAAAGGCGATGATGAGGAGGATGCGCCGGGTGTTGCGGCTGTCGAGTTCCACTCTCAGAAGCTCCCTGCGTCCGTGTCGCCCTTATGGCGAGAGGCTTTCGACGTAGGCAGCGAGGCCGCGGACGAGACCTTCGGCGAGACGCTGCTGCACGGATTCGTCGATCAGCAGAGCGAGGTCGTAGGGATTCGACATGAAGCCTGCCTCGAGCATGATGGCGTTGTAGTTGACCTCGCGCAGATAGGCATAGTTGCCGCTGGTTACGGGCTCGGCATGCTTGTTGAGCTCAGGGACGGCTTCGCCGAGGGCCTGGGCTACGGCGGTGGCGAGGGCCCGCCGGCCCTCGTTGTCATAGTGGGGGTAGAAGGGACTGACCGGTTTCGTGTCTTCGCCGTCGGGCTGGGTGCGCACCCGCTCGCCCTCCGAGGCATAGACAGCGTCGGAACTCGTGTAGAAGACCTGAAAGCCCCGCACCTCCGTGGACTCGGTCGAGGCGTTGGCGTGGATCGAAAGATAGATGGTGTTGGTCAGCTGGCGCTGCATGTCCATGGCCTTGCGCATGGCCTCGTTCATGCCGACGCCCTGAGCCATGCCGCGCCCGCCGCTGCCGGCGGTGTCCTCGTTGATCGAGCGCATGACCTGGAAGCCGGCATCGATGGCCCCTATCCAGGCCGTGTCGACATTAAGCTGATCCAGCAGGGCCTGCCAGATCGATGTGGCGTGCTGACCGGCCAGAGCGATGCGGGAATAGAGGGAGACCCATTCGTCGCCGGTGCGGGTGGGGATCACCTGGGCGCCCTGGGCTTCGAGCAGGGGAGTAAGCCGGTTCGCGAGACAGAGATTGAAAGTCTTCTCGGGATGCTCGTTGCCGCTGCTGTCGAAACCTGCCGTACCCGGATCCTTGCCGCCGTGTCCCGGATCCAGAATGACGGTAACACCGTTGAGCGGACGAGCCGCGTCAAATTCGGGCAGGCGGACATCCAGCAGATAGGGGGTTGAAATGCCGGGTGCCCACTGCGTCCAGGCGCCACTGGCGTCGGGTCTGGTCTCGGCATCGGCGACGGCACTGTTCTCGCTCAGCAGATAGCGTACCCGGTCGGGATCGGCCGCCGCCTCGCCCGCCGTGTCCGCGGCTGTTGTTGCCGGCACTGTTGTCGTGGCATCGGTGAGCAGCGGCCCGGTGGCGGCCGCGTCGGCTGTACCGTGTTCCGTGCCGGAGCTTTCGCCGGCAGTAATGTCGGTGACAATGGAGCTGCTTTCCCGCTCCTTTGCGGCCGTGTCGGCCTGCGGCGGAATGGGCAGGGGCAGATTGCCGCGGGCGGCCGCGATGATGGTGGAGGCCATGACAATCAGGAGAGCGCCGAGAAGAATAAAACGGACGGTACCCCGGCGCGGGCCCGGCTGCTGGGTTTCAGAGTTCAACACAAATAATCCTCATAATATGTAGGGTCCGACAATCCAGCCGAGTGACAGCAGCAGCAGAAAAACCAGAATCAGGATGACCAGAAACTGCCTGTGCTGGCGCATGCCCATCGCCGTCAGCTCGTAGGCCAGATCATCGAGTTCCTGCTGCAGGCGACGGATGGTCTCGCTGCGCAGACGACGGTCGCTGCGCTGTCGTTCGGGATCGCTCAGCGGGAGGTCAAGCTCCAGCCCGGCCAGCAGCTCGCAGCTGCTTTCGCTGTCGCTGAACCTGGCCAGATCGAAGTTGTCGAGAATGGCGAGGCGCGTCTGGCTGTTCGCGGTCTCTTTCTGAAGACGCTGATGGTGCTCCAGCATGATGGCCGGCACCCGTTCCGGCTGCTCGAAGAAGAGCTTCATCTCACCCAGTGGCAGGTTCAGGCGGTTGAGGTTTGCGATGACCTGCAGCCGGGTGAGATCCTCCTCGGCATATTCGGCATCATCGGGCAGGTGACTGGCTGTATACAGAGGCTCGACAAGCCCCTCGTTCACGTAGAAACGAACGAGTTCGGTGCCGAGCGCGCTGCCCTCGCAGACCGTCTGAAAGTCCATGTAGCGAAACTGCCTCCACTTCAGGCTACGATGCTATAATGACCGCCGTACGCCGGCAGTCCCGAATTTTGGGATGTGCCGCGGCGGCGACTGCATTATAGCATGATCGCGCGATACTCAGGCAGGAGCAGTTCATGCAGGAGATGGATTACCGACAGCTCCGGAACCGCTATCCGGTATTTGTCGTACGCAGCCCCCGCTGGCGGCTGACGACCACGGAGCTGGACATTCAGTTTGATTTTGAAATTCCGGGTCTCGCGGACTTTGCACCGCGGCTCCTGTTCCCGCTGTCGCCGGGTAATCAGGCCGCCTCGCTGCCGGCCGCATGGATAGAGCGCCTGGTCCGCGATCTCGCCCTGATCGAGATGATCTCCTACTGGAAGTGCTGCTGTCCTCCCACGGTACGGATCGAGGGCTGGCGGCCGGGTCCGGAGGAGGCCGACTGGTGGTATCAGGTCTATCGTAACGGCCTCGGGGAATTCTTCTACCGCAACGGGATTGCGCCGGATGAGCCGCCCCTGCGTTTTGAGGCTCTTACCGGGGCCGGGGCCGGGCCGCTGCCTGCCGCCCCCGCCACTCTCCGCTTTGATGCGGTGCTGGTTCCTGTAGGCGGCGGAAAGGATTCGGTTGTTGCGCTCGAACGCCTGAGCCCGGGGCCGCGCCGCCGTGTTGCCTTTGCGCTCAACGCCACCGGGGCCGCTCTGGGGACGATGGAGCAGGCGGGGATTGCCCCTGACGACCGCGTTCTGGTCCGCCGGCGCCTCGATCCGGCCCTGCTTGAACTGAACAGCCGCGGCTTTCTGAACGGCCACACCCCCTTCTCGGCACTGCTGGCCTTCGTCGCGGAACTCGCCGCCCTGCTGCACGGCTGCGGCTTCGTGGCGCTCTCGAACGAGGCCTCCGCCTCGGACGCTACGGTGGCGGGCAGCGATGTCAATCACCAGTGGTCCAAGTCCTTTGCCTTTGAAACCCTCTTTCGCAGGTACGAGGAGCGTGCCTACCCCTGGCCGGTCCAGTATTTCAGCCTGCTGCGCCCCTTCTCGGAGCTGGCGATCGCCAGAGAGTTCTGCCGGCACCCCCGGTACCACGATGTCTTTCTGTCCTGCAATCTCGGCGGCCGTGCCAACCGCTGGTGCGGCGCCTGCGGGAAGTGCCTCTTTGTCGCCCTCATGCTGCTGCCCTTCCTCGGTCCGGAGCGCATCCAAACCCTCATCGCCCCCGACATTCTGGAGCGGAAGGAGCTCGAGGAAGCCTTTGACGGCCTCGTCGGGCTCCGGGATACCAAGCCCTGGGAGTGTGTCGGCACGGTCACGGAGGTGAACTTTGCCCTGGGGCTGGCTGTGAAAAACCAGGGCTGGCTGGAGCCGGGCGCCCGTCCCCCGGCCCTGGTCCGCCGCTGGCTCGAGGCCCGGCGGGCGGGCTGCCTGCCGTCCGTCCCTGTTGGCACGAAGCATCCCTTCCGCCTGCAGACGACGGAGGACCACATACCGGCGGAGTTCCGCCCCGCCATCGCGGACCTTCTGGCTGACGGGGCCGCTGCCTTTCCGGATTCGGAGCCGGTTTCGCGATGACAGCCCAAAGCCTGCCCGACGCTCTCGTTGAAGCCATCGGAGACCGTCACCTGCTGCTGCTCGGCTTCGGACGCGAGGGACGCTCGACGCTCGGCTTCATCTCCCGCCATCGCGACGAGCTGGTACCGCGCAGCGTCACGGTTGCGGACCGCGGCCGCCTCGATCCAGCCGAACTGGCCGCCCTCGATCCGGAAGCGGGGCTCGTCACGGGTGAGCACTATCTCGACGCGATGGCAGCAGCCGACTATGTGTTCAAGTCACCGGGCATCAGCCTGCGCGATTATACGGATCACTGGCTGGGTGAGGGACGCCTCGGTGCCTGGCCGGGTGCGGTGATTGGCGGACAGATTGACCTGCTGCTGCGTTTTCACCCCTGCCGTCGCCTGATCGGCATTACGGGAACGAAGGGGAAGACGACCACCGCCACTCTGACAGCCGCCATGCTGCGCGAGGCCGGCATGGACGCGCCCCTGATCGGGAATATCGGCGTGCCCGTCCTCGACGACTGGGAGAGGCTCGGTCCCGATACCGTTCCGGTCGTGGAGCTCTCTTCGCATCAGCTGCAGTTTGCCTGGGGCTCGCCGCAGCTCGCGGCGATTACAAATTTCTACCCGGAGCATCTGGATCACTATCGCTCCTACGATGAGTATCGCGATGCGAAGCTGCAGATCCTGCGTTTTCAAGACTCCGGGGCGCTCTTTGTCCGCAACGGCGCGGACGGTGATCTCGTACGGCGTTCGGACCCTCTGGTTAAGGGCAGGGTGCAGGATGTAACGTCGGCCGATGGCAGACGCTATCTGGGCCTCCATGATGCTCTCGGTGGACCGCACCATGCGCTGGACATGGCGCTGGCCGCAGCTCTGGCGAGTGCTGCCGGAGCCGATGAGGCGGCGATCCGCAGGGCGATTCGTGGTTTCCGGCCGATCCCGCACCGCTGCGAACCCCTCGGCGTCTGGTCCGGCATCGCCTTCTATAACGATTCCATCGCCACGATCCCGGCTGCGACCGAGCTCGCGATCGAGACACTCGGCAGCGTGGCCACCCTCATCGTGGGCGGCATGGACCGCGGCATCGATTTGACGGACTTTGCCGAGCATCTGATTGCGAGCGGTATCGAGACGGTCATCTGCCTGCCTGACACGGGACGCGCGATTCACGCCCGGATCGCCGCCACTGCACCCGGCCGCAGCATCATGGTCGAGACTCTGGAAGAGGCGGTGGCGGCGGCTTTCGCACGGACGCGGCCGGGCCGGGCCTGCCTGCTCTCGCCGGCGGCCTCCTCCTATCACCGCTGGCGCAGTTTCGAGGAGCGCGGCGATGAGTTTCGCAGCCTCGTCGCCCGCTACGGTCAGCGTGAGGATGCTTGACAGCGGGCCGGGCTTTGCCTACTGTTAGCTGAAGCTGCCGCCGGCAGAGGCGGCAGGGACAACTGAATCGAGACTTCGGTGATGGCGTCGGCTTCCGAGCCGGCGACATAGAATAGGGAACGCGGTGCGAATCCGCGGCAGCCCCCGCTACTGTGAGCATGCTGGATACCGATGATGCCACTGGACCTCTGTGTCTGGGAAGGCCGGATCATCCTCATCATGTGAGCCAGGAGACCTGCCGATGTCTGGCCAAACGTCTTTCGGCGGGCGAGACGCGCGTGATCCGGATGCATGCATTCGGCACGGGAACACCGCAGGGTGTTCTTTTTTGTTTACTGGCGCCGGGGGGCCGTTGGCAGAGCATGCTCGGAGGAAGCATCATGAAGCAGAAGCTGGATACGCGCATCAGGCGGCGCTGGCTGCCGTCGCTGCTGGCGGCACTCATGGCCGCGCTGTGGCTCACGGCCTGTGGTACGGCCGCGACCACCACCCCGACGACGGCTGCGCCGACCACAACAGCCGCCCCGACCACGACGGCGGCTCCGGAGACGACGGCGGCTCCGGAGACGACGGTCGCCCCTACCACGACAGCCGCCCCGGAGACCACCGGGACGCCTGCTGACGAAACCCCTCCGGCCAAGCCCGAGGTCGACCGCGCCGGCAATGCGGTGGAGATCCCGGACGAGGTGAGGACCATCGCGAGTCTCGGACCGACCTACACGCAGATCCTGGAGGACCTCGACAGCCATGACCGCCTGGTCGCCGTCTCACTGGATGTCGAGGGCATTTCGGCACCTGAGGACCTGCCGAGGATCGATATGATGAACATTGACCTTGAGCAGCTGTTGGCACTCAAGCCCGATGTCATCATCGCCTCCGACATGAGCTTCATGGGCGGCGACACCGACCCCATGCAGCCGCTGAAGGATGCCGGCATCTGCATCCTCTATCTCCCGACCCCGACCGACTTTGACGGCATTCGCGAGGATGTCCGCTTCATCGCCGCGGCCGTCGACCGGGCCAAAGAAGGCGAAGAACTGATCGAGACCTTTGACGAGCAGCTTGAGCGCATCACCGAGGTGGCCCGGACGCTCGAGAAGAAGCCGCGTGTTCTCTTTGAAATCGCCTCCGCGCCCCATATCTACAGCACCGGTGCGGGCAGCTATCTCGATCAGATGATCACGACCATCGGAGCCGAAAACGTTCTCGCCGACGAGACCTCCTGGGTGCCGGTGACCGAAGAGGCGGCCGTCGCTCTGAATCCTGACGTGATTTTCACCAACGTCACCTATGAGGCCGACCCGGTTGGCGACATTCTGAAGCGGGAGGGCTGGGAACAGGTGACCGCCGTGAAGACGGAACAGGTTGCCTTTATCGACAACAACGCCACCTCGCTGGCCAATACGCATGTCATTGAGGGTATGCTCGCCATGGGTGAAGTGATTGCGCCGGAGCTTTTCGGTCCCCTGCGCGGTGAGTTCGGCCTCGACAAACCATGACCCGACCGCGCCCTCCTGCATTTGGCGCGCTTCTCGCCGGCGCCGCCGGACTCTGCCTGCTGGCCGGGATTCTGGCGCTCGCGATCGGCTCAATAGCCATTGCACCCGGCGACAGCTTCTCTATCCTTCTCGACGCCCTGCTGCGGCGCAGTCCCCCGGCAGATGATCCGCTCGCCATGGAGCGTTCCATCCTGCTCTCGCTGCGCCTGCCGCGGGCGCTCGGGGCGGCGCTGACCGGGGCAGCCCTGTCGGTCAGCGGCGTTGTCATGCAGGCTGTGCTGCGCAATCCGCTCGCCTCATCCTTCACCCTCGGTGCCTCTTCGGGTGCGGCACTCGGAGCGGGTCTCCTGCTGATGACGCCGCTCGCAGGGATGTCGCAGACGGCTCTCGGCTTCATGATCGGGATGCCGTTTGCCGGTTTTGTCGGCGGCTTTCTGACGGTTCTCCTCGTTCTGGCCCTCGCCGCCCGCATTGACCACAGTCTTTCGAGCAACACCATTGTCCTGATGGGCATGGTAGTCTCCCTCTTCGTCTCCGGTGTCCTGACCATCCTGGTCACGCTGCGGCATGAGTCCATGGAGGCGCTGGTCTTCTGGCAGTTGGGCACCTTCAGCGCCTTCCGCTACGATGAGGCCCTGCTGCTTGCCGTTTTGCTGGCCGTGGTCTTCCTGCTTATCTATGCGCAGGCCTCCAGCCTCGACCTTTTGACCTTCGGGGAGGAGGAAGCCCGTGCCATGGGCGCGGAACCCCGGCGTCTGAAACCCGCCCTGCTGCTGCTTTCTTCTCTGCTGACGGGTGCCGCGATAGCCTTTGCCGGCATTATCGGCTTCGTCGATCTCGTCGCACCCCATCTGGTCCGCCGGCTGACCGGTCCTGCCCATCGCCGGGTGCTCCCTCTGTCGGCTCTTGTCGGCGCCACGCTGATGCTGCTAGCCGACCTCGTCAGCCGTACGCTCTTCAGCCCGCGCGAACTGCCGGTCGGCGCGATCACATCCCTCATCGGGGGACCCTTTTTCGTCTGGATCTACTTTCGCCGCCGGAGGCCGACCACATGACGCCGGCTTCCCGTTCTCTGCTCACGGTGCGGGAGCTGTCCGCGGGCTATGGTGATTTCGACGTCCTCGAGGATGTCTCGCTCGAACTCTACGAGGGAGAGAAGCTGGTTGTCCTCGGCGCCAACGGCTGCGGGAAGACCACTCTTATCCGCGCTGTTTCCGGCCTGATCCCCTCCCGCGGCGAGGTCCGGATCCTGGGGGATTCCGTCGCCCGCCTTTCGAGCCGCGAACGGGCCAGACGCATGGCCGTTCTGGGCCAGCTGTCGGCGCAGTGGTTCTCGTTTACCGTCGAGGAGACTGTGCGCCTCGGCCGCTATGCCCACCGCAGCGGCCTCTTCGGGGGCTGGAGCCGGACGGAAGATGAGGTCGTGGCTCTCAGTCTCGAAGCCGTCGGACTGGCGGATCTCGCCAGGCGTCCGATTACGGAACTGTCGGGGGGCCAGCTGCAGCGTGTTTTTCTGGCCCGCACCTTCGCTCAGGAGCCGAGCGTCATTCTGCTCGATGAGCCGACCAATCACCTCGACCTGCGCTATCAGGAGGAACTCCAGATCTACCTCGACCGCTGGGTGGCCGAGCCCGGCCGGGCCATCTGCGGAGTTCTCCATGATCTCGGCCTCGCCGCTGACTTTGCCGACAGAGTCCTGATTCTGGACGCGGGTCGTGTTCTCGCCTGCGGAAGCTGGGAAGAGGCGGCCACGGACCGGAATCTCGAGAGAGCCTTTGGCATCAACGTGACCAGGCTCATGCGGCGCCGCTACGCCCACTGGGAAGGAGAAGGGTGATGAAAGACCAGGAGAACAGGCCCTATCGCAGCCGCTGGGAGGCCTATCCCTTTCTCCCGGAAGCGGCGGAGGACCTGCGCTGCGACTATGAGATCGCGAGCGACCGCCTCGCGGGCAGCCTCGGCTGGCTGGCCGCCCTGCTGCGCCGCTGCCTGGTCGGGAGGCAGCCGCTGACTGTGGCTGTCGAACCGGGCACGGCAGCCGCCTGCCAGTGGCTCGCGGCCGCCCCGGCGGATCTCGAGACCCTTTCAGAACTCTGCTATCACGCGAATGCGGGACTGCGCACTCCCTGCCGGCTGACGGAGGAAGAGATCGCATGGCTCGATGAAATCACCCTCGCTGCCGAGAACATCCTGGGAGAGCGCCAGAAGCAGTTTGTTGTGACGGTGGGCCATGAGGCGGCGACGGCCGCCCATATCGTGCGCTGCGATACGAAACAGGTTCTGCGTCTGCTCTATCGGGCGCATCATGCGGGCAGCACGGTAGATCCCCGCCTCATCGATTTCTTCAGCCGCCTCGCGGCCTACATCTTCGCCCTCTCACTCCTGGTCAATCTGTCGTTTGGCGTGCCCGAGCGACGCTTTGTCAGCCGCAATTACCCTCAGACTGAGGCAGACTCCCGGCGGGACGTTCCCAGTTCTTAATGGTGGAGAAACGACAAGCATCCGGTGAGATGTGAACCCCGGGCCGGTCCGGCCGAGAGGGACAAAGCCGGAAGCAGGCGATGGCGGTCACGGCCGGCATCGTGCCTGGCCTCCTGCATAGAGGGTCGGTGAGCAGAAATTCAAGTTGTACACGGACAACTGCGCATAAGTTGTGTTTCTGAGCCTGAAACCACCACACGAAGCGAATTTTGTAGCAGTATTTCGGGTTGTGCGCAGCGGGACGTGTACAGGCTGCTTTTTTGCTCACTGCATACTGTACCCAGGTCGAAAAATGCTGTTTTCTTCGTAAGGAGAAGCTTCTCAGCCGTTAGTGGCTCAATTATCCGGAACGTCCCGCTGGCGGTCCTCGCAACGCGCCTTGATTTCTTCCTTCAGAGCCGCATCGCTGCCCTCGATCATGGCGCGGTGCCACTTCCGCAGCGATTCCGGATCGGCCTCCGGATGCAGGACTCCCCGGCGTTCGAGATCATCATGGATCGCCGCGAAGCTCTCATCCGAGAGCACATGCTCCATGCGGCAGGCGTCGCAGGCGGCGACCGCCTCGGATACACCGAGGCTTTCGAGCCAGCACATCAGTGCCAGATGGCGCTGGTAGACCCGGACGGCATAGGCCTCGCCCCGCGGGGTCAGTTTCAGCAGCCCGTCAGGATCAATATTGAGATAACCGCCATCTTTCAGCAGGTGGACGGCGCGGCTGACGGAGGGTTTGGAGAAACTCATGGCATTGGCGAGATCAATCGAGCGCACTTCATCCTGTTCCATGCTCAATATCAGAATGTTTTCCAGATAGTTCTCGGCAGATTCCTGCAGTTTCATACGTGCCTCCAGTTACAGCGGACGCGCCAAAACGCTGTCAGCGGACAATTTCACGGGGCATACCGTGATTTCAGGGAATTGTTAAAAAATATAACATATCTGCCACCTGAGCCACGATAAATCCAGCGCACGGGTGGCGCGCCAATAGAAGAGATGACGGCCATGTTATGCAGGCAGGCGACCAGACGCCGCGACAAATGTCCCTGCCGCCGTGACCGTTCCGGCAGAAGCCAGGCCGTCAGGAACCACGGCTGTATCCCTGCTGTGCGCGAAAGCAGTCTTCAACACCCTCAATCCCCCTCTGTCTGCTCATCCTTTCTGCCAAACTCTGCAATCGGATATGTCCCGGCTCCCGCATAAAGTTCCTGTCGCCTATCGCCTCCGCCGCAACATCGTATGTCTGGCAGACAGCTTTCTCTGCGCAATGTGCGTGCTCCCGGCCACCCGTATCTGTTGGACAGGTATATGCGCAAAATCCGCGGGCAGTATTCCGGGATGACCGCAACTTCATTTCGGTGGACAAGGAGGAAAACAACAAAGACCACCCGTAAGGTGGCCTTCGTCATTTGGTGGACCCGAAGGGGTTCGAACCCTCGACCTCCGCGTTGCGAACGCGGCGCTCTCCCAGCTGAGCCACGAGCCCAAATCCGGCAGTGGCCGGAAACACAGGCATTATCGCCTCATGGCCGGGGAACTGTCAACCTGTGTGCGCGCAGGGCTTTATGGCTTCTGTGGGGAGCCCGCGCCCGGCAGCAGCGGCAAAGGCCGGGAACCCAAGAAAGGGAGCGGAGTACGGCACCTGTTCCCGGGAAATCAGTTTTTCGCGGTCTTTGCAAAGATGCGCTGCTTGAATGCTCTCAGTCTCTGTCCAAAGCGGCTCGTCACCAGAAGTCCGCAGAGGACCATCCCGGCAGCCGCCCCTTCTGAGAAACTGGCAATCGCTGAAAGCGTCGCATTTTCCATCAGCTTCGTATGGCTGATAAGCTGGGCAAAGAACCAGAGTATGGCACCCGCCAGCAGCAGTCCGTGTATCCTGTTCGCGTATTTTTCCGTCTCCATATTCGTGTAGGCAACTGCTTTCATGACCGTTTCTTCTGTTTCCTGATTCATGGGCGTGTTCCTCCTTTCACCATCAAGCAGTTCGCGCAGGTCTACTTCGTAGTAATCCGCCAGCCGGACCAGGACATCAATATCCGGCAGGTTGTGTCCATTTTCCCAGCGCGACACCGTTCTGTTGGATACAAAAAACAGTTCCCCAAACTCTTCCTGTGTGAGTCCTTTTTCTCTGCGCAGCGTTTTAAGCAAAGCTCCAATTTTTTCCTGCTCCATTCGCGTGCTCCACTCCTTTCGCTGACAAATTAGCAGCTGTCCGAGGCCTTGAACACGACACAAGGCGGGATGCACCCTCTTTGCCCACCTGACAGGCCGTGTCCGGGTCGCTCCAGTGAGGTTCCCTGAAGGGAACGGGGCCCGGGCTGCCCCTGTATCATACAGAGCAGACATTTATGCTGTCAGCCTCTGGCTGCTTCTGCTTTGCATCCAGGGAAGAGATCCTCGACGCCATCGTGGAGGGGATGGGGCGGGAGCAGATCCTGCAGGGGGGAGCGATCATCGCGAATCGGGACACGCCGCTTCCGGAGCGTCTGGCAGGAGCGGTTCTGACTCTGAATTTTGCCGGCTGCGCCGGCGTTGAGGTTCTGGAACAGATGAACAAGCCCCGGAATACCCTGCTTCATTAAAAAAGGCAGGACACTGTCATAGGCATGGAAAGAAAGAACCAGGCCTCTATCTGGCATGTCGAGAGGATTCCTGCTGCCGGAGAAGGCGGTCTGCTACAGGCGATCCGGGATGTGTTATCCGAGTCACAGGACTGCATGAAGCGTGATCAGGCACGCGCCAGTTCCTGTTATTTTGCCCATGAACCGACAAGCTGTCGGCAGATGAAGCGAAGACGGAAGAGAACATGACAAAGAAATCGAACTGTCGTCGCCTTATGCTGCCAGGTGTTCTGCCGACCGGGCGGCTGCGCTGAGACAGCTGGCTGGGAGAAGAGGGGCGACACCGGACTTTGTCCAAATGCCCGGCGGGCCGTTGTTGTCCGGAAGCAGGCCTCCTGTGCGGAGCAGCGAAGTGGCAGCCATGCAGATCTCAAGGTTCCTGAACCCGTCCAGCTCCCGTTCCCTATTGCTCGGGAAGATGCCACGGCGCTGCCGGTCATCCATGATGGTTGTGTTGCCGGCAGAACGGATTCTGTATCGTCTGGACTCAGAGTACAGGGGCGAGCTGAGACTGAGAGATACCGGCCGGACGAGGCCAGAGAGCGCGAAACCCAAACGGCCCGCTGGCTTCATGAAATGGGGTGGTGACTGGCGCCCCCGTCGGGTTTGCCCCCCGTTGCCGGGAAGGCTACCATCCTCTCAGCCGGGATGAGCAGCTGAAACGAAAGCGAGGAAAGCGTCATGCGCCCCAACGAGATATCCGTCTTTGACGTCATCGGCCCGATCATGATCGGGCCCTCGAGTTCCCATACGGCCGGTGCACTGCGCATCGCCCGCGTGGCGGCCAGCCTGCTGGCGGAGCCGCTCGCTGCGGTACGCTGCCGCCTCTACGGCTCCTTCGCCAGCACCGGCAGCGGCCACGGTACCGACCGCGCGCTGCTGGCGGGAGCGCTCGGATTCGGGGCCGACGATCCCAGAATTCGTGACAGCTACAGATATGCCGCCGAGCAAGGCGTCCGTGTCAGCATGGAGCCCGTCAGCCTGACGGAGCGCGAGCTGGCCGAGATGCACCCCAACACGGTCGATATCCAGCTGGAGGACCGAGGCGGTACAGGTGTCAGCGTGCGCGGCATCTCAACCGGCGGCGGACGCATCCTCATCACCCGCGTCAACGGCGTCGAGGTCGAGATCAGCGGGCTCTACAACACCCTCGTCATTCGCAATCAGGACCGACCCGGCGTGATCTCGGCCATGACCGGCATACTCGCCGAACACGGCATCAACATCGCCTATATGCGCATCTACCGCGAAGACCGCGGCGCCATGGCCTGGGCGATCATCGAGACGGACGAGGCGGTCCCTCCGCTGGTTCCCGAACGCCTGCGGGCGCTGCCGTCGGTTGAGCAGGCCGTCCTGATACCGCAGCTGGCTCCGGAGGGGGCGGCTGCGGGTCCCCTCCCGGAGGCTGTCATCGTCCGCCCCGACGGCAAAATAGAAACCGTCGGCCGGCGGTCCGGCACGTCCCGGCCCGCGGGCCGTCTGCTGCGCCGCGAGGACGTCTCCTTCGCCGCGGCGGCCGAGCTTCTCACAGCAGTGGAACGCACGGGCCTGGCTCCTGCGACCCTGATGCGGGCGCGCGAATGCCTGCTCTTCGGCGGTGACGACGCCCTCCACCTCTCGCGCATGGAGCGCAGCTGGCGCGTCATGCAGCGGTCCGCCAGAGCCGCGATTGAGAGCCCTGCGAGCTCGCTCGGCGGACTCATCGGGGGAGAAGCGCAGCGTGTCTGGCAGCATGCGGACAGCGCCGTCGGCGGCCCCGTCCTCAACCGGGCCATGGCCTATGCCCTCGCGGTTATCGAGACGAATGCGGCGATGGGACAGATTGTCGCCGCGCCTACGGCCGGCGCCGCCGGCATCCTGCCGGCGGCTCTGCTTGCCTGCAGCGAGACGCGGAATGCATCTGAGGCGGCCCTGCTGGACGCACTTTTCACAGCCGCTGCCGTCGGCCTGTTCATCATGGCGCATGGCTCGGTTTCAGGGGCGGAGGGTGGCTGCCAGGCCGAAACGGGCTCGGCCGCCGCCATGGCCGCCGCTGCTCTGGTCGTGCTCGACGGGGGCACGGCCGCGCAGGCACTGGCCGCCGCCTCGACCTGCCTGCAGAATGTGCTCGGTCTGGTCTGCGATCCCATAGGGGGCCTCGTCGAAGCCCCCTGTCAGCGCCGCAACGCGCTGGGGGTGGCCAACGCGCTTGTCAGTGCCGCCATGGCTCTGGCCGGCCTGCCGCCGGTGGTCGGCCTCGATGCGATGATCCAGGCGCTGGGCGAGGTCGGCTCATGTCTGCCCGCGAGTCTCCGCGAAACGGGAGAGGGAGGTACCGCGGTTGCCTGGAAGGCCGAGCACGGCGTCTCTTCAGGCGCTTTGGGGAGCGTTCTGGACCGGGCTCTGTGCTATGATAATTGAACGATTTCGAGCGTTCCCGGTGCCGCCTCCGGGCCCGCTGAAGGGGTGTGAGGATGATCGCAGGCCGACAGGACAGGCGAATCCGGTTTCTGGCAGCCGTGCTGCTGCCGGTTTTCATCCTGTGGCTGGCGTCCGGCTGCGCCTCGGCCGGCGAGAGCCGCCGCGATCCCGAGTCGGAACCTGACTGGACCATCGTACGGCTCGATCTCGACTTCCGACCTGACGATACGGGCGCAGGGGAGCTGGACTACGAAGCAGTACTGGAAATCGCCGCGGGGCGCCAGGACATCGTCATGCGCCTGCCCTGGGGCGAGGAAAACGCCTTTGCCATTTCACGCCTCTGGCTGCGCTATCCGCAGCAGCCGCTCGCGGAGCGTGTGCCGGCCGGCGACGATACGGGCCGCCGGCCGCTGGTTCTGAGTGATACCCAGTCCCCTGCTACTGCGCAGCTGCCCGCCACGCCGCAGACGTTCAGCGACTGGCAGGAGCTCAGGCTGATAGCCAGTACCCACGGTTTGACGATAGCCGAGTCGGACATTGGACTCGGCTATCAGCTTTCGGTCGCCGGCAGCTACAGCCTGCTCGCTCTGGCGCTGCCCTTTGCCGGAGAGGCCGAAGTGGAGCTGCGTTTTGAGGCCGAACTCGCCTCCGTTGCCAGAGACTGCGCCGACGCGCTGCTGCTGGAACTGCCGGTGCTTCACGGTGAGCAGTCGCGCGGTCTCGCCAGCCTCGATCTGAGCGTTGATACCACCCGTTTATCCTCCCGTGATCCCGCCCTCGTTCTAGGCTATCTGGAGACCGGCTGGACCGGGGCGGGTGAGCACAGCCCCACAATCACGGATGCTGCAGTCGGCTGGCATCTCGAGGCCTACGATTCGCGGCTGCCATTGACCCTGAAGATCGCCCTGCCCCTGCCTCCAGGTTCGGGCACGCAAAGTTCGGAGAACATCAGGCCGCTTCTCGAGGCCGACATACGAAACCAGAGGGCCGTACACCAGCTGAGCAGCCGCCTCGCGAGACGGCTGACCCTGCAGCTGCCCTATGTCATGATCCTGCTGACCTTCGCAGTGGGCCTGATGCTGCTTCTGGGCCGGCTCGATCTCTGGGTCGCCGTCTGGCGGCAGCGCGGGACGCTGCCCGACCGGCCGGCAGAGACTTCGAGATCCGTCTTTGCCTGGCTGATCCGTGGCCGCGTGACCGGAGATGCGCTCTATGCGGCCCTGATAGATCTGACAGCCATGGGTCTTCTGCGCTACAACGAAGGCATTTACCACATCGTGACTCCGGCGGAGCGGGGAGGGCCGAATCCGGAGACGGAGAAAGAGGAAAACAGGCGCGGGAGCAGTGACCGGGCGACGCTCGAACTCTATGCCAGACTGCGGGAGCTGCTCGGCGGGCTGGCGGGCTTTTCGACGGAACAGCTGCAGCAGCTCGCCACGGAACGCGGGACACGGCAGACGATGGCCACTGTCCTCGCCGCCTATGGGGCCGCCGTGACGGCCGAGCTGGAGGCCGCGGGTCTGCTGCGCTCCCAGCGCCGGCGCCAGCTGCTGTATGTACTCAGCGCCGTGCTTCTTCTGGTGCTTCTCGTAGCCCTCGCGATTCTGAGCCGCCAGTGCCTGCCGCTGCTGCTGCTGCCGCTCGTGCTGCTTATCTGCGCGGCCGCCGGCCGGGTCCGCCATCTCTCTGCCGCCGGCTACCAGCGCCTGGCCGGCTGTCGAGCCTATCTGCGCGGACTCGAACGGGGGTGCGCAGAGAACGAGGCAGTGGACAGCCAGGCTCAGCTGGATCATTTTCTGGATGCACTTTCGGTGGGTGTCGAAGATGCCTGGCTGCGCCGCTACGGCGGGCGCAGTGCCGCCGAGGGGGGACTGTCACCGGCCTTCTACCGTCAGATCGGCAGCCGCGAACTGGCCCGTCGTCTGCTCGCCGCCCCGGCATCGCCCGAGGAGCGGAAGGCGGTTTCCGGACATCTCGCACGGCGCTGTTATAAGGGTAGAATGGACATGATGGCTGTTCACATTCGTAGCCATATTGTAAACTTGCGTTAACACGATTGAAATACGCGGGCCTGTGCTATAATCCGCACATTGCTTGCCCATGCCCATTTGGAGGTTCTTGATACATGGCCAGAAATACCCGTCTTGCCACGACCATAACAGCCCGTTATACCGCCGGCCTCGGGGCGGTTGATGCATTTTACATGGACGGTCGCTCGAACAGCCGGCGAGAGACGCAGTTTGCGGACCTGACTCTGGACCGCGAGGAACGGGGTTCTTTTTTTGCTGTTTATGCATCTTCCCACGGTGTGCGTGATGCGGCCAGCGGCGACGACGGGAATCGCGATCTGCTGAACAAGATCTGCGATGACATGAAGCGCAATAAGCATCGCAACATCGATGAGGAGATCAACGATCTCGCTGAATGTGCGGTCAATGTGGCCGGCCGGCTGACGCTTTCCGACGGGGCCGTCCGCCAGCCGTACTTTGCCGGCATTATTGTCAAGGACGGGGAGATGGCTGCCATCACTCTGGGCCGCGGCTGCTGCTATCTCTATCGCGATAATGCCCTGTACCCGCTGACACAGGATGATTTCCCGCTCGAACCGGTCGACCATAACGGCCGCCGCGTGAGCAACATGGATGATTTCGCCGCCGGTGTCGCCGGCACGATCCGCTATTCCAACATCGCCCAGCTGAAGCCCGACGACTCGATCATCCTCTGCAACCGCGAGGTCATGGAGGCCATCGGCCAGCATCAGATGCTGCGCATTCTCTACGAGTCCGAGGACCAGGCGGAGGCGGCGGGCACGGTCATGGATATCGCGACCGAGGAGCTGCAGCATGCTTCTCTGCAGTTCATGATCGGCTATGTCGACGATGTCATCACCATCGACCGCCTCGGCCGTTCAACGCTGGCCCGCGGCTTTGCCGCCCGCAGCACCGGACGGGTGACCGCATCGCGTCAGGAACGCGACAGCCAGCGTCGGCCCTTCTCCGATGAGCCGCGTCCCGAGCGCGAGCCCAGCTACATCTCCACGGGCTATGGCAACGACCGCGAGGCGGCCCCGGCACCCGGGTCACGCGGGGGCATGAGCGCGGGCGACGCGCTTCCCGGCGCCTCGGGCGGCTATGACGACGGGAGTTCCGGCAGCGGGCGTCCGGCCGAACCCGGTTCGAGCTACCGCTCGTTCTACGGCGGGGAGCCGCAGAACGATACCCGTGCCTACGAGCGCCTGCCGGATGCCGCTGCCGATGACGAGGCCACGGCCGTCTACCGTTACGGACGTGGCTGGGATGCCGGCACTGCGGATGACGGCCCTGCCGACTGGGGCAATCTGGGCGTTGGTGAGCCCCCGGCCGAGGGCCGGCCGGCTGCCGAGACAGATCAGATCGCCGCCGCCTGGCAGGAATTTGGGCAGGATGAAGCCCGTTCCCGTGTGTTGACACCGGCGAAAGACGGTCTCGATCCGGAACTGCTCAAGCGCATCGCCGTCATCGGACTCGCGGTGATCGCAGTGGTTTTGCTTATTTTTATCGTACGCTCCCTGATCAAGGGGCCTGCCAGGCCGGCTGAAGGCACCGGGAGCAGTCCTACAACCAGTACCAGCGGTGAATCCGGCATAGCCGTACTGCCGGGCGACGAGACGACGGGAACGAGCGTCCAGCCGCTGCTGACGACGACCACACCTGCGCCCCTGCCGTCGGATACCACGACAATCGAGGTCATCATCACAACCCAGCCGCCGACGGATCCTACGACGCAGCCGACCGTAACCACCCCGCCGACTCCTGCGCCGACCCAGCCGACCGCCGCGCCGACCGCCGCGCCGACCAACCGTAACGCCTCGACACGCAACTACACCGTGAGCTCCGGAGACAGTTTCTGGAGTATCGCGAACAACAACTATGACATTCCGGATGGCCAGACGATGCGCTTTATCGAGGCCATTCTGGCTGCCAATGGCTTCTCAAGCATCAACGACACCATCATGCCGGGTGATATCATCACGCTGCCGCCGGTCAATTAGGTACGGGAACGAAAAGCAATCGTTCCGGATAGCGCCAATTTTCGGCTGCTGACGTCAAGGTACTTGACGCGGCGGCCGAATTGCTGTTTCTTGAACAGAATGGTTCTCATGCTGTGACGTTGGCTCGGGCTGACAGTCAGCGGGAATCGTTCATTACGTCAGGAGGTTTTCCATGCATCGCAAACTCTTTATTCCGGGCCCGACAGAAGTCAGTCCCGATGTGCTGGAGGCGATGAGCCAGCCTTTGATCGGACACCGCAGTTCCCAGGCCTCCGAGCTCGGAGAACGCATTTCCAGAAAGCTCGCACAGCTGATGGAGACAGAGAATCTCATCGTTCTGTCGACCTCGAGCGGCTCCGGCCTGATGGAGGGCGCCGTGCGCTGCTTCACGGCGAAGCGCGCTGCCGTCTTCTCCATCGGTGCCTTTGGCGAGCGCTGGTACAAGATGTGCCGTGCGAACGGCATCGCTGCCGACATCATCAGATCGCCCGAGGGCCAGGCCACGACGCCGGCCCAGATCGAGGAGGCTCTCGGGACGGGCAGCTACGATGTCATCACGGTGACCCATAACGAGACTGCAACCGGCGTCGCCAACAATCTGGCCGCTCTGGCCGCCGTCTGGTCGCGCTATCCGGATGTCGTCGTCTGCGTTGACGCCGTCTCCTCGCTCGGCGGCGACCGCATTCCCTGCGACGAGCTCGGCATCGACTGCCTGATTACCTCGAGCCAGAAGTGCATTGGCCTGCCGCCCGGCCTCGCAGTCGCGGCGGTCAGCCAGAAGGCCCTCGAGCGCGCCGAGACGGTGCCGAACCGCGGCCTCTACTTCGACTACCTCGAGCTCGCCCGCTTCATCCGCGAGCGCGGCTATCAGTATCCGGCGACGCCTAACATCTCGCTTTATTACGCTCTCGACCATGCCCTCGACCGCATGCTCGAGGAGGGCTTCAGCGCCCGCTATGCCCGCCACGCCGCCATGGCCGAGCGGGTCCGCGACTGGGCGCGGGAGCGCTTCGCCCTCTTCGCCGATCCGGAGCATCTCTCGCAGACGGTCACCTGCATCGCGAACACACGCGGTATTGATGTCGGAGCCATGAACCGCTGGCTCGGCACGCAGGGCTTCCAGATTTCCGACGGCTACGGTGCCCTGAAGGGGAAGACCTTCCGTATCGCCCACATGGGCTGGATGGACCTGGAGGACATCGACGAGCTGCTGGCCACGATCGACCGCTGGCTGGACACGGAAGGGGTGGAAGCATGACCGGGAAAGTGGCTGCTCCACGCGTTCTCATCAGCGAGAAACTCTCGCCTGCCGGTATCGAGATCCTTGAGAAGGCCGGTGTGACGGTGGATGTCAGGCTGGGGCTTGACGCCGCCGCACTCGAAGCCATCATCGGCGACTATGACGGCCTTATCGTCCGCTCGGCGACGAAGGTCAACCGCAGTCTGATCGAAAAGGCCACGCGCATGCGTGTCGTCGGCCGCGCCGGCACCGGCGTTGACAACATCGATCTCCAGGCCTCGACCGAAAACGGCATCGTGGTCTGCAACACGCCCGACGCCAACACCATGGCCGCCGCCGAGTTTGCGGTGGCGCTGGCCATGGCCATCTGCCGCAACATCCCGCAGGCCGACCGCCGCTTCCATGAGGATGATTTCCGGAAAAATCTCCTCGTCGGCATCGAGCTTGAGGGGAAAACAGCCGGTGTCATCGGCCTCGGCCGCATCGGCGCCATCGTCGCGCGGAAGCTCGCCGGCCTGGGCATGGATGTCGTAGCCTATGACCAGTATGTCAATCAGGAGCGCTTTGACCGCCTCGGTATCCGGCGCGCCTCCAGTCTCGATGAACTGCTGCAGCAGGTAGACCTGCTGACACTGCATACGCCGAAGACAAAGGAGACTCTGAACCTGATCGGCGCCCGCGAACTCGCCCTGATGAAGCCCGGTGCCCGCCTGGTCAATGCCTCGCGCGGTGGCATCGTCGATGAGGATGCTCTCTACGATGCCCTCGCGTCCGGACATATCGCCGCTGCGGCTCTCGACGTGCTCGCCGTCGAGCCGAACACCGCCGCCGCCCCCGGCACCCAGAACTTCCGGCATCGCCTGATGGAGCTGGATAATGTCCTCCTGACCCCGCACCTCGGCGCTTCCACCCGGGAGGCCTCGGAGGCGGTGTCGACCCAGATCGCCGAGCAGATCGCACGCGTTCTGAACGGTGAACTGGTTCCTGCCGTCAACCTGCCCCCGATCGCAGGCTCTCTCGACGAGATGGCACCCTGGATTGGCCTGGCCGAGAAACTTGGCTCGATCTGGTTCCAGACAGAAAACAAGCCCGTCGACCTCATCCGCATCCGCTATTCCGGCCGGGTGCTGTCCGACGAACACGGTCTCGTGACGCTGTCAGTGCTGACGGGCTTCCTGCGCCCGATCTCCGAGCACCGCATCAACTTCGTCAATGTGCGCCAGAACATCCGTGACATGGGCATCGACGTCATCGAAGAGGTCGAGGAAGTCCAGGCGGGTGGCGTTCCGGACGGCCGCTTCCCGGATCTGCTGACCGTCTGCTTCGAGCGCGAGGGCCGGGCACTTGAGGTCTCCGGCACCGTCATCGGCGGCGGGCGCGAGGTTCTGGTCGACTTCTTCGGCTACCCCGTTGACTACACATTCACGCCGGTCATGCTCGCCCTGCACAACGATGATGTGCCCGGTGTCATTGGCCGCGTCGGCTCACTGATCGGTGAGCGGGGGATCAACATCGACGACATGCGCTGGGCGAGAAAATCGCTGCGCTCCCACGCTGAGGCCCTGATCTCGATCGATCAGATGCCGGACGAAGATCTGCTCGAAGACCTGCGCGCTCTCTCGGGCGTCAACCACGTCTCCCTCCTGGATTTCAGGGGCTAGCCGGGCTTCTGCACTGACAAACGGCCGAAACGTCCGCGAAACAGGCGTTTCGGCCGTTCTTTCTGCCGCCGGGCTGTGAGTGCATGGGAGGGTCGTGAGCAAAAAAACGACCTGTACACGAAAGCTTGTGTACAAGCTGGATTTTTGAGCCGAAAACCACCACTCGGACGCTGTTATGAGCAAATATGCAACCTGTACACGGCCCCGATGCGCATAAGTCGGATTGTTGTGCACTGCATACTGTACCCAGGTCGTAAAGGAGAGGCCCGGGATGCCGGAGGCCCCTACCGGCCCTGATCTTGGCTCTGGTCCTGGTCCTGGCTGACAGGCTGGGAGCCGGGAGGCTCCGGCAGGCGGATGAGCCGGGTATTGCCCTCCCGCAGAACGGTCTCGCCCAGTGAGGCGAGGCCGTTTTCATTGAGCCCGGGATAGCGGATGCGCTCAAGTTCACCGATGACAATGTAGTGGACATCGTAGCGCGCGAGATCGATGGCGGCCTCCACCGGATCCGTCGTCTCATAGATGGAGCGGACGAGCTCCTGTCGCGGCTCGACCAGACGATGCCAGGCATTGGGCACCTCGCGGCTCGTGCGCCAGAGCCACTCATGGACTTCCCAGCCGATCAGGGTGGGCAGGCCGGTATAGGCGGATATGCGGGCAAAGTGCGTGTACGAGGGTCCCGCGGCCTCGAGTATGGTGACCTGCCGGGTCTCGTTTTTGTTCAGCCAGTCGATGACGGCAGCGTCTTCGTCGAGACGATAGGCGTAGCGCTGTCCGCCGCTGTCCGTTGTGTAGCTTCTGTCGTCATAGAGCCAGGTTCCGCCGTCAAGACCCCGCCAGGCGGCGAGTGTGGGCCGGCGCAGCCAGAGCCCGCTCGAGCCGAGCGGATAGATCGCAGACTGAGAGGCCAGCAGGACGATGACGACTGCCGCCGCGAGTGAACGGAGCTGCTGCGTCCGCGCCGATCCGGCCCTGAAGCGTTCTATCAGGACCGGCAGGACGAGAGCCAGTCCGGCCCCGATCACGATGGTCAGGAGGATAAAGGCCTGGTAGGTGAACTTGAACATGGTGTTGGCGCGGGCATAGCTGGCACCGTAGATATCAACGACATAGACCAGCTCGGGGATGATCAGGAGACAGAGAGCCGCCACGCTGAAGAGAGAGAGCAGGAGGGCAGCCCGGGGCTCGCGGGCGGTGCGCCCGGCCAGCAGACTGAGCAGGGCCGCGAGCAGCAGCAGCGTTCCCCAGAGGACCAGAAACTGCCACGGCGGCGTGCGGCTGCTCACAGTGCGGATCGTATCCGACATCGGGATGAACTGCCGGCTGAAGGTCCAGGCGCCGAGGTGGGCCACGGCGAACCAGAGGGCCAGCAGGAAGGCGGAAAGGGTGGCCGGATCCTGCCGGCGGCGGGCAAAAAAGGCGAGCAGCGCCGTGAGGACGACTGCAGCGGGAGGGACGAGGTCGGGAGCGCCGGCGAGCTCGAGGACGACGAGGAGGGTGACGGTCAGCGCGAGCACGGCGAGAGAGCTTTTCAGGCCACTGAGAGGCGTGGGACCCTGCTTCAGCTTAAGCAGCATGAGGGCCATGAGCACAAGGCCGAAGACGGCGGCATAGATGATATAGTCCCAGAAGTTTGCGAGGGCGGAGACGGCACCCGTGAGGCCCAGCACCAGCGTCAGGCGGGCGGCGCGGCGGCGATCGGGTCGGGGCGCGAGGAGGCAGCGGGCCAGCTCCACGAGGACGACGAGGCCCAGCAGCACCGTTGTCGTGTTGATGAGATGGGCGTGGAGGTCGCCGACGAGGAAGGAGTACCAGGGAAATTCGTGGATCGTGCGGTCATCCGTCGGCGGATTGTAGCCGATGAAGCGGGTGGCATCGGAAAAGGCATAGGGCTCGAGTTCGCCGGTCTGAACACCGAGGCGGGCGGCCGCCCGGGTCAGCAGGCGGCCCGGGCTGCCGGGGGCGTAGAAGAAGGCGTGGCCGTTGCCGCCGAAGGTCGCGAGGAGGGACGCGAGGAAGCCCCCCGCGAGGCGTCCCGCACGGCCGCGGCGGCCGAGAGCGACGAGGGCGGAGCCCGTGATGGCCGCGAGGCTCGTGAAGGAGGCGAAGACACCGGCGAAGGCGAGGTTGTAGGCGACCGTCGGCGGCGTATCAAGAAGGCGGGCGGGCAGGGAGCAGAGATACTGGCCGAAGGCATAGTAGTTGATGCGCGAGCCTGCAAACCAGGGATCCAGGGCCGGCAGCGTGCGCCCGCGCAGGGTGGAGGCGAGGAAGGCCAGGTCCATGAATTTCTCGAGACCATCAAGTTCCGGCTGCATGCCGCGCAGCCAGGCGAAGGCGAGAAAGGCCGCGAGAAAAAGGACCTCGCCGAGAAGGGCGGTCAGGGGCGGTGCCGGTGGCCGGAACTGCCGTCGTCTGAGCCCGGGGAGACGCAGCAGCAGGGCGAGCAGGACGAGGACGGCGACGAGGGAGGCGCGGCTGTAGGGCAGGAGATCCAGCGTGACCGCTGTCCAGAGGACGAGGCCGGCGAGCAGGAGGCCGAGAGGACGGGCGAGGAGGAAGTGGGCGCCGGGCTGGCGCGGCAGGAGAAGGCGGGCGAGGGGCAGGGCCACGAAGCCGAAGAGCATCGATGCAAAGTACCAGCCGAGCGTGACCGGGGCCCAGTCGCCGAAGGGCAGGAGCCCGAGCCAGAGCAGGAGGGGAAGAGAGAGCCAGAGGAGGGAGGCAGAGGGCTTCAGGCGGGGCTTCGCAGGCAGGGCTGGACTTGAGGGCACAGAACTTAACCTCCCGGGCTTCATTGTGGCACCCCTGAAAATACGGTATGATTCCAGCTTAGGCAAGTTTTGGGAGACGTTGACAGATGATGAAATACATGGGTTTGAATGAAATTCGCGAGGCCTTTCTGGCTTTCTTCGAGGCCAGGGACCACCTGCGCCTGCCGAGCTTCTCGCTCGTTCCGCGCGACGATCCGTCGCTGCTTCTGATCAATGCCGGGATGACACCGATGAAGTCCTGGTTCCGCGGCACGGAGACACCGCCGCATCCGCGGGTGACCACCTGCCAGAAATGCATTCGCACGATTGATATCGAGAACGTCGGATTTACGGCGCGCCATGGCACCTTCTTTGAAATGCTCGGCAACTTCAGCTTTGGCAACTATTTCAAAAAGGAGATCATTCCCTGGTCCTGGGAACTCTCGACTACGGTTTTCGGTCTCGATCCCGAACGCATCCACGTCTCGGTCTATCTCGATGACGACGAGGCCTACGGGATCTGGCGCGATGTCGTCGGCGTGCCCGAGTCACGCATCGTGCGGCTGGGCAAGGAGTCCAACTTCTGGGAGCACGGCACCGGCCCCTGCGGACCCTGCTCCGAGCTCTTCTATGATCGCGGCCGGGAATACGGCTGCGACTCTCCCGACTGCGGCCCGGACTGTGACTGCGACCGCTTCATTGAGTACTGGAATCTGGTCTTTACCGAATTTGACCGCCTCGAGGACGGCTCCTATGTCCCGCTGCGGCAGAAGAATATCGATACCGGTGCGGGCCTCGAGCGTATCGCGACCATTCTCCAGGGCGTCGACAATCTCTTCGAGGTCGACACTGTCCGCTCGATTCTGGACCGTGTCTGCGAATTGACCGGGGTCTCCTACGGCAGCGATGCGAAACAGGATGTCTCCATCCGCATTATCACCGACCATATTCGCTCCACCGTCATGATGGTCTCCGATGGCATCCTGCCCTCGAACGAGGGCCGCGGCTATGTGCTGCGGCGGCTGCTGCGCCGCGCCGTCCGCAATGGCCGCCTGCTCGGCATCGCAGAGTGCTTCCTCGCCGACCTCGCCGGGACGGTCATCGCCGCCTCGGGCTCGGCGTATCCGGAGCTCGAGGAGCGCCGCGACTACATTCTCTCGGTGCTCGACCGCGAGGAGCGCCGCTTCCTGCAGACGCTCAGCCAGGGTGAGGGACTGCTGGCCGAGATGATCGCCTCCGTCCGCGGCGCGGGCGGGACAGAGCTCGCCGGCGCCGATGCCTTCCGCCTCCATGACACCTACGGCTTCCCCTTCGACCTGACCCGTGAGATCGCCCTCGAGGCCGGACTCGCTGTCGACGAGGCCGGCTTCCGGGCATGCATGGAGCAGCAGCGTCGCCAGGCCCGCGAGGCCCTCGCGGCGCAGGACGGTTCCGCCTGGGCCGGGGCGGCTCTGCCGCGGAGTATCGAGGCCCTGCCGGCCGCGGTCTTCAGCGGCTATGAGCGCCTCGAGGACGAAGGCGTGGTGCTCGGTATCGTCGCCCTCGGCAGCGCCGAGGAGGCGGCTGAACCGGCGGACGTGGAGACCGCCGGAGAGGGCAGCCGCATCCTGCTGCTCACGGACCGCACGCCATTCTATGCCCGCTCCGGCGGACAGGTCGGCGACAGCGGCCGTATCCTGGCGGGCGGGGACCTCGAAATTGAGGTCCAGGACACAACCGTCAGCAACAGCGGTCTCAGGCTGCATCATGGCCTCATCCGCCGCGGCCTGGTCCAGCGCGGCCAGAAGGTGAAACTGGCAGTCGACGGCGCCCGTCGCCTGGCCATAGCCCGCAACCATACGGCGACCCACCTGCTGCATCAGGCCCTGCGCCTGGAGCTGGGCGATACGGTCAATCAGGCGGGTTCGGAGGTGGATGCCGACGGCTTCCGCTTCGACTTCACCTGGGACCGCGCCCTGAGCGCTGAAGAGCTCGAGCGTGTGCAGCGGACCGTGAACCGTGCCATCCTCGATGACCGTCCGGTGACGGTACGTCACATGGGCCTTCAGGAAGCCAGAGCCGAAGGCGCGGCGGCACTCTTTGACGAGAAGTACGGCGACATCGTCCGCGTGATCACGGTGGGAGCTGCCGGCGGCGCCGCCGAACGGCCCGTGGCCCCGGCCGATGTCTTCAGCATTGAACTCTGCGGCGGCACGCACCTTGAGCGCAGCTCACAGGCCGCCCTCTTTGTCATCCTCTCGGAGGCATCCATCGCCGCCGGTGTCCGGCGCATCACCGCCCTGACCGGCGCCGCTGCCATGCGGCACGTCCATGCTGCCGAGGCCGAGCTGCGCCGGGCCGCCGCGGAGCTGCGCAGCGACACGGCTTCCGTAGCCGAACGTATCCACCAGCTGCAGCAGGAGCTGCGCCAGTCGGAGCGTGAACGCGTCCGCCTGGAATCGAAGCTCGCGAGTGCCGCTGCCGGCAGTCTCGAGATGGAGGCCGTCTCCGTTAACGGTATCCGTGTCCTCGTCGCTGAGGTAGCAGCAGGCGGCATCGATGCCCTGCGTGACACCGCTGCCTCCCTGCGTGACAGGCTCGATCCCGCTCTGGTCCTGCTGGCCGCCGTCCAGGAAGAGCGCCTGAGCTTCGTTGCGATGGCCTCGCCCGCCGCCGTGGCGGCCGGTGCCCACTGCGGAAAGCTGATTTCAGCGGCGGCAAAGGCCGCCGGCGGCGGTGGCGGCGGCCGTCCAGAAATGGCACAGGCCGGTGCCCGTGACGCCAGCCGACTCGAAGCCGCTCTCGAAATGGCCCGTGAAGTAGCCGGCCGGCAGCTCGCCTGAGCCGGCCGGGAAGGAGTCCCAGTATGAGTCAGAATCAGAACTGCATCTTCTGCCGCATTGCCGCAGGTGAAGCCCCGGCGGACATCGTCTACGAGTCGGAGGAGATCATCGCCTTTCGAGATCTCAATCCCGTCGCGCCGACGCACGTCCTGCTCGTTCCCAGGAAGCACGTCACGTCGCTCCACGAGCTCGCGGACGCGCCCGGGCGCGCCGCCCTCGCCGAGGCCCTGCTCGTTGCCGCCCGCGCCGTGGCGGAGAGCGAGGGGCTCGCGAACGGCTACCGGCTGATCTCGAATATCGGCCCGGACGGGGGCCAGACAGTCGGCCACGTGCATATCCATCTCATCGGGGGAAAGCCTCTGTCGCCCAGACTGATCTAGCTGACGGATGTGTGACGACGGCCTGGATCTCGAACAGTTCTGGCGCGATGACGCACGCGCCCACGAGAACAACGCCTTCAACGACGGCAGCCTCGTTGCCCTCGGTATCCGCATGCACCACGAGTGCGTCTTCGACGAACTCGGCATACGGGGGCATCCCTGGGAGACGCCGGATCCCGTGCAGATGAATGCCTGGGCCCGGGCCTACAACGACAGGGCCGAGCGTATCGTCGGCCGCCGCCTCCTGAACGAGAATCTCCGCCCCCGCGAACAGCAGTTTCCCGCCATCCGCCGCATCGGCGAGGTCTTTGGCAGCCGCTATGTCTGGCGGCACCATACCGAGTGGCTCGAGCGCAGCATCATGAGTCCCGCCGGGCTGGAGAAGGTTCTGGACCGTGTTGAGACCATGGATTTCCGTGAATTCATGCTGCCGCCCGAATGGGAGGCGGAGAAGACACGCCTATATGAACAGTACGGCCTTCGCCCCGAACCGCTGCGCCACGTCCGCGGCCCGGTGACGCTCGCCTGCTCCGTATACGGGGCCGAGGAGCTGATCTTTCTTCTCTGTGACGCAGCGGAGCTGGCTGCGCGTTTTGCGCGCGCGATCACGCATGCGATTCTGGAGATGGGCCGGGTCATGGATGAGGAAGCCGGAACCCCGGCGGCTGCGGTCCGCGGCTTCAGCTTTGCCGATGACAACTGCTGCCTGCTGAACCCCGAGATGTACGAGGCCTTCGGCTATCCGGTGCTGCGCGCCGTCTTCGCCCATTACAGTCCTGATCCCGGGGATCCGCGTTACCAGCACTCCGACAGCGACATGGGGCACCTCCTGCCGCTGCTCGGCCGCCTCGACCTGACCGGTGTCAATTTCGGTCCCAACGTGCTGGTGCCGGAGATTCGCCGCTACCTGCCACGGGCCCGCATCGACGGCTGCATCGCGCCCTTTGCCTTCAGCCGCAACGACCTCGGCGAGCTCACGCGCCAGACCATCCGTGACTGCTGTGACGGCCTCCGCTATGGCGGCGTCAATCTGTCGACGGCCGGCTCGATCAATCCGGGCAGCCGGCTGACGAGTCTGCGGCACATCATGGCGCTGGTACAGGAGCACGGAAGACGCTGACGGCTGGACCGCAAGTTCGGGGAAGCGCTGTCCGCTGCTTTGACATGGCCCAGTCATGGCTTTATGATCAAAGTTACATAATGTGTCACAAAGAACCTGCGCAGTGCCCGGCAGCGATCCGGGCCGGCATTACATCATCAGGGTTCGGAAGCCGGATCGTGGGCGATTCTCTTTCCATATTATTTCAACGCTTATGCAACAGTAATCATCTGATAACGCCAGGTCCTGTCAAAAAGAACTGAGCTGCAGGAAAATGAGGCCACACATTCACAACAGGCTGGAAAAACACAGGACATGCAGAAAGCCGGCTCCGACGCTCCTGCGGGATGGATGCAGGGCAGGGCCGACCGAAGCTGAGACAAGGCAGGGAGGGCCTGAACATGACCAACAAGAGAAAATATCTGGAGCTGCTGGCTCGTGAATATCCAAACATACAGGCGGCAACCGGTGAGATAGTGCGGCTGCGCGCCTACTGCAACCTGCCCAAGGGCACGGAGTACTTTTTTTCCGATCTGCACGGTGAGGCCGGCGCCTTCATCCATCTGATGCGCTCTGCCTCGGGCACGATTCGTGTGAAGATTCGTGAAGTCTACGGCAACACCCTGACCGAGAGTGAGCAGAATCAGCTGGCCAATCTGATCTATGACTCCGAGAAAGTACTGCATATTCTGCGTGAGCGCGGTCAGCTGGACAGCGAGTGGATACGCTTTGCCATTATCCGCCTCGCCGAACTGCTGCGCTATGTCTCGTCCAAACAGGCGCGCTCGGCGATACGCGCCAAAATGCCGCCGGAATATACCGAGATCATCACCGAACTCCTCTATGCCTACTCCGGCGACTTCGACCGTGAGACCTACTGGAACAATATCATTGCCTATATCATTGCCGCCAACGCAGCTGAGAGCTTCATCAAGGCGCTTTGCCACATGATCCAGCGCGTCTCTGTCTATCGCCTGCATATCATCGGAGACATTTACGATCGCGGCAAAGCACCCAACCGCATCATGGAGGCCCTGCTCGATTTCGGCCGTGTGGATTTCCAGTGGGGAAATCACGATATTCAATGGATGGGTGCGGCGGCGGGCAGTGAAGTCTGCATCTGTTCGGTTATCCGTGCGAACATTGCCTATAACAATTTCGACCTTCTCGAGGACGGCTACAGCTTCAACCTGCGTGCGCTTTCATCGTTTGCGCAGGAGGTCTATAAGGACGATCCCTGCGCGCGCTTCATCCCCAAGGTTCTGGATGAAAATGTCTATGACATGGTGGATCTCAATCTGGCCGCCAAGATGCACAAGGCGATTGCGATCCTCATGTTCAAGCTGGAGGCGCAGCTTCTGGAGAGGCATCCCGAGTACGGCATGGACGACCGCAAGTGCATTACCTTTACGGATTTCCGCCGCATGGTGCATGTGGTGGACGGCAGGGAATATCCCATGCTGGACACGAATTTCCCCACTGTCGACCCGGATGACCCCACGAAGCTGAGCCCGGAAGAAGAGCTGCTCCTGCGGGCGCTGAAGTCATCCTTCCGACACTCCGAGGAACTGCACCGCCACGTTGCCTTCCTCTATACCAAGGGCGCTTCGTATAAGGTGCATAACGGCAATCTGCTGTTTCACGGCTGCATCCCCATGCGGAAGGACGGCAGCTTTGACAGCCTGAACATCAAGGGTCAGGAGCTCGCCGGCAAGGCCCTGATGGACTTCATCACGGCCAAAACGGCCCATGCCTATTATGGCGAGGAAGGTACGCCCGAACACGATGAGGCGGTCGACTTTATGTGGTACCTCTGGTGCGGGCCCAAATCTCCCATGTTTGGCAAAAGCCGCATCGCCACCTATGAGAACTACTTTGTTGATGACAAGGAGCTGCGCCGTGAGGTCTATAACCCCTACTACCAGCTTTCCGAGAGGGAGGAAATCTGCGACAGGATTCTGGCCGAGTTCGGCCTCAGCGATCAGCATTCCCATATCATCAACGGACATGTGCCGGTCAAAATCAAGGACGGCGAGCGTCCGGTGAAAGCCGGCCGCAAGCTCTTCGTCATTGACGGCGGCATTTCCAAGGCCTACCAGCCCCGTACCGGCATCGCCGGCTATACCCTTATCTTCAACTCCCACCACCTCGCCCTGGCCGAGCACCACAGCTTCGATCAGATTGAAAACGACATGGGGTCCTACACGCCCAAATACAGCATCGAGGATGTCATGGAAAGACGCCTGCTGACTTCCGACACCGACAGCGGCAAGGAGCTGCTGGAAAAGAGCAGGGATCTGGAGGAGCTTATCGTGGCCTATAAGGAAGGGCTTATCAAGGAGAACCTGCGCTGAACCATTGCGCCAGGTGCAGATGAAGCATCTCAGGCTTTTCTGCAGTACGGGATCTCACGAGTGAACACCGCAGCCCCTCCGGACTGCGGTGTTTGTTTGCATGCCCTGCCTGCAGCTCCCAAAAACTAAGCTGAGATGTGAGGCGCACTGGACAGCTCAAGTTTTCCCGCCTCGGCAGGCTGCATGACCGCCATTCCTGGAATGCGGTTTCGTTCTACCTCTCCGGCAAGCTGACAGCCTGTCTCATCGTAATCGGGCATTATTCAGAAATGCCTTACACCTGGTCTTTATTTCGACACCTCTCATAAAGGGGCATTTCGCCCATACTAATGAACTGCAGTGCAAAACAGGAAAACCCCGCCGCCGGTGCAGGTCACGGCCGCTCATACATCATGTATATCTTTTCACGAAAGCCTTTCTGCCTGGCATGACGGACTTTTTCTCTTCGGTATTCAGAGAACCCGTATTTCTCATAACAGCGGAAGGCAGCCTGATTGACATCCGTGACGTCCAGTTCATAGCGGGAGTATTTCTCATTCGCCATGGCAAAGGACAGCAGCTGCGTAGTTATGCCTCTTCTCCGATGGTTCTCCAGAACAGCGACAAACTCGATATAGCCAACCGTTTCCGGATAATCAAGCGGCTTTGCACATTCTTCTTTTAAGATGATCGCTGCGATAGTGCCCTTTATCAGACCAAAGTGCCTGATAAAAGCCCTGTTGTCAGTCAATACACTTCTTCCGTTGCGGTCTGAAATGGCCAGTACCCCAATAACGGCTTCATTCTCCACCGCCACATAAAAGCGCTGTGTCTGAATGCCACTCTCCAGGGCACTTGCGACAAGCTCGGTGTTTTTGCTTATGGCAGAAAAGTCCTTCTCAAACGCACTGGCGATGCAGGTGGCAATCTCTCTTCTATCGTAATCAGCAGCTTTTCTGATGAGCAACAAGCTTTCTCCTCCTTTGCTGATGTATCGGTTCTTACGTATTTTACAGGGGAAACGAATGCTTCACCCGGTCAGATCAAAATGGAAAGGAGGAAAGCTGAATATTTGTTTCACTCATATGGCATTCGTCATGACAAATATGCGGGTTGTGTCGGAAAATGCTGATACAGCTCGCAGTCCTGGCGCATCAGGAGGCTGCTGTTGCCTTGTCTTTTCAGCTGCCTCTTCGAAACAGCAGGCATTCATGCTTGTGGGTCAGGATCGCTCCGGCTCCTGCCCAGGCGGTTGCAGTCTGCAGCCTTCCCTCTAACCCGCGCTCTCGATATACTCCTCGTGCATCGCAGTTGCGAGGACTGTTCCCGGGAGATGTGGACTTGGGGACTCGAGTGCACGTCATATTAGTCGGGATGAGTAAAACCTTTTTCTGAGCCATTCCTCAAACACCTGAAACACCGTAATTGTAGCGTAGCCTGCTTGCAGGCATTTGGAAGATCCCTTCTCCCATGGCCAGCGTAGCGATCAGCCTCACAAACTGCTGAAATGTGAATGGCACGCGACAGAATAGCGAGTGACGAGGTGACAGACACGACCTGGTTGCTTTTAAGGAGCTTGTGAAGCGATCCAGGTTTTCCTGCTTTGGTGCCTTTAGATAAAGGCGATCCAGACAAGGCCGGGGTTCGCCGCTCCCTTTGACCAGAAACAGCCCCTTCGTGGTCAGGATAGCGAGTAATCCAAATCGTATTTTGGATTTCTCTTCGTTTTGACCAGAAACAGCTCCTTTGTGGTCAAGATGGCGAGTTTTCCAAATTGTTTTTTGGATTACTCCTCGTTTTGACCAGAAACGGCCTCTTTGTGGTCAAGATGGCGAGTTTTCCAAGTTATTTTTTGGATAACTCTTCGTTTTGACCATCTGAAGTCCGCAAACTCCTTTTTCCCTTACCCACCGCCCCCTGGCATGCTCACCCGTTTCCTGATATTTTGGCGTACACCCCAACTGCTTGAGGACTTGAGGACTCGAGGATTGAGGACTCGGACAGCTGGACAGTCTCCAGTCCAGCGTGATACACTTTAGTGTAAATTGCGAAGTCGGGATCACACCGCTTTGCCGGAGAGAGGGGGGAGAACATGACAGAAGTGAGAGTCAAGGAAAATGAAACCCTCGACAGTGCACTGCGCCGTTTCAAGCGCTCCTGTGCACGGTCCGGCGTCCTCGCTGAGGTTCGGAAGCGTGAGCATTACGAGAAGCCCAGTGTCCGTCGTAAACGTAAGTCCGAAGCGGCGCGTAAGCGTAAACGCTGACTGATCTGGACAGGCTGCTTCGCCGCGAAATGAAGCCAAGTACGACCCGGCGCCATCGAGACGCCGGGTCTTTTGCCACCATTTGGCCGACCGTGGCCGGACAGAAATATAACATGGAGGGGGGGAGACAGGTGTCGCAGGTTGTAGTGAATGGTCAGCTCTGGACGAGTCGCAGCGATACGATTGTCGACGGACCGCCGCTTGAGCGCGTTCTGGCCGCCCGCGGGTATACGGATCCAGCGGCCATCCAGGCGCTGCTGAGTCCGGTCCCCAACCCCTTGAGCGATCCCTTCCTCCTGCTCGACATGCAGCGGGCCGTGGATACCCTGCTGATCCCCATTCGCCTGCGCGAGAACATCGTCGTCCACGGCGACTACGATGCGGACGGACTGACCGCCACCGCCATCCTGACGCGTTTTCTGCGCCGCCTGGGCGTACCCGTGACAACACTGATTCCCAATCGCCTCGATGAGGGCTACGGCCTCTCCGAACGGGCTCTGGAAACGGCGCTGGAGGCCCGCGCCTCGGCCCTGATCACCTGTGACTGTGGCGTCCGCGACCTCGAGATGGTGGCGCGCATCGAGGCACTTGGGATTCCGGTGGTCATCACCGATCACCATCTGCCCGGTCCCGAACTGCCGGTCTGCCATGCCGTTGTCAATCCGCAGCGTGAGGACCAGCAGGGTGTGCAGCGCGAGCTCTCCGGCGCCGCCGTGGCGCTGAAACTGACCTGGGCCCTCTCGCTGGCCCTCGGACAGGATGAACTCTGGGAACTTGGACTCGGCTATGCAGCGATCGGCACGGTCGCGGATCAGATGCCGCTGGTTGATGAGAACCGCGATCTCGTGCGCATGGGTCTGGAACAGCTGCGCCGGGATCCCGGCTACGGACTGGCTGCCCTGCTGCAGCAGACCAGAAGCAACCCCGATGAACTGACGGCCCGTGATCTGGCCTGGACCATAGCGCCGCGCATCAACGCGGCCGGCAGGCTGGGCCGCCAGCAGCGGGCACTCGACCTGCTGCTGGCCGGGTCGCTGACGGAGGCGCTGCCGATTGCGGCGGAGCTCGAGGCGAGTAACGCCGAGCGGCGTCAGCTCGAACTCGAGGCACGGGCCACGGTGGAGGCCGGTCTGGCCCGGCAGCCGCAGCAGCTCGCCGAGCCCCTGCTGCTGGTCGCCGATCCCGGCTGGCATGTCGGCATCCTGGGTCTCCTCGCCGCCCGCCTCGCCGGGGCATACGCCTGTCCGGTAATCGCCCTCGCCCCCGACCCGGAGTCTCCGGAACGCTGGCGTGGTTCCGGCCGTGCCGGAGGAGAGGTCGGCGACCTCTACGCCCTCGTGGCCACGGCCGCGGATCTTCTGCTGGAGTTCGGCGGCCACGCCGGCGCGGTCGGCCTCGCAGTCGCCGACGGCGGGATCGCTGCCCTGCGCGAGCGTCTCGTCCGCAGCCTCACGGACCGCCCCGGCGACTTTCGCGGCGACGCCGACTGTCAGGAAAACCTGATATTCGACAGTCGTCTCTATGCCGATGAATTGACGCTTGAGACCGCCGAGGCCATCGAGCGCCTCGAACCCTATGGCAGGGGCAACGAGGAGCCGCTGTTTCACCTGCCCGGGCTCTATATCCTCGAGATGCAGACAATGGGTCGTGAGAGCCAGCATCTGCGCCTTGAACTGATCGGCGAGGGAGCCGAGAGCAGAATCGGGGGCGTCTGGTTTGGTGCCGGTGACAAACTGGAAGATCTGGCGGCGGGCACGGGTCCGCTCGAGATCATCGCCGCACTGGGGGTCAACCGTTTTCGCGGCGTCAGCAGACTGCAGCTGAATGTGAGAGATATCGGGCCGGAGTCGGCCGACTGCGCCGCGGCCGACACGTCGGGTCTCAGTCTCGAGGACTGCTGGCGGAGCTTCCCGGACTGGAGTCTCGCTGACATTGCCGCCATTGCCGGTCTCGACGCCTTCGACCTGCTGCCAACCCGCGGCCAGCTCGCGGCGGTCTACACCCGCCTGCGCGACCGCCTGCCCGCGCACGGTGCGACTCTCGATCTCGAGCACCTGCGCGAGGGGCTGCCCGACAGCTCCACGCCCGCTGCCGACCGCTTCCGCCTGCGCCGCATTCTCGACATCTATCATGAGGCGGGCCTGATCGTCCGCCGCCCGGCCACCGGCAGCCGGCTGATTGTCGCCATGCTGCCGGTAACGAAACGCGTTGACCTGTATGCCACCGCCACCTGGGAGCGCCTTGTGTCCGCTCCGGTCCCGGCCGAAGGGAGGGAGTTCGAATGAGTACGACGACGCGAACAAAGACCAGACGAACACAGAGTTTCGAACTGCCGGAGGAGCTCCGTGAACTGCTGGGGCCCGTCGAGGACCGCTTTCTCGCCGCCGGGCCCGGGTTCGGCATGGAACATGACGATCTGCTGGACAGCATCAATACCCATGTCGATGCCAACTATCGTGAGCAGGTCCTGACGGCCGTCGAGGAACTGCTGCACCATCGGCGCGGTCACAGCGCACTGGCGTCAGCCACGATCAGGGGAGAGCAGCGGCCGAGCCGTCCCGACGACATCCCGCAGCTGACCGCGGCTCTGGTGGTTGCCATCCGCATGCATCACGCCCAGAAGCGCGTCCACGGGGAACCCTATATTCTGCACCCGATCGCGGTTGCCGACCTGCTGGCCGAGCTCGAGACGGACCGCGACACCCTGCTCGCCGCCGTCCTCCACGACACGATCGAGGACACCCCGCTGACAGCTGAGCTCGTGACGCGCTATTTCGGCACCGCTGTGACCGAGCTGGTTGAGGGCGTGACCAAGCTGGACAAAATCAGCTACAGCTCCCACGAGGAGATGCAGGCTGAAAACTTTCGAAAAATGTTTCTGGCCATGGCGAAGGACATCCGTGTCGTCTGGATCAAGCTGGCCGACCGTCTGCACAACATGCGCACGATGAAATACATGCCACGCGAGAAGCAGCGCCGCATCGCCGAGGAGACACTGGACATCTACGCCCCGCTTTCGAGCCGTCTCGGCATCTATCGCTGGAAATGGGAGCTCGAGGATCTCTGTCTGCGCTATCTGGACCCCTCCGCCTACTACGAGCTCGTCGGCGCCATTTCGCAGCGCCGCGGCGAACGCGAGGCCTATCTCGAACAGGTCATCGTCGAGCTGCGCCGTCATACCCGCGAGATGGGCATTGACTGCGAGATAGAGGGCCGCCCGAAGCACTTCTATTCCATTTATCGGAAAATGAAGTTCAAGGAACGCAATCTCGATGAGATCTTCGACCTCTTCGCCTGCCGCATCATCGTCGAAAGCATCCATGAATGCTACAGCGTTCTGGGCCTCGTCCACGAGCTCTATAAGCCCATGCCCGGCCGCTTTAAGGATTACATATCCCTGCCCAAGCCCAACATGTACCAGTCGCTGCACACCACCGTGATCGGGCCCGGCGGCATACCCTTCGAGGTGCAGATCCGCACGGTTGCCATGCACCGTACGGCCGAGTACGGCCTCGCCGCCCACTGGAAGTATAAGGAGGGCGACAAGCTGTCTGCCGGGGAGGCAGCGAAGGACGACCTCGATTCGAAGCTCGCCTGGCTGCGCCAGCTGCTGGACTGGCAGAAGGATCTGCGCGACGCCTCGGAATACCTGGAATCGCTTAAAAACGGCCTTGTCAGCGAGCAGGTCTACGTCTTTACCCCGCGCGGCGATGTCATCGGCCTGCCTGCGGGTGCCGGTCCGATCGACTTTGCCTATGCCGTCCACTCCGGCATCGGCAACCGCATGTATGGAGCGAAGGTCAACGGACGCATCGCCCCGCTCAGCTATGAGCTGCAGAATGGCGATATCGTCGAAATCCTGACCAGTGACAATGTCCACGGACCGAGCCGCGACTGGCTGAAAATCGTCAAGTCCTCCTCGGCGCGCCAGAAGATCAACAACTGGTTCAAGCGCGCCATGCGTGACGAGAACATTCAGCGGGGCAAGGAAGCCTTCGAGCGCGAACTCAAGCGCACCGGCTTCACGCCCATGCAGCTGATGAAGCCCGCCTATGTCGACTCCATGCTGCAGCGCTACAACCTGAGCAGCCTCGACGACCTCTACGCCACCATCGGCCACGGCACCCTCTCCACCGGGAAGGTCATACCGCGCCTGCGCGACGAATTCATCCGCGATCTGTCGCCCGAAGAGCGCAGTGAACTCGGCTACCGGGTCTCCCCGTCCGGGCAGGTCATCTACGAGCCCCAGCTGATGCAGGTTACCGAAGAGGGCGAAATCCTGCCCCAGCATCCACCCGGGAAGAAGCGCCGCCGCCGGAAGCCGAACGATCTCGGCATCACGGTCAGCGGCATGGACAACTGTCTGGTGAACCTCGCCCGCTGCTGCAATCCCCTGCCGGGCGATCCCATCGTTGGCTTCATTACCAGAGGCAAAGGCGTCTCCGTCCACCGCAGCGACTGCAAGAACATCCGCAACATCATGGCCTCCGCCTCCCGAAATGCAGCCGACGCCGAGCGGGCCTCCCGTCTGATAGATGTCTACTGGGACGAGGAGGAGGAGAAGGGCCAGTTCTACCGCGTCGAGCTGCGTATACTTGCCCACGACCGCAATCACCTGCTGGGCGATATCTCCACCGCCATCGCCGACGAGAAGATCTCCATCCTCTCCGGCAATGTCCATGCCTATAAGGATGTCACCGCCACCCTGCACCTCGAAATCGAGATCAGCTCGCAGGCCCAGCTCGACCGTGTCATCGGGCGCCTGAAGGCCGTACGTGATGTCATCGATGTCCAGCGCGGCATGTCCTGAAGCCCGTCCAGCCCGTCCGGGCGGCCGCGCCGACTGCAGCCGGCGCCTGATGCGGAGGCTGCTGCCTGATGCATAACCAGGCGTGAGCAAAAAAGCGACCTGTACACGCAATTCCGTACATAAGTCGAAATATTGAGCAATATTTGCACAATAATCCGAGTTATACACGCATAAATGCGCATAAATCGATTTATTGCTCACTGCATATTGTACCCGGGTCAGGAATCCTAAGCAGGGGGATGTCCTGTCGCGGAAACGTTGTCAGCTGAGGCGCGGACCCAGGCTGCGGCGGGGCGAGCCCGGCAGAGTAGCTTTCTGCCCGACTCCGGACACGTTCGGCTGTGCGGCTGGAGCATGTGCTGCAAGTTGTTAGATGGCTGTCATAATTTTGTCACAATTCCATGAAATCTGCCTGCAGCCCCTGCCTGCCTGATGTCAGCATGTTAGCTGGAGGCGGTCCTGAAGCCTGTATGGCAGCTTTCGGGTTGGAACGATGCAGACGCTAGATATAGTGCATTGCTCGTGAGAGGGGACTAGATGTAGTGTCTGTGCGCTTGTCATCACCGCAAATCTGGTGTACGGTTGGGTTCCAGTACATTCGAAGCGGCCGCCTCACGCGTCCGCTTCCTTTTCGGAGGAAACCATGAGCGCCAAAGCCAAAGCCCAGGCGGCCGTCCGCCCGCACACCGCCCCGCCCCTGATCGAGCGCTACTTCACGCGCGCCCTGGCCGCCGACCTGGAGCGTACGGTATATGACCTGTTCACCTGGGAGCGCCGCGATGTCCACCTGCTCGACTATAAGACAGGCGAAACTCTGCTCGACATGGAGGACCTCGAGTTTCCGGCCCACTACACGCAGAACGCCTGCGACATCATCGCCTCGAAGTACTTCCGCAAGGCAGGCGTGCCCGGGACCGGACATGAGACCAGCATGCGCCAGATCGTCCACCGCATGGTTGACTTCTGGGTCGCCGCCCTGGTCGACGAGGGCCTGATAGCCGAAGGGGAGGAGCGTCGGATCCTCTACGATGAACTCGCCTACGGCATGCTGGCCCAGCTCTTTGCCCCGAACTCGCCGCAGTGGTTCAACACCGGTCTCAAGCGTGCCTACGGCATCGAGGGTACCGGCAACGGAAACTACTACTATGACGAGGAGCGGGGCGAGACGGTTCTCTCCGAGGACGACTACACCCGCACCCAGGCCTCGGCATGCTTCATTCTCTCGATCGAGGACAAGCTGCTGGGACCGCACTCGATCTCCGACAGCTACGTCACCGAGACCAAGCTGTTCAAAGGCGGCTCCGGCACCGGCACCAACTTCTCGAGCATCCGCGCCGAGGGCGAGCGTCTCTCGGGCGGCGGCGTCTCCTCCGGCCTGATGAGCTTTCTGAAAGGGCTCGACCGCAACGCCGGCGCGATCAAGTCCGGCGGCACCACCCGCCGCGCCGCGAAGATGGTCTGCCTCGACATCGATCATCCCGAAATCGAGCGTTTTATCTCCTGGAAGGCGAAGGAGGAGGACAAGGTCGCCGCCCTGATCAAGATGGGCTACGACGGCTCCATCGACGGCGAGGCCTACAGCACGGTTTCCGGTCAGAACTCGAACAATTCCCTGCGCCTCTCGGACGACTTCATGAAGAAGGTTGATCTCCTCGACATCGATCCCGACGCCACCATCACGCTGCGCGGACGCATCGACGACACGGTCAACCGCGATGTCCGCGTCGCCGACCTCTGGAATCTCATGAACGAGTCGGCCTGGCGCTGCGCCGATCCGGCCCCGCAGTTCAGCGACCTCTTCAACCAGTGGCATACCTGTCCCGCCGGCGAGGACGGCGAGGTCGGCGCCCACCACAACCGCCTCAACTCCACCAATCCCTGCGGCGAATATGCCTTCCTCGACGACACCTCCTGTAATCTCGCCTCGATCAACATCTACGGCTTCTTCAACGAGGAGACGGGCCGCTTCGATCTCGCGGGCTACCGCCATCTCATCGGCCTCGTCCAGCTGGTCCTCGAAGCCTCCATCCACTGGGGGCAGTTCCCCACGGAGGATATCGCACGCAAAACCTGGCGCTTCCGCACCACCGGCCTCGGCCTCGCCAACCTCGCCTCGCTCCTGATGGTGCTCGGCCTGCCCTACGATTCGCCGGCGGCGCGCAACCTCGCGGCCGCCCTCGCCGCCGTCCTGACCGGGCATTCCTATGCCGTCTCGGCCCGCATGGCAGAAATCCTTGGTCCCTTTGACGCCTATGAGCTCAACCGCGAGCACATGCTTCGCGTCATCCGCAACCACGCCCGGGCCGCCGGTGTCCGCGAGGATGCCTTCGAGGGCCTCAGCTACACCCCCTACACCATCGACCTCGATGTTCTGGAGGGCGACGGACTGCCGGGTCTGGCCGCCATGGTTCAGGAGGTCTGGACCGAAGCCGTCGAGCGCGGCGCGGCCAGTGGCTACCGCAACGCCCAGGTATCCGTCATGGCTCCGACCGGAACCATCTCCTTCGCCATGGACTGCGGTGCGACCTCCATCGAACCCTTCTTCTCCCACATTGTCTATAAGAAGCTCGTCGGCGGCGGTTTCATGACCCTCGCCAATCCCATCATCCCGGTGGCCCTGCGCCGTCTCGGCTATGGCGAGGAGGAGGTCGAGGCCATACACGAATACATCGGCAGGCAGGACGAGAACGGCATGATCCTCGACGGGAAGATCGAGGGCGCGCCCTACCTGCGCGAGGAGCACCTGCCCATCTTCGATACCGCCAATACCTGCGGCAGCGGCAGGCGCTATATCGCGCCCCGCGGCCATGTGCTGATGGTTGCGGCCCTGCAGCCCTTTGTCACCGGAGCGATCTCGAAGACCGTCAATCTGCCCCGCGAGGCTACGGTGGATGACTTCAAAAACGTCGTCATGCTGGCCTGGAAGACCGGCGTCAAGGGCATTACGCTCTATCGCGACGGTTCAAAGAGCGCCCAGCCCCTGAACGTCCGTCTCGAGGATGGCGCCGGCGAAGAGGATCTCGAGAACCTCAGCTATCAGGCCCTGCTCGACTACGCCCGCAGGGCCAAGCAGAAGCTGATGGCCCGGACATCCGTGGCCGCGGCCGCCCAGAGCCCCGCTCCGCCTCCGGTTGCCGACCGGCCGGTCGCCGCCAGTACCCCGGATGTGCAGCGGCGCACGAAGCTCGTCGGCATCCGCTCCGGCCACACGCATCCGGCCCAGATTGACGATGTCAAGATCTATACCACCGTCAACCGCAACAGCGAGGGCGAGATCTCCGAGATCTACATCACCACCGACCGCGAGGGCACGACCATCATGGGCCTTTTGAACTCGCTGTCCAAGACCATCTCCGTCATGCTGCAGTACCGCATCCCCGCCTGGAACATCGCGAAGATGCTGCGCGGCCAGAAGTACGAGCCCTACGGCTTCGTCCAGCGCCATCCCTATATCAAGTACGTCACCAGCATATCCGACCTGATCTCGAAGATCATCGACATTGAACTCGGCGATTTCAGCCGTGTCCAGGTGCGCCCCGAGAATGTTGAGGAGGCTCTGCCGCCGCTGCTGAATCCACAGGCGGTGGTGGACCTCGCCAATACCATGCGCGCCCGCCAGGCGGAGGAGGAAGAGCTGCTGGCCGAAATCGGGGACGATCCCTACAGTATCGGCTTCATTCACGAAAGCGCCCGCGAGGCCGCCCTGCACGGCGAACGCGTCTATGACGGTTCGACCTGCCCGACCTGCTCCTCGACCCGCATGGTCCAGAACGGCACCTGCAAAGTCTGCCTCGACTGCGGCACCACCACCGGTTGCAGCTAGGTCGCCGCAGACGAGCGACTGCGGCACCACCACCGGTTGCAGCCAGGTCGCCGCAGACGAGCGACTGCGGCACTACCACCGGTTGCAGCTGACGCATTCAGCCACCAGATACAGAAAGACGGGCGCCGGCATGGCTTTGTCCCAACAATGAGACGAAGCAGCCGGTGTCCGTTTTTGTGATCTGCAAACTCCCCGGCCCACACGCGTTCTGTGCGTCGTTTGTTACCATGGGTTCAGTGATCGATGGATAGACACAAAGTGCCAGTATCATGTGATATACCATTTGTACAAATCGTACCCCTGCGACTGATGAAAAAGCCCAGATTCCGACGAAGAAGAAAGGAAAAAACCATGAAGAAATTGAATGTAGCGATCATCGGTTATGGCCGGAGCGGCTGTGATATCCATGGAGCCTTCCTGCGCTCGCCCAGCAACGATATCTGCAACGTTGTTGCTGTTGTCGAGGATGATCCGGCCCGTGAAGCCGCTGCCGGAGAACACTTCGCCTGTGACACCTGCAACAGCTACACAGAGCTGTTCGAGCGCAGCGATCTGGACTTTGTCGTCAACGCCTCCTACTCCGACCTGCACTATCCCATTACGAAGGATCTGCTGGCGCACGGTTTGAACGTGCTCTGCGAGAAGCCCCTGTGCAAAACGCCTGAAATGGTTCAGGACCTGATTGATACCGCCCAGGCGAACAATGCCGTTTTCACCATCTTCCATCAGTACCGTTTCAATGACTACTACATCAAAATGTATGAGCTGCTGAATAAGAAGGTGATCGGAGACGTCAGGCTGGTCAGGGCCTGTCAGAATTCCTTCTCGCGCCGCTATGACTGGCAGACCCTGCTGTACCGCGATGCCGGCTCCATGCGCAACAACGCCGCCCATTCCATCGAGCAGATCATGGATCTGGCCGGCAGCGACGAGATGCCGAAGATCATCTCCAAACTGGATATCTGGAATTCTGTGGGCGATGCCGAGGACTATCTGTTCTGCACGCTGGAATATCCGAACGGCGTCCGCTACGAGATGGAGGTCAATCCCTCCGACGCCTTCGCCGGTGACGCGGCAGTATTCATCATCTACGGAAGCCACGGCACCATGCGGGTCTACAGCGACAGGATCATCTACCGCTACTTCCTCGACGAGGAGGTTCCCGTGCCCGTTCTCGAGCACAAATCCCTCCACCATCCGGACGGCTCTCCTGCCTACTGCAACAACCACCTGGTCTGGCATGAGGAGCGTGTGGACTTCGAGGCCGATGTCTGGAACAGCTACGCCAAGTGTACCAACCGTTTCTACCACAGCTGGTATGACACGCTGGTCAACGGTGCCGAACTCTATATGAAGCCCGAACATATCAAGGCACAGATCGCCATCTTCCGCGAAATCGAGCGCCAGAATCCTCTGGAGGCCAGGTTCACGAAACCCGCCGACGTTCTGTAGTACGGAGCCGGCCGCGGCACGAGGAGCCGCACCGTGCCGCCGGGGGAGGAGGCTGGAATGGCAAAAACCGCTCAACTCGACGCAAACGGTTATCCCCGGTTTGGCCTGCGCGACAAAGTCGCGTATGCCGCCGGTGACTTCGGCTGCAACATGTCCTTTGCCCTGAAGTCCTATCTGACCATCTTCTGGACCCAGTACATGGGCATAGACTCCTACCTGATGGCCACCCTGCTGCTGCTCGTACAGGTCTGGGACGCCATCAACGATCCGGTGATCGGCGGTCTGATCGATGCCGACCAGCGCCGCTATAAACGCAACAAGTTCCTGGTCTACATCTCGGTGGGCTCCGTCGGTCTGCTCGTGGCGGGTGCCTGCTGCTTTCTGCCTTTCCGCGGCATGCCCTCGATGGTGAAAAACATTCTCTTCCTCGCCGGCTATATTATCTGGGATGCCTTCTACACCATCGCGAATGTGCCCTATGGCTCCGTGATGTCCCTGATCACGACCGATCCGGGCGAGCGGGCGCAGCTGTCCACCTGGCGCAGTGCCGGAGCCCTGCTCGCCGCTCTCCCGATCATGATGTTCCTGCCCGTTCTCGTCTATGACTCGAACAACAACCTGAAAGGCGGCTCCATCTTCTGGATCGCTCTGGTTCTGGGCGGCATCGGCTTCCTGGCCTTCCAGTTCATGATCCGCAACACCACGATCCGCGTGGATACCAGCCTCACCCTGAAAGAGGAGCAGCCGAAGTTCAACCCGGTCAAGGCCGTGGTCAACTTCGCCAGAAACCGGGCGGCCATCGGCGTCGCCTGCCTCTCGGTCTGTGAGATTATCGGTCTCTACGGCGTGATGACCGCCGCCCAGATCATGTTCCAGTCCTACTTCAAAAATGCGCAGATCTCCGGACTGCTGAGTACGATTGCCTGGCTAGGCATGTTCATCTACATGCCCGTCATCGACAGGATCGTCAACCGTTTCGGCAAGAAAGAGCCCATCCTGGCCGGCTTCTGCGTGACGGCCATTGCCTACGCACTGATGACCTTCCTGCCGATGAGTCCCGATGCCAACGGCCTCATACTCTACACGGCCTGCGCCCTGCTGGCCACGCTCGGAAACGGCCTCTATTCCGCCATGGTCTGGTCGCTGGTTGCCGATGCGATCGACTACAACGAGTGGAAGAATGGCGTCCGCGATGAGGGCACGACCTACGCCCTCTATTCCTTCTTCCGCAAGCTGGCGCAGGGCATCGGCCCTTCACTGGGTCTGGTTCTCGCCACCATGCTGGGTTATGAGGCCTCGCTCGGCGCGGCACAGAGCGCCCGCACGGCGCTCAACATGCGCTATCTGGTCTCGGGCGGACTGCTGGTCACCGCCATCGCCCAGATCATCTCCATTGGCCTGATCTACAATCTTGACCGAAAGACTCTGGCCAGAATCAGCGCCGACCTGAAGCAGCGCCGGGAGCGGCAGGCCGATGCCTGACGCCGGAAGAGGCAGAGGGAAAGCCGCCTGGGAGGCGGCTTTTCTTCGGCGCCTGGCATACGGAGCGGTCTGACGGTCGCGAGAAGGGCTTTGCAGGCCTGAAAGGCTGCTGCAGGGTCGATGTAAAAGCATTTTGACACGTAAAATCCGGGTATGACAAAGATCTTCGCTGGATTCGTCAGCCGGGACGGGCTTCAATCAGGGGCAAAGGAGAGCAGTGAGACAAGGGATGGATATCGGAGCAAAACTCAAGGACGCACGCAGAAATGTCGGTATGACGCAGGAACGGGTCGCGGAAGAGCTGGGTGTCAGCCGCCAGTCCATTTCCAACTGGGAAAACGGCAGAACCTATCCCGACATCGTCAGCGTGGTGAAGATGAGCGATCTCTATAACATCAGTCTCGATGCCCTGTTGAAGGAGGAGAAAACGGTGTCGAATTATCTGGATTATCTGGAAGAGAGTACCAATGTGGTCAAAAGCAGGGAGAGGCAGGGTCAGCTGCTGGTGATCCTGACCTATCTCGCGGCCTGGAGCCTGGGCATGCTGGTGTTCTGGTTTTTCAGCAGCGGCTCGGATGGCATGGGTTTCAGCCTGATGTATCTCTGGATCCTGCTGCCGGTATTGACACTGATCCTGTCGATTCTTATCGCCAGGAACAATTACTGGGGCCGGGGCAAATGGCTCGCCGCCCCCGCCTTTGGACTCATGTACATGCTGGCGGAATACGCGACTTTCAGCATGGCCAACATGGTGGCCTTTCATAAAATCAATCTGCCGCGCTTTGGCATGATCCCGGCAGGAGCCGGGATCTCCCTCATCGGCCTCGCCATCGGCAGCCTGCTGCGCCGGCTGCGGCGTCAGGACAGGGAAAGCAGATGAGACGCCAGGCGTCCGATCCGGCTGCAGCCAGGGAGCCCGCCCGGGCTCCCTTTTTATTTCCTGATCCAGCTGCAGATCCCCGCCTGTGCCCCGATGTAAAGAATCTTTGACATGTGCTGCTGCGCTGGTGTATAAAGTATAAAAAGTTGTACATGGTGTAAAGAATAATTAACATGAATGATGGAGCTTCTGAGGACTCCGGCTGACTCCGGAGGGGATACATGATCAACTACACAAGGATAGCCATCCTCGCGGCCATATCCAATCTGGCCTGGTTCATCTGCAGCTACACCTGGAACCAGTCGCGGGTGGCCACTCTGGAAGGTGAAAGTCTGGCCAGGGCGTGGGGGATATACCTGCTCGTGCTGATGCTGGGCTTTCTGCTGCTGAACGTGCTGATCACGGCTCTGGTCATGGGCCGGCAGAAGGCGGGCGGAGGAAAGGGCTTTGCAGAGAAAAGCGACGAGCGGGACTGCCTTATCGAGGGTGTGGCCATGAAGACCTTCGGGATCGTGATCACAATCTCCCTGCTGCTCTCCGCAGCCCTGCTGGCACTGGGTCTGGGACTGCAGGTTTTCTTTCGTGCGCTGTCCTTCACGCTGCTGCTGGCCGATCTTGGCCTGTGGATCAGCTACGCTGTCGCGTATGGGGAAGGACGCTGAGCATGGCAAAAAAGACCCGGATCGAAAACAGGATCCGTACCCTGCGTTTCCTGGCCAATGAAATGACTCAGCAGGAGCTAGCCGATCTGGTGGGTGTCAGCCGGCAGACCATTCTGGCCGTGGAAAACGGCAGGTATTCGCCCTCGCTGGAACTGGCTTTTGCCATTGCCAGAGTCTTTGGCAAGGGTCTGGAAGAGGTCTTTTACTATGACGAAGAGTGAAGTCCGGGGGGAAAGCAGATGAGTCGCAACAGCGCCCTGCCGGAACACATGAGGGCGGCTCTGGCAACAGGCTACGGCGGTCCGGAACTGGTCCGGATCATGGAAGTCCCTCTGCCGAAACGAAAGCCGGGCATGCTTCTCGTACGCGTTGCCGCCACCGCGGTGAATACTGCGGATACGAGAACCAGAAGCCTGCAGGCGGCAGAACCTCTGCGAACTCTGATGCGGCTGCTGCTGGGCTTTAGCAGACCCCGCCAGCCCATTCTGGGTACCGTATTTGCGGGGACTGTCGCTGCCCTCTCTCCCGGTGTTGACGGCTTCAAAGTCGGGGACAGGGTCTTCGGTTCCTCCCCGGGCATGCGCTATGGCTGCCATGCGGAATATGTCGCGGTCCCCGCCTCGGGTCCCGTGGCTTCCATGCCCTCATCCATGGGCTTCGTGGAGGCGGCCGCCCTGCCCTTTGGCGGTACCACCGCCCTTTATTTTCTGGAGAAATACAAAGCTGCGGCGGGCGAGTCCATCCTGGTTAACGGAGCCGCGGGAGCGGTGGGCAGCATGGCGGTGTAGCTGACCAGGCTGCTGGGGCTGGAGGTGACTGGGGCAGCCAGCGGCAGAAATGAAATGCTGGTGCGGGAACTGGGAGCGCAGCACTTTATCAACTATCAGCTGCAGCGGGTTCTGGCTGCCGACGTTCAGTACGATCTCATACTGGACAGCGTGGGCACGCTGGACAAGGGCCAGGCGAGGATGGCGCTGAAAAAAGGCGGCCGCCTGGTCAATGTTGCCGGCGGGGAGCTGGCCCGGGAAGGGCGCCAGCAGGTGGAAAAGCTGGCGCAGTACTTTGCGGCGGGCGGGCTGCAGGCCGTGATCGAGACGGTTCTGCCTCTGGACGAAGTGCAGAAGGCACATCGCATCGTGGACAGCGGACACAAGCGGGGCAGTGTGATTCTGCTGCTGCATGAGGAGGAGGGATGCTGATGCCTGCAACAGTCTGCATGGAGTCGAGGCGTGTCCAGCTGGCCGTCTGCTGGCTGGCGCTGCTGCTCATATATCTGCTGGGGGATGTGCTGCGTCTCTATGAAAAAGGTCGCGAGGTGGCCGTGATCGATGGCAGGCCGATGAGCCAGCTTCAGCTGCTGCTGGCGGCGCTGTTTATGCTGGTGCCCATCCTGATGGCTCTGGGCATGGTCTTCCTGCCCCAGGGAGTCGCCAGATGGGCGGGCCTCATCTGCTCCGCAGCCCTCTTTATCATCAATATCTTTGGCGTGGCCGGTTATACGGGTCTGTTTGACCGCGTACTCATCGCTCTGAGCCTGCTGCTGAATCTCTTTATCGGCGTCTGGACCTGGCTCTGGTGAGGGCGACTCTGATGTCCATGAAGCTCAGGTGCGCTGGTGGATGCATAAGGGGGTTGTGAGCAGGATTACAAGACATACACGCCGGCTCGTGTATATCTTGAATCATTGAGCGTGAAATCAGCACTCAAAGCGGATTATGTGCAAATATTCGAGTTGTCCACAGAGAAAATGCGCATAACTCGCATTTCTGTGCACTGCATACTGTACCCGGGTCGATGAACGCGGCTTTTTGCGGCTCCAGCTCGTTTCCTGAGAGACGGGCTCTCCGGTTTTGGCATATCAGACCGCGGCTGACAGTGTGCCTGACGCAGGAGGTCCGCTGCCACGGCGGCACAGAACGAGTGGACCGCCCTGTGTCGGAGCCTTCTGCCCGTCTGTTATTCGCTAACGGGTGAAGTCCCGCGGAGGCTGCAGCTGATAGAGTTCGCGGGCGAGCGAGCTGCCCGTCGGGGTGCGAAATACCGAGGCCAGCGTGTGTGCCATGGCCTCCTCTGTATAGGAACTCTCAAGGAAGTTGACGAGAAAATCCGCCTCGATCAGGATCTGGTGATCGAGGCCCCGTTCTCCGCCGTAGCTGTGGTGGCTGCCGACGAGTCCGGCAACGCGGTCGCTGATCTCCGCAGGCAGCCCGAGGTCGTCCAGCAGGTCGCGGGCGAGGGGAGCCCCGAGCTCCTCCTGCAGAGGACCCGCGGAGCTGCCGTGCGTGGCCAGTGCAGGGCGGATGCCGATGTCATGCGTCAGGGCGGCGAGTTCGATGATGAGGCGCAGGGTGCAGTCCGGTCCGTCCAGTGTCAGACCCTCGCCGTCTGCGATCAGGCAGGCGTAGCCGTGGACCGCGAGGAGATGGCGGGTGCGGGCCGGCACGCCGGCCTCGTGATTCAACATGCGGCGGGCCGTCGCGCCGATGTGGGCACGGGCATCCGCGGGCGTCATGCCGTCACGTCCAGAATCTGAATCAGTACGACCGGGCGCCGCCCTGTCTTCTGGAAGAGCTGGTCGCGGATGCGCTCACGCAGCCTGGGGGCGTCGAGCATCGTCATGAGTGGCTGGCCGCTGTTCAGGGCCTTTTCTGCATAGTTGCGGATTTCGCGGATGCAGTCGCGTTCCACGCTGCGGCTGTCCTCTTCGTAGATGAAGCCGCGCGTCATGATCTGCGGCTCGCCCACGAGGCGCCGCCGTTTGGAGTCCACCGCGATCGCGACGGCGACGACACCGTCGTCCGACAGTGACTGGCGCTGTTCCAGAATCTCCTGGTTGACGGTTCCGGTCGGCGAGCCGTCGATCAGGACGGCAGAGGCGCTGGTATAGCCGGCGATGCGTGCCGACTCCGGAGTGCACTCCAGGATGTCGCCGTTGTTGAGCAGGTAGATCGTGTCCCAGCTCTGTCCGAGAGCGTGGGCGACCTCGGCATGGATGTGGAGGTGGCGGTACTCGCCGTGGCCGGGGATGAAATAGCGCGGCCGGATCAGGCGGTGCATGAGCTCGATTTCATCGCGATAGGCGTGGCCGGAGACATGAATGTCGGCGAGGTCGGAGTAGACTACGGTCGCGCGGCGCTTGTAGAGCTCGTCGATGACGCGGTAGAGGGACTTCTCATTGCCGGGAATCGGAGTCGCCGAGATGATCACCATGTCGCCGGGCTGGATTTCGATGCTGCGGTGTTCGGAATAGGCCATACGCGTCAGCCCCGACGTTGGCTCGCCCTGACTCCCGGTGGTGATGATCACAACCTTCTCCGGTGCATGTCTGTCAATATCGTCGGCCTCGATCAGCGTGTTGGGCTGGATCTGCAGATAGCCGAGCCTGCGCGCGGCGCGGAAGACATTCAGCATGCTGCGGCCCATCAGGGCGACATGGCGGCCGTGCTTCTCGGCGGCGCTGATGACCTGCTGCACGCGCGAGACATTCGAGGAGAAGGTGGCGACGATGATGCGGCCCGGGGCCTTTGCAAAGTGCTTCGAGAAAGCCTCCCCAACCTTCTGCTCCGAGGGTGTGGATCCGCGGCGCTCAATGTTGGTGCTCTCGCAGTTGAACAGGAGGACCCCCTGGTTGCCCAGCTCGGCGAAGCGGCCGAGATCGATCGGCTCGCCGAAGACGGGGGTGTAGTCGATCTTGAAGTCGCCGCTGTGGATGACGACCCCGGCCGGCGTGTGCAGGGCGAGGGAGGCGGCGTCGGCGATTGAGTGGTTGACGTTGATGAATTCAACGCCGAAGACGCCGGCCTTCACGATCTCGCCATATTCGACCGGGTGCAGGAGGCGGCTGCGGCCGCGGACTCCCTTGTCCTCAAGTTTGTAGTCGACAAGACCGATGGTCAGCGGGCGGCCGTAGACGGGTACGTCGATGTCGCGCAGCAGCCAGGAAATGGCGCCGATGTGGTCTTCGTGACCATGGGTCAGGAAGACGCCGCGCAGCTTCGCGCGGTTCTCGAAGACATAGGACATGTCCGGGATGACGGAATCGATGCCAGGCTGATGCTCCTCCGGGAAGGCAACGCCAACATCCACGATGATCATGTCGCTGCCATATTCGTAGACCGTCATGTTCTTTCCGATCTCGCAGAGACCGCCGAGCGGGATGACCTTCAGGGCGTCCTGTTTCGACTGGTTGACGTTGCGGTAGGAGGCCGTCTCCGGATTGCGCCCGAGAGAGCGCAGGGTGCGGATATCATACTGCGGCGAGAAATGCGGCAGCTGTCGTACGGAGGAATCCTGGCCGCGGACGTCGGCGCGATGGCTGCCGGGACGTCGGCGATGGGTGGAGCGGCCTCGTGACAGCGTCTGCGGGACAACGCCGGTCGGGCGCTCGTCGTTTGTCTTCCCCTTCGTGTTTTGGGAGGGGACAGACGCCGCTTTCTCGCGGCGGGTGGAGCCGCCGGCAGGCTTCAACTCGCTGCGCTTCGATTGCGTGGCGTTTGAGCCAGTCCGGCGTCTCTCCTTTGCGGGGCCGTGGACGGTAACGCTGTCGCTGCGCCGCGGCTGGCGCCTGGCGGTTGGGGGAGACTGTTCCTGTGACTCTGATTTGGGAATGGGGTGGGGTAGGAAAGAGGCGGAATCGGATCCGCCTGCACCGCTTCTGCGCGGCGCGGTCCTTCTGCGTCTGGCCAAAATGTTCTCCTTTCGAACAGGCGGGATTGGGACAGTGGAAAAAGGCGGACGGAAACGGATGGGGCCTTCTGGTACGAAGGATGTATACCGGGTGCCGGCAAACGGGGCGGCCCGCAGCAGCTGGAGCTTCTTCTTCTCACTGCACATATATCATTCAGGGGGGATCCCTGCCGGCCGGTTCAGCATTCACGCCGGGCCCGAATCCCCAGACAAACATGGTGTCAATCTTCTGTAGTATACCACGCACGTGAAGTGCTTAGTTTCTCGAGATGCTTTGGATCCGCGTGCTGATGCCTCTTGATTTGCTGACAGAAGACAGCCCCAGGTTTTTTGCTGCTGTCTGGTAATCCTTTTTCTTGCCCCATCTCATTCAAAGGAGAAGAGCCAGGGAGAAGAAGCTCTACGTGAGACTGCAGGCATTCTGGCCATGTTCATGCTGCAGGGAAGCTGTGTTGTCGCTCCCTGTCGGATCCACGCTGCCGAGACGCCTGCTGACGCTGCCGAGTTGGCCGTGACGGTGAAGGGTATGGGAGTCCGAAACGAGGCAGCGCAGCAGTCCAGATAGCACACGGCCATATCCCGTTTGACGATGCGCTCGCTCGTCTTGAACTGGTACTCGATGTAGTCGTCAAAATGCGCATAACCGGCGAGGCCATCCGGGAGCGGCGGGTCGATTCCCGGAGGGGACCTGCTTTGTCTTCGACCGAGCTTATGGTCGCCGGACACTTTTTGGACTCTTCCACACACGCGAAAATCAGCATTTCATCGTCTGTAACAAAGATAATCGCTGTTTCGAGTACAAGGGACAACGCAGGACAGCAGCGAGGATTGCGTCTGAGTATATGGAGGGTAAGTACAACATGGAGACCACGCGCTGGAATCTGGATTAAGGCAGACTGGAAAACCAGAGCGTTGACGTTCGCACCTGTCTGGTTGGTGTGTCGAATCTGGATATGCAGGCATATGTGGTTATCATTTATTGTGGCGGGATGCCACCGATGTATCTGCTGACCGACATTGAGGTGAGCACAAAGCGTCGTGCAGGCAGAGCGTGGGTGCGTATACCGGCAGAAGGGTTCTGAAATGTGCAATATTTCAAGTTTCCGCACACTTTCACCGCGGAAGGTTGAAATTCTGAGCGGAAGGGTTCTGAAATGTGCAATATTTCAAGTATCCGCGCACTTTCACCGCGGAAGGTTGAAATTCTGCACACCCCATTTCGCCCTGCGCTTTTCGTCTCCTAATCCCAGTAGGTCCTCGGCTCGTAGGCATAGGTAATTCCGTACTGCCTGTCATGTTCGAAAATGACAGGCATACATGTCTCCATTCGTTGCGCCAGCCTCTAACGCACCTGAAGATACGCAGAAAGCGTCCAAAAGCAGATGATTTTGTCACAGGATTTCGACCTGAATTGCTGTGATACAGGGCATTTGTAGAGAGCAGAAAGCTGTAAATAAAGAGAGGCTTGTGGACTGGTCTATTGGAGCCGCCATAAATGCCTGGCTGTCCCCCTGAACGGTAACGCGTAGATTGATTTTGCGGGTACTGTCTCAATTTGTCATGCGTTCGTACATTGCCACAATTTTTCTGTCATATTCTTTGCCACCGCCGGCTGAGCCACGTCCGCGGCACTTGCCCCTTTTTCTCGCCCTGTGCTATTATTCTTTGCTGTGCGCGGCCGGCGGCAATTGTTCGTTCGGTCGCACATAAGCCGCAGGTCAGGAGGTGAATCAGGATGCCGAATATTAAGTCTGCCATCAAGCGCGTCAAAATTGCGGAGAAGAAGACCCGTCAGAACCGCATGAAGAAGTCCGCTCTGCGTAAGCAGATCCGCTCGCTCGATCGCGCGATCGCCGATGGAGTCGACCAGACCGCTGATCTGCTGCGCGACACCCAGAAGCGTATCGATCAGGCCGTTGCCCAGGGACGCATGCACCGCAACACGGCCGCCCGGCGCAAATCGCGCCTGGCGAAGGCCGTGAACCGTCAGAGCCAGGCCTGAAACGGCTGAGCAAACGTAGAACCGCCGCAGCGTCGGACGCCACGGCGGTTTTTGCATGTCAAAAAATGACGCTGTCAGTCTGTGGGGCGGAGGCGGTGGAAGCGCTTCTTGCCGGCGCGCAGGATCCGGTGACCGTCGGCGAAGTCCGCTGCGGTCAGCACGAGGGCCTCGTCGTGGACCACCTCGTCGTCGAGGCGCACCCCGCCCTGACGGACGAGACGCCGTGCCGCGGAGCGGGAAGGCGAGAGCCCGCTGCGCTCAAGGAGCTCGAGGAGGCCGACACCTGCCTCAAGTTCGGCAGCGCTGAGAAGCGTCTCGGGCATGTCACTGGCCTCGCCGGGACCGGCGAAGAGGGCACGCGCCTGCTGCCTCGCACTGTCGGCCGCCTCACGGCCATGGACAATGGCCGTCACCTCCCAGGCCAGACGCTCCTTGACGGGATTGAGCTGGCTGCCGGTCAGATGCTCCCAGCCGCGGATTTCTTCCATGGGGACAAAGGTGACCAGGCGCAGACTGTTGATAACGTCGGCGTCGTCGATGTTGCGCCAGTACTGGTAGAAGTCGAATACAGGGCACTTCTCGGGATCGAGCCAGAGGGCGCCGCGGGCGGTCTTCCCCATCTTGATCCCTTCGCTCGTCGTCAGCAGCTTGATCGTGAGGGCGTAGGCCTCCGTCTGCTCCTTCCGGCGGATGAGGTCGGCGCCGGCCAGGATGTTCGACCACTGGTCGTCGCCGCCAAGCTGCAGGCGGACGCCGTAGCGGCGGTGGAGCTCGAGGAAGTCATAGGCCTGCATGAGCATGTAGTTGAATTCCAGGAAGGTCAGCCCCTTCTCCATGCGCTGTCTGTAGGCCTCGGCCGCCAGCATGCGGTTGACGGAGAAATGCACGCCGATGTCGCGCAGGAAGTCGACATAGTTAAGATCCAGCAGCCAGTCCGCGTTGTTGACCATGAGGGCACGGTCGTCCGTGAAGTCGAGCAGGATGCGCATCTGCTCGCGGAACCGCTCCGCGTTGTGGGTGATGGTTTCCAGGGTCAGCATCTGGCGCAGGTCCGTGCGCCCTGAAGGATCGCCGACCATGGCGGTGCCGCAGCCCATCAGCGCGATGGGCACATGGCCGGCCCGCTGCAGGTGAGCCATCACCATCATCTGGATGAAGTGGCCAACGTGGAGACTGTCGGCCGTCGGGTCAAAGCCGATATAAAAGCGCACACCCGTCCCGGCAAGCAGTTCGCGCACGCCGTCTTCGTCGGATACCTGGGCGATGTAGCCGCGCTCCAGCAGGGTGTCATAGACCGATCCGGCCCTCGAATCATGCATCTCGCGTCTCCTCCTCCGTTACGTGATAAACCCGTCCATCAGCGGACCGTGACAGCGGCCACAGGACGGGTCAGTCGATTCTAGAGCATGGCCGGGAGCGTGTCAAAATCCGCCCCGCTGCCCCGCCCGGCGAGGATGGACCAGATCTCGGAGGCGAGGAGGTCGAGGCGGTACTGGCAGGCAAAATCCGGGCCCGACGCACTATACTCCAGAAAGTCCGAGGTCTTTGTGATGACGGGCAGCCGGGCCGTGCGGCGCATCAGGCGCAGCAGGTAGCGGCCCCGGCGGTCGAAGGCGAGGACGCGCAGATACTGCGGTCCGGCTGCCAGCTGAGCCGCGAGCGTGTCGGCGGTCAGATTGAGCAGGAGGGCGGCGAGGGCCCGCTGCACGCGGGCGCGGCTGAGATGGCGGGCAACACCGGCATCGACCAGCCGCGGCCAGAGCCCGGAACGTGGAGTTCCGGCGGGCATTGTCACAGCGGCGCGGCGCAGTCGGCCGGCGAGCCCGTCCTGCATTCCGGAGAAGGCGGCGAGGCGCTCCGGCTCTTCGCGCAGCAGCAGACTGTAGGCGAGAGAGCCCGCCGCTCCCTCCCGCACCAGCGGCAGGCGCCCCGCGGCAGCTGCCATCAGGGCAGCCGCGCTCTGTGCGGGAACGAGGCCGTCGAGGGCGGCGGCGAGCTGCCGGGGGTTATCGGCGCGGGCAAGCGCCCCGCGCAGGAGGCCGGCCTGAAGCTGCTCGGCGGGGCCCAGGCGAGGGTGGGTCAGCGGCTCCATGCGACGCTCCCCGGCCAGGCGGGCGAGGGCACGCAGATAGCAGATGCCAAGGATGTCGTTCGGCTGACGGAGGGGGGCTGCCGCTCCGGCGCCGAGTGTCTGAATGATGAGCTCCTCGCGGGCGGCGGCATAACTCAGGCCCTCCTTCTGCCTCGTTCGGGCAGACGCCTCGAGCTCGGGATCGGCCTCGAGCCTGTCGAGTGCTTCAGCCAGCCCGGCGAGCGGCGCCAGGTCAGCCGTCTCCGAGCCGAAACAGAGACGGCGGCAGACCCCGCTCGCAGCCAGTGTGGCCACGGCGCCGTCCGCGAAGGCGGAGGCAGAGGACATGGCAAAAACCTGGGGCAGCTCGAGGACCAGGCTGCAGCCGGCCTGAACCGCCAGACGGGCGCGGGTCCAGGGATCCAGCACCGCCGGCTCGCCGCGCTGGGTAAACCAGGGACTCATGACGACGATCACGGCCGCCCCGGGCAGGCGTTCGCCAAGCCAGGCGAGCTGTGCCTGATGCCCGAGGTGGAAGGGATTATATTCGGCAACAATGCCACAGGTATCCATGATGGTCAGAATCTTAACAGACCGGCCACGTTCTGTTGCCTGCCGGCCTGTTATAGTTGAGAATCGAATTCAAGACGGATCCCTGACGTGTCTTCAGCCACACGAGGCAGACGGAGCGCGGCGGGGTTCCTGTGATCAGGAGGCAGCTTGAGTCCGCACCATGCGAGAAGAGAAGACCATACTACGCCGTCCCCGTTCCCGCCCGCTGCGCTGGGTGGCCTTCGCAGCAGCTCTCGCCCTCATGGGGGGCCTCTTCTGGGCGTGGAAAAGCAGTCGTGACGAGTCGCGGCTCGGTCCGGAACTGCGCGTGGTCACGCCCACGAAGATGACGCTGGAGCAGAACCTCAACGTCCGTGCCCGCATCGAGGCGGGCAGGCAGCAGGATGTCTTTTCGGCGGGAGTGCCGGTTGCGCGCGTCTATGTGGAGGACGGTCAGCGGGTGCGCCGCGGCGACCTGCTGCTGCGCTTCGACCTCAGTGCTCTCGAGGAGGCCTATGAGGAAGCCCGGCAGCTGCGCCTCGACAGTGAGGCCCAGCTTGAGGCCATGCAGGCCGAACAGACTGAACTCGCCGCTCTCGCCGGGCTTGGCAATCTCAGCGATGTCGACCTGTCCGCGCTTTCCGGTGCGAACAGCTCGGAGCTTGACCGCCTGAATGCGAGCCTCGCCGCCCTGCAGGAGACGATGGCAGGCTTCTCGACGCTGGGTTCCTCCATGTCCGGCTTCGAGCTGCCGGATCTCACCGGACTCGAGAGTCTGGCCGGCCTCGTCAACGCGCTCAATGAACTGCGCAGCGGCATGGGCGACAGCGATGCGGCACTGCAGGGGCTCGGCGAGCTGTCGCAGCAGCTGCAGGAGCTGCTGCTTACCTTCCAGACGACTTTGACGCAGCTGCAGGACTTTGTCACATGGTTGCGTACCAGCTACGACGAGGCCCTGGGCGAATACGAGGGCCTGCGTGGAGACTGCGAAGCGCGGGCCTCGGAGCTCGAAGAACAGCTGCAGCAGCTGATTGAACAGCTGCCGTCGGATCTGCCGGGCCTGCCCACGACCACCCTGTCGGATACCACCCCGACAGAGGACCCTACGGCTGCGCCGGACGACACGGCAGCGGAGACCGGGCAGCCCGAGCAGACGACGCCGAGCTCGGAGCAGACGACGCCGAACTCGGAGCAGACGACAGCCACAGCCTCCGGCGAGACGGGCGGGGCGGCGATGTTTGCCGGTCTCACCGGCCGCTCCGGCAATACGGCCCGGCTCGATGAGGCCGCACTGGCAGCATATCTGGAGGAACTCGAGGGTCAGCTCGGCCAGGCGGACAGCCTGCTGACCGGCACCCGCCTGAGCGAAGAGCAGGCGCGGCAGCTGCTGGCTGAGACGCCGCGGGAAGTGCGGGCGGACCATGACGGCATCGTCTCGGGCCTGGAAGTCAGCGCCGGTGACGAGGTGGCTGCCGGCCGTCTGCTGTTGACGGTCTATGCCGAGGACAGCCTCTATGCCTGCTTCGATGCCAATCGCAGCGATCTGGCCCGCATTGCCGTGGGCCAGAACGTCAGCTACAGCTACGGTTCGCTCGATTTCACGGGCAAAATCACCGCCATCGCCCGCGTCTCCACCCAGACGGGCCAGACGGCCTCCTCTCTGCTGCAGAGCGCCGGAACGGAGGCGACCGTGCCTGTTTCCATGTCGATTGAGGGCACGCGCGAGGCACGCGAGGCTCTGGTCATCGGTTTTGACATCGATGCCAGCATCCTGCTCGCGGTGCGCGAGGAAGTGCCCGCCATCCCCCTCGACGCGGTCCTCTACCGTGACGGGAAGCCCTGGGTCTGGGTCGTCAACAGCGAGGGGCGTATCGAGACACGTATGATCCGTCTCGGCCTGGTCGCCGATTTCGCCGCCGAGGTCGAGGATGGTCTCGGTGCCGCTGACCGGGTGCTTCTGCATCCGCCCGGCGGACTCAGGGAAGGTGATCCGGTACGGGCACTCGAGGCGGCCGGTGACTAGCTCCCCCGGGCCCCTGATCTCGCTCCGTCGGGCGGGCAAGATCTACCAGTCGGGACGTGTACGCTTCGAAGCGCTGCGGGAGATCGATCTCGAGGTCGCAGCTGGGGATTACCTCGCCATTCTCGGGCCGTCGGGTTCGGGCAAAAGCACGCTGATGAACATCATCGGCTGTCTGGACCGCCTGACCAGCGGCAGCTATCTCTTTGAGGGCGACGATGTTTCGGGACTCACGGATGATGGCCTCGCGCTGCTGCGCAACCGCCGCATCGGCTTTGTCTTCCAGTCCTTCAACCTGCTGCCGCGTCTGGACATTCTGGAGAATGTTGAGCTGCCCCTGATCTACCAGGGCGTTTCCCGGCGGGAACGCCGCGAGCGGGCCATGGCCCAGCTCGAAACGGTCGGTCTCGCCGACTGGCGCCGCCACCTGCCGACCGAGATCAGCGGGGGACAGAAGCAGCGGGTCGCAATCGCCAGAGCCCTGGTGACCCGACCGGGTCTGCTGCTCGCCGACGAACCCACCGGCAATCTCGATTCGCGTTCCGCCGCGGACATCATGGAGGTTCTGGAAACCATCCATGCAGCCGGGCGCACCGTGCTCCTGATCACCCACGATCCCGGTGTGGCCGCCCGGGCCCGGCGGCAGGTCCACATCATCGACGGCCGCCTCACGGAGACGCCCGTCGGGAGGCCGCTGACATGATTCGCGATGCCGTCCGCATGGCCTGGCGCAGTCTGCGGGCGAACCGCATCCGCTCGCTGCTGACCATGCTGGGCATCATCGTCGGGATTGCCGCCGTGATTGCCGTCGTCTCGATCGGCGAGGGCGGGAAGGACGCCATTCTCGGCCAGTTTCGCGAGATCGGTGCGAATCAGTTCCTGCTCGAGGTGACCGACCGTCGCAGTGGCGATACGCTGGTAACGCCGGAGGACCTCGAACTGCTGCGCTCCGGGCTGGACGGGCTCGAGGCGGTTTCGGCCCTGCAGCAGCGTCTGGGTCTGACACGCAAAGCCCGGCCGGATGGCCGGGAGAGCACCGAGGGCTACGCTATTGTCGCCGCGATCGACCCCTGGTATACCGACATCCTCGCGCTCGAGACCATCGCCGGCCGCCAGTTTACCGACAGCGACCATCACCAGGGCACACCAGTGATTCTCGTCAGCGAGAGCACGGCTGAGGCCCTTTACGGCACCACGGACGCCGTCGGGCGCGATCTCGATCTCACGTTGTCGAACTACCGGCTGCAGGCGCGGGTTGTCGGCGTGGTGCGCACCCTTTCCGGGTCCCTGCAGAGCGAGTATGGGCAGATGGCCGATGCCGGCATGATGGAGCGCGTGCCGGGGGAACTGTTTATCCCGCTGGCCACGCTCGAGCGGCTCGAGGGGCGGCCGGACGGCTATGTCATGCTGATGGCTGCGAGCACCGGACCCGAGAACACCGGCGAAGTGGCGGAGCGCCTCACCGCCTTTCTGCGCCGCCGCCATCCGGAGGCGACCGGAAACAGCTATCGTGTTGTCGTCATCGCGGATATTCTGGAACAGGTCGACACGGTCATCGGCTATATCACGGCCTTCATCGCCGTGGTCGCCGGCATCTCGCTGGTCGTCGGAGGCATAGGCGTGATGAACATCATGCTGGTCTCGGTCACCGAGCGGACAAGGGAAATCGGCATCCGCCGTGCGGTTGGGGCGCGCACGCGCGATATTCTCGCCCAGATACTGGCCGAAGCCATGGTACTGACATTCATCGGCGGCGTCCTCGGCGTTGTGCTCGGGCTCGTCTTTACCTATATTGTGACGCGTATCGTCGGCTTCAGCATGGTGTTTGATCCCCGTGTCATTGTTCTGGCGGTCCTTTTTTCCAGCGCGGTTGGCCTTTTCTTCGGACTTTATCCGGCGCGCCGGGCCGCCCGACTGGACCCGATTGAGGCACTGAGGCATGAATAGGGAACAAGAAATGAGGAGTAGCGTGACCGAGGAGATGGACAGGCAGGAGCAGCAGACGAAAAAGGCTGTACCCGTCCTCGAGGCCGGCTCGTTTGCGGGGCGGCGGGAGGCCGGTGAGGTCCGTGTTCGCCGCTTCGGGCTGCCTGCGCTGCTGATCGGCGCCGTCCTGGTCCTGCTGCTGCTCTTCGGACTGCTCTGGCAGAGCGGCCGCCTGCGCAGGCTGACGCGATCCTTCACCGTGGAGGCCAGAATCCCGGCCAGCCTCGCCAACCGCGATCTCCGCGGCGCCGAGGTCAACCGCGACCGCCTGATAAACCGCATGACGCTGGCACTGGAGAACGGAGACGGTAATTTCGCATGCGGGCGCTGGCTGGATGCGGCGAGCGGCCGTTTCTATGAAGATCCTGAGGCCTTTACACGCAGCCGGGATCTCTCAGCCCTGCTTCTTCTGGCGGCCGAGAGCAGCGACCAGGAGCTTTTCGACAGTGTCTGGCACTCCATGGAGACCACGCTGCTGCGTGAGGAGGGTGTCCTCATGCGGGCGGCTGCGGTGGCGCCGGTGGCCTGGCGCGACAGGGCGGAGGGGCGCGAGCTGCGCCTGCGTGACGAGGCCGTACCGGAAGCGGAGCTGGAGGAGGCTTTCAGAGCAGGCCAGGTAGACGGGCGCGAATATCTTGCCGAAGAGCAGCCCGGGGATCGTCTGCGCGATGACGGTGCGACGCTCCGGACTTTGCGTGCCCTCATACTCGCCTATGACGCCCGTGGCGATGGCTGGCTGCTGAGCGCGATTGAGAGACTCTCCGGGGCCTGGCTGGCTCTCTGCGAGGGTGCCGACCCGCCTCCGCTCGAGGACGAGCTCTACAGCAGCCCGCAGCCGACGCCCTATGCCGAACCCGCTGAAGGCCGCGATGCCGAGGGGGAGATTCAGGATGAGGACTGGCGCCCGCTGGTCAGTACGCCTGAGGCCGGCACAGGTGAGACAGCGGCTGCGAGACTTGAGCTGATCCGCCTCGCCGACCTCGATCTCGAGGCGTTGCGCCTGCTGCAGAGTGTCGACGAGCGCTACGAGGCCGTCTACAACCGCTCGCTGGAACTGCTTACGGGCGCCGCAGCGGATCTCTTTCCCTGGTCGCAGCAGGCATACGATCCCGCAGCCGGGTCCTATGTGGCCTGGATCGACGATCCCGCCTGGGTTCTCGAGGATCAGATGGCGATCTGGCTTTCGCTTGCTTCTCAGGACCGTCTGGATCCGGGGGTGCGTCCCTGGCTGATGGCGCGGCTGCGCGAAGGTCCGCTCGCCGAACGCTATGATCTCGTGAGCGGCCAGGCCCTCGATGCCGCCGATCTGCCGCTGCGCTACGGCCAGCTGCTGCGCCTGCACCGCTGGGCCGATGACGCCGATCCCTGGCGCGAACTGCTGACCGAGGTGCAGCGGAGCCGGATCGGCACCGTTACGACCTCGCCGCTGCTGGGCCTGGTCTTCCGTCGGGTTGACCTCGCCACGGCCGTCCGCCTCACGCTCGCCGATAACATCTGGCTGCTGCTCGGGGCGGGTTGATCCCCGTGCCCGGCACCGACGGAAAGCGCAGCCTGCTGCCGCGGACGGACATGGATGGCTGCTTTTGGACGACAGCGATGAAATGGAGCAAAGCTGCGCCAAAAAGCTGGCATACATGACCGAAGCCGGGAATAACAGCTTCAGTTGTTCATCTTCATGCAGGGAACTTGAAAGTTCGCCGCCGACCTAAGCTGGCGTATGTTGCTTCGACAGAATGGGGGTGCATGTCATGCGTGTCGGGAAGCGGGGGTGCATGTCAGGTGGACGGCTGATACGGGGAGAGAAAAGCAGCTCGCTGACTTCTGGTGGTCAAAACGCAGAGTTATCCAAAAACGGATTTGGATTACTCGTCATCTTGACCACAAAGAAGGGCGCGCACGCCGCTGCACGGCGCGCTGCTTGTCGGAATCGCCATAATCCTGCGGCATCAGGGCAATAGAAGCTGGGATCGCTTCACAATCTCCTGGAACGTGCCTGGTTGTGCGCCTGCATGGACTCAGTTGCCCGGTAGCAGGCACATCCCGTGATCCCGCTGCGCAGGCACACGGGCAGCCGGCAGATTCACGGGAAAACGCAGGAGGAGCGGTGATTGTTCTGGCGTCATGGCCGGTGTTTGCTATACTGCATCTATACTTTTAGCGGTGGGTCGTTGGCAACTGCATGGTGGTCCGCCGCTATGGCGTGCCCGCTGCCGGGTGAACCCGGAGCATGGCGAAAGTCAGAGATCGGAGGACCAAAGCCCTATGAGTTTCATGTCAGGAATTATGGATCGTGCCCGTGCCGATCGACAGCGCATCGTGCTGCCGGAAACGGACGATATCCGCGTGCTCGAGGCCGCCTCGCGCGCACTCGCTGACGGCCTCGCCGACATCATTCTGGTCGGCAACCCCGCGCGCATACGCAGCCGTGCCGGCGACTGGGATCTCTCCGGCGCCACCTTCATAGACCCGGCGGACTGCCCCGAACGTCCCGCCTACGAGGCCGAGCTGGTGGAACTGCGGAAGGCCAAAGGGATGACCCCCGAGAAGGCCCGTGTGCTGCTTGACGAGCCGATCTATTTCGCTGTCATGCTCGTCCACGAGGGCGTCGCCGATGGCATGGTCGCTGGCGCCGTCTATTCGACCCCCGATGTCCTGCGTCCGTCCCTGCAGATCCTGCGCACCGCACCTGGCACGAAACTCGTCTCCGCCTACTTCATCATGACCCTGCCGACCCCGGACTTTGGCGTCGACGGCACGCTGATCTATGCCGACAGCGGGCTGAACGAAAATCCGAACGTCGAACAACTCGCCGAAATCGCGATCGCGTCGGCGAAAACCCTTGAGATGTGGACGGGTGTGGAGGCGCGTGTCGCCATGCTCTCCTATTCGACGAAGGGCTCGGCGAAGTCCGAGCTGACCGAGAAGGTGATCGCGGCCTACGAGCTCGCCCGTCAGAAGGCACCGGACCTGAAGATCGATGGCGAACTGCAGGTGGATGCCGCCCTGGTGCCGGCAATCGCCGCCAAGAAAGCGCCAGGCAGCCCGGTCGAGGGCAAAGCTAACGTTCTCATCTTCCCCAACCTCGACAGCGGCAACATAGCCTATAAGCTCACCGAGCGCCTCGCCGGCGCCGATGCCTACGGCCCGTTGCTGCAGGGCATCGGGAAGCCGGTCAACGACCTCTCGCGCGGCTGCTCACCTGATGACATCCTCGGTGTTATCGCCATTACCGCCGTGCAGGCTCAGAACGCCTGAGGCCGGAGCCTACAGCTGAAGGGGAGAGAAATCCATGATCATTCTCGTAGTTAACGCCGGCAGTTCGTCGCTGAAGTATCAGCTCATGGACAGCGAGGACGGCCGCGTCCTCGCGAAGGGCCTCGCCGAGCGCATCGGCATCAACGGCTCGCAGATCAAGTACAGCCGTCCCGGCGCCGAGCAGCTGGTCGAAGTGCTGGAACTGCCGAACCACAGCGTCGCCATGCAGCGCGTGCTGGAACTCCTGACCTCGCCTGAATGCGGCGTGGTGGAGACGATGGACGCCATCGATGCCGTCGGCCATCGCGTCGTCCACGGCGGTGAGCGCTTCGCCGGCTCATGCCTTATTGATGCGGAAGTGGTTGCCGCCATACGCGCCATGATTCCGCTCAGCCCGCTGCACAACCCGCCCAACCTCGCCGGCATTCAGGCCTGCCGGAACGCCATGCCCGGGAAGCCCCAGGTGGCCGTTTTCGACACCGCCTTCCACCAGACGATGCCGGCCGAGGCCTACATGTATGCTCTGCCCTACAGCTTCTATGCCGAGCACGGCGTACGCCGCTACGGCTTCCACGGCACGAGCCACCAGTATGTCGCCGAACGCGCCATCGCCCTGATGGGCCTGCCGCTCGAAGAGTCGAAGATCGTCACCTGCCACCTCGGCAACGGTTCATCCATCACCGCCGTCCGCGCCGGCCGCTCGATCGACACCACCATGGGCATGACGCCGCTGGCCGGTGTGCCGATGGGCACGCGCTGCGGTGACATCGATCCGGCCATCATCCGCTTCATGATGAATGCAAAGAGCGAGGACGGCCTGGACATCGACCGCATGGACAGGATCATGAACCATGAGTCCGGTGTTCTCGGGATCTCCGGTGTCAGCTCCGACTTCCGCGACCTCTATGCCGCGGCGGATGAGGGCAACAAACGCGCCCAGCTCGCTCTCGACATGTTCATCTATCAGGTTGCGAAGTCGGTCGGCGCCTATGCCGCTGCGATGAACGGCCTGAACGGCCTCGTCTTCACCGCCGGCATTGGAGAGAACACGCCCGCGCTCCGTGCCGCCGTCTGCGAGCGCCTCGGCTATCTGGGCATTGAGATCGACGCCGAAGCCAATGCCAGAAGGGGCGAGGAGGTCCTGATTTCGACAGCCGACTCCCGCGTCCGCGTCTACTGTATCCCGACCAACGAAGAACTCATGATCGCGAAGGATACGGCACGGCTGGCAACGGGTGTCTGATGGCGCCCGGACTGCCGGCCGCTGACGGAGGCGGGCTCAACCGTCTGATCCTGGAGCGCCTGCTGTCGATCCACGAGCGCATCTCGCTGACCGAGGAGGAGGCCCTGATCACGGGCTACTTTCCGGATCTGACGAAGGCGGAGATGCACACCCTCGCCGTGATCGGCCCCTACGAGAAGCGTGCGATGGGGGAGACGGCGGCGGCGCTCAATATCACGACCGGTACGCTTACGGTGGCCGTTGACCGCCTGGTCAAAAAGGCCTATGTCGTCCGTGAACGGGCGGAAAACGACCGCCGTATCGTCCTGCTTTCACTGACGCGGCGCGGCAGGGTCGCCTGCCGTCTGCTCTGGCGCTTCCACCACCTGCTGGTGGCCGACATCGTTGCCGATTATACGGAGGAGGAGAAGGCCATGCTCCTCGGCATGCTCGTGCGTGTCGACGATTCTCTGGCCGCCCGCTATGCCCGCTACAGCGGGCAGGATGCTCTGGAGGTGTGACATGGACAGGAATTCCGTCGAGGCGGCCGTTCGCGAGACCGTTGCGGAGGCCGCCGGCCTCGACAGCGCCGCCATCGATCCCGATGCGGACCTGGTGGACGACCTCCACATGGATTCGCTCGCCGTCTTCGAAGTGGTGGTCGATCTGGAGAGTCGCTTCCGGCTGCGCATTCCCGATGAGGTGATCGACCAGCTGCGCTCGGTCGCGCGTATCAGCGCCTATGTTGAGCGCGAACTGAATGCGTCCCGCCATGCCTGATTCGCATCCCGACCGCGCCCTGGTCATTGTCAATCCGCGTTCCCTGCGCGCCCGCCGCCTCATCCGCCTGCTGGCCCCGTATTCGCTGCCGCTTGACCGAACCGTCACGATCGCGCCGGGCCAGCTGCGCCTCGCCGAAACAGAGGGGACGGGCGACGCCAGCCGTCTGGCACGGGAGGCGAGCGAGCGCTATGGTCCGGAGCTTCTTATCATGGCTGCCGGCGGAGATGGCAGCAGCGGAGAGGTAGCCGGTGCGCTGGCCGGCAGCCCGAGTCCCATGCTCGTCCTGCCGGTCGGCAGCGGCAATGACTTCGGCCGCACGATCTACCGCGGCAGGTCCGGTGACGGACTCGATGTGCTCGATGCTCTGGGCTGGTCGCCGCAGGGACCGAAGCGGCCGCTCACGGAAATTCTGCGGGAGAATCTCTCCGTCCGTCCCATTGATCTCCTCAAACTGGAATGCCGCGAAGCCGAGTGGACCGACAGCGAGGTTCTCGCCCGGCCTCAGGATGTCACCGCCCACTGCCTCAATGTCATATCGATCGGCTTCGATTCGCGCGTGGCGATGTTTGCCAATCGCTTCACCCGGCGTTTCGGCAGCCTCGGCCCCCTGACCTATGTGCTCGGGGTTGTGCGCCTGCTCTTTTCCAACAAGCGCTTTCGCATGCATCTGAACGCCGGAGACGCCGGCCAGGAAACCGTCGAATACTCGCTCGGAGCCATCTGCAACGCCTCCTACTACGGCGGAGGCTTTCAGCCGGCACCCCTGGCAAAGATCGATGACGGTCTCCTCGACAGCCGCGTCAGCCGGGTAGTCAGCGTGTTTGATATCCTGCGTCTCGCCGGGACCTATAAGGAGGGGGATGACAGGGCGCTTTCACTGTTTCGCCAGAACCGGTCAGCCGCGTTCATGGCCGCAGCGGCGGACGCCGAGCCTCTCTACCTGACCATCGACGGCGAGGGCCTGCTGGCGCGCGAAGTCGATATCCGCGTCGAGCCGGGGGCGCTGCGTCTCGCCTGGCCGCGCAGCTACGGGCTGCCCGCCTGCTTCTCCGAGGCGTAAAGGCGCGGCACTTCCTTTTGAGCGAATTTCTCGTTCATCCAGGCGGCCAGAGCCGCCGTCATGTCGCGCGCCGAACGGAAGTCGGCCGGATCCAGGGGTTTGCCGAAGGTCAGAATGAGCCGGCGCTTCTCGCCGTTCTCGTCGCGCGGCGTTGGCCAGGTGCTGTGGCGTCCGAAGATCTCGTAGCCGCCATCTATGAAAACCGGAATGATGGGCACCCGGCAGCGCTTCGCGATGAAGGCGGCGCCCTCCTGAATGCGGCCGAGGCGGCCGTCGTGGCTTCTGGTGCCCTCGGGATGAATCATCAGAATTTCGCCGGCCTCCAGCTGGGCACGGGCGAGCTGCAGGCCGCTGAGCGGTGAGCCGTGGCGGTCGATCGGGACGCCGCGCCCGACACGCATGATGATGCGCCCGAAGAGACCGTAGTCAGTCAGCAGATCGGAGCCGGCGAGGGAGCAGAACAGCTTGAACTGCTCGCGGGGCAGGAAGGAGGCGACCCACATGCCGTCTACGAAGGTTTCGTGGTTGGGTGCCAGAATATAGGGTGCGGAGGCGGGCAGGTTTTCAAGCCCACGGCCCTCGAGACGGACCAGATGGCGTGTGAGCCACATGCCGAAGCTGTTCAGCAGGCATCCCGAAATGCCACGGTGTACGGGACGCACGGGCGTCTCGGCGGCCGGACGGCGCTGCCGCGTAACAGCCGTTTTCCGGTCCATGTTGATTTCGGGCTGCGGTCCGTTCTTTGCACTCACCATCCACGCCTCCACATACCGGTCTGAGAGCCGGCTGATATTCAGTGTCGCAGGTATCATATCCCCGGCAACAGCCGGCAACGGCAGACTGTACAGTCCGGGGGTACTTGACTATAGTTGGCATAATATTCTGTAGCGCAAGCAGAATTGACATCAATATAGCACAGGAGAATTCCCATGCAGGAAATGACTGGCCGCCGTCTGTATGAAGGGCAAAGGCATCGCACGATTCTGGACATGCTGCGCCGCGGGCGCGAGCTCTACCGCAACAGCCCGGCCTACATGTTCCGCCGGCGGCCGAACGGACGCGTCTACATCCGCACCTACGAGGAGCTGGTGACCGATGTCGAAGCGCTGGGCACGGCTCTGATGTCGCTGGGATTCGCAGATGCCTTCATCGCCGTGACCGGCGAGAACAGCTATGAATGGGCTGTGGCCTACAACGCCGTCTGCTGCGGCGTGGGTGTCATCGTCCCGCTGGATCGCATGTTGCCCGAGGTCGAGGTGGTCAACCTCGCGCAGCGTGCGCGGGTGAGAGCCATGTTTGTTACGCCAAAGCTTGTGCCGGCGGGCCTCGCGGCCCTCGAGTCCTGTCCCGGACTCGAGCGGCTCATCGTCATGGATCCTGTGCATACGGATGAGAAGCCCTATGAGAAGCCTGACGACGACCGCATCGTCCTCTACAGCGACCTGCTGCTGGCCGGATATGAGCGCCTCGCGGTCGGCGACCGCGGCTATCTCGACCGGAAGATCGACGAGAATGCCCTCGCGATTCTGCTCTTCACCTCGGGCACCACGCAGCGCTCAAAGGGCGTGATGCTCAGCCACCGCAACATCTGTGCCAATCTCTACCAGATTACCGGATCGCTCGAGATCTTCCCGGGCGAGCGCTGCCTCTCGGTGCTGCCTCTGCATCATACGTTCGAAACGACTGCCGGCATGTTCGCCATGCTCGACAACGGCGCCTGCATCTGCTTCATGGACGGCCTGCGCTATCTCGCGAACAATCTGGTCGAGTGGAAGATCAACCTCATGATCGGGGTGCCGCTGCTCTTTGAAAACATTTACAAGCGCGTCTCGGACCGCATCACGGAGTCGGGCAAGGCGGATCTGGTGCGCCTGATGCGCCCGGTCGGCCGTGCGCTCGCAAACTTCGGCTTCAAAACGAACCGCAAGCTCTTCAAGTCCGTCATCGACGGCCTCGGCGGCGGTCTGCGCCTGGTGGTCTCGGGCGCGGCGGCGATCGATGCCGAGATTCATCAGGCTTTCTATGACTTCGGCGTGATGTTTACGCAGGGCTATGGTCTGACCGAGTGTTCACCCGTGGTTTCGGTTGGCACGGTACGCAACAACGTGCCGGGCACGGTGGGACCGCCGCTCGGTGATGTCCGCGTGCGCATCGACGACAGCGGCAGCGACGACGGCGTCGGCGAGATTCTCGTGCAGAGCGAGTCGGTCATGCTGGGCTATTTCGAGGACGAGGACGAGACCAGTGCGGTACTCACGTCGGACGGCTGGCTCAGAACCGGCGACATGGGCCGCTTCGACCAGCACGGCTGTCTCGTTATTACCGGCCGCACGAAGTCCATGATCGTCCTGACCAACGGGAAGAAGGCCTTCCCTGAGGAGATTGAGGCGAGCCTGAACGATATTCCCGGTGTGGCCGAGAGTATCGTCTGGGGTGAAATGAACGCCCGTGAGACGATTGACCTCTGTGCCAGCCTGCGCCTCGAGCGCTCCGCTCTCCCGCTTGAGAAGCGTGATGATGATGAGGCCGTGGCGGCTTATCTGAAGACCGCGATCGCCCGCATCAACCGCGACCTGCCGGCGTACAAGGCCGTGCGCTACTTTATCTTCACCGAACAGGACTACATCCGGACGACGACCCTGAAGGTCAAGCGCAACGAGGAGAATGCCAAGCTCGAAATGCTCCTCGGCCGTATCGGACGCACGATGCGCGAACTCGACGGGGCCAACATAGACCAGTATCTCCCGTGAGCGGAAAGGCTGTGCCGGGAGCCCGGGTCCGCGCCGTCGAGGCGCCCCAGGCCGGCCGCCTCCTCGACTACTGTCTGGATCAGGTGGCGGCGGCCGAATCTGTCTGGCCGCGCCACCGTTCCTTTCTCATCGTTCCTGAGACACGCAAATTCCGAACCGAACGCCGCTACCTCGAACGCCAGTCGGGCACGGCCCTGCTGACGGCCGAGGTGCTGTCCTTCCCGCGCCTCGCGACACGGCTGCTCGGCGAGGCGGGCTGCGCGCTGCCTGAGCGCCTCGGCCAGCGTGAGGCCGTCCTCGTAATCGCCCGCGTGATCCGCCGTGGCGGCCGGGAGCGCTATCCGCTCTTTCACCGGCTCGTGAGTGAGGACAGCTTCCTGGGGCATCTCGCCTCGCTGCTGGACAGCTTCCGCCGCTATGGCATCGACGCCGCTGCGCTTGAACGGGCGGCGGCTCTGGCGCCGGCCGCACACGGCCACGCAAAGCTGGAGGAGTTTGCGCGGCTCGAGGCCGATCAGCGGGCGGCGCTCGGCGAGCTCGGACTGGAGCCGGTGACGGCCCTGCTGGACCGGCTGGCGGACCTGCTCGCCGAGGTCGAGGGGGGAGCCGTGTCCCCCCGTGCCCGGCGCCTCGCCTGGCTGCGCGACGCGCGGGTCTGGGTCACGGGCTTCGGGGAAACGCGCGGCTTCACGCCGCAGGAACTCGCGATTCTCGGCTCTCTCGGTCGCATCCTGGCCGGCCTGACGGTGACGCTGGTGCGCGAGCCGCTCCCGCCCGAGGCGGGTGCAGGCGCGCAGGATGCGGCTGCCGCCGCGGCCACCGCGGCCACGGCGCCGGCCTGGCGCGGCGGGGCGGAGACGTATGCGGCGCTGGCGCGGATCCTGCCCGGACTTGAGCGCATCGTGCTGGAAACGGGTCAGTCGCCTGCCGCCAGGCTGCCGCGGGATCCGGTCCAGCTGTTCTACGCGGAATCGGAGCTCGCGGAGGCGGAAACGGTGGCCGCCCGTATCCATGCGGCGGTGCAGGCGGGGCGTCGCTACCGCGAGATCGCGGTCTGCCAGGCCTCGCCCGGCGGCCTCGCCCGGCTGGCCCGCGCCTTCGCCCGCTTCCATATCCCGGCCTATATCGATGACCGGCCGCCGCTCGCCGAGGTCAGCCTCGCCCGGCTGCTGCAGCAGCTGACTGCTCTGGCGGCGCGGAACTGGCCACGTGGTGCGCTGCTCGCCGCCCTGCGCTCGGGGCTGCTGCTGCCCCCGGGGCGGGAGGAGCTGATCGACCGTCTGGAAAACCATCTCATCGCCCGTGGGCTGGACCACGGACGGATTTTTCACGACCCGGGCTACGAGGATGTGCCCGAGCTTCTCGCCCTGCGACGCGAATGGCTGGATCCGCTGCGTCCGGCCGTCTCGGCTCTTGGCCGGGCACAGAACGGGGGCGCCGCCGGGGAGGCGCTCGCCCGGCTGCTCGAGGCGGCCGGGCTGCGGCCTTTGCTGGAGGCACGTATCGGGGCCCTGCAGGCTGCCGGCAGCGAGGCGGAGGCCGAGGCTCTGGTGCGTGCCTGGGTCATACTCGGGAACTTTCTCGGCCGGCTGCGGACGAACTTTGCGGATGACGTGATGGATGCCCATTCGCTCGGCCGGCATCTCGACGCCCTCTATCAGGTGGAGGCCGTCGGCAGCCTGCCCTCGCGGATGGATGAGGTCATTGTCAGCCCCGTGCGGCGCCTCGACTTCCTGCCGGTGAGGCAGCTCTATCTCCTCGGCGCCTCGAACGCCCATCTGCCCGAAACCGGGGCGGCGACGAGTCTGCTGCGCGATGAGGAGGCCGCCCTCATCGAAGGAGAGGGCGGAGCGCGGCTGCCGGGTTTTGAGGCGAGCCGGCAGATCCGCCACGCGTTCTGGGTGGAGCAGCTGTTCCGCTGTCCGGCCGAGAGACTGACCATTTCGCTGGCCGGTGAACCGGGCGAGCTGGCCACCATGCTGCGGGCGCGCTGCCAGTTTCTGAGCGTCGAGGAGTGCCGGATTTCCGATGCGATTCCGGCTGGTGACCCGCGCCTCGCCTCTCCCGCGATCGCACGGCGGACGCAGGCGCTTCAGGCGGCGCGGAAACGGCCTCAACCCGTTGCGAACAAGTCCAGCATCGAAGCCGGGGCGGCAGCCGTCCGCGTCCCCCTGCTGCTGGGCAGCCCGGCGACGTTATCGGTCAGCCGGCTCGAAAGCTATGCTGCCTGTCCCTGGCAGTTTTTTGCCGGCATCCTGCTCGGAGTCGACGAGCGCGAGCGCTGGCAGGCCGATCCCCGCCTGCGCGGTGATCTCGTCCATGCCCTGATGGAAGAGCTGATGGCGGAGCTCGTCGGTCTGTTGACGGAGCAGGAGGAGCAGGGTGAGGAGGCGCGTATCGCGGACTGGCAGGCCGGGCTCGAGCACGGCGGCCTCGATCGCCGCGCCGACCGTCTCATCGCGGCGGACGGGCGCTTCGCCGCCTACCGCACAGGCGGAGGCTTCCAGACCCGGCGCCGCAGCGGCATCGAGCGCGTCCGGGCCGCCCTGCCGGTGCTCGTGGACGATCTGCGGAGCAAAAAATGGCGGCCCGATGCCTTCGAACTGGGCTTCGAACTGCAGCTGGACGCGGACAGCCGGCTCGTCGGGGTCATCGACCGCCGTGACCTGGCGGTGGAGGGCAGCGGCCAGCGCCTGATCGACTACAAAACCGGCGCGGCCGAGATTGAATGGGAGCGCATGGCGGCCGGGCTTGATCTGCAGCTGTTGACCTATGCGGATGCCCTGAGCAGCACGGCTGAGCCAGGCGCGGGCATCGACGCCGGCTATGTTCAGCTGCGCAGTCCGCGTGAGAGCCTCGCGCAGCGGCCGGATGATCCCGCCGCCGAGGGCGCGCGGATCAGGGACAGGCGCTACGGCTACCGCAATCTGGATTTTGACGCTGTGACGATGCAGCGGGCGATCCGCTACAACCGGCGCTGGCTCGAGCGCTATGCCCGGGACATCAGGGCCGGCCGCTATCCGGTCGCGCCGCGGCGCACCTCGGGCAGCGATCTGCCCTGCGCCTGGTGCCTGCAGCGCCAGGCCTGCGGCATCGAGGAGCCACTCTCTGAATCGCGCCGCGAGAACTGCCTGCCGCCGCCCGAATCTGGCCGGAACTCAAGACGGCGCGAACGCTACATCCGCCTGGTGGGCGGAGAGGAGAAGGAAGCATGAACGGCGGCTTGGGCGTGGACTGGGTCTGGAGTGAAGATGCACGCCGTCGGATGACCGGGTCGACAGAACAGAATCCCCAGAATGTGCAAAATTTCCGTTCTGCACAGCCGAAACCCGTCCAGCCTGTAAAATTTGCACACTCCACCCCCTTATCTGTGCAAAATTTCCGTTCAGCGCAGCCGAAACCCGCCCAGCCCGTAAAAATTGCACACCCGGAGGTGAACAGCGTGAGTTGCTGGCATTTTTCACCGTCCGCCGGCCCTGCAGGCGGCTCACTGCAGCCACGGATGCTGCTCTGCGTCAGATGAGCGGGTCACTGAAGTTCACGCCCGAACAGCAGCGGGTTATCGACGCGCCTCCCGGCTCGATTCTGGTGACGGCGGCGGCCGGCTCCGGAAAGACAACTGTCATGGTCGAGCGCATTGTCCGCCGTGTGCTGAGCGGAGAGGTGAAGCTCTCCCGCTGCGTCATCATGACCTTTACCGAAGCGGCCGCGGCTTCCATGACGCGAAAAATCGCTCAGCGCCTCGACACGGCCCTGCGTGCCGCCACCACAGAGGCCGATCGCCAGCGCCTTGAGGAAGAACTGCTGAGCCTGCCCTTTGCTCAGATCTCTACCATCCATGCGGCCTGTCTGCGCCTCGTGCGGCAGTTCGGTTACCTCCTGGACCGCGAACGGGACGGCCGCGGCCCGGTTTCAGCCGAGACCCGCACGTGCGATGCCGAGGAGTCCGCCCGCAGCTTCCAGAACGCGCTCGACCGCCTCTTTGCCCTCGCCTCCGCCGGCCTCGATACGGCAGCGGATACGGAGTGTGAGCCGCTGACCGCAGCCGTCGTCATGCTCCTCGATGTGCTGCCGGAGCCGGAGCTGCGCGTGCTTCTCGACAATCTCTACCACCAGCTGCGGGCTCTCCCGCGCTACCGTGACCGCCTCGAGAGCGCCCGCCGCGCCGCCCACCGCGAGGCTGCCGGGTTCGCAGCCGGACCCATCGCCGCCTGGCTGCTGGAGCTCCTCGCCGAACGCCTCGGCGGCCTGCTCGCCACGCGCGGGACCCTGCTGGAACTCCTTGCCGATCCGGATGCCCTGATCTATTCACCGAAAGCACGTGCCAACGAGGCCAGAAATCTCGCCGTCACCAGTGGCCTGATCCATCTGATGGATGAAGCGGCCCGGCTCCATCGGGAACTCACGACCGCTGCTCCGGGCTGGGATGACATCGTCGCCCAGGCCCGGACGCTCAGTTACCCTGAGCACTCGGGACGCTACCAAAGCCCCGCCAGCGAAGCTTTGCGAAATTACATAAAAAGCGAAATGGAGCCCGCCCTTGCCCCGCTGCTGCCGCGGGCGAAAAGCCGCCGCGATCCCTTCGACGGCGTATTCACCCTCAGCGCCTCCGAAATAGGCGCAGAACTGGAATCGACCCTGCCCCTCATCGATGCCTGCTGCCTGCTGCTCAGCTGGCTCGACGACGAGCTGATTGCCGGGCGCGAGTCCGGGCAGACGCTGGACTTCGCTGACTTTGAGCATCTCGCCCTCGCCCTGCTCGAACGGGACGAGGTTCAGAGCTGGCTCGGCGGGAACATCGACGAGGTCCTGATTGACGAGTATCAGGATACCAGCGCCCTGCAGAATGAGATCATCGCCCGTCTCGCCCCCGGCCGCGACTTCGCCGTCGGCGATATCAAGCAGTCCATCTACCGCTTCCGCCATGCGGCACCCGAACTCTTTGTGCGGCGCATGGATGAGGCCGCCGATCCCGGCACGCCGGGTACACTGCTGCGCCTGTCGGTGAACTTCCGCAGCGTACCCGCTGTCCTCACAGCCGTGAACAGTCTCTTTGCCTCGATCATGAGCCGCGAGAGCGCCGATATCGACTACCGCGACGGCCATGCGCTGGTCCCGCATCGCGGGGACTGTGAGGCGCCGCCCCGATGTCCGGTGCGCCTTGTCCTGCTGACGGGGGAGGAGGCGGCCGGTGAAGACGAGGGCGCGGACATGGCCGACCTGCATCGCTTCGAGCGGCAGGCGCTCTGGATTGCCGGAGAACTGGTCACCCGGCGCAGGGCGGGAGAAGACTTCTCCTGGCGTGACATTGCCGTCCTCTGCCGCAGCAACAGCGCCGTGACGCAGGTGGCCCAGGTGCTCACGGCGGCCGGCATCCCTGTCGCTGCGAGGCAGGAGGAGCGCTTCATGGGCAGCTGGGAGCTGGGCCTGCTGGATCAGCTGCTGCGCCTGGTTAACAACCGCCTGCAGGATCTGCCGCTTCTTGCCTGCCTGCGACAGGCTCCGGTCTACGGCCGCTTCGATGACACAGACCTGCTCGAGATCCGCGCCGCCGCCCTCGAAGCAGGGGCCCTCTCCCGCCGCGAACCCTATCATGAAGCGGTGCTCTGGTACTGTAAAGCCGGCCCCGACAACCGCCTCCGCACGCAGCTCGAGCGCTTCTTCGCCTGGCTCGACCGCCTCGCCGCCGCCGCCCGTGAGCACTCCCTGCTCGATGTCGCCCGCCTCGCAATCGAGGACATGGGCCTCGAAACCCTGCTCGCGGCGGGTGCAGAAGGCGCACGCCGTCTCGGCACCCTAGACCGCTTCCTCGCCTGGCTCGCCGCCTGGGAGCCGGTCCATGGCCGTGATCTCGGCCGTCTCGCCGACTTCCTCGAGAGTGAGCGGGCCCGCCGGCCGGAACAGAATCTCTTCGCAGACAGCGATATGGGCGAGGATGCTGTCACCGTAACCACCATGCATCGCTCAAAGGGCCTCGAATTTCCCGAGGTCTACCTGATCGGCGTCGACGCCCGCCTCGAGCGCCGTTCGACGGCCGCCGCCGCCCTGCACAGCCGTCTCGGGCTGGGGGCGGTGGTGGCACCGGCGGAACAGCCCCTGCGCTGGCCCTCCATCGCCCTTCAGGTCATCCGCGAGCAGGAAATGCGCGAAAACCTGGCCGAGGAGCTGCGCCTGCTCTATGTTGCCCTGACCCGGGCGGAAAACACCCTGACTCTCATCGCCTCGCTGCCCGAGGATCAGAACTACCTCGAGACGCTGGCCGGACGGGCCGCCTGTCTACCCGCCCGCCCCTGGCCCGCCGCCCTCGTACGCGCCGCCGCCAATGCGCGTGATCTCATCCTGCTCGAGATCTTCAGCCGGGATCCGGTGGATGTGCTGCTGCGGGAGGGCAGCCTCGAGGCCGCCCATGCGCGCGTGGAGCTCGTGCGCGAAAGCAGCCTGCTGCCGCGGGTGGCTGCGCCGCGCACGGAAGCGCAGCTCCCTGTCGCCGGACCTGTGGCTGTGGAGCCGCTGGCGCCGTATGCCTGGCCTGATGCGACAACCACGGTGCTGAAGTACAGCGTGAGTGAACTGAAACGCCTCGAAGAAACGTATGAAGAGGCCGGCGAGCGCACCGCTGTTGACAGTCTGAGGCTGCCCGAAGCCCGTGGTCAGGTTCTGGAACTGGATGACTGGGATCTCTCCGGGCGCGACAGCGTCTCCGATCAGGGACGCAGACGGGGCACCGCGCTCCATCAGGCACTGCGTTTCCTGCCGGTCGCAGCTTTGCACAGAGCAGCCGACAGCGCGGCCGCACTGACGGCCGCCCTTGACGGGCTCTGTGCGGAGGGTGTCCTGCTGCCAGAAGAGCGGGCTTTGATCGCCGGCCGCGAGGCGGATCTCGCTGCCTTCTACCGTTCGCCTCTGGCGGGCGAAATTGCCGCCTGCGAAGAGGCCGGACGCCCCCTGTATCGGGAGATTCCCTTTTCCTATGCCTGGGAGGCCAGAAAGCTCTTCCCCGACCGCGACTTCCCCCCGCATGAGAGCATCCTCATTCAGGGCATGATCGATATCTACTTCACGGCGGAAGACGGCAGCCTGGTGCTGGTGGACTATAAATCTGATCGCGTACCGCCGGATCCCAATGAGGCCGCCGCCCTGCTGCTCGGGCGCTATCGCCGCCAGATCGAGCTCTACAGCCAGGCGCTGGAACTGGGCACGGGACTCGCGCCTGCCCGTCGCCTTATCTGGTCTCTGCCCGCCCGCCGCGCCTTTGCGGTTGACTGAGGCGGACCGAAACGGGGCAGGGGAGCCCGACAGGCTGAAGCAGGCGGCAAAGAACAGCGATAGCTGCTGCAGCGGGCCGAAAACCGGGGTGTAGGGCCAGATTAGGATGAAAAATTACTTTTTGGATTTCTCTCGATCCTGACCAGAAACAGTCCTCTGGTGGTCAAAACGGCGAGTAATCCAAATCTTTTTTTGGATTTCTCTTGATCCTGACCAGAAACGACCCTTTTGTGGTCAAGATGGGGAGTTTTCCAAATAACTCTTTGGATTTCTCTTAATCCTGACCAGAAACGACCCTTTTGTGGTCAAGATGGGGAGTTTTCCAAATTACTTTTTGGATTTCTCTCGATCCTGCCCAAACGAGCGAGAAAGCCTGCCGACTCAGTGCCGCCCGCTTCCATCATTATCTTTATCGTCATCGACATCCGCATGGCGGTCCAGCTCCCCGCTGATTCGCGCATCACGGAGCACGCCGCGGCTGAAACCCTGTCTGGCGAGGCGGCGGTTGCGCCGCCGCAAAGCAGCGAAAAAATCACGCAGCTGCCGGCTCGCCGCCTCGCGTTCGAGACCTTCGCGCAGCAGCGGGTCATGAAAGTGGGGCGGCCGCTCATACAGCCTGTCGGCAGAGACGAGTGCACCGGTTTTTGGGTCGCGGGTGGCAAAGATAATCTCCGCCACCCGGGCCTGGCGGCAGGCGGCCGCACACATGTGACAGGGTTCGAGAGTGACATAGAGGCGACTGCCGTCGAGGCGCCAGCTGCCGGCACTCTCGGAAGCTTCGCGCAGCGCTTCGAGTTCCGCATGGGCCGTAACGTCCTGACGGGCCTCGCGGCGATTGCGGCCACGGCCGATGATCTCGCCTGCAGCCGAAACGAGGACGGCGCCGACCGGCACTTCGCCGGCCGCCGCCGCCTTCCCTGCCTCGGCCAGGGCCAGGGCCATGGCCTCCCGATCTGTTTCGGTCCAGGCCTCTGCAGACATCTCAGATATCGAGCGGAACAGCGCAGGCACCGAGCGGGCGCACGTTGATCGGGAGTACCGAACCCTTACCGAAAACGGCTTCCATGCCCGCGACATAATCCGCCAGCAGCGCCTCCGGCACGAAGGACTGCATGGTACCGGCGAAGCCGCCGCCATGGACGCGGCTGGCTCCGGCTCCGGCCAGCAGATGCTCCGACAGAGCCGTGGCAACGGCGATGGGCTGTTCGCGCGGTGAGGTCGCGGTCCAGACGTTCTGCAGAAGCATGTCGCTGCTGCGTCCGGAAGTCCGGATCTGCTCCAGGAAGCAGTCGAGATCGGCCTCCTCGAGAGCATCCGCCGCGATACGCACACGCTCGTTTTCGGCCAGAAAGTGCATCGCCCGCAGCATCGCCCGATCGCCGACCGCGGCGCGCAGACGGGCATAGTCGGCATAGAAGCGGGCCGGATCGACCTCGCGCAGGACACTGTGGCCGAGAGCCGCAGCCACCTGCCGCATCTCAACGGGGATGGCGGCGTAATCGGGTGTCAGGTCGGCGTGGGTGCCGCCGGCGCGGGTGATGACCACATGGAGACCGCCCTGCTCGAGCGGAGCGCCCAGCGCACGAATCACGGGGTTTTTGGGATTCTCGAAATCAATCGTCATGAAGCCGCCGACAGCCGAACCACACTGATCCATCAGGCCGGAAGGCTTTCCGAAAAAGACATTTTCGGCATACTGGCCGGCCCGTGCACGGGTGACAGGGTCGACCTTTCCTTCGTTGTATAGCTCGCTCATGATGGTGGCGACGAGCACTTCAAAGGCCGCCGATGAGGACAGGCCGCTGCCGGGCGGGACATGGCTCGTGGTGTAGGCGACGAAACCGCCGATCTTATAGCCCCAGGCGGCGAAAGCCGCCGCCACGCCGCGGATCAGGGAGGCGGAGTGGTCGCTCTCCTCTTCGACCGGCTCAAGGCGGGAGAGGTCAATCAGATCCTCATTTTCGTACTCTTCGGACTTGAGACGGATGATCCCGTCGTCGGTCGGAGCGGCGACGGCGATGATGTCCTGATCGATGGTGGCGCAGATGACCCTGCCGTGCTGGTGGTCGGTGTGGTTGCCGCAGACTTCCGTCCGGCCGGGAGCGGAGAAGAGGCGAAGGCCAGCCTCGTGTCCGGGGAAATAGGCGGCGAAGCGCTCGACGAGTTCGGCGAAGCGCCGGACCCGATCAGCATGCGTACTGACGTCGGGATAAATCTGTCGGAAAATCGCCGGCGGCGCCTCGGGACGCAGACATTCACGGACTGTTTGTAGCTTCATGTGCTTTCATCCTCCTCTTCAATTGCACCGAAGATGGTTCGCCATTATAATAGCTTTGTTTTTGCTTTCAGGCTGTACACAGATAGCGACGAATAATTAAGCAGGTGATTGAGACATGGCGATGAAACAGGGGCGCTGCCCGAACTGCGGATCCATTTTGACGGTCGATGATCGTCAGAGCAGGGCTGTCTGCATGTTCTGCTGGGCCCGCTTCACCCCGGCGGAGGCGATCCGCATCGACGAGGATCCCGATGCCTACGATTTTCCGAACGAAGAGCAGGATGAGCCGACCGACGCGGAACGCGAACTGGCCTTCAGCACCACGCGGCAGGTTACGCTGACCACAGCCGCCGTCCAGCGGCAGCCGCGAAAGGCGAAACCGCAGCCCGGCCGCCTGACCCCGGCCCAGAAGGTTGCTCTGCAGAAGAAGGAGCTGGTCATTCCCCGTATCCAGAAGGGCGACCGCATCCGCCTCATTATCGGAGTCAGCGCCATCCTGCTGGTGCTGGCCCTCATCTTTGTTCCCCTGACCCTGATGCGTGAGTCGCGCCGTGCCCAGCTCTCAGCCGGGATTGCCGTCATCGCCGGCAAAGAGATTGCAGAGGAAGCCTACGGCTTCAGCGGGCTGCGCAACCACAGCCTCATCCTGACGAGCGAAGAAGAGCTGAGCGAGAGCGACGTCGCCGCGATCTATGAGCGATTCAAAGCCGCACGGGCTGACGTCTATGGCCTCGACAGCGACGATGAGCAGGCGAATGTCCGGCTTCGTGTCGCGTCCAGTCAGGGTCTCTATGAAGTGCGCGGCGGCGAGGTTTCGCTGACGAAGCCCCAGCCCGCACCCACAGCGCCCGAGACAGAACCGGGCGCAGAGGAAAGCGCAGCCGGGACGGAGGCGACCGACACCGCCTCCTGAATGCTGCGGGCCATCAGACTGCCCGCCAGCCGCCCAATACTGACAACAGCCTGCCCGGATCTGCCCGGACAGGCTGTCTGCATCTGCCTGATGTCCGCACGGCCGCGCGAAGGCACAGGGCCTGGCCCGGCCGCAGCCGTCTACCCCAGCATGTCGAGATAGTGGCCTGCCTCCTCGGCAGCGATGGCGCCGTCGCTCGTTGCCGTGACGATCTGGCGCAGGCGCTTGGCACGCACATCTCCGGCGGCGAAGAGGCCCGGCACGCCGGTGCGCATGCGCTCATCGGTCACGATATAGCGCTCGCCGTCCAGGATCTCAGCTGCGACGAAGTCCGTATTCGGCAGCACGCCAATGAGCGGGAAGACCACCGCCGTTTGATGGACGAAGACTTCGTCTGTCTTGACGTTTTTGAAGCGCACCGCACTCACCCGGCCGTTCTCCCCCAGAATCTCGAGGGGCACCCACCAGTGTCTGACATCGATCTTCGGATTGTCACGAACGCGCTGCTGGGTGAGCACCTCGGCACGCGAGACATCGCGGCGCATGGCGACCGTCACCTTCGAGGCGAATCTGGTCAGGTACAGAGCATCCTCAAAGGCGGTCGAGCCGCCCCCGATGACGAGTGTCTCGCGATCGCGGAAGAAGGCCCCGTCACAGACGGCGCAGTAGGAAACGCCCATGCCATAGTATTCTTCCTCACCGGGAATCCCGAGTTTGCGCTCCTTTGTTCCCGAGGCGACGATTACGGCCCTGGCCTCCAGGCTGCGGTCCGCACAGTGCACGAGCAGGCTGTTAGCCCCCTCCTCCGGACTGCGTTCGATCTTCCGGACATCACCCCAGGCGTGGACGGCTCCAAACATGGTGGCGTGGCGGTACATTTCATCGGCCAGATCCGGGCCCGAAAGCAGCCCGGTCCCGGGGTAGTTCTCCACCTCGCTTGTCAGCAGCAGCTTGCCTCCCGGCATCTGCTGTTCCAGCATCAGGACATCCCAGGCGGCGCGGCTCGCATAGACGGCTGCCGCCATGCCGGCCGGGCCTGCTCCAACAATGATGATATCGTGTCGTTCCATTCGTTTATCTCTCATTTCAAACAATCACGGCGTCAGGCGCCTGATCCGGAAGTATGTGTCTTCGGGCGGCTTTGCGCCGAAGCATTCGTTACCGCTTTTCAGACGGGAAGATCCGGCGCCGTTCGGCCTCATCGCCGAGGCTCGAGATTCCGCCCGAGCGTGTCGTCGAGATGGCCGCAATCTGGGCGGCATAGCGCAGCAGCTTCCGCATCTCTTCATGATCGACCCAATCGATCCAGGCGGCAAAGTTCGCCCGGCTCTCCGTTGGCGCCGCCGACGGCAGCCGCTCGAAGAGAGCGCTGAGGAAGGCGCCGGTGAAGCTGTCGCCTGCTCCCGTACTGTCGACGGAGGGCCGTCCGGGATCGCTCGCGGCGACGCCCGTTCGTTCCACGCGGCCGTCCGCACGCCGCCAGATGGCCTCTGCCCCCGCCCGTCCCGACGTCAGCAGGATAAGCCGCAGTGGATAGCGCTCAAACCAGGCGCCGAGTGCCTCCCGGCCCTCCTCCGGCTCGAGCACCGCGAGGTCGTCATCGCTGAGCTTGACGAGATCACAGCCGGCGAGTGCGCCAAGCGAGCGGGAGCGCAGCAGTCCGACATCCGGCCAGAGCGGCAGACGGACATTGGGGTCGTAGGAGACGAGGCCGCCCTGCTCCCGTACCTGCCGTACCGCCGCTGTCGTGGTGGCAAATGCCGGTTCATGGGTCAGCGAGAGGGCACCGTGGTGCAGGCAGCGCGCCCTGGCGAGCAGGGCCTCGAGCCCGGAGTGCATAACGAGTCTGGTATCGGCTCCGGGATTGCGGACGAAGGAAAAATCGCGTTCGCCGTCCGGCTTGAGATCGACAAAGGCGAGGGTCGTCGGGGCATCCGGAATGACGGCAACGAGGGATACGTCGATATCATGGGCGGCCAGCGTGGCGACGATACGATGCCCGAGAGCATCGTTGCCGATCGCGCCGACATAGGCACAGCGGCGTCCCAGTCTGGCCGCCTGGCAGGCGAGATTCGCCGGCGCGCCTCCGGCGTGGGCGATAAATGTCCGTGGCAGAGCCTCTCCGCCGGCAGTGGGCAGGGGAGTGAAGTCGATCAGCAGCTCGCCGAGAGCTACGAGATCGAAGCAGGTTTCCGGATCCGAACGATGTGCGGGTTTCATGGGCGATCCTCCCGGATGGCTGGCAGCGCCTGACGCTGCCGCAGGCGACGGAGCATGTTGTTCTTTCCATCATAACTGTTTGCCCGCGAACAGCTTGACAGGGAATGTATGTTCGGTGTATTCTGGCAAAAACCGAACGAATGTACGGTGTCGACCGTGCAGCAGGAGGATACCCATGGCCATCGCGATATTACTTGCCGGACTGCTCTGGATGGTTCTCTATGCCGCTCATCTGCGTCGTCTGGACAGGTACACCCGTGAGCGGAAGCGTCTGGAGCGGAGCCTGCGGGAGATACAGCTGCAGTCGGCGGGCAGCCGCGCAGATGATGCACCTGCCGGACATGACAGGCTCAGGAGTGCCGCCTTTCCGCGGCCGGGAGCCTTTGCTGAGCAGGCGCGACACGATGCCGCCTGAGGCGTGACGGCGATGTGCTATAATGATAACGGCTATCATTTCATCATGGCCTTCGAAGCAGGCTACAATAACTCGAAGTGATGGCGAGGGAGGACACACCCATGGCTGATTTCAAACTCTACCGCTGTGAAAAATGCGGCAACATCGTGATGATGCTGCATGACGCCGGCATCGTGCCCGCCTGCTGCGGCAGCCCCATGGTCCTGCTCGATGCAGGCACTGTTGATGCCGCCCGCGAGAAGCATGTGCCCGACGTAACCCGGACGGGCGACTGCATCGACGTCGTAGTCGGATCAGTCGAGCATCCGATGCTCGAGGTGCACTATATCGAGTTCATCGCCGCCGTCTGCGGCGGGAAGGTCCAGATTCAGTATCTGAAGCCTGGCGAGGAGCCGCGCGCGCACTTCTGCGTCGGTGAGGGCCCGGTACGGGTCTACGAGTACTGCAATCTGCACGGACTCTGGATGGCCGAGGCCTGAGCTCTGACCGGATTTCCGGAAGCGAAGCAGCCGTTTCCCTGCGGAGCGGCTGTTTTTGTTGCTGCAAAAAGCCGGCCGTGTGCTATCATAGCGCCATTATAAAAACGATCGCTTGGCTGTGTGAGGAAAGGAGGGCTTGTCCCTGGCTTTCGATCTTCCGCACGGCAGGGACGATCGTTTCTCACATCGGCCCCGCTGCCGCTCACTGCGGCACACGCGCTTGTGGAGGAGTCATGGCCCGATTATTTGAACAGGAATCCCGTACCTTCAGCGAATTTCTGCTGATCCCAAATCTGACAACCCGTGACTGCATTCCGGAAAATGTCGAGCTGCGCGCCGACCTCGTCCGTTATCGTCGCGGCCAGGAAGCCTCACCGCTGCAGCTCAACATCCCCATGACGAGCGCCATCATGCAGGCGGTCTCGGATGCCAATCTCGCCATCGCCCTGACCCGCTCGGGGGGTCTGTCTTTCATCTACGGCTCGCAGTCGATCGAGAATCAGGCAGCCATGGTCCGTCAGGTGAAGAAGTTCAAGGCCGGCATCGTCGTCTCGGACACCAACCTGACGCCGACGGCAACACTCGCCGATGTGCTTAAGATCCGCCAGCGGACCGGACACGCCACCATCGCCGTCACCGATGACGGCAGCTCGAATGGCCGGCTGCTGGGCCTCGTGACCTCGCGCGACACGCGTGTCAGCCGCATGGAACTCAGCGATGTGGTGACCTCTTTCATGACCCCGCTGGAGAAACTCGTGACCGCTCCGGAGGGCATCAGCCTGAGCGAGGCCAACGATATCATCTGGGATCACAAGATCAACCAGCTGCCCATCATTACCGGCGATGGGAATCTCGTGGGACTCGTGTTCCGGAAGGACTATGAGCAGCATAAGGATAATCCCCTCGAGCTGCTGGATGCCTCGAAACGCCTGCTGGCCGCAGCCGGCATCAACACGCGCGATTTCCGGGAGCGCGTGCCGGCCCTCGTGGAGGCGGGAGCAGATGTGCTTTGCATCGACTCTTCCGATGGCTTCTCCGAATGGCAGGCCGACACGCTGGACTGGGTGCGCGAAAACTATCCCGACATCCCCATCGGTGCCGGTAACGTGGTGGACGAGGAGGGCTTCCGCTATCTCGCCGATCATGGCGCCTCCTTTATCAAAGTCGGCATCGGCGGAGGTTCCATCTGCATCACCCGCGAGCAGAAGGGCATCGGCTGTGGTCAGGCCACCGCTGTCATGGAGGTAGCCCGGGCCCGTGACCGCTATTTTGAGGAGACCGGCTGGTATATTCCGATCTGCTCGGATGGCGGCATTGTCTTTGACTACCATATGGCGCTGGCGCTGGCGATGGGCGCGGACTTCCTGATGCTCGGACGCTATTTTGCCCGCTTCGACGAGAGTCCCGGCCGTCGCCTGGTGGTGAACGGTGCCTATGTGAAGGAGTACTGGGGCGAGGGCTCGAACCGTGCGCGCAACTGGCAGCGCTACGGCCATTCCGGGAGCGAGACGGGTCTGGCTTTCGAGGAGGGCGTGGACAGCTATGTTCCCTATGCCGGCTCCCTGCGCGAGAATCTCGACAGCACCCTCGCCAAGCTGAAGGCGACCATGGTCTCCTGCGGCTCCACCAATCTCGACCATTTCCGGGAGCACGCCCGCCTCGTGATGGTCAGTGCCACCAGCATCGTCGAGGGCGGCGCGCACGACGTGATCGCCAAAGAATCAGAGCGCCGGGCCTAGGCGCAGGAGGTACATATGCCCGCTCAGAGTTATGAACTGACCGTCAATGGTATGAACCGGCTCCAGGAGGAGCTCGACCAGAGAAAATTCCAGCAGCGCGACGAGATCGCCGAGCGGATCAAGGCCGCACGTGCTTTCGGAGACCTCTCGGAGAACTCCGAGTATGACGATGCCAAGCAGGCCCAGGGCGAGAACGAGGCGCGCATCCAGGAAATCGAGTCGATTCTCAAAAACGCCCGTATCATCGAGGATGAGGACATCTCGAAGACCAACGTGACGACGGGCTGCCTGGTCACGCTGCTCGATGACGGCACCGGCGAGACCGAGGTCTACGCCGTGGTCAGCCCGAAGGAAGAGGATATCCTCGCGAACAAGATCTCGACGGAGTCGCCGGTCGGTCAGGCCATCATGGGCAAGCGCCGCAACCAGGTGGCCCTGGTCCAGACCCCCGCCGGTGTCCTGAAGTACAAGATCCTGAAGATCGAAGTGCCCACCAGCGGCGACCAGGCTTAGAGCCCGGCAGCGAAGAAAGGCCCCCAAAATGCCGCGTCTGCCCAACAGCAATGAACAAGTAGAAGCCCGCCTGAACAAGCTCGACCGTCTGCGGGAAAGCGGCAGCGATCCCTATGCCCTGACCACCTTCGAGGTCACGCATGTCACCACCGAGATCCGGGAGAATTTCGAGACCCTTGAGGGAGAGAAGGTCCGTGTCGCCGGCCGCCTGATGGGGCGCCGCGGCATGGGAAAGGCCTCCTTTGGCGATCTGCAGGACGACCGTGGCCGCATCCAGCTCTTTGTCCGCATCGATGCGCTGGGCGAGGAGAACTACGCCGCCTGGCTCGACCTTGACACCGGCGATCTGCTCGGCATCGTGGGCACGGTGATGCGCACACGCACGGGGGAGATCTCCATCCGCGTCGCCTCCTGGACGCTGCTGGCCAAATGTCTGCGCCCGCTGCCGGAAAAGTTTCACGGCCTGCAGAATGTCGACCTGCGCTATCGCCAGCGCTACCTCGACATGTTCGTCAATCCGGATTCGCGCCTGCGCTTCATCCAGCGCGCCCAGGTCCTGCGCCAGCTGCGCCGGACACTCGATGAGGCGGGCTTTCTCGAAGTGGAGACGCCCATCCTGAATGTCATCCCGGGCGGCGCGGCGGCCAGACCCTTTGTCACCCACCACAACACCCTCGATCTCGATCTCTACCTGCGCATCGCGCCGGAGCTCTACCTGAAGCGCCTGCTGGTCGGCGGCCTGACCCGCGTCTACGAGATCGGCCGCATGTTCAGAAACGAGGGCATCTCGACGCGCCACAACCCTGAATTCACGATGCTCGAGCTCTATCAGGCCTACACGGATTACCGCGGCATGATGGACCTCACGGAGAAGCTGTTTGTCGCCTGTGCAGAGGCCGTGTGCGGGACGACCGAGCTCTGCTGGGGGGAGGTCGCCATCGACCTGACCCCGCCCTTCCGCCGTGTCAGCATGCGCGATCTCGTGCTCGAGGCCACCGGTATAGATTTCTATGCGCTGCGTGATCCTGTGGAGCTGGCCGCGACGGCTGCGGCACACCAGGTGACGGTGGAGGCGCACTGGGGCTGGGGCGAGGTTTTTAACGCCTTCTTCGAAACCTTCTGTGAACCGCAGCTGATTCAGCCGACCTTTGTCTATGACTACCCGCTCGCCATCTCGCCGCTCGCCAAGCGGAAGGCTGGTGTCGAGGATATCGTGGAGCGCTTTGAGTTCTTCATCAACGGCGGCGAAATGGCCAACGCCTACTCCGAGCTCAACGATCCCCTCGATCAGAGGGCGCGCTTTGACGATCAGCTGCGGCTGCGCGAGGCCGGTGACGAGGAGGCCAGCCGCATGGACGAGGACTACTGCACGGCTCTCGAATATGCCATGCCGCCGGCCGGCGGTCTCGGCATCGGTGTTGACCGCCTGGTCATGCTGCTCACGGATGCCGTTTCAATCCGCGACGTCCTGCTGTTCCCGACGATGAAGCCACTCGGGGTGAATGCGCCCGATGAACAACAATCCCGCGAGGGCAGTGCCGGAGCGCAGACCCAGCCGACGGCCGCCCGCCGGAGTCTGGACCTCTCCAGAGTGAAAGTTGAACCGCTGTTTGAAGACATGGTTGACTTCGAGACTTTCTCGCGGTCTGACTTCAGAGTGGTGAAGGTATTGGACTGTGAAGAGATTCCGAAGAGCGACAGGCTGCTGAAGTTTACCCTGGACGACGGATCTGGAACGGATCGGATCATCCTGAGCGGGATCAAAAAATACTACCGGGCCGCAGACCTGATCGGGAAGACCCTCGTCGCCATAACCAATCTGCCGGAAAGGAAAATGATGGGCATCCCCTCACAGGGAATGCTTATCTCGGCCGTGTATGAATATGATGGGGGAGAAGGCCTGAACCTTCTCATCCTGGACGACGATATACCGGTCGGGGCCAAGCTGTACTAGCGGACCATTCGGGTTATGCCACAACAGACGGCCGAGGCAGCTGAAAGCAGTACGTCCCGGCCGTTTTCACCGGATTACGGAACTCCGGATGACTCGTCTGTTTCACCTGTTCGGAAGCACCGCACAGTTGTGCTGGACGGCTTCTCCGGATGCTGAGACTCAGGTCATCTACCGTCAGGCACCGGGCGAGACGAGGATGAGCTGTCTCTGCGTGGTGAGCGCTGTGGGCTTCAACGACACATTATCGACGCCGGGCTGCTGTTTCTATCGGGTCTTTCCCCGCCGGGTCGTTGACGGCAACGTCATTGTCGGCAGGAGCGACAGGCATGTCTGCACGTATACCTGGTTGCGGTGGACCAGCAGCGGTGAAGATGGAATGATGCGGGCCGCTGCCAGGCTGCCAAAGGCTGCAGTCGTGAAACAGTCCAGCACCGGCCACAAACAGGGTGCCGAATGGCTGAAGGCAAGTAATACATTTGGTTGTATGAGAATCTCACAAGGAGAAGACCATGAGTATTCTGTCTACCGTTACCAGAATGTATCTCACGAGGTCTTTTAGACCCTTCGTTTTTACCGACAGGAATGACAGTTCCGTCGAATATCAGGATCTGGTCAATCTGGGCCTCTATGTGCACATACCCTTTTGCAGAAGCATCTGCCAATTCTGTCCCTACTGCAAAATGCAATACGTTCCGGATCTGGCGGACAGATACATGGACGCGTTAATGCATGAGATAGACCTGGTCTGCTCCGGAAAGGAGAGGAGAAAGGTCACGAGCCTGTACTTTGGCGGCGGAAGCCCGGCTCTGCTTTCAGACAGAACAGGCGAGGTCGTGAAAAAGCTCGGGACATATTTCGATATCGAAGAAGGCATGGGGATTGAGCTGCATCCGAGCGATCTGCAGGAAGATATCCTGGGCTCCCTGAAGATGGCCGGCATAGACAGAGTCAGCATCGGAATTCAGTCGTTTAACAACAAATACCAGCATATACTGGGCAGGAAAAAGATAGATACGGATCATCTGTCCAGGATCCTGTCGGATTTCAGCTTTGACACGGTGTCCATGGACTTTATCTTTGCGTTGCCCGGCCAGTCCTTCGCGGACTTGAAAGCGGATCTGGACATGGCCTTTGCGCTGGGAGCGAACCACGTAGCCATTTATCCCTTCATCGATTTTGCCTTTACAAAAAACGAAATAGGCGAAATGAAGAAAGACGAGAAAAGAAAGCTGCTCGACCAGACGACCAGGTATCTGCTGGACAAAGGCTGTGTGCGCAAATCCATCTGGACATTTGCCAGTCAAAAGGATGCCGGTTATTCATCCATGACCAGAGACAACTTTCTGGGATTCGGCTGTTCGGCGACAACCCTGCTGCTGGACAGCTTTAAGATAAACACATTCTCCGTGGAGGAGTACATCAGGCGTGTTCATGATCATCGCCTCCCGACATCCCTCACGATCAAGTTCTCGCTTAGACAGAGGATGATCTACTATCTGTTCTGGACCCTGTATGGCAACGAAATGCGTGTAAGCGATTTTGAGGCCTTTTTCGGAGAGGATTTTTACCGCTTTTACGGGCTTGAGTTTCGAGTGGCTGAGAAACTGGGCTTGCTGGAAGAAAAAGATGGCACCTACTCCATGACATTAAAAGGGGCATTTTACTACCATCACTACGAGAGCTTTTACACATATTCGTACATCGACAAAATGTGGGGCATCATGAGCAGGGAAGCCTTTCCGAAAAGGATTAAGCTGTAATCCGCATCTGAAGACAAACAGCGCGAACTCTTCTTTTTCGGCAGCTGATGTCAGCCTTTTCACCACCTCTGGCCGGATCCTCGGACGGACATGTTTTCTTTCCTGTTTGCCGGACGTTCATCGGCCGTTTTTTAAAAAGCGTTATAATCTCCAGGTGTTGAGCGCAGGAGAGCAGTGTCATGTAGGGTTACAGCATGCCGGAAGGATTATGAAGCTTTGGGATATTGCCGATCTGGACATGTCTGTAATCGGCTCCTGCTCGACATCTGTACATTGCATGATCTGAATTTCCCAAAGAAGCCGCTCGGAGGAAGTGAGACTTGACCAACAGAGAAGCCCTTGAAATTCTGGGTCTGGGAACAAAGGCGAACAGCCACGAGATCGAGGCGCGCTATGGCCGCCTGATCAAGGGCTATGCCAAACGCATCGACGAGCCGGGAAAAGCGGAGCTTGAGCGCATCAATGCCGCCTACCGGCACCTCAAGGGCGACGATAAGCCCTTTGTTCCGCCGAAAGCCAGTGACCGCCGCGTGGTTTTCGGGAAGTCCGTCTATCAGTGGCGAAACATCATCCACTACGGCTGGCGGCCCTTTATCGCCATCGCACTGGCGCTCGCCCTCGTTATTTCGATCATCGTGACGGTCCTTACGAACAAGCAGCCGGATCTGCAGCTGGCGGCGATCGGAGCCATTGTCGATGTCGGCAGCTCGAGTCTGACACAGGACCAGAAGATTGAGTCACTTGGTGATTATGCAGCGAAGATCGAAACGATCGAGAAGCCTGTCTTCGAAGTTCTGACCATAGGGGGCGACATCGATCCCGAGATGGAGATGGCCGCCATTACGAAGCGCATGATCTATATGTCCGGCTCGCAGCCGACCGATCTGATGCTTCTGGACCAGAGCCATGTTGATCTTTTCCACGAGGAGGGTTTTTTCGAGCCGTTTGACGACTATTGGGAGCGGCTCGTCGCGAAGCACGGCGAAGAGCGCGTCCTGAGACTGTTCACACCGGTCCGTCTGGCCCCGCGTGAGCCTGAGGAGGAAAACGCCACGACGGGCGGAGCGGGGACGCCGGGAGCGGAAGTGCCCATCTACATCTTAGACGCCACGGAGAGCGGTATTTTCGAGGCTTTCGGAATCTACGGACGCGAGGTCTTTCTGATGAAACCCAGTTTCGGCGGCGAAAAGGATCTCGGCTTCGACCTCCTCGACCGGATTGTCGCGGATCAGGATGAGCTCTTTGAGCGCATCCGTGTCCGGGAAGAGGCGGCCAGAATCGCGGAGGAGCAGGCGGCTGCAGAAAACCGGGCGGCCGGGGAGAGCACGGCAGAGCCCTGAAGCGGCAGGCAGGTGCCCCGGTGCTCCCCGACAGACAGGAATCCTGTACAGGCAGTGCAGAACCAGATGAAGGGCCCCCTGTACTACACATCCGGCACCCTGTAGTTCATTTAAGCTCCATTTGGGGGGCATGTCGTATTTGTTGTCGGGACAAGTCAAACCTTTTTGAGCCTTCCTAAACACCTGAAACATCGAAGCTTTAGCGCAGTCTGCATGCAGGCGCAGGAGAAATCCCTTCTCCATGTGCCGGCGTAGCGGCCAGACTCACAGACGGCCGGAATGTGAATGGGATAGGAATAGGATAGCGGGCAGCGAGGCAGACAGGCACGGTCTGGCACGTTCCAGAAGATTGTGAAGCAATCCAGATTCTGTTGCCCTGTTGTCGTGTGATAAAGGCGATTCTGATAAGCAGCGCGCCTCTCGTGGTCAAGATGGAGACTTTGCCAAATCATTTTTTGGATTACTCTTCGTTTTGACCAGAAACAGCCCCTTTGTGGTCAGGATCGCGAGTAATCCAAATTGTTTTTTGGCGAACTCCCAAAGTTGACCAGAAACCACCCTTTTGTGGTCAGGATGACGAGTAATCCAAATTGTTTTTTGGATTACTCCCAAAGTTGACCAGAAACGCCCCCTTTGTGGTCAGGATCGCGAGAAATCCAAATTATTTTTTGGATAACTCCCAAAGTTGACCAGAACCCCCCCTTTTGTGGTCAGGATAACGAGTAATCCAAATTGTTTTTTGGATTACTCTTCGTTTTGACCACCAGAAGTCCGCAGGCTGCTTTTTCCCTGCCAGCCGTCCTCCTTGCATGCTCAACCGCTTCCCGAAACTCCTGACTTGCACCCCGTTTTGTCGAAGGAACATGCATCCGCCGGGGTCGGCGGCGAACTTTCGTTTTTCCTGTCCGTGAGTGGCCACATGAGCTTGTCTGCCTGCGGATGCAGTCAGACACGCGCGCTTTCTGGGTGCAGCTTTGCTCCGTTTCATTGCTGTCGCTTAAAAGGGCAGGCGGCTCCCTGGTAGCAACACCATGCATGGTCCACAGACACTCCGTGAGCTTGACATGCTCGAGTTTGAGGAGATCCAAAAGAATAAGCGCTGGGTCAGCCATGCCATGGATGTCATAGCTCCCGTATCCCGTCTTCTCCTGATGGATGCCCTTGCTCTTGTCGCAGAACTGGTGACAGGCAGAAATTGTCAGAGCCTGGCTGCCCCGGCCGACCATCCGCTTCCCGCCTGGGTGCGCCTCCTGCCGTTCTCTGTCGTGGTCGAAAGGATCAGCACATGAGGCAAGGCGCCAGGGCTGCTATTCCACTGCCTGGAATCTCAGTGAATCTTTTCATCCACCAGTCGGGCAAAGGCCATTTCGTCCCCAATCCGGTTCGTAACCGGCATCGGGAAGGGAAGCTTCTTCGGTCCGAGGCGGGCGGCCTGAAATGTTCGGTACACAGCACACCTCAAAACGTGTTTCATCCATTTTTCCGGTGTGCAGTCCATGTTGTGGTCTCAGACAGGTTGTCTTATTCCCTCAGTCTCATCTCAGGGGTGCCGGACGTGTCCTGTACGGGGGCCCCGATGCTTTTGCAGCGCCAGCAGGCGCTTGAGAACAGGCTGCAGGGTTCAGGGCTCGGCTCAAGGCCGGCTCCGTGTGGCCGGAGCAGGCCTGAGATGAGGTCTAGGCGCCGAGCTCCTCCAGCGCTTCCAGGACCCAGCGGAATCTGCTGTCATCCACATCGGACGGGATGGTGCAGTCTGCTCCGATGATGAGACCCTGCCTGCTGCCGAAAGCAGCCTCATAATCCAGCACCGTCTGCCTGGCAAAGTCCTTCACTTCCTCCTTTGAGCCGGCTTTGTGCAGCAGGGCGCCGTGCCTGTTATCGAAGCCGCCGATTACGGTCCTGCCCCCGAAGTAGCGCCTGCCCTCCACCAGATTGACACCCTCGATGAAGATGGCCCAGTTGAACGCACGGGCCGGATAGTCCTTCCAGATTTCCAGATTGTTGGGATCACCGGCCCAGCCGCAGAGGTGGGCGATATTCATGTCGCGTATGCTTCTGGCGCCGTTCAGTACTTTCAGGTCGCTGGGGGCGACGATCTCCGCGTACTCCTCCGGCGAAAAACGCCATTTCTCTCCGCCCTGCAGGGCCATGTAGATCCCTGCACAGCCGCCCTCGGTCATCAGGGCTGCGGCCAGCTCGAGCACGTCGTCGGAAATGATCTCGAGTCCCTGAAGCACGCTCTTCCTGTCCTCCTTCAGGTGCTGCATGACCATTTCCTCACGATTGTCCTGTCGCATCAGCGAGAAGGGTGCAAAAATGTTGTAGAAGGTCAGACAGTCGCCCTGCAGCGCGTCGTTGATGCGCTTGACCCTGTCGAGCTGCCCGACGAAGTAGCGGCTGTTTTTGCCACCGCGGGGAATTCTCGCCCAGTCCGAGGCCTTTTTCACGCCGGAGTAATCTGCCGGCGCGCCATAGCCGTCCGACATGATCTTCATGTAGTCCACACCGGAGGAACGATAGTAGTCCATGTGGGCTTTCAGGCCATTGTCATCACCCAGACGCTCCTGCTGAAAGTGATACCAGAAGCTGAATGGCACCCGGTCCACGGGCTGGCCGGAAAATGCACGGGTCAAACGTTCTACCTTGTTCATCGCTTTGCCTCCATGATGATTTAGTTAATTTAATATAGCGTAGTTTATACCATCGGATGGTGTCGGGCCCAAACGCATGACAAATCCGGAGCGTCCGCCCCGGCCGCACACGGCGCGCGGAACGTTCGCCAGATTCTCGAGGCCGCCCCGCACTAATCGAAAAGCCCCGGTTCCTTGAGCTCGACCGCCTCGTAGAGGGCAGCTGTTTCTGCGGCATCCAGGCGACGAAGCTCACCGCAGCGATCGTCGGAGCCGAGGTGGAGCGGACCGATACGGAGGCGCTCCAGTGCCAGCACCGGCCGCCCGATCGCGTCAAAAAGACGGCGCACCAGGCGGTTGCGCCCTTCGCTCACCACAATGATTGCGCTGTCCGGAGCCAGTATCTCGAGGCGGCAGGGGCGGACGGGGCCATCGGCGAGCTGCATGCCGGCGGCGAAACGTGCGACTTCCGCTGCCGTCAGCGGGGCGCCGCCATGGCGTACACGGTATTCCTTCTCGATTCCCCAGCGCGGCGACATCAGGCGGTGGGCGAGCTGGCCGTCGCTCGTCAGCAGCAGCAGGCCGGTGGTATCACGGTCGAGGCGGCCCACGGGCGCTACACCGCGCTGTCGCAGAACCGGAGTCAGCCAGTCCCCGACCGCTGCTTCACGGGCGTCGTGGAGGGCGGTGAGCACGCCTGCGGGCTTGTTCAGCAGCAGATGATGGTGGCGCACGAGAACGGGCGCCTCGCCGTCGAGCAGGAGCCGGCCGGCTTCCTCCGCACTCACCGCAGTGGCCGCGTCGAGCAGGGTCCGGCCGTCCAGCGTGACCGCTCCGGAGCGGATCAGGCGGGCGACATCGCGACGGCTGCCGAGGCCGCTGCGGGCCAGAAGTGTGTCGAGTCTCATAAAAGCATCATAGCATCTGCTAAAATGATTCTGATTTGCATGTAGAGAGGAGCGGACCATACGCGATGGACTATCTCGAGGGTGCCCTGCTGGGACGTATCTGGAGCGATACCGATTACGAGAACCGTCGCCACACGGGCGTCTGGCTCTGGTCGAGCTTTGCGTTCTGGCTCCTGACAGCCGCCCTCGTCCTGCGCATGAACCGCGCGGGGACACTGCCCTGGCCGGGCGGCAGCTCCTTCTGGTTTGCTCTGACGCTCCTGCTTGTCATCGTTCTGCCCCTGCTGTCGCGCTTCTACTATCGTCTGCCCCTGATCGCCCGCTTTCCGGTCCTCGCACTCCACGCTCTGAAGTACGCCACCGCTCTCCTCGCCATCTGGTCCTGGTTTGTCCCTTCGACGCGCGTGGATACGGAAAACCTGCTGCCGGCCCTCCTTCAGTTTCTCGATGATACGGCCGGCAGTTTTATTGAGCGCAACACCGAGATGAATCAGGTGTTTGGCCTCATCGCGAGTTCGCTGCTCCTGGTTCTCCTCGGTATCGCTGTCTTCCTCGGAGCCCTTCTTATACTGACCAGTCTGCCGATTCTCTACCTCAAACTCGTGACACTCGCCCAGGCTCTTTCGGATCGTCTGCATGTGGGAGCCGAAGCCCTCTTCCACCGCCTGCGATACCGGATCCGCCATCTGTTCGCCAACCGCCCGCAACGCACAGAAAAGGAGATCGTCCATGAAGCCAGCCGCTAGGAAAACTAAAATTGTTGCAACCATCGGACCCGCGAGTCAGGATGAAGATACTCTTCGCGCTCTGATTCGCGAGGGCATCAACGTCTGCCGCCTGAACTTTTCCCATGATGACCAGCGTGGTCACAAGGTAAAGGTTGACCTCATCAAGCGCATCCGCGATGAAGAGGGCAAGCATGTCGCCATCATGATGGACACCAGGGGGCCTGAGGTGCGCACGGGCACCTTTGAGGGAGGCAAAGCCACCTTTGAGACCGGCTCTACCGTCTGGATTTACCAGAACGATGTCGTCGGCAGCCATGACGCCTTTTCCGTAACCTATAAGGATCTCGACCGCGATCTCAAGGTCGGCGACACCGTCCTGCTGGACGACGGGCGCATCGAAATGACCGTCGAGCGTATCGAGGGCCGTGACATCTGTCTCAACGTGATCAACGGCGGCGACATCTCGAACCGCAAGTCGCTTAACTTCCCGGGCGTAGCCCTCAAGCTGCCCTCTCTCTCGCAGGCGGACATCTCCGATATCCGCTTCGCCGCCAAGGAGGGCTTTGACTTCATCGCTGTCTCCTTCGTGCGCTCGGCATCCGACATCTTTGCCATCCGCGAGCTGCTGAAGGAGTCCGGTGCCCCCGACATCCAGCTCATCGCGAAGATTGAGAACCGCCAGGGCATCCGCAACTTCGAAGGCATCCTCGATGCCGCCGACGGCATCATGGTGGCCCGCGGCGACCTCGGTGTCGAGATCCCGAGCTATGAGGTTCCGACGATGCAGAAGCGCATGATCCGCAGCTGCTACATGCGCGGAAAATCCTGCATCACCGCCACGGAAATGCTCGACTCGATGCAGCGCAATCCCCGTCCGACCAGGGCCGAGGTCAGCGACGTCGCCAACGCCATTCTCGACGGCACGTCAGCCGTCATGCTTTCCGGTGAAACGGCGAGCGGCCGCTACCCCGTTGAAGCGGTGAAGATGATGCGCGAGATTGCCCTCTTTACCGAGGCCAATATCGACTACTGGGACATCTTTGAGCGCACGACGTTTGACCTGCTGCCGAGCATCACGAACGCCGTCAGCCATGCCTGCTGCATGACCGCCCGCGACCTCTCGGCTGCGGCCATCATCGCGGTCACGCACTCGGGCCGCACCGCCCGCCTGATCGCGCGCTTCCGCCCCGAGGCGCCGATTATCGCGCCGACCATCGGCGAGCGCCAGAGCCGGCAGCTGGCCCTGACCTGGGGCGTCGAGCCCTGTGTGATTCCCGAGGTGGAGACAACGGACGAACTCTTCACGAGTTCGATTGCGGCGGCCCGCGACACCGGCCTGGTAAACGAGGGCGACCTCGTCGTCATCTCCGCCGGCACGCCCGTCGGACGCAGCGGGACGACCAACACCATGCGCGTCGCCGCAGTTCTCTCCGAAGAGGAGACCATCGTCGCGCCCTCGCAGCTCAGCTAGAAAGCCCGGATGATCCGTTGATTCCGCTTCGCGAACGCGTCAAGGCCCAGCACAGCTGGTTTCTCTCCGGTCAGACCCGCAGTCTGCGAGCCCGTCGCCAGGCACTGGCGACCCTGGATCGCTTTCTGCGGGCCTACCGTGAGCCGCTGTCCGCCTCCATCCATGTCGTCCTCGGCCGCTCCGAGAACGAGACATGGCAGAGCGAGCTCGTGCCCATCCATGACGAAATTGCCCGCTGCCGCCGCCGGCTGTCCGCCTGGATGCGGCCCCGGCGCCGGCTCGTCTGGCATCATGGCAGGCTTTGCTGCTATGAGGCGACACGCGAACCCCAGGGGGTGATAGCCATCTTCGGCAACGCCGCCTGGCCGCTGCGCTATACTCTGCTGCCGGCTGTGGACGCACTCGCCGCCGGCAACTGCGTCATCCTTAAACCGGCGCCGGGTCAGCAGGCCTTCTCCGATATTCTCGCCGCTGTGATCGCCGAGGCCTTTCCCGCCAGCTATGTGACGGTTATCGACGGAGATCACCAGCTCGCCGAACGCCTCGCCGCCGAGGCGCTCAGTCATATCGTCATGACCGGCAATCCGGTCTCGGCGGCGCGCATCATGCGCATTGCCAGCCGTCGCCTGACACCGCTGACGCTGCAGCTGGGGGGGAAGAATCCGGTTATTGTCTGCCGCGACGCCGACCTCGACCAGGCGGCCCACAGCATCCTGCAGGCGAAGCGCATCAACTGTGGCCAGGACTGCCTGGCACCGGACTACTGCCTGGTTGACGAAGGCATTATGGAGGCCTTTCTGGAACGTCTCAGCTGGCATCTGCGCTACTCTACCGCAGCTGACAGCCTCCACGACCCTTCCTACCAGCCTGCGCTCGACCATGAACAGTACCTGCGCCTGCGCGAGCTGCTGCCGAGCGGCCGTATCGTCTGGGGCGGGCGTTCCAACGACCAGACGCGGCAGATCGAACTGACCGTCCTCGATCGTGTGGACTACAACAGTCCGATCATGCGCCAGGAGGTCTTTGGCCCCATTTTGCCCGTGCTCGGCTTTGACAATCTGGCCGGCCAGGTGAGCCGCCTCAACCTGCTGCCGCATCCTCTCATGGCCGCGGTTTTCACGAGACGCCAGCAGGACTGGAAGCTCGTGTCAAAGGCCCTGATGGCCGGACAGATCTGCCTCAACAGCCTGCCCGCCTCGCTGCCGCTCGCGCCCAGCCACGGCGCCCCCGGTCAGGCCGGGCACGGGCAGTACCTCGGCCATGAGGGCTTCCGCCGCTTCACCTACGAGCGAACCCTGGTGCGTCGCTTTCTCGAACGTCCGCGGCGCGGTCCTCAGGCCAGGGACTGGTATCAGTCCTAGGCTGCTTTTCGTTCACGGAAATTTTACGTCCGGAGTGGTCCGGTTCAGAATCGTTACAGCCTCGCCCGCTAAACTGTGAACAGTGAATGAGAACAGGGGTTGGCAGGAGAAGCTCCGCGCCCTTTGTCCGCAGGAGGAGGCAGAAACGGAATGATGGATAACAATCTCCAGTACAACAATCAGCAGCCGGAACAGGAGCCGCGTCCGGGCTGGCAGAATACCCAGGCGCCGACAGGCTGGCAGAATCGGCAGGCGCCGGCCTCCGGCTGGATGCCGCAGCCGGACGGCAATGCCGGCCGGGTGTCACCGCCCCCGGTCAGGGGGCCGAAGCGCGGCGGAAGGCCACGGCGCGGACGTGCACTCGGTATCGTGGCCGCCATACTCGGCAGTTCACTGCTCTCGGGACTGGCCGGCGGTTTTCTCGCCGTGAACCTGCTGGCGACGACGGGCGAAGAAACGGGCGGGAAAGCGGCTGCAACAACCGAGACACCGGTGACGACCAGTGTTGAAGTGCTGCCCGCCGAAACGGCGGCACCCCCTGCAGCGACGCTGGCCGAAGGGCAGATGAGTGTGCGGGATATCGCCGAAAAGGCATCGCCGGCGGTCGTGGCCATCTATGTGGAAGGCATTCAGGACACCTTCTTTGGCCGCCAGCTGGTCGAGGGTGCCGGCTCCGGCGTCATCATCACCGCCGACGGCTATATCCTGACGAACAGACATGTCATCGAAAACAGCCATAGCGTGCAGGTGCGTCTGGCTGACGGCAACGAGTACGAGGCCGAGCTCGTTGGCAGTGACGACGTTACAGACCTGGCGGTCCTGAAAATCGATGAGGAGGATCTGCCCTTCCTCGAGTTCGGTGACAGTTCCGAGCTGCATGTCGGCGATCAGATCGTTGCGATCGGAAATCCTCTGGGCGACCTGCAGGGTACGGTGACGGCCGGTTATGTTTCGGCTCTCAACCGCGATGTCGAAACTGAAAGCGGAACACTGTACGGCGTCATCCAGGTGGATGCTGCGATCAACTCCGGCAACTCCGGAGGGGCTCTGCTCAACACGCGTGGCGAGCTCGTCGGGATCAATGTGGCGAAGCCGGTCCGCACCGGTGTCGAGGGCATCGCCTTCTCAATCCCCGTCTCGACCGCGCAGCCGATCGCCGAGCAGCTGATGGAGTCGGGGAGCGTCCAGCGCCCCATGATCGGGATCACCGGCTCCGATGTGCCGGCGAACAACCCCTACGACCTCACACCCGGGGTACTGGTGCGCGAGATTCAGCCCGGCAGCCCGGCCGACAAGGCCGGTGTCAGGGTGCGCGATATCATCACCCAGGTCAACGGCCAGGATGTCACGAGTGTCGACGATGTGAACAGGATCAAGTATCAGACTGACATAGGTGAGCAGCTCAAGCTGACTGTTGAGCGCAACGGCGAGATCATCGTCCTTGAATTAACGCTCGAGCCGGCCGGGACCAACTAGGCGGATCCGGCCGCTGCCGCGGCCCGCGACAGAGTGGTCCAGAATCTGATCAGGGCGAAGACCCCCGCGAAGAGAATTGTTGCGCGGGGGTCTTCTCTGCTATCGGCGCAGGAATGCGGTTCGGACACGGCCGGGCAGGCCGGGCAGGGCAGGCCTCACGGCTGCGCCTGTCCCAGCGCCGCGGCCACGGCTGCGACGAGATCCGTCAGCGCCTCGTCCGTGATGTCGCGGTGGACGACAAAGCGCCAGAGACCGCGTTCGGGCGGATAGTGACCCAGCCGGCGGGCGGTCAGTTCGTCGAGTAGAGCCCGATCCAGCCCGGCGGGAAGCTGCAGATAGATCATGTTGATGGCCAGACGCTCCGGGAGAATCTGGCAGCCCTCGAGGGCTGCCAGCTGTCCGGCCGTCCGGTGTGCGCGCTCAATGTCGCGGACGGCCTCATGACGGTTCTCAAGCGCAAGCAGCCCCGCCGCCGCGATCACACCGGCCTGCCGCCAGCCGCCGCCCAGCCACTTGCGGGCGCGGCGGGCGCGTTCCACGAAGTCGCGGCGGCCGCAGAGCATGGAGCCGATGGGGGCCCCAAGCCCCTTCGAGAGGCAGAACATGACACTGTCGGCATGGCGGGCGAGTTCGGCGGCATCCGTTCCCAGAGCCGCCGCCGCATGAAAGAAGCGGGCGCCGTCGACGTGGACATGGATCCCGTGACGCCGGGCCAGTTCCGCCAGTTCTGACATCCGCGAAGGCTCCACCACGGCGCCGTCGCTGGTGGCGTTCTCATAGCTGATGACGGCTGTGCGCGGGCTGTGGATGTCCTCGGGAGTGAGGCGGATGAGAGACTCCACAACGTCGGGATCCGGGACCCCCAGCGGCGCCGCCATGGTACGCAGCTGCACCTGGGCCAGACGGGCGGAGGCGGCGGCCTCGTGGATGACGATGTGGCAGCTGTCAGGAAGTATGGCCTCGCTGCCCGGTTCTGAGGCTGCGAGCAGGGCGAGCTGGTTGCCCATGGTGCCGCTCGCGACGAAGAGGGCTGCCTCCTTGCCGAGCAGGGCAGCCGCCCTGTCTTCGAGTTCGCGGACCGTGGGGTCGGTACGCTGCACGTCGTCGCCGACCACGGCCGTGGCCATGGCCCGACGCATGGCGGCATCCGGCTGGGTGACCGTATCGCTGCTGAAATCGCGGGCGGCGGTGGAGGGCAGGTCAAAAGACAAAAAGGATCCCGCATCAGGGCGGGATCCCGCTGCATCAGGGTTTCTCATCATGGTGCCGGGTCAGGCTTCCTGGCGCTGGGCGAGTTGATTGTCGATCATCAGCAGCGCTCCCTTCCGTTCGCCGGCCAGACGCAGCCTGTCGACCCAGTGGGAGGTCTGCGCCTCCTCTTCGACCTGCTCGTCGATGAACCAGCGCAGCGCGCTGACGGTGGCGAAATCCTGCTCTTCGAGAGCCGTGGCGGTCATGCGCGTGAAATTGTCGGTGACCATGAGCTCATGCTCATAGGCCGCCTCCATCACCTCGAGCGCCGATGCAAATTCGCCCGGAGGCAGATCGATCGGTGCCAGAATGGTGCTGCCGCCGCGCTCGGTGATGTACTTGTGCAGCCGCTCCGCGTGCTCGAGCTCTTCCTTCGCCTGCAGCTCCATCCACTTTGCCAGTCCGGGCAGATTCTCGCGGTCGGCCCAGATGGACATTGAGAAGTAGAGGTAGGAGGCGTAAAATTCGGCATTAACCTGCTTTGAGAGCATTTCAACGGTGCTTTCACTGATTTTCATATGGCTGTATCCTTTCTTTCCGGCTATGTTTCCGCCGGCTGTCAGTCTTCCTCGTCCGGCGGGCTGTCGCGCCGGACTCGATGGTCGAATTATAGGCACGGAAGAGGTCGGTGGCTGTGCCGCAGGATACGATTCGCTGGTCTGGTATCATGCCAGAAACTTCCTGTCGGGAGGAGAACACCGTGCCGTGAGAGCTCTGCTGCCACATTTGAAACCGTACCGCCTGCAGCTGGCGACAGGGCCGATATTCAAGCTGGTCGAGGCGGTCATTGAACTGGCGAACCCGCTTCTCATGGCCGCCATCATTGACCGCGGCATCCGCATGGGCGACCGCAGCCTCATCCTGCGCCACGGCCTGCTCCTCCTGCTGCTGACCGTGGTTGGTCTTTCCTTCTCCCTGCTGACACAGTACATGGCCTCGGTAGCCTCACAGGGTACGGGCACCAGTCTGCGCAGCGCCCTCTTTGCCCGTTCGATCCGTTTTGATGACGATGCGGGCCGGGCCTTCGATACCAGCAGCCTGACCAACCGCCTGACCGGCGATGTCAACCAGATACAGGTAGCGGTCGCGATGACCATCCGCCTGCTGACGCGGGCACCCTTCCTCGCCGTTGGCGGCATCATCATGTCCTTCTCCATCTCGCGGCGCCTCTCCCTCATCCTTATCGCCGCCGTCCCGCTCGCCACGGTCCTGCTCTGGCTCATCATGCGCTGGGCGATCCGTTCCTACCGCGAGGTACAGATGGCTCTCGACCGCGTTGGCTCCCGTGTCCGCGACCATATGGCCGGTGTCCGTGTCATCCGCGCCTTCCGTCGCGAGGCCGATGAACAGAGTCGTTTCCGCGCCGAGAACGAACGGCTTGAGCGGCTGACAAACCGGGCAGCCGGAATCTCGGCGCTGATGAATCCGGTGACCCAGCTGATCTTTAACATGGCTGTTGTGATCGTCCTCGGCCGCGGGGCCACGGCGGTCGATGGCGGTATCGTGACGCAGGGGGAAATGCTGGCCCTGACCAACTACCTGGGCCAGATTGTTCTCGCCATGATGGTTGTCGCGAATCTCGCCCTGCTGTTTCCCCGTGCCTTTGCGGCTGCCGGCCGCGTCTCGGAAGTCCTCGAGGCACCACTGCCGGAAGCGGCTGGAACACAGGTGGAGCCCCTTTCTGCAAAGCCTGAGCCCGCGCCCTCAGCCCTGCTCGTCTGCAGACGCCTTTCCTTTCGCTATCCCGGTGCCGCGGATCCCGTCCTCAGCGATCTCAGTCTGACGCTCGTCAGGGGAGAGACACTCGGCGTCATTGGCACGACCGGCGCCGGCAAGTCGACCCTGCTCGACCTCATCCTGCGTTTTCGCGAACCCGAAGCCGGCGAAATCTGCTTCAACGGCCGGAGGGCTGCCGACACGTCTCTCGAGCTCTGGCGCAGCCGGATGGCCTGGGCACCGCAGCGCGCGGTCCTGCTGGCCGGAAGCATCCGCGAGAATCTGCTGCTCGGCCTCGATCCCGACGACTATACCGATGCCGATCTCCGCACGGCCCTCGGGCGCGCCCAGGCCCTGGACTTTGTGACCCGCCTGCCGGAAGGGCTCGACAGCCGTGTCGAGCGCGGCGGGACCAACTTTTCCGGAGGCCAGCGCCAGCGCCTCAGTCTGGCCCGCGTCCTGCTGCGCCCGTCCGATCTGCTCCTGCTCGATGATGCCTTCTCCGCTCTCGACAATCTGACCGAGCAGAGACTGCGGCGCGAGATTGCCACTCTGCCCGAAGCCCCTGCCGTCATTGTCGTCTCGCAGCGGGTCCACACGATCCGCGCCTGTAAGCGCATCCTGCTGCTCGATCAGGGACGGGTGGCGGGGCTCGCCCCACATGCCGAACTCCTTCAGGAATCTCCCCTTTACCGCGAAATCGTGCGTTCACAGTCGCCGACCGGGGAGGTGTTCTGATGCACCTCAGACGTTATGACATGCCCGGACGCCGCCGGACGGCGCTGCGCCTCCTCCTCCTGCTTCGGGAACGCCGGCTGCGTCTCGTCGCCATCCTGCTGCTGGGCGTCATTGGCAGCCTCGCCTCCCTCGTGGCTCCCTGGCTGATCGGCAGCCTGATCGACCGCCTCGTGGGTCCGGGTCAGGTTCAGTACACGGGTTTCCTCCGCCTGCTGCTCCTGCTGGCCCTCGCCTACGGCATTGCCGCCCTCTTTCACTGGCTCGTCGTCAACGAGGCCCAGCGACTCAGCCAGGATCTCGTAACAGGGCTGCGCCGCCGGCTCTTTGACCATGTGACCCGGCTGGAACTGGCTGTCCTCGACCGCCACAGCCGTGGCGACATCGTTTCGCGCATGACGAACGACAGCGACGCCGTTGGCGAGGGTGTCCGTCAGGCACTCGTGCAGCTCGTTTCGGGTCTCATGATCCTCAGCGGCTCGCTGCTGCTGATGCTGCGCACCTCTGTCTGGATCAGCCTGCTGATGCTGGCCCTGATGCCCCTGAACTTTGTCATCACCCGCTTCATTGCCAAGCGCTCCCATGAGCGTTTTCGCGATCAGGCCGAGATGACCGGCCGCGTCAACGCCCTCGGCGAGGAAGCCATTGAACTGCGCCGCCTGATACAGGCCTCGGGGGCCGCGACAGCGTTTGACCGGCGCTTTGACGACATCAACCGCCGCCTCTATGATGCCGGCCAGAAGGCCCAGTTTTACTCCTCACTGACCAATCCCGGGACACGCTTCGTCAACAACGTCGCCTACGCCGCCGTCGGCCTCGTCTCTGCGCTGACCACGCTCGCGGGCGGGCTCACCATCGGCCAGATGACGCGGCTGCTCAACTACACCCTGCAGTTTGCCAAGCCTGTCAACGAACTATCCGCCGTCTTCGCCCAGCTGCAGAATGCCTTTGCCTCGGGCGAACGCATCTTTGAGATTCTCGATATTCCGGCTGAAGTCATCGATCCGACGCTGCCCGATCTGGAACTCGAGGAGGGGTCGGTCAGCTTCCGCGATGTCTCCTTCACCTACGATCCCGACCGTCCCCTCATCCGCCATCTCAATCTCGAGGTTCCCGGCGAAGGCACCATCGCCATAGTCGGGCCAACCGGAGCGGGGAAGACCACCCTCGTCAATCTCTTAATGCGCTTCTACGATGTCAGCGACGGCGAGATCCGCATCGACGGCCAGCCCATCGGCTCCGTCAGCCGCCGCAGCCTGCGTGGCGCCATCGGCATGGTCCTCCAGGACAGCTGGCTCTTCGAGGGCACAATCCGTGAGAACATCGCCTATGGGCGTCCGGAGGCGAGTCTGGCCGAGGTACAGGAGGCGGCCCGGGCAGCCCGTGCCGACCGCTTCATACGCCAGCTGCCCGAGGGCTACGATACGGCCGTGGGCAACGGCGCCGCGCTGCTGTCGAGCGGCCAGCTGCAGCTGCTGGCGGTGGCCCGGGTGATGCTGCTGAGACCGCCGCTGCTGATCCTCGATGAAGCGACCAGCCACATCGACACGATGACCGAACAGCTGGTGCAGCGCTCCTTCCTCGCGCTCATGGAGGGGCGGACGAGCTTCATCATCGCCCATCGCCTCTCGACAGTCCGCGCCGCCGACCAGATCCTGGTCATGGACGACGGGGACATCGTGGAGCAGGGCACACACGACGAACTCCTGGCAGCGGGCGGGCTCTATCGCCGTCTGCACGACAGCCAGTTCGAAACCTGAAAGCGGCGGGCACCGCAGATGCCAGCCACCTGAACAGCTTGTCATGTTCCTCACGCTGTTTTGTGCCTGAAACAGGATCTGGTGGCCGCCATGGGGCCGGCTGCATAAAGGGGTCGCGAGCAAAAAATCAACTTATGCGCGAAAAAGCGTGTATAAGTTGTATATTTGAGCAAAATGTCATCAAATTCGCACAATATTTCGACTTGTGCGCAGATAAATTCGCACAAGTCGATTTTTTGCTCTCTGCATAGTAAGCGCTCAAAAAACGGCATCTCGAAATAGGTTTCCGGTAACCGTAGTCTGACGCAAACAGCGTCAGGAGGTTACCCATGAAACAAGAACGCACGCGCGCCGAGTGGCGCGAGCTCATCACGCAG